>DATAYM010000073.1:0-10026 GCA_036272595.1 Caulobacteraceae bacterium
ACCCTGGAGCGGATGGACCGCGGCGGGGAGCTGACCTCAGGGGTGAACGAAGCCGGCGCCGTGGAGATCGCCATGCACGCCGACAAAGCCGCCAGGCGCGTCGCAGCCGACGTCCTCTCCCAACTCCAACCCTCGCTCTAGACCAAAGGAAGACGAACCCTTCATGTTCGCCCTCGTGCAGTCCGCGTTGAGCTACGTCGTCCCGTTCCTCTTCGTGCTCCTTCTGGTGATCACGGTGCACGAATTCGGGCATTTCCTGATGGCGCGCGCCTTCGGCGTGGCGATCGACCGCTTCTCGATCGGCTTCGGCCGCGCCCTGCTCAGCTGGCGCGACCGCGCCGGCATCGAGTGGCGCATCGGCTGGATCCCGATCGGCGGCTACGTGATGTTCGCCGGCGACGAGAACGCCGCCAGCGTCCCCGACCAGGAAGACCTGGAGGATATGCGGCGTCGTATCGTCGCGCACGAGGGCCCGGCGGCGGTGCGCAAGTACCTGCCGTTCAAGCCGCTCTGGCAGCGCGCCCTGGTTGCGGCCGCGGGGCCGGCGGCCAACTTCCTGCTCTCCATCGCCATCTTCGCGGTGCTGTTCATGGCCTTCGGCCAGCTGACGCTGCGGCCGCGGGTCGGCGCGGTGCTGCCGGGATCGGCCGCCGCCGCCGCCGGGTTCCAGGTCGGCGACCTGATCACCCGCGCCGACGGCCGCGCCGTCGACAGCTTCGAACGGCTGCATGAGATCGTCTCGCTGCGCACCGGCGTGCCGATGCATTTCACCGTCCATCGCGGCGCCGTCGACCTGGAGCTGAACGCCACGCCAAGGCGGACGGTGGTCGACGATCCGGTGGGCGGTCACGACGACCAGGGCTTGCTGGGCCTGGCCCCGTCGACCGCGCCCGGCGACATCGTGCGGCGGCGGTTCGACCCCATTTCCGCCGTCGGCGCCGGCGCGGCGCGGACCTGGGATATCCTGTCGACCACGGTCTACTACCTTGGCCGGATGGCGCAGGGACACGAGTCCGGCAAGCAGATCACCGGCGTCATCGGCATCGCCCAGGTGTCGCATTTCGCCATGCAGGAAGGCGCCCGCGGCGAACTGGGCCTCGGCGCCCAGGTGATGGGCAGCCTGGTGATGCTGTTCAACCTGGTGGCGCTGGTCTCGGTCAGCATCGGCTTTGCGAACCTGCTGCCCATTCCGGTGCTCGATGGCGGCCATCTGCTGTTCTACGCCTATGAGGGGATCGCGCGCCGGCCGGTGGCGGCGTCGGTGCAAGCGGTGAGCTATCGGGTGGGGCTTGCCTTACTGCTCGGTTTGATGTTGTTCGCCACCACCAACGACCTGCAACGCATTCACGTATTTAGTTTCCTCGGCGGCCTGTTCTCGTGAGCATCCGCCTCTTGACGATGGCCCCACCGATGGATCTTTCCACCGCTCGCCGCCCACGCGCCTATGTTCGCGCCGTGTCGGGGCTGGCCATGTTGCTGGCGAGCACGGCGCTCGCCTCAGGGGTGTGGGCGCAGGCCGCGCCGCCGCCGCCCGCCGCCTCGAACGTCCAGCCGCCGCCGCCCTCGACCAGCCCGACGCCCGCGGCGCCGGGACCGGTCGTGCCGGAAAGCGGCGTGGTCCGGCGCATCGTCGTCCAGGGCAACGAGCGGATCGAGACCGAGACCATCCTGGCCTATCTGCCCATCCAGGTCGGCGACACGGTCAGCGCCGCGCAGATCGACGCGGCGATCAAGACGCTGTTCAAGACCGACCTGTTCGCCGACGTCCGCGTCGAGCTGCAGAACGGCGACCTGCTGGTCGCGGTGGTGGAAAATCCGATCATCAACCAGGTGGTGTTCGAGGGCAATTCGAACATCAAGGACGACAAGCTGCGCGACGAGGTGCAGGTGCGCCCGCGCGGCATCTACACCAAGGCCAAGGTCGAGGCCGACGTGCAGCGCATCGTCGAGCTCTATCGCCGTTCGGGCCGCATCTCGGTCACGGTGACGCCGCAGATCGTCGCCCTGCCGCAAAAGCGGGTCGACCTGATCTTCGCGATCAACGAGGGCCCGAAGAGCGGCATCATGAGGATCGAGTTCCTCGGCGCCAGGCACTTCTCCGCCAGCGACCTGCGCGGGGTGATCACCACCAAGGAAAGCCGCTTCTTCCGCTTCCTGAGCACCAACGACAACTACGACCCCGACCGGATCGACTACGACCAGGAACAGCTGCGCAAGTTCTACCGCAACCGCGGCTATTACGACTTCCGCATCGTCAACGCGGTCGCCGAGCTGGCGCCGGACAAAAACGGCTTCGTGGTCACCTACACGCTGGACGAGGGCGTGCGGTACAAGTTCGGCAAGCTGACGGTCAACACGGCGCTGAAGAAGCTGAACGGCGCGGTGCTGCAGCAGCTGCTGCCGATCCGCTCCGGCCAGCTCTATCAGGACGACAAGATCGAGCAGGCGACCGACGCCCTGACCTTCGCGGCCGGGGCGGCGGGCTTCGCCTTCGTCGAGGTCGAGCCGCGCTACACCGCCAACCGCGCCACCCACACCGTCGACGTCACCTTCGACGTGAAGGAGGGCCCGCGGGTCTATGTCGAGCGCATCGACATCGTCGGCAACACCCAGACCCTCGACTACGTCATCCGCCGCGAGCTTTTGCTGTCGGAAGGCGACGCCTACAACCGCGTGCTGGTCGACCGGTCGAAGAACGACGTCAAGGCGCTGGGCTTTTTCAAGGACGTCGACATCACTCAGACGCCGGGCAGCGCGCCCGATCGCACGGTGTTGCAGGTGAAGGTGACCGAGCAGCCGACCGGGGAGCTGTCCTTCAGCGCCGGCTACAGCTCGGTCGACAAGCTGGTGACCGACATCGGCATCTCGGAACGGAACTTCCGCGGCCGCGGCGAGGACGTCCGCGCCGAACTGTCGCTGGGCTCGATCCGGCAACAGTTGAGCCTGTCCTTCACCGAGCCGCGGTTCCTGGACCGCAACATGAACGCCGGCTGGGACCTCTACGGCTACCGCTACGACTTCACCCAGTACGCCGGCTACACCAGCCAATCGCTCGGCGGCGACGTTCACATCGGCTTCCCGCTCAGCGCCTATCTCAGCATGCAGCTGCGCTACTCGCTGCACATCGACAATGTGGCGGTCAACGCGTCCCAATGCGGCCCGACCCCGACCCTTTCCACCATCATCTGCGCCCAGCAGGGCACCACCCTGACCTCGGCCCCCGGCTATACGCTGCGGTGGGACAAGCGGAACGATCCGATCAACCCGACCCGCGGCTTCTACCTGTCGCTGACCCAGGACTTCGCCGGCTTCGGCGGCGACGTCCGCTACGTCAAGACCGTCGGCGAAGGCGGCTGGTACCACGGCTTCAATTCCGACTTCATCCTCAGCGCCACCAGCCAGATCGGCTATGTCGGCGGCTGGGGCGGCGACACCGTGCGCATCAACGACCGCTTCTTCGCCGGCGGCGGCAACGGCGGCGGCGCGATCTTCCGCGGCTTCCAGGTGGCCGGCATCGGGCCGCGTGACACCACGCCGGGCCTTGGCCAGGAAGCGCTCGGCGGCAAGCTCTATGCCATCGGCACCATCGAGGAGACTTTCCCGGACGGTCTTCCCGAACAGTACGGCATCCACACCGCCGCCTTCACCCAGGTCGGCACGCTCGGCTTGCTCGACGATTCCGACAAGCGGACGGCCGGCAGCCTCATCAACGACCCATTCGTGAAGGACGACCTCGCCCTGCGTGCGTCGGCCGGCATCAGTATCTTCTGGAAATCGCCGCTCGGGCCGATCCGCATCGACCTCGCCGCGCCGATTCTGAAGCAGCGCTACGACAAGACCCAGGTCTTCAACTTCTCCACTTCAACCAGGTTCTAATGAACATGATGACTAAGAAATCCGGCGCCGCCTTTGCGGGCGCCCTCGCGCTTACGGCTTTCGCGCCCGCGCTGGTCCAGGCCCAGGCCGCCGGCCAGCCGGCCGCCCCTCTGACCGGTCCGGCCGTTCCCGGCATGTGCGTCCTGTCGCTGGAGGCCGTGGTCGGCACCTCGACCGTCGGCAAATATGTCGCCACGCGGCTGCAACAGCTGAACCAGACCGCCTCGGCCGAGATTTCGGCCGACGCCACCAGTCTGCAGAACGACGAGAAGGCGCTCGAGGCCGGCCGCGCCAGCCTCTCGAGCGAGCAGCTGCAGCAACGCGCCGCCGCCCTGCAGGGGCGCGAGACCGATCTCAACCGCACGGTTCAGATCCGCCGCGAAGAGATGAGCCAGACCGAGCAGAATGCCCAGGCGCGCATCCTGAAGGAATCCTCGCCGATCTTCCAGGAAGCGGCGCGCGCGCATAACTGCTCGATCGTGCTGGGTGGCACGGGCGTCCTGGCCGCGGAACCGGCCATGGACCTCACGCCGACGGTCATCGCTGGCCTGAACGCCAAGATCACCCAGTTCGAGTTCGATCGTGTCCACCTGGATCAGACGGCCGCCGCTCCGTCTGGCCACTAGGGCTCGCGGCGAAAGGCGTCATGCCGGATTCGCGCTTCTACGAAGACCTGGGCCCGGTCGGCGTCGATGAACTCGTCGAGATCACCGGCGCGACGCCGGCCTCCGGGCCGGCGGGCGGCAGATCGTCGTTCCGTTCGGTGGCGCCGCTGGCGGAGGCCGGCGCCGACGCGGTCGGCTTCTTTTCCGACGCGCGCCATCTGGAGGCGCTGAAGACGACCAGGGCGGGCGCCTGTTTCATCGCGCCCGCCCAGGCCGCCCTCGCGCCGGCTGGCTGCATGGTGCTGCTGACGCCCGAGCCGAAGATCGCCTACGCCAAGGCCGCGCTGCGGCTGTATCGGCCGCGGCTGACCGAGGCCGGCGACCAGCGGCTGCATCCGACGGCCGCGCTCGAGGATGGCGTCGTCTTGGCGCCCGGCGCGGTGGTCGGGGCCGGCGCCAGCATCGGCGCGCGGACCCATGTCGGCGCCAACGCGGTCATAGGGCCAGGCGTGGCGATCGGACGCGATTGCGTGATCGGCGCGAACGTGACCATCGGCTTCGCCCTGATCGGCGACCGGGTGCGCATCCTGGCCGGCGCGGTGATCGGCGAGGCCGGCTTCGGCGTCGGCGCCTCTCAGGGCGCCGCGGTCGACCTGCCGCAGCTCGGCCGGGTGATCCTGCAAGACGGCGTGACCGTCGGGGCCAATAGCTGTATCGATCGCGGAGCCTGGGAGGATACGGTCGTCGGCGAGAACACCAAGATCGATAACCTGGTCCAGATCGGCCACAATGTTCAGCTCGGCCGAAGCTGCGTCCTGTGCGGCAGCGTCGGCCTGTCGGGCTCGACCATCGTCGGCGACGGGGTGATGTTCGGCGCCAAGGCCGGCATCGCCGACCACGTCACGATCGGCTCCGGCGCCCAGGTGATGGCGGCCGCCGGCGTAATGAGCGACATTCCCGCCGGCGAGACCTGGGGCGGCGCGCCGGCCGTCAAGGCGCGGCAGTTCTGGCGCCAGGTGGCCTGGGTCAGCCGGATGACCAATGCACGAAGCCGGAGGGGCGAGGGGTGAGCGAAGCGATGGTGGAGGCTTCGGCACAGGTCGATATCGACATCGACGAAATTCTACGGCTGATCCCGCATCGGCCGCCCTTCCTGATGATCGATCGGGCGGAGGATTTCCGGTCCTACAAGTCGCTCACCGGCATCAAGTGCGTCGGCAACAACGAGCCCTATTTCGCCGGGCACTTTCCCGGCTATCCGGTCATGCCGGGCGTGATGATCATCGAGGCCATCGCCCAGACCGGCGGGGTCCTGATGTCCAAGTCGATGGACCTCGACCTGACGCGCAAGACCATCCTGTTCATGTCGCTGGATAACTGCCGCTTCCGCTACCCGGTCCGTCCCGGCGACGTGCTGCGCATGCCCGTCGACGTGCTGCGGGCGCGGCCGGAAGTGGCGCGTTTCAAGGGCCGGGCGCTGGTCAACGACAGCCTGGCCGCCGAGGTCGAGTTCATGGCCATGGTTGTCGAGCGTACGTAAGATGGCGAAGATCCATCCCACCGCCACGGTCGAGGCGGGCGCGCAGTTGGCGGAAGACGTCGAGATCGGCCCCTATTGCATGATCGGACGCCAGGTGACGCTGGGCGCGCGAACGCAGTTGCGCTCGCACGTCAATGTCGAGGGCCTGACCGAGATCGGCGAGGACTGCGTGGTGCATCCGTTCGCCAGCCTGGGCGGACCGCCGCAGCACGCGGCGCACGACGGCCAGACCACCCGGTTGGTCGTCGGCGACCGCGCCCTGATCCGCGAATACGTCACCATGAACGCCGGCTCGAGCGTCGGCACGGGCCTGACCGTCGTCGGCTCGGACTGCACCTTCTATACCGGCGCGCATGTCGCCCACGATTGCGTGGTCGGCGACCGGGTGCTGCTGGTCAATTGCGCCACCCTGGCCGGCCATGTCGAGGTGGCGGACTTCGCCATCGTCAGCGGCCTGGCCGGCGTGCACCAGTTTTCCCGGGTCGGCCGCTACGCCTTCATCGGCGCCGGTGCGATCGTGGTGCGCGACGTCATCCCCTACGGCAATGTCTGGGGCAACCACGCCCACCTGGAGGGCCTGAACCTGGTCGGCCTGAAGCGGCGCGGCTTCTCGCGCGAGCAGATCGCCACCCTGCGCGTGGCCTACCGGTTGCTGTTCGCCGAGGAGGGCTCGTTCCAGGAACGGGTCGACGACGTGGCCGAGACCTATGCCGGCGCGCCGGAGGTGATGGAGGTCATCGAGTTCATCCGCGCCGACTCCAACCGGCCGCTCTGCATGCCCGCCCGCGAGGTCTGACGCCGCCATGGCCAAGCTCGGGCTGATCGCGGGGGCAGGGGGGCTTCCGGTCGAGATCGTCCGCGCCTGCGAAGCCGCCGAGCGGCCGGTGTTCGTGGTGCGGCTGGGCGGCCTGGCCGATCCGGCCATCGTCGAGGCGCGCGGGATCGAGGCCGGCGTCGCCGAATGGGGCAAGGTGTTCGCCGCCCTGAAACGCGAGGGCTGCGTTGAGGTGTGTTTCGCCGGCCATGTGCCGAGGCCGGACTTCGCCAACCTGAAGCCGGACATGCGCGGCCTGGCCGCCCTGCCGGGGATCATCGCCGCGGCGCGCAAGGGCGACGACGCCCTGCTGCGGCAGATCATGCACGAGATCGAGCGCGAGGGCTTTGTGGTCCAGGGCGCCAACGAAGTCCTCAGTAGTCTGACGATTTCGGAGGGGCCGCTGGGCCGCTGCGCGCCGTCGGAGCGGCACCGGGCCGACATCGACCAGGCCATCCGCGCCGCCCGCGCGCTCGGTGAACTCGATATCGGCCAAGGCGTGGTGGTGGCCAACGGCCTGGTGCTGGCGGTCGAGGCGCAGGAGGGCACCGACGCCATGCTCCGCCGCTGCGCCGAACTTCCCGCCGCGCTAAGGGGAAACGGCGGGGCGGCGACAGGCGTGCTGGCCAAGGCTGTGAAGCCGAACCAGGACCGCCGCATCGATCTGCCGGCCATCGGTCCGGCGACGGTGATGGGCGCCGCGCGGGCCGGGCTTGCCGGCATCGTCGGCGAGACCGGGTCGCTGCTGGTCATCGACCGGGCGACGGTTATTCAGACGGCGGACGATCTGGGCCTGTTCGTCGTGGGCGTGGCGCCGGCGTGAGCCGGCCGCTGACGGTGATGCTGGTCGCCGGCGAGGCCTCGGGCGACGCCTTGGGCGCCGGTCTGGCGCGCGCGCTGCGGCGGCGGCTGGGCGAGGGCGGGGTCCGCTTTGTCGGGGTCGGCGGCGCGGGAATGGCGCGCGAGGGGGTCGAAAGCCCGTTCGACCTCGCGGAGGTTTCCGTTCTGGGCGCCGTCGAAGGCTTGATGGCCTATCCGCGGATCCTGCGGCGGGTAGGCGACGCCGCGCGGCTGGCGGCGCGGGAAAAGCCCGACATCGCCGTCCTGATCGATTCCTGGGGCTTCACCTTGCGCGTGGCTCAGCGTCTGCGGCGGCAAACCCCCGATCTGCCGCTGGTCAAATATGTCGGACCGCAGGTCTGGGCATGGCGGCCCGGCCGCGCCAGGACCCTGGCCAGGGCGGTCGATCATCTGCTGGCCATCCACACCTTCGATGCGCCCTATTTCGAAGCCGAGGGCCTGGCCACGACCTTCGTCGGATCCTCGGCGCTGGCGCTCGATCTCAGCGGCGCCGATCCCGACCGGTTACGCGCCGCGATCGGCGCGCCGCCGGATCAGCTCATCCTTCTGGTCCTGCCCGGCAGCCGTCCGGCGGAGATCGAGCGTCTGTCCGGCGTGTTCGAGGACGCGGTCCACCGGCTGACCACGGAGCGGCCACGGTTGCGGGTGGTGGTTCCGGCGGCCGCCACCGTGGCCGCGCAGGTCAAGGCCAAGGTCGGCGCCTGGCGATCGCCGGCCCAGGTGATCGAGGGCGACGGACTCAAGTTCGACGCTATGAAGGCGGCGACGGTGGCGCTCGCCTGCAGCGGCACGGTGACCAGCGAGCTGGCGATGGCGGGCTGTCCCATGGTCATCGCCTATCGCACCGGCGAAGTCGGCTATCAGGTGCTCAGGCTGCTGGTCCGATTGCGCTTTCTCACCCTCTTCAACATCGCGGCCGACCAGGCCATCGCGCCGGAATTCATCCAGCACGATTGCACGGGGCCGAAACTGGCCAGGGCGATCGCCGAACGGCTTGACGATCCGGCGCTGCGGGCGCGCCAGATCGCGGCCCAAAGCGCCATATTGGCGAAGATGGGCCGCGGCGGCCCCAACCCCGCCGAGGTGGCGGCCGATGCGATCGTGAAGGTGCTGGAGGAGCGAGGGGGGCTTCGCTAGCGCGGCCCTGACCCGTCATGGCCGGCTTGTCCGGGCCACCCACCGTCTGGATTGGTGTCTATGGTCCCCCGCATTCCGCCGCTTCGCGGCTCCAGCGGGGGATGACGGTTTCTTGCCTGCTGCGCGCCTAGCCCCGCTGGTCGATCGGGGTGAAGTCGCGCTTCAGGGCGCCGGTGTAGAGCTGGCGCGGGCGGCCGATCTTGCGCTGCGGATCCTCGAACATCTCCTTCCACTGGCTGATCCAGCCGACGGTGCGGGCGACGGCGAACAGCACGGTGAACATCTCGGGCGGGAAGCCCATCGCCTTCAGGGTGATGCCGGAATAGAAGTCGACGTTCGGGTAAAGCTTGCGCTCGATGAAATAGGGATCGTTCAGCGCGATCTTCTCCAGCTCCATCGCCACCTTCAGCAGCGGATCGTCGCTGTCGCCGATCTCGTCCAGCACCTCGTGGCAGGTCTTCTGCATCACCGTCGCCCGCGGATCGTAGTTCTTGTAGACGCGGTGGCCGAAGCCCATCAGCCGATATTTGCGGTCCTTTACGCCCTGGACGTACTCGGGGATCCGATCGACGGTCCCAATCTCCATCAACATGTTCAGGGCTTCTTCGTTGGCCCCGCCGTGGCTGGGTCCCCAAAGGCAGGCGATGCCGGCGGCGATGCAGGCGAAGGGATTGGCGCCGGACGATCCGGCCAGCCGCACGGTCGAGGTCGAGGCGTTCTGCTCGTGATCGGCGTGCAGGATGAAGATGCGGTCGAGCGCGCGCGCCAGCACCGGATTGACCTTGTATTCCTCGCAGGGCACCGCAAAGCACATGTGCAGGAAATTGGCGGCGTAATCGAGGTCGTTCCGCGGATAGACGAAGGGCTGGCCGATCGAATATTTGAACGCCATCGCCGCGAGCGTCGGCATTTTGGCGATCATGCGCATCGAGGCGATCATGCGCTGCGTCTCGTCGGCGATGTCGGTCGAGTCGTGATAGAAGGCGGCGAGGGCGCCGACCGAGGCGACCATCACCGACATCGGATGGGCGTCGCGGCGGAAGCCCTGGAAAAACCGCGCCATCTGCTCGTGCACCATGGTGTGGCGCGTCACCCGATAGACGAAATCGGCCTTTTGCGCGGCGGTCGGCAATTCGCCATAGAGCAAGAGATAGCAGGTCTCGAGAAAGTCGCCGTGCTCGGCGAGCTGGTCG
>DATAYM010000074.1:0-19556 GCA_036272595.1 Caulobacteraceae bacterium
TCCGTCCGGGCCCGTCACTTCGATGGTCACGCCGATTCACTCCGAGTTGGTGGCGGCGCGGGAGGGTTAGGGTCAGGCCCGCGCTTTGGCGGGAAGTCTACAGCCCGCGCGGACCCGGTCAGCGGACCGCTGGCGGCGACGGTCGCTGGCCGATCGAAGACGTCACTATAGGTTCTCTGGCAGTGTTGGGGCCCCTCTGCGCCTTTGGTGTGTTTGGTGTCCTTGGTGGTCAAATCTCGGAGCTGGGCTGACCCGCGACTTCACCGGAAAACCCTGCGTCACCGCTTTCGCGGCGAGGAGCGGATGAATTCAGGTCACGCCGGCTGCAGGAAGGTGTCGATGACGCGTTTTTCGCCAGCGTGGGCGACGGCTGGTGGTGTTGAAGACAAGACGAAAACCGACGCCATCGCCAAGTCAAACGGTTCCGGGCGTTCTTTTGTCGAGCAGGCCTTGTCCGCCAGGCGTCGCGGCCGACAGCGCCGGTTCGCCCCGCAGCGTCGCCAGCCGCGCGTTGATCGCGGTCTCGCCATTGGCGGCGATTGCCCGGGCCTGGTCCGGCCCGAACATCGTCGCCAGCCGCCCCTGGGCGTCCGGCGCGCCGAGCTGGCCGGGCAGGATCTGGCCGTTCTGGATGCGATCCTGGATCTCGCTGCCGACGGCGGCGCGGGCGGCGGCCTGCTCGGCCGGGGTCTGGGCCTGGAACCAGGCGCCGTTGAAGGCGCTGGGATCGCCTGAGAACAGCGCTCCGTCCATGCCGTCGTGGGCGGCGCGGATCAATGAAGGCCGAACTCAGTTAGCCGCCTATCGTCAGTCGACAACAGCGGTCAGCGATGAGGTCCGGCATTTTTGAATCGACCGAAACCGGGCCATTGGCTGGGCCCCTTCAGATATGGCGCGCAGAAATAAGGAGGTCGATATCCGAGGCTATATTCGCTTTGCATTTTTCTACAACCTCCCCATACCGCTCCCACGAGAGTATCGCATGTATCCATGGCGCTACACGGAGGATCCCATGAGTATGTCCAGGCAACCCGCCGGCACTGTCGTACATAGACATTTGCCTTTTCCGTGCCGACTTGCTTAGAGCAATATACTCCTGGACCGTCAGCATGGGCGGAGCTTCCGGCTAGAATCACCGATAGGACGAGTACAGCAGGTGATAAAAATCTGATAGACGTTCCAAATTCCGATCTCCACATCGATTTTAGCCGCCTCCGTGCCAGATTGAATTTATCTGAGCATCTGTCGGGTGATATTCGTAGTCCGAATTATTGAAAATTGCTGCCTCCTGCAAATTTCTTCTAATTAGACCCCGATCAACAACCCAATGCCCGGTTGTTCTATCGATTGCGTGCCAAGCGTTAAACTGCCGACCGGCGGCGGCAATATTTCCAGCTTGGATATCTCCCATCATTCCACCCCGTAGCGCTCCTCCATGGCCGGTATTAAAGGCATCGGCAACCAACGCGTCAAACTGATTTTGAGTTAATCGCGAGGCCATGTCTGGCCCGAGCCGGGCGGTGACAAGTCTTTGCGCATTTTCTATATCTTGAACGAAGATCCTTTCAGCCAGAGCCATGCGCTGGGTCGTGTCGAGGTGCGATATGGATGCTTCAAAAGCTACCTGCTCGGACGGCAGAATGCGGTGGCCGTATCCGAAAGTCGGATTCTGGTTGCCGTCGTTTTGACATACAAATACGGCTGGGACGTTGAATCCAATTCTGCATTCCTGATGAAGTCTCGCGCGGCGTCACTGATCGTGAATCTCTGTCCGATGGCCGTGGGGGGCGGATGCTTCGCATCTGGCAATCCCGGACCAGCCGCGACGCCGGTCTTGTTCGGGTTGTCACCGACGCCATAGCCGAAGTGGGAGGATCCCGCGCCTTGAACGGGAGGGCTAATGTTCATCCCGACGGCTTGCGGTGCGGCGCCGGGCGCCGGGGTCGTGAAGCTGGAGGGCATGAGCTGGCCGGAGTCCCCGTCGCCGGCTGCGCTGGTGAAGCCCGGGCCGGGCGCGACGCCGTTGTCCAGCCATGGGCCGCTGAATCCGGCTTGTCCCGGCGCCAGGCCGTTGTCCAGCCATGGGCCGCTGAATCCGGCTTGTCCCGGCGCCAGGCCGCCTCTTCGCACCCCCAGCCGCGCGTTGATCGCGGCCTCGCCATTGGCGGCGATGGCCCGGGCCTGGTCCGGCCCGAACATGCTCCCCAGCCGCCCCTGGGCGTCCGGCGCGCCGAGCTGGCCGGGCAGGATCTGGCCGTTCTGGATGCGATCCTGAATCTCGCTGCCGACGGCGGCGCGGGCGGCGGCCTGCTCGGCCGGGGTCTGGGCCCGGAACCAGGCGCCGTTGAAGGCGCTGGGGTCGCCCGAGAACAGCGTCCCGTCCATGCCGTCATGGGCGGCGCGGATCGAGAAGGGATCGCCGATCAGGGCATGCACCTGGCCATAGCCGGGGATGGCGCCGCCCTCGCCGGTCAAGGGATCGCCGATGAAGCCCCGGCGCAGCTGGCCGGCGATGCTGGCGATGTTGGCGTTCTTAGGCGAGTCGGCGTCGGGCAGCGCCTGGCCGGTCCAGGGGTCGGTCTCCATCAGGCCGGGCAAGGTGTGGTAGAGGCCAAGCCAGGTCGCGGCGCTCGGCGGGCGGCCGCCGGCCTCGTTCAGCCCCTCGGGCAGCCGCCATTGGCCGCGCTCAGCTGCGCCAGGGCCGAGCCGGCGGTCTGCGGGCCGCCATAGAACTTCGCCAGCGCCGCGTGCATGGTGGAGGTCGGCGTGCTTTCCGGGAACTCCACGATCGACCTATCCGGGCCGGTCACTTCGATGGTCATTCGACGTCGCCGCTGTCGGGGTTGTAGCGGAAGCGACGGAGCGGGTCGGGGTCACCCCCGCCCGGCGCCGATCCAGATTGAGCCGCGGGCGCGAAGCTGGCGGCGGGACCGGGCCGTTGCTGGGTGAAGGCGGGGCCTTCGGCGTTGGCCAGGCCCTGGCCGGGGCGCAGCCGCTGCAGCTCCAGGTTCTTGACCATCTGGTCGGTGAAGCCCTGCGGATCCTGCAGGAACAGCACCTTCTGGTCCGGCGGCAGCGCGGCGAACATCTGCTGCATGCCGGCGATGCGGGCTCGGGCCTGGGCCAGCTGCAGCGGCTCGTTGGCCTGGCCGATCAGGTCGGCGCGCGCGGCGTCGACGGCGCCCTTGTCGCCGCCCATCTGCCCGAGCGTGCCGCCGATCAGCTTCAACGCCGTGACCCAGGGGTGCAGCCGCGCCTGCGCCTGCAGCGCCTGGGTCGGGGTCTGCAGCATGGGCGCGATGCCGGCATAGGGGTCCGTCGCCGGCGGCTGGGGCGGCGGGGCGAGGTTGGCGGCGATGCCGGCATAGCCGCCCTGGGCGGGAACCGGCTGCGCTTGCGGCGCTGCCTGCCCCTGAGCCGGATCGGACTGCTGGGCCCAGGCCCATTGCGACGGGTCGATGTTGGAAGCGAGGAGACCGGTCATGATCTTTGCGTTCCTTAGCTGTTGGCGAAGGCCATGTTCAGGCTGCCGCCCGGGTTGCCGGTGACAGCCGGCGCGAAGCTGCCGATCAGGCTGGCGCCTCCGGTGGCGGCGGCCGCGCCGGCCTGGAGCAGGCCTGACAGGATCCCCATGGGATTGGTCGAGGTGCTCGTCTGGTCCGACGTGTCGAGGCCGTTGACGGTCTGGCCGTTGAACAGCCCGAACTGGTTCTGGCCGTAGAGGCTGGCCATCGCCTGGGCGAGCGCGATGGGCGCAGTCGCCTGGGCCTGGGCGGTGGCCTGCTGGGCGCCGCCGAGGTTGGCCAGCTCGGCGACGTTGGCGATGTTGGAGGCGTTCTGGGAATTGCCCAGCTGGGTCAGGTTCTGGCCGGCGCTCTGGCCGAGCTGGGCGTTGTTGAGCGCGGCGCTGACCGCGCTGTTGTAGCCGCTGTTCAGGATGTTGGCGTCGGCCTGGCCCTGGGCCAGCTGCTGCTGGCCGCCGAGGATGCCCTGGGCCACCCCGAAGCGCGAGCCGCCGAAAGCGCCGTTGGCCGCGCCCTGCGCCTCCAGGTTGGCGTCCTGCTGGCCCGCGGTCTGGCTGAGCGCGGCGTTGGTGGTGTTCAGGACGTTCGACAGATAGGGGCTGAGATAGCTGCTGATCGCGCCGGGGGTCAGCGCGGCGTTGCCCGAGATGTCGTTGGCCGCCGCCGCATAGTTGGGATTGGTCCCGGTCAGGGTGGACGCGGCGGCGGCGTTGGCCTGCTGCTGCAGGGCCGATTGCGGCGCCACATAGGAACTGGCGGGCACGGCGCCGAGCGCGGTGATCTGGCTGGTCAGGCCCTGCAGCGGCTGGGCGACCCAGGACGGCGTCACCGGCATCTGGGTCTGGGACAGGGTCGAGGCCTGGTTGGTCTTGGTGGTGCTGCTCATAGGGTCTTCCTCAGCTTGATCGACAGGAATTCGTAGCCGGCGGGCTTCAGCACCCGCTCCCAGCCGCGGCGGCCCTCGACGATGGAGATCGCGCAGCCGTTCAGCCGCGCGAAGGCCTCCATGCCGGGAACCATGGCCAGGATCTCACCCAGGTCGCCGCCGGCGCTCATCACCTGGGAGGCGCGCTCACCGGAGGGGTAGCTGACGAATTCGCTGACCAGGGCGCAGCGCTCGCCGGGCCACAGCACCGCCTCGCCGCGCGCCAGCGCCGCCTCGACGTCCTCGATCTTCAGCAGCGACCCGGCGAGGCCCTCGGCGATCCAGCCGCGGCAGCGCTCCCAGTGGGCGTGCGGCGGGCGCGCCACGACCGTCAGCTGTGGCGATATTTTCGCGCTTGGGACGGCCTCGATCGGCGGGATGCCCAGGCTCTCCAGGTCCTTTTCCAGCCGGTTCATCGGAGCCCTCCCTGGGCGACGTCGAACACCGGCTTGCCCAGCCGCCAGAAGGTCGGGGCGCTGGCGGACTCATAGCGGATGCGGGCGATGCGGCCGGTGGCCAGGAAGTCGGCCTTCGACCGGCCGGGCGACAGCGGATAGGGGCCGCGGACGCGCGCCAGCGGGTCCTGCGGATAGAGCCGGGTGAAGACCGAGACGCTGAGCGCGCCCTGCTGGGCCTGGACGTCGGGCCAGACGCCCCTGACCGTGAAGGTGTTGTCGGCGGCGCCGAGATAGAAGTCGGCGGACTCCGCATAGGCGTCGAAGGCCGCGCCGTCGGCGGAGAGGCCAGCCTCGTGGTAGTAGATGTCGCCGGCATAGTCCACGCCGATCGGATAGGGCGACGGCCCCGCGTCCACATAGGCGGTGCGCGCCATCAGCCCCTTGGACCAGATGGTGTTGATGGTGTTGTAGGAGGCGACGGCCGAGAGGTTGCCGCCGGTGGAATAGGTCAGGTAGCGCGAGTTCTCCACCCCGTCGCGGGCGTCGGGATAGTCGAAGCGCACCTCGCCGAACTCGGCGCAGCCGGAGGCGACGATCTTGCCCGCCTGCGAGGCCGCCACATGGGTGAAGACATCCTCCTGCAGCGGGCAGGGCAGGATCTGCGGCGCGCCGCCCAGGACGCAGAGATGGAACTGGCCGTTGGAGCCGAACCAGTAGGCGGCCTGGTTGGCCAGCACCACCGCCGCGTTCGGCCCGATCAGGCCGCAATTGGCCCCGATCTGGGTGAACTCCCAGCCGTTGGCCTGGCCGGCGGCGTCCAGGGTCGGGTCGAACGCCCCCTGGTAGAGGCCGTTGTCGGTCCAGACGAAGACGTTGCCGGCGATCAGCTGCGCGCCGACGATCTGGCCGGAGCCCGGCAGCACGAAGTCGCCGGCGTTGTTGGTCACCGCGGCGGTCCAGTCGGTCGGGTTCTCGATGTCGGAAAAGCGGATCAGCCGGGGATTGAACACCCCGGTGATCGCGTCGTTGCAGCCGAAGGCCATCACCTGGCGGGTATTGGTCACCAGCATGCAGGTGACGTTGGCCGGCGCGCCGGAGAGCGCCGCCGCCGGCGTGCCGGTATCGTTGCTCCACTGGAAAATGGTCTGGCCGCGCGGGCAGGCCATCAGGGTCTGTCCCCACGGCGCGAGACTCCAGGTCAGCGGGAAGAAGGCGCCTTCCGACGGCTCGCCATAGTCGCCGGCGCCATAGGTCCCGGTGCCCCAGCCCGAGCCGCCCGTGCCGTCCACCGCGCCGGGCGTGAAGCCCGAGGCCGGGGTGATGTCGTAGAGCGCCCCGCCCAGCCAGAGCTGCAGGTTGGAATGGGTCCCGAAGGCGATGTTCAGCTGGCCCAGATTGTCCGACCACGGAAAGGCCTTGCGGCAGACCCCGGTCAGCGGCGTGGTCACCAGCCTCTGCCAGCCGCCGATCACCTGCGGCTGGCCGCGCCAGAAGCGCACGTTGTTCACGTCCGACCAGGCCGACTGCCCGACCGAGAAGGTGGTGTCGTCGACGATGACGCCGGGCGGGATCTGGATCGGAACGCGGGTCATGTGTAGCTGAAGCTGATTTCGCCAGCCGCGCCAAAGAAGCCTTCGCCGCTGTTGCCGCCGCCGCCGCCGCCGCCGGGCGCCGCCCCAGGGGAGCCGCCGCTGCTGACGCCGCCGGAGCCGCCGGAGCCGCCATTGGCGCCGGCGCCGCCGTTCATTCCCGACGCATTGCCGCCCGAGGTGTTGGTGTCGCCGCCGCTCGCCGCGCCGCCGAGCGAGCCGGCGCCGCCGTTAGCCGTCATGTTGACGGCGCCGCCGGCGACCGTGCCGGTGACGGTCGAAGGATTGCCCGTGCCGGCCAAGGACGAGCCCGTCCCGAGCTCGTAGGCGGCGACGCTGTAGGACAGGGTGTCGCCGCCGGTCACGGCGATGGTCTTGATGCTCTGGGCGCCGCCGCCGCCTCCGGGGATGCCGTGGCCGGTGACGCCGGCGCCGCAGGCGCCGCCGCCCCAGGCCGTGATCACGCATTGGCTGGCGCCGGTCGGGACGGTCTCCGTCCCGCTCCCGGAAGTATAGGTGTTGGTCACCGGCGCGAACGGATTGACCGTGATGCTGGCCGTGGCCGGAGCCGAGGTCCCGCCGGCGTTGGTCGCGGTGTAGGCGAACGGGTCTGGACCCGAAAAGCCGGAATTGGGCGTGTAGGCGATGGTGAGGCCCGAGGGCGTCGCCGTGCCGTTCACCGGGGCGGTCGAGACGTGGACGCTGCTCGGCGCGCCGCCGGTGATGCTCAGCGGGATGTTGTTGGCCGACGAGTCGAAGGCCACCGCCGCGCTGACGGGGTTGGCGACCGGCGGCAGGATATTGACCCCGGCGCCCATGGCGGAGACCACGGCGCCGCTCACGTGACACCCAACCCATAGACCCACCAGCCGGTGGCGCTGACCTTGCGGGCGATGAGGAAGCCTGGGCCGGTCACGGCCCGCGAGCCCGTCGCGCCCGTTGGAATCCACGTCATGGTGTCCGACGTGATCGAGACCGTCAGCGTTCCGGAGGTGGAGAAGACCAGCACCGCGCCGATCGCGAAGGCGACCGAGGCGTTGGCCGGGATGGTCGCCGTGTGCGAGCCCGAAAAGAACAGCTCAGTCCCCGAGTCCGCCAGGGCGGCGGTGTAGCTGGCGCTCTTTGTGGTCTGGGGCAGTCCCAGATAGCCCTGGGCGTTGGCGCCGGTCCCCGGTTGCAGCATCGCCGCGACGGAAGAGGACACCCCGGCGAGCGAGGTGGAGAGACCGCCGAGGCTCGAGCTGACGCCGGCCAGCGAGGTCGAGACGTTCGCCAGCGAGCCGGATATCCCCGTCTGCGATGAGGCGGTATTGGCCAGCGATGACGAGAGCCCGGTGTTCCAGGCCGCCGCCGAGCCGTTGGTCGTCAGTACGCCGCCGGCCTGGCCGGTCTGGCTGGGCAGGGCCGGGGCCCAGTTGGCCGTGGAGCCGTTGGTGGTGAGAAAATTGCCGGCGTTTCCCGCCTGCCCCGGCAGCTGGCCGGAACTGGACGAGAAGGCCAGGCCCGTCGCATAGGCGTTCGCCGCGGTCAGGCAGGCGGCGATGTCCGCCGCGTCGGCGAAGCGATAGCAGTTGGTCGCATCGCAGATGACGGTGGCGAAGCTGCCGGCCTCGACGGTGGCGGTGGTCCCGGAGCCGGTCGTGAACACCACCGCGCCGGATGTGTTGTTGCGCACCTGGTAGACATGGCTGACGCCGGGAATGGTGACGGTCCCGCCGCTGCCCGAGGTGAAGTCCAGGATCGCCGAGCGCGCCTGGTCGGCCGCGCCGTTCGCCGAGCTCAGGGTGATCGCCCCGGAGATGGCCAGGGCGGTGTAGCCGGAAATGGCGAAATCGATCAGGGCAGTGGTGTTG
This sequence comes from Caulobacteraceae bacterium, assembly GCA_036272595.1. Taxonomy (GTDB): domain Bacteria; phylum Pseudomonadota; class Alphaproteobacteria; order Caulobacterales; family Caulobacteraceae; genus Poindextera. The sequence goes on from DATAYM010000074.1 coordinate 8,290, forward strand.
GCGTTGAGCCGCGAGCCCCAGGTGTTCAGGTTCTCGCCGGGGTTCTGTTCCTCGAGACGATTCTGCGCGGTGTACGAGCTGGGCATCTAGGTCGCCATCCGCCGAGAGAGGGATTGTCCGAACAGGGACGAACAGGTGGCGCGCCCCCGGTTCGCTCTCGCGAGGCGTCGGCCGCGTGGTTCCCCTCCCCCTTCCGGGAAGGGGCTTTTGAGGGTGGCCGTCGATCGCCGCCACGGCGCCGCGAGCGACTCAAAGCCGCTCTTGCCGCACAAGCGCCGCATCAGCCGATCCTCCAGGTGGCGCCGTCGCAGTAGACCGGGACCTTGTCGGCGCCGCCGCCTGCGGCCACCGATGCGAAGGTGGTCGCCGTGGCGTCGGTGACGAAGCGCCGCGTCCCGGCCAGGCCGGCGCTCGCCGCCGGCAGGCTGGCCACGGTCAGGCTCGCCGTCGGGGCGACCAGCCCGTTCAGCGCGCCTTGCAGCTGCAGCACCAGCCGCGCGCCCCAGGGCGGGATGCCGGCCTCCTTCACCAGGGTCACCATGCGGGCGCGAGCCTCCCGGTCGCCAGGCTGGCGTTGGAATAGCCCTTCACCTTGGCGTAGGCCTCCGCCCGGTCCTGGGCGGCCGCGGCCGCCGCGTCGGGATCCTTGAACACATTGCGGTAGAGCAGCTCCTTTGCCCGGGCGCAGATCAGCCACTGGGCCTCGTTGGTCCAGGCGTTGGAGACGGTGACGTCCGGGTTCGGAAAACCGATCTGCGGCGCGACCTTGCTGATGGTCAGCCACACCGACGGATAGGCGACCAGCGGCGTCGGCCACAGCCGCGCCTGGCCGGCATAGACCGCGTACTCCATCGGCTGGCCGGTCAGCGGAACCGCGTACAGGGCCTCGATATGCTCCATCGAGCGGCGGAAGATCTCGAACGCGACGGTCCCGACCAGCAGGTAGAGCCGGTCGATGGCCAGCGCGCCCGAGGGAAGCGGCACATACTGCTGCCCCGCCGGCAAGGTCCCGGTGACGCGCAGTTCGTTGAACCAGAACCGTTCGTCCTGGTACTCAGCGATCGCGTCGGCGATCGACTGCTGCATCTGCCCTAGGAGCACGTCCCCGAGATCGTCCCGGTTTGTCTCCGTCATGATGCGGGTCTGGAGATCGGCCAGGGTCGACATGGGGCGCCTCTTTTCGCCGTTGCGTCTCGGTGCGGGCGGCTTCCGTGCGGGCCGCGACGATGCTGCGGCGACGCATCAGCCCAGCGGCGGGTGATAGGTGACGACCAGGCTGGCCTGGCCGGCGGTGGCGGCCGTGCCGGTCTGGCCGGTGGACAGCCAGATCGGCGTGCCGGTCTTGGCCGTGGCGGCCTTGGCGGTGGCCGAGGCGGCGATGGGCGCGGCGGTCGAGACCACCGCCTGCGTCCCCAGCGCCGCCGCCGAGACCAGGTCGGTCCCGGTCGCGGTGAAGCCCACCGAGAAGGTGTTGGTCGTGCCGTTGTTGAACGCCACGTCCACGAAGGCGTCGACGGTCTTGATCACCGCCCCCGCCGGCAGCGTGCCGATGGGCACGCCGGCGTTCAGGGCGGCGGCGGCCAGGGCGGCGGTGGTGGCCGCCGTGCCGTTGGGATTGGCGTTCACGGTGTTGAAGGTGAAGTCGTAGCGGATCGCGTGGGTGACCTGCAGGTCGTTCTGGCGCGGGGCGACGGTCATGGTTTCTGCTCCTCTAGGCCGTGTAGGACGCCAGCACGATCGTGCCGTAGTCCGCTGAATTGTATTGGGATTTCTTCAGGCCGTAGATGCAGGCGGCGGCCACGCCGAGCTGGTTGCCGTAGTCGAACAGCTCCTCGGTCCAGTCCATGGCGTCCATCGACTGGCCCTGGCCGAAGCCGATCACCGCCGCCTGCGCGCCCAGCAGGACGCCGCGGCGGGTGTTGGAGACCGCCACATTGCTGGTGGAGTTGACGCCCGCCGGGATGCGAGTGGACTCGTGCAGGACGACGCCGTTGTAGACCCCCAGCGCCCCGGTGAAGATCGGGTTCGCCTTCGAGCCGTCGCCGGTGGTGGCCGCCTTCTGGATGTCCAGCCACTGGCCGGTGGCGGTGTTAGTGCGCAGCTGCGTCACCTGGTTGGTGTGCAGCACGGCCACGTACATGGCCTCGCCGTCCACCATCACCGGCCGGATCACCGGGCTGGCCAGCTTGGCCAGGGCCACGGCGTTGTCGATGAAGCTGAGGCTGAACTCGTCGCCGGTGGTCAGGTTCTGGTCCAGCACATGGCCGTTCGGCGCGTACTTGTGGCCGGAGTCCGGCGCGATCGGCGCGTTCAGCCCGGTATAGGCGATCGACGTCTGGGCGGTGTTGCCCGCCACCTGGTTGAAGAAGGCGTAGTCGAAGCGGCTGGCGAACCAGTCGGAGAGGCCGGTCTGGGCTTCCTCGCGCACCGACCAGGGGATGCGCTGGTCGCTCATCTTGCCGCCCGAGCGCACGGCGTTGCGCTGCTGGCTGATGAGCAGCTTGTCGGTATAGGTGATCAGGGCCTCTTCGTTGCCCTCCAGCGTCGCGTCGCCGATCACCCCGTCGCTCTGCAGCTGCATGCGCAGGGTGGTGGTGACGGTGTCGCCGGCCGACTTGCCGGTGTCCGGCAGGATCTGCAGGATCGAGTCCGAGGTCTCGCCGATGAACTTGCCGACCCAGGTCGCCTTCAAGGCTTCCTCGAACAGGGTCTTCCGCCAGAGCTTGACGGCTTCGGGAGCGTTTACGCCATAGGAGGTCTGGGCCATGCTGATCTCGTTTCAGGTTGGATGGAGCATCCCCGTCCGCGGAGATCGTCAGTCAGCGTACCAAGCCCGCTGCGGCTGATGGTCCGTATGCGTTCGGACCTGGGCGCCGGGTGGGGCGCCCACAGGCCAGGCTATCAGCCCCTGGCGGCCTTCTTCTCGGCGGCGAGGGTCTGGGCCCGCAATCGGGCGCGGGCCTCGGTGAACGCCTTGCCGCTGAGGCTGTTGACGTATTCGAGCGTCAGCTCGCTGGCGCCGGCCGCGCCGCCGGCGCCGGACAGGGTCCGCCCGGCATTGGCGGCGCGGCTGATGGTCTGCAGCTTCTTGTCGTCGCTGTCGGCGCCGAAGCCGCGGTTCCTGGCCAGCTTGTAGACCACCTCGGCCGGGTCCTTCCCGGCGCGGGTGGCGCGGGCGATGACGTTGACGAAGTCCTGCTGCAGCGCCTGGGCCATGTCGGCGGCGGAAACCCCCTCCTCGGCCAGTTCGGCGGTGCGCGCCGTGCGGAAATGCGCCGCGGCCTTGAAATAGTCCGGGTGGTCGTCGGCGAAATCCTTCTCGAAGTCCTCCATGCGCCGGGCGATCTGCGCCACCGCCGCCTGCTGGCGCTGCTGCTCGTCCTGCTGCCGCGCCGCATCGGCCTCGCGCCGTTCGTAGAATTCCAGCCGCTCGTCGGCCCAGCGCATGTACTCCATCGGCTGGGTTCTGATGTCCGGCTTGGCCGCCCGCTCCTCGCGGGTCTGCGGCTGCGCCCCGGCCTGGTTCAGCCGCTCGTTCAGCTCGCGGATCTGCCGGCGCTGGTCGCGCAGATCGCGCCCCTGCGCCTGCAGCCGCCGCTCATACTCCTCGTTGCTCAGCGGCGCCCGGGCCGGCGCATCCGGCGCCCCGCCCTCGGCCGCGCCGCTCTCCGGCGCTTCAACGACAGCTTCGCTGGCGACATCACTCATGCTTCATCCCGATCCAATCCGCGCCGCAGCCATCGGCTTCAGCGGCATGGACAGAGCATACGGGCTCGGCGGGGTGCGTCAGGGAAAGGCTGGCGTGAGCCTAGGCGATCTGTGTTCGATGCATTGGAATGAAGCTGAACCGGTTTCTTTTCATCCGGTCCTCCCCGCGAAAGCGGGGACCCAGGTTTTTTTCACCACGAAGGACACGAAGGACACAAAGAAGAGAAGGATTTCGTGGCTCCAGCGGCGTCTTCGTGCCCTTTGTGCCCTTGGTGTCCTTCGTGGTGAATCTTCGGCTTCGCCGCCCTGATCCGCACCCAGAATAAAACGTCAGGTCCCGCTGTCGCGGGGAACGGATATTCAGTGTGCGAAGGGCGCTCAGGCTTTGCCGAAGTCGACGTCGGCGGTCTTCGCCGTACCCGCGGTGCGGCCCGGCGCTGTCTGATAGTGCCAGTAGAGGTTGGTGTGGCGGATCACCTTGTCCGGCGGCGGCGCGCCCCAGGCCGACTGGTCCTCGGTGGTGTGGGCGTCGCTGACCAAGAGGGTGTCGTAGCCGCGGGCGAAGGCGCCGTGCAGGGTCGAGCGGATGCAGGCGTCGGTCTGCGCCCCGGCCACCACCAGCCGCCCGACGCCGAGTTCGTCCAGCACCGCCTCCAGCCGGGTGTCCTCGAAGGCGTCGCCATATTCCTTCTCGACCAGCGGCTCGGCCTCGGCCGGCGCCAGTTCGCAGGCGATCTTCCAAGGGTCGCTCCCCTTGATAAGATTCTGCCCGTCGAAGTGCTGCACCCAGATCACCGGAACGCCGTCCCGCCGCGCCTTGTCGACCAGGGCGGCGATATTGCCCACCACCTCATCGCGCGCATGAGAGCCGGCGACGACGCCGGTCTGCACGTCGACGACCAGGAGCGCGGTGTTGGGCCGGTTCGGCAGAGTGGTCATGGCGTTTTGGTAACCCGCCCGGGTCGCGCCTGTCCACCTTGGCCGAGCAACCGGAGAGCCGCAGAGTCGGCCTGCTCCGCGTTCGACCCGTTCAGCCCGGTCTCGGACCGGGAATTAGAAAGCCCATCGCTCAATCGCCGCGCCGCCCGTCGAGGCCCTTCCCTCTGGGCGCGTCCTCCCCTAAAGGTTGTTGACGTATACGGCGACGCTTGATTCATCTCGCTTCGACGCAAAGGCCCACTCGCTTTGCCCAAGGCCAAGGTCTATTCGTGGAAAAACCCGAAACCGCTGACGACAGCGGTCGTGTTGATCATGGCTTTTGATGCGCTGTGGGCTCTGTCGGACATCTTTATACAGGCGTCCTGGGGTGAACGATCGAATTTCACCGGCATTCCCCCTGCCAATTGGAGCCTTCCGCAAGTCCTCTTATGGCTTCACGACATATTGGCTTTCGCGGTGCTGGCTGGCGGCCTTGTCGCCATATTCTGGATACTGCGCGCCTCGAAGAACGCCAGCGTGCTGAAAGGGCGAAACCTGGAAAATTCTCCCTGGTTTGCGGCCCTCTGGTGGTACGTTATCCCGTTCATGTCCCTATTCAAGCCGCTGGAATCCATAAGCGAGATCTGGGACGCCAGCGCTCCGGACGCCCGGAGCCGCAAAGAGGGCAGCCCGGTGCTCGCCGTCTGGTGGCTGTGCACGATCGCCGGCGGCGTCATGGGCTGGGTGCTGAGATTCTTCAACGGCGCATGGCCAGCGATCGTCATGCAATCAGTCTTCACCATCGTCCAGTGTCTCGCCTTCGCCTATATCGCCCAGCGGATCGGCGAGATGCAGATCGAAAAACAGATGGTCATCGTGTTCTCGGACACCGAAGCTCCGATGAGCGTGCTCGAACGCGTGACCGGCTAGCTAGCTGTCCGCCCCTACCCCGCCCCGCCCGGATCCAGCTTCGCCGCCACCTCGGCCAGCAGGTTGGAGGTGGTGGCGCGGGTGAGGTCGAGCCTGGCCTGGGCTTCGGCGGCGGCCAGGTCGGGGGCCTGGGTGTTGGCGCCGGCGAGGTCCTTGGCGGTCTCCACGTGCACCTGCAGGGCGCGGGCGCCGGCGAGGGCGGCCTGGGCGGCGTGGTGCTGGGCCGAGGCGGCGCCGGCGGCGGCCTTGGCCTGGGCGAGGCTCGCCGCTTCCTGCGCCTGCGCCGGGCCTTGCGCCTGCGCCGCCGCCTCCTTCTGCGTCAGGTCGGAGGCGATCAGCTCGGCCACCTTGGCCGGCAGCGGCGAATAGCGGGCGATCTCGGCCCAGACCTTGGCGCCCAGGCCGGCGTTCTGCAGCAGCGGCGTCAGTTGCATCAGGATCTGGAACACCGCCATCTTCTGGTTCGGCCCGGCCGGCGCCTCGTCGACGATGACGTCGTAGTCGGCGACGTCGCGCGTCAGGGCCAGCGGCACGTAGCGCGGGTCGTTATCGGCGCCGGTCACCCGCACCAGGGTGTCGGCCGGCAGGTAGAGGGCCATGGTCTTGAGCAGCAGCCGCCCCTGCATGGCGTGGTAGCGCCGCTTGGAATCGAAGAAGGCCGCCAGGATGCCGAAGGCCTGCTGGGTGCGCTGGGATTCCAGTATGCCCGGCTGGTCGCGGTCGGCGCTGCCCAGCATCTCCTGGTTGACGCCGGTGGTGTCGCGCACGGCGGTCACCGCGACGTTCATCAGCTTGTCCAGGCTGGTGGGGTACTCGGCCATCGGCTTGACGTCGAACTTCTTGCCGTTCGGGCTCGATATGGTCCCGTCCTCGACCCAGGTGATGGCCGAGGCGTCGGCCCAGCTGGCCTCGAACTGGCGCGGATCGATGCCGGCGCCCTTCTCGATCAGCAGGCCGCCCTGGGCGTTGCTGCGCATGATGTGCAGGATCTGGCTGAAGACCTTGTTGGCCCATTTCTGCGGGTCGATCATCGGCCGCACGAGGCCGTACCAGGTGCCCTTGTTGCGGTCGCGCTTGCCGGTCATCGCCTTGTAGGTGAAGTCGCCCACCTCCAGCTTGCCGTATTCCAGCACCTGGTTTCCGGCCACGAAGGCGCGGAAGAAGACCTTGACCTTGATCTGCGCCGACCGCGTCCCCGGAAACCGGGTTTGCAGGTCGTCGTGCTGGTCGGGGGTGAGCTCGACCAGGCCGTCGCGCACCGAAATGTCCGGGTTCTGAGCTTTCAGCATCTGGGCCGTCAGCCCGCCGACCAGGTGCCGCGGCTGGCGCTCGAACCACTGGTATTCGCGCACGATGACCTCGTCGCGGCTGACCGCGCCGTCGGCCTCGCCGTTGGTTCCGTCATAGCGGATGCGCGGATCGACGATCACCGGCCGGGCCGACTGCAGGCCGACGTCGCCCTCGGGCTCGGCGCCGGGCCAGAGCTCGCGGAAGGCGTCCTTGCTCATCGGCTTGCGCCGGCAAAGATGCCGCGCGTCGGCGAAGCAGGCCTTGCGCGCCGAGGCGTCCCAGGTGATCTCCAGCGGGTCCACCCGCTCCTTGACGATACGCGAGGCGAGGTCGAAGTCCGGCCGGGTTTCGGTGCAGCCGACGCCGCAGATCAGCACGTCGCGGAAGGCGTCGGAATCCTCCTCATTGCCCTCGCACTCGTCCATGATCCATTCGGCGCCCTCGGTGAGGATGTCGTCGATGGCGGTGTCGCCGACCTGGCGCGGAAAGTACTGCACCTGTTGCCGCGCGCCGATCTCCGCGCCAGAGACGGCGTCGATGGTCGGGGCCAGCCGGTTGAACACCACCGGGATGCGGCTGAGGTTCTCCAGCTGGCGCACCTCGTCCACCGTCCACTGACGGCCGGCGTAGAAGTCGTAGGCCTCGCGCGCGTCCTCGCGCCAGGTCGCCCAGTGCGCCTGGTCGATATGGTCCCATCCCTGGAACCGGCCGAGCAGGTCGTCGGGCGCCTCGAGCCCGCTGTTGTCCGCGACCGGATCGCGCGGGGCGGCGTTGTGCGGAAGAATGTCGTCGGGGCGCATGGCCTGAGGATAGGCGCCGCGCGCCGCCGGTCAGGAGAAGGCTGGCGGGCATCGCCTCCGCTAAGCCTTCATCCCCCACTGGAGCGCGGCCAATGCGGATCCATGCACACTCACGTTCGACGGTGATCGTGGGTGGCCCGGACAAGCCGGCCATGACGCGAAAAAAAAGTCGCGCCTAGCGCCAGAAGCCGAGGATGAGGCCGATGAGGGTGAACTCGACGGTGTGGAAGCCGCCGTTGATCGCGAACAGCTTCAGGCTCTTGCCCTCGAACAGGTAGTTGATGCCGATGGAGGCGGCGACCCAGGCCAGGCCGACCGCGAAACCGCGCAGCGCCCCCTGCGCCGCCGACGCCGGGGCGAGCAGCCTGGCGAACAGGAAGGCGCCGATCAGCACCAGCACCAGGCTGGCCGCCAGGTTGACGGGCCTGGTGGCGGCCTTGGCCTGGACGTCGGTCAGCCCGAGCTCGGCCTGCCAGGCCTTGAAGAACAGCAGCGGCGAATACCAGAACCCGGCGACGGCGAAAGCCGCCAGCGACGCCGCGCCGACCGCCAGGAGGTCCACCCCGCCGACCATCATATGAGGCATGTCCGTTCCCCCCGATCCGGCGACAGCCCATCGCCCGATGCGTCATGAGAGGGGCGCGGGCGAAGCCGGTCAAGCCCGCGCCGGTGCAGACGGCGGCGGCCCTATTCCGGCACGTTGCGGGGGATCTCGCGGTACCAGGCCAGCTGTTCGCTGGTGGCCAGGAGCTTGCCGTCGCGGCTCCAGTAGCTGGAGCGTTCGTCCGAGGCGCCGCCGCCGCCCACCCGCCCCTCGCATTCGATCAGGATGAAGTCGTCGCCGATCGCCGCCAGGTCCTCGGCGGTGGCGTGCAGATAGGCGGTCAGCGACAGGGTGGTGGTGCGGATGGTCGGCCCGAGCGCGTACATGGCCCGGGGCGCGGAGTTGTCGGTGACCATGCCCAGCAGCGCCTTGTCCATCGGCCCGCGCCGGGAGCGCACCCAGGCCAGCGAGCGCGAGCTGTCGCCCGGCGTCGGCGGAAACCCTTCCAGAGTGCGGCGCTCGAAGGAGGCGGCGCCGTAGTGGCGTCCGACGTCGCCGGGCATGTCGGGGCTGGGCAGGCTCTCCGGATCGGGCGCCTCGGGCATGGCGGCGAAGGCGAAGGCCGGCGTCTTCGGCCGCCGCGCCAGAGTGACGACGCCGTGCACGCCGATCTGCTCCGATCCCGCCGGCCGCAGCTCCACCTCCCAGACCCCGACCGAGCCGCCCTGGCGCAGCAGCCGGGTGCGAACGTCGAGTTCGCCCGCGGGCAGGCCGGCGGCATAGGTCAGGGTCAGCGACAGCGCCTCGCCGATCGCCGCCGGCTCGGCCTCCAATACCCGCACGCACAGGCCGATGGCGTAGCCGCCCCAGAGCCCACCGCCCGGATTGCTCCACTCCGGGCCGGCGGTGGTGGTCCAGCGCCCCGGCGCGACGGCGGTCAGGGACAAGGCGAGGGTGTCGGTCGTGTTCATGGCCCCGCTGTCTAGCCGGCTTTCCCAGCGTCACGGAAGACCCCGCTCACGTTGGCGCCCCCACCCCGCCCAGGCCTCACACGAAAAACTTGCCACGCGCGCGCGGGCGCGCGCGGGTAGGAGCAATTCGCCGACCCTGCGGCGAACCGCCCGACCAGGCCGGCTACTTCATCCGTCCGACCATCGTGCGCGACATCACCGACGGCACACGGCTGGTGGACGAGGAGCAGTTCGGCCGGTGCTGCCGGTGATCAAGTTCACCGAGGCCGAGTTCACCCAGCTGCAGGTGATCAGTCTCGCCCACTGACGGGTGCGCCGCCGGGCTTGGCTGTGGTAGGCTCGCCGCTCCGTTTGTTCAGTGCGATCGATCCCTCATGACCAACCCGCCGGGTCAGGATGTCAGCGACGTCGAGCGCCGCAGGGCGCCCCGGCCGCGGGTGCTGCTGGGCGGCAAGCTGGTGTTCGGCAACGCCACCCAGAGCGCCGACTGCACGATCCGCGACCTCAGCGAGACGGGCGCTCGGGTCCGCATCGCCCCCGACCTGCCGATCGGCGGCGAGGTCTGGCTGATCAGCATCACCGGCGGTCTCGCCTGGCGGTCGCAGACGGCCTGGCGGCGCGCGAACGAGCTGGGGCTGCACTTCCTTGAGCAGGTCGACCTGAAGACCCCGCTGACCGGCTCGCTCGGCCACCTGCGCCGCCTCTGGCTCGACTGCGCCGGCCGCTGATCCGGCACGCAGTGCCCGCACGCCGTCCCGAACCAAAGGGCGGGGTCCCGCGTTCTTGAAGGTGCGGCGGCGCGCCTTTCCCCAAAACCGCAATCGCCGCGGTCCCGGCCCCCCGGTGTAGGCCCGGCCCACGCCGCCGGAGCGCATCTCACTTAGAAGCTGGCGGCCCGCCGTCGGAGTTGTCGGCCGACCGGCCTTCACCCTGCGGTCTTCGGCGGCGGAGGCGTTCGATCGCGCGACTCGTTTACTGGGCCGGGTTCCATGGGGTTACACCACCTGCGCAGCCTACCATTGCGTGCATACCGATGTACGCCTCCGCACTGACGGCGACGTCAACGCTACAGGTCGGATGGCTCGTCGCCTAGGCCGTATCCTTGTCTGGGTGGTGATCCCGTCCGGTAACCCTAGCCAGGCGAGGTGGCGGCTGCTGAAGACAGAGTCCTCGGGCTCCGGGAATTGCGGGTCGCCGAACGCCTCGACGGCGACCGAGACCGAGGCGTGCTCGTAACCTTCCTCAGTGCGGAAGACATGGTTCCGCAGATCGGGCAGAAGCGGAAGCGCGCTTCCTGGTCGCCGATCCTGATATAATCGCTCGCCCTTCCATGCACCGCATAGGCCGGCGCGAACCTGGCGAGAATCGCGAACACACTGCCGGTGCGGCACGGGCAGGCCCCGACCCCCAGGGGATTGCCCTTCGACCTCGGTGCTGAGCTGGCCGCAGGCGCAGGCGGCGGTCCGGGTGGTCATAGGCCCTCGCGCGGTCGGACAGCGCCCATTGTCCGGCGAAGAGCCGAATACCGCAACCGCGCCGATCTAAAGTAGTGCCAAGTAGCGGCCGAGTCAGCAACGGTGAGCAATCCTCAGCCGCTCCGTTAACGGCACCAGCCCTTTGCTAGGGTGCCGCAAAGCCGGGATCCTCGTCATCTTTTTGATATCCTCGCTGGAGGAAGGCCATTGTCTTAGCTTTTGGAAGTTCCTGAGAATACTCAAAGAAGCTTGTTTCCGTGATTTCGGTTGGCCACTCCAAGCGCACGTCTATTAATAGATCGTTTTCTTTAACAGGTCCCCGACGAAGTCGCGTTGCTTTCATAGAAAGTAACGCATTGATGTCTCTAACGTAAGCTGAAAATGGCTCTTTCATCTTATACGTATGATTCAATTGCTTAAAGAGATCATATACCTCCGTCTCACCGCGATCCAAGAGGTAATTTAAAAGGGTAATTTGCCGCTCAGCAATAACGCGGCGCCGGCTACTTTGCAGCCTCCCGAATAAATACGTTGCCATGTCTCTAAAAAGAGCCTTGGAGATATTTCTGTTGATTTCAGTAAGCAGGCGCTTGCACTGCGTAGCCACCCCTTTGAGGCCAAATTCAAGAAA
>DATAYM010000075.1:0-8033 GCA_036272595.1 Caulobacteraceae bacterium
CCTGGCCGGTGGCGCGCAGGCCCGCCTTGCCGTCGGCGGATTCCAGTTCGACCGTGGTGCGCTCGATCCGCGCCGCTTCCATCTGGGAGGCGATCATCCGCTTCCAGACCAGTTCGTACAGGCGGCCGAGGTCACCTTCCAGGCGCAGGGAGCCCGGATTGCGGGCCATGCTCGTCGGGCGGATGGCTTCGTGCGCTTCCTGGGCGTTCTTGGCCTTGGTCTTGTAGATGCGCGGGGCCTCGGGGACGTAGTCCTTGCCCCAGCGGCCGGCGATGACCTCGCGCGCGTCGGCGATGGCCTCGGGCGCCACCTGCACGCCATCGGTCCGCATATAGGTGATCAGGCCGACGGTCTCGCCGCCGAGGTCGATGCCCTCGTACAGCTTCTGCGCCGCCTGCATGGTGCGCTGGGCCGAGAAGCCGAGCTTGCGGGCGGCCTCCTGTTGCAGGGTCGAGGTGGTGAAGGGCGGGGCGGGGGTGCGCCGGCCGGGCTTCTTCTCGACCGAGGCGACCTTGAAGCTGGCCGCTTGCACCGCCGCGCGGGCGGCCTGGGCCGAGGTCTCGTCGCCCAGGTCGAACTTGGTGAGCCGTTTGCCATCATGCTTGACCAGCCGCGCCAGGAACGGGTCGGAACCGGCGGTGACGTCGGCCTCGACGGTCCAGTATTCCTGGGTCTTGAAGCGCTCGATCTCGAGCTCGCGGTCGACGATCAGGCGCAGGGCGACTGACTGCACCCGGCCGGCCGAGCGCGCGCCCGGCAGCTTGCGCCAGAGCACCGGCGAGAGGGTGAAGCCGACGAGGTAGTCCAGCGCCCGGCGGGCCAGGTAGGCGTCCACCAGCTCCATGTCGATGTCGCGCGGATGCAGCATGGCCTCGGTGACGGCCGACTTGGTGATGGCGTTGAACACCACCCGCTGCACCTCGGCCCCCTTGACGGCTTTGCGATTGTTCAGGATCTGAAGCACGTGCCAGCTGATCGCCTCGCCCTCGCGATCGGGGTCGGTGGCCAGGATCAGCTTGTCGGCGCCCTTCATGGCCGCGGCGATGTCGGAAATGCGCTTGGCGGCCTTGGGATCGACCTCCCAGGTCATGTCGAAGTCTTCGTCCGGCTTCACCGAACCGTCCTTGGACGGCAGGTCGCGCACATGGCCGTAGGAAGCCAGCACGGTGTAGCCGGAGCCCAGGTATCGGTTGATGGTTTTAGCCTTGGCCGGGCTCTCGACGACGACGACGTTCATGCAATCTCATGGGGCGGGACTGGCCGGAAAGCGGACCAGCCAAGGGCGCGGAAAGTGGGGGCGACACCCCCGCCATGTCAACTTGGGGTTTGGCGAGGAGCTTATTTAGGCGTTGATCGCCAAGCCGCCGGGCAGCAATTCGGCGCGGTTCGCCAGCGCCAGTTCGGTGAGCGCGGCATAGACCATGGCCGCCGAGGCGCCGGTGATGCGGACCAGTTCGTCGCGCGGCGTCGGCGTCGGCGACAGCAGCCCGGCGATGCGTTCGCGCAGACGCGCGATCTCGTCGTCGTCGCCGGCTTCGGCGTCGTCGCCATAGCCGGGGCGTCCCGGCTCGCGGATCTGCGAGAGGCCGGAAAGGGCGCGCAGCACGTCATCGACGCCTTCGCAGATGGCCGCGCCCTGGCGGATCAGGTCGTTGGTTCCCCTGGCCCGCGGATCGAGCGGCGAGCCGGGCACGGCCAGCACCTCGCGGCCCTGTTCGGCCGCCAGCCGGGCGGTGATCAGCGAGCCGGAGCGAAGCTCGGCCTCGACCACCACCACGGCCAGCGACAGGCCGGCGATCAGGCGGTTGCGCCTTGGGAAGTCGCGCGCCTGCGCCTTGGCGCCCGGCGGACTTTCGGAGACCACGCAGCCCGCGCCGACCAGCTTGCCATACAGGGCCGTGTGGTCCGGCGGATAGATGTCGTCGACCCCGCCGCCGAGCACGGCGACGGTCCCGCCGCCGAGCGCGCCTTCATGAGCGGCGCCGTCGATGCCGCGCGCCATGCCGGAGACCACGACATAGCCGGCGTGGCCCAGATCGCCGGCCAGGGCGCGGGCGAAGCGCTGGCCGGCGGCGGAGGCGATGCGCGCGCCGACGATGGCGACGGCGGGCTTGGCGAGCAGTTCGACGCGGCCGCGCGCCCAGATCAGCGGCGGCGGCGGATCGAGCGCCGCCAGCATGGCCGGGAAGTCGGCTTCGCAGGCGCCGATCAGCCGTGCGCCCAGCGCCTCGCCGGCGGCGATCTCTCGCTCGGCGTCGCCGATACCGGGGATGCGCAACGACGCGGTGCGGCCGCCGCGCCGGGACAGGTCGGGCAGGGCGGCCAGGGCCCGGGTGGCGTCGCCATAGCGGCGGATGAGCTGGTCGAAGGTGACCGGGCCGACGTTTTCGCTGCGCGCCAGCCGCAGCCAGTCGCGGCGGCCGGCGTCGGAGAGCTGCGTCACGCCCCCGCCATGGGCGGACCGCCATTGTGGCCCAGCGCCTCGTCAGGCCCGGGCGGCTTGCGGCCGGCGCCGATCCTCGGCTCCTCGCCGCGCAGCAGACGCTCGATGTTTCCACGGTGGCGGATGAAGATCAGCACCGCCATGAATGCCGCCAGCACGATCACCGGATAACCGGCGTGGACCGCGAAGGCGAACAGCGGCGCCAGCGCCGCCGCCGTCAGTCCCGCCAGCGAGGACATGCGGAACAGCGCCGCCATGGCCAGCCAGGTCGCCCCGGCCAGCAGCAGGACCGGCCAGGCGACCGCCAGCAGCACGCCGAAGAAGGTCGCCACGCCCTTGCCGCCGCGAAACTTCAGCCAGACCGGGAAAAGGTGGCCGACAAAGGCCGCGCCGCCGGCCAGGGCCGCCGCGGTCAGGGCGCTATCCGGGGCCTGGGCGCGGGCGACGAAATAGGCGGTCAGGGCGGCGACCGCGCCCTTGCCGCCGTCGCCCAGCAGGGTGATGGCCGCCAGATCCCAGCGGCCGGTGCGCAGCACATTGGTGGCGCCGATACTGCCGGAGCCGATCTGGCGCAGGTCGCCGGCGCCGCCCAGCCGGGTGGCGATGACCCCGAACGGGATCGAGCCCAGCAGATAGCCGCCCACCAGCGCGGCGGCGATGAACGCCGGCGAAAGCCCCCACATGGCCTGTCTCAGCTCCTGTGCACGATGCGCCCGTCGACCAGGGTCATCAGCACCTTGCCCTGCAGGCTGCGGCCGTCAAACGGCGAATTCTTCGACTTGGAGATGAGCTGGTCGGCGTCGATGCGCACCGGCGCGCCGATGTCGGCAAGGATGAGGTCGGCCGGCGCGCCCGCGGCCAGGGTTCCGGCGTCCAGGCCGAGCAGCCTGGCCGGCTTGACGGTGACGGCCGCCAGCAGGTCGACCAGGGGCGCGCGGCCTTCGTGGAACAGGGTCAGCAGGGCCGGCAGCAGCGTCTCAAGGCCGACGGCGCCAGGCGCCGCCTCGTCGAACGGCAGGCGCTTGTCCTCGGCTGGGGCGGGGGCGTGGGCGGAGACCACCACGTCGATCAGGCCCGAGGCCAGGGCCTCGATCAGCGCCTGGCGATCCGCCTCGGCGCGCAGGGGCGGGACCAGCTTGTAGAAGGTGCGGTAGTCGCCGATGTCGATCTCGTTGAAGCTCAGATGGTTGATCGAGACGGTGGCGTGGACTGGCACGCCCCGGTCCTTCGCCCGGCGCAGGGCGTCCAGCGCGCCGGCCGAGCTGAGCTGGTCGACGATCAGGTGCGCGCCGGTCAGCTCGGCCAGGGCGAGGTCGCGCTCCAGCATGATCGCCTCGGCGGCGGCCGGGATGCCCGGCAGGCCCATGCGCCCGGCGAACTCGCCCTCGTGCGCCGCGCCGCCGGAGAGCCAGGGATCGGACGGCCGGTGCGAGACCGGCACGCCGAAGCCGCGCGCATAGACCAGCACCCGGCGCATGACCTGGGAATCGACGATCGGCCGGTCGGCGTCGGTGATGTAGACGCAGCCCGCCTCGCGCATCAGGCCGATCTCGGCCATGGCCCTGCCGTCGCCGCCCTTGGTCGCGGCGCCGGCCGGATAGACCTTGGTCAGGCCGATGTCGCGCGAACGGCGCAGGATGAAGTCGACCACCGACGGCTCGTCCACCACCGGATCGGTGTCGGGCTGCACGACGATGGAGGTGACCCCGCCGGCGACAGCGGCGCGGGCGGCGGATTTCAGCGTCTCCTTGGTCTCGGCGCCCGGCTCGCCGGTCTTGACCCGGATGTCGACCAGGCCGGGCGCCAGCAGCGCGCCGTTGCACGCGACCACCTCGATATCGGCGGAGAGGCCGTCATAGGCCGGGGCGCGGACCACCTCGGCGATCAGGCCGTCGGCGGCGACCAGGCAGCCGGGGCCATCGTAGCCGGTGGCCGGGTCGACCAGCCGCGCGCCGGTGAAGGCGATGGGGCGCGATGTAGCCATCAGTCGTTGTCCAGCCGCGCGGCCAGGCTGGCCAGCACCGCCATGCGCACGGCGACGCCCATCTCCACCTGGTCCTGGATCAGGCTGACGGAGAGGTCGTCGGCGACGTCGGAATCGATCTCGACGCCGCGGTTCATCGGCCCCGGATGCATCACCTTGGCCCCCGGCGCGGCATGGGCGAGCTTTTCGCGATCGAGCCCGTAGAAGCGGAAATACTCACGGGTGGAGGGGACCAGGGCGCCGGTCATCCGCTCCAGCTGCAGGCGCAGCATCATCACCACGTCCGCGCCGTGAATTCCCTGGCGCAGGTCGTTGAACACCTCCGCGCCCCAGCGGTCGGCGCCGGAGGGCATCAGCGTCGCCGGACCGACCAGTTGCACCCGCGCGCCCAGGGTCTGCAGCATCAGGACGTTGGAGCGGGCGACGCGGGAGTGCAGCACGTCCCCGCAGATGGCCACGGTCAGGCCCTCGACGTGGCCGAGACTGCGCCGGATGGAGAGGGCGTCGAGCAGGGCCTGGGTCGGATGCTCGTGCTGGCCGTCGCCGGCGTTGATGACGCTGCAGCCGACCTTCTGCGCCAGCAGCGAAGCGGCGCCGGACGAGGAATGGCGCACGACCAGAAGGTCCGGCCGCATGGCGTTCAGGGTGACGGCGGTGTCGATCAGGGTCTCGCCCTTGGCCATGGAGGAGGCGCGGGGGCTCATATTGACCACGTCGGCGCCCAGCCGCTTGCCGGCCAGCTCGAAGGAGCTCTGGGTGCGCGTTGAATTCTCGAAGAAAAGGTTCATCAGCGTCCGACCCTTGAGCAGGTCGAGCTTCTTGGCCTTCTGGCGGTTCAGGGCGACGAAGCCGTCGGCCAGGTCGAGCAGGTCGACCAGCGTCGGACGGTCGAGATCGAGGGCGGAAATGAAATGGCGGCTCGGGAACGGAAAGGTCCGCGCGCGGACGTCGTCGATACCGGGAGCGGTGCTGGCCATTAAAGCGCCGTCATAGGCGGCTTTGCGGCAGGAGCCAAGCTTCTAGGCTACCGTCTCGAGCGGCTTGATCGTCGCCAATTCCTCGCGGACCTTGATGGCGGCCTTTGACAGGTCGTGGGTGGTTTGGAGGTTGATCCAGAATTGCGCGGAAGTGCCGAACACGCGAGCCAGGCGCAGCGCGGTGTCAGCCGTGACTGGCTGGAGTTCGCGCACGATCCGCTCCATCCGGGTGCGGTCCTTCAGACCCATACGCCGCGCCAAGGCGCCCGCGGTGAGTCCGTATTCCGGCAGATAGTCCTCGCGCAGGTGCTCGCCAGGGTGAGGGGCGGGGCTTTGGAACTCTGAAAAATCAAAGTCGGCCATTGTGTCCATCCTCAATGATAGTCGCCAAACCAGACATCCTCGGGACCACTTTCGGCCCATTTGAACGTGATGCGAAACTGATCGTTCACCGCCTAGAGTGAGCCCAGCCGGTCCAGCGCCCCTTGCAGGATGTACGCGGCGGCGGCCTTGTCGACCAAATCGGCGCGGCGGGCGCGGCTGAGGTCCGCCTCTTCGATCAGCATGCGGTTGACCGCGGCGCTGGAGAGCCGCTCGTCCCAGAAGGCGACGGCGAGTTCGGCGCGCAAGCGCAGCAGGTTGCGGGCGAAGGCTCTGGAGGACTGGCAGCGCGGGCCCTCGGTCCCGTCCATGTTCACCGGCAGGCCGATGACGATGCCGCTCGCGCCGCGCGAGGCCATCAGCTTGAACAGCGCTTCGGCGTCCTTGGTGAACTGGGTCTTGCGGATCAGCTCGAGCGGGCTGGCGATGGTGCGGCCGATGTCGGAGACCGCCACGCCGATGGTCCTGGTCCCGAGGTCGAGCCCCATCAGCGGGGTCATCGGCGGCAGGGCCCCGGGCAGGTCGGTGATGTCCAGGACAGCCATGGGCCGGTCTTTCATCGTCCGGCGCCTCTTGTCAAAGGCGGCAAGGGGCGGCTAACCCACGCGTCTTCCGAGAGGACCCCGAAATGGCCATCGACGCGGCGACGGTGAAAAAGGTCGCGAGCCTCGCCAATATCCGCGAGCCCGAGGACCGGCTGGAGAGCCTGGCCAGCGAGCTGAACGGCATCCTGGCCTGGATCGAGCAGCTGAACGAGGTCGACACCGAGGGCGTCGAGGCCATGACCTCGGCGGTGGCCGCGACCCTGCCCATGCGCGAGGACGTGGTCAGCGAGCCGGGAGACGCCGCCCGCATCCTGGCCAATGCGCCCAAGGCCGAGCGCGGCTTTTTCGTCGTGCCCAAGGTGGTCGAATAATGGCCGCCGCGACCGGAATGACCCTGAAGGCGGCCATCGACGGCCTGCGCGCCAAGCGTTTTTCCGCCGAGGAACTGGCCACGGCGCACCTGGCGGCGATCGAGGCGGCGCGGCCGCTGAACGCCTTCGTGCTGGAGACGCCGGGCGAAGCCCTGGCCATGGCGCGGGCTTCCGACGCCCGCATCGCCGGCGGCGAGGCCGGACCGCTGGAAGGCGTGCCGCTGGGGATCAAGGACCTGTTCTGCACCGAAGGCGTGCGCACCACCGCCGGCTCGAAGATTCTCGGCGACTTCAAGCCGGTCTACGAATCCACCGTCACCGCCAACCTGTGGCGCGACGGGGCGGTGATGCTGGGCAAGCTGAACCTAGACGAGTTCGCCATGGGCTCGTCCAACGAGACCTCGGCCTTCGGGCCGGTGGTCAATCCCTGGCGGGCGCACAACTCCAACCAGCAGTTGACGCCCGGCGGCTCCTCGGGCGGCTCGGCTGCGGCGGTGGCGGCGGGCATCTGCCTGGCGGCCACCGCGACCGACACCGGCGGCTCGATCCGCCAGCCGGCGGGGTTCACCGGTACGGTGGGCATCAAGCCGACCTACGGCCGCTGCTCGCGCTGGGGCATCGTCGCCTTCGCCTCCAGCCTCGACCAGGCCGGGCCGATGGCGCGCGACGTCAAGGATTGCGCGATCATGCTGGAGGCGATGGCGAGCTTCGACCCGAAGGATTCGACCTCGCTCGACCTGCCGGTGCCGAACTGGGAGGCGAACCTCTCCTCGGACGTCCGCGGCAAGAGGATCGGCATCCCGAAGGAATATCGGATCGACGGCGTGCCGTCCGAGATCGATCGCGTCTGGGAGCAGGGCATCCAGCTGATGCGCGACGCCGGCGCCGAGATCGTCGAGGTCTCGCTGCCGCACACCAAATACGCGCTGCCGACCTATTACATCATCGCGCCGGCCGAGGCCTCGTCCAACCTCGCCCGCTATGACGGCGTGCGCTACGGCCGCCGGGTGCAGCCGGAGCAGGGCGGCCTCGTCGACATGTACGAGGCGACCCGCGCGGAGGGTTTCGGCGCCGAGGTCAAGCGCCGGATCATGATCGGCACCTATGTGCTCTCGGCCGGCTTCTACGACGCCTATTTCAACCAGGCGCAGAAGGTGCGGGCGCTGATCGCGCGAGATTTCGAGCGGGCGTGGGAGAGCTGCCATCTGCTGCTGACGCCCACCGCCCCGTCGGCCGCTTTCGCGCTCGGCGAAAAGTCGAACGATCCGATAGCCATGTACCTGAACGACGTCTTCGCCGTACCCGCCAGCCTTGCCGGCCTCCCCGCCATCT
>DATAYM010000076.1:0-137446 GCA_036272595.1 Caulobacteraceae bacterium
GTGAAGGAAAAGAAGGACCGCGTCGACGACGCCCTCAACGCCACCCGCGCGGCGGTCGAGGAAGGCATCGTCCCCGGCGGCGGCGTCGCCCTGCTCAAGGCCTCGGTGACGCTGGAGGGCTTCAAGGGCGACAACGACGACCAGAACGCGGGCATCGCCATCGTGCGGCGCGCGCTGCAGGCCCCGATCCGGCAGATCTCCGAGAACGCCGGCGTCGAAGGCTCGATCGTGGTCGGCAAGGTGCTCGAGAACAGCTCGCCCACCTTCGGCTTCAACGCCCAGTCGGAAGAATATGTCGACCTGATCTCGGCCGGCATCATCGACCCGGCCAAGGTGGTCCGCACCGCCCTGCAGGACGCCGCCTCGGTGGCCGGCCTGATGATCACCACCCAGGCGGCCATCGTCGAAGCGCCGAAGAAGAACGGCCCCGGCGCCGGCGGCATGCCTGGCGGCGGCATGGGCGGCATGGGCGACATGGACTTCTAGTCCAGGCGTTCCACTCGCCTTTAAAAAACGGAGACCCCCGGCCGCGAGGCTGGGGGTTTTCTTTTGGGTTCACGGCGGCGCTAGGATGGCCCCATGACCGTCCGATCGCGCCCCGATATCGGCTTCCGCCCCCTGGCCGAGAGCGACTTTCCGCGGATGACCGGCTGGCTGGCGCAGCCGCACGTGCGGGTCTTCTTCCAGAAGACGCCGATCAGCCTGGAGGAGGTCGCCGCCAAATACGGGCCGCGGTTGCGCGGCGAGGACCCGACCCTTGCGCACCTGGCGCTCTTCGAGGGGCGTCCATTTGGCTACCTGCAGTGCTATCGCAATGTCGACTACCCGGAGTGGGCGGCGGAGATCAGCACCGAAGCCGGACTCAGCATCGACCTCTATATCGGCGAGCCCGACCTGATCGGCGCCGGCTACGGCCGGGCCATGCTGGGCGCCTATGTCCGCGACGTGGCCTTTCCGCTGCACCCGGACGAGACCCGCTGCTATATCGCCCACGCCCATGCCAACACCGCCGCCCTCGCCTGCTCGCGCGCGGTCGGCTTCCGCGACTTGGGCGACTTCGTCGAGGACGATGTCGCCATGCGGCTGCTGCTGATCGAGCGCGATCAGATCGCCAGTCGATAGACCCTTTTCGCCGTGCCGCCGTAGAGGGCGGCTTTTTCGTCGGCGGAGGCGCCGGCGGTGATGATCTTGAAGGCGTTCCACAGCACGTCGTAGGTGCAGCTGCACAGATCGACCGGGAAGTTGCTCTCGAACATGCCGCGGTCCGGTCCGAAGGCCTCGATGCAGGTCTCGATATAGGGCCGCCACGCCTCCGCCAGCACGCTCGACGGCCGGCTCTGCATGAAGCTGTCGAAGCCGGCGAAGGGCATGGCGAGGCCGCCCAGCTTCACCGCCACGTTTTCGCAGGCGCCGATCTCGCGGATCTTCGCGGCCCAGCCGGCGAACCGTTCCTCGCGCTTGCCGGCATAGGCGCCGATGCCCAGCGGCGTGCCCACGTGATCGAGGATGAACTGGACGCCCGGGAAGGCGCGAACCAGGTCGAGGAACTCGCCGAGCTGAGGCTCGAGCAGCCAGGCGTCGAACGACAGGCCGTGCCTGGCGAATTCCTGAAAGCCCCGCCGAAACACCGCTGACGGGTAGAGCCCCGGCGTCTGGCGCGATAGCGGTCCGAGAACATCCGGATCGGCATCGTAGGAGGCCGAGTGGCGTATGCCGCGGAAGCGGCCGCCGCCGACGGCCATGTGGGCTCGCAGCGCGTCGTCGATCAGCTTCGGATCCTGGGTGAGGTCGACGTGGCCGACAATGCCGGCGCAGGCGCGGATCGGCCCATAGAGGCCGCTGGCGCTCATCGCCGCCGCCCCGTTGACGAACTCGGTCTCGCCGATGACGCGAAGGTGCTCCGGCCCGTCCAGCCGGTACATCGAGCCGCACTGGACGAAGACCGTGGCGACTACGTTGTGGCCGCGCTGCATGTCGGCCACCAGATCCTCGATCAGATAGCGCGGCGCCAGCCGCATCACGTTCTCGAACCCATGCCGCACCGGCGGCCGCTCGCTCGGCGGCGGGAGGAACGGCGTGCGGTCCCACAGGTGATGGTGCGGATCGACGATAGGCAGCGCCGGCTCCAGAATCTCTTCCCGTGGCGCGACGGCGTCGCTCATGGCATCCTCCCATCCTTATGATTTGCCTGTTTCCTTAAGTCCGCGACCCGGCCCCCACAAGTCGCCTCCTGACGATGAAATTCCTCCGCAACAAGGCGTGACGATCGGCGACGAATGCGAATCGAGGTTGTAACCGGCGCGGCGGCGATGGCGCTCATGACGGCGCTGGCGCCTGTGCGGCTGGCCGCCCAGCCGCCCGCCGCGTCGCCCGTGCCCATGCGCGGGCCCAGCCTGTTCATCAGCCCCAGCGGCCAGCCGTTCCGCAGTCCCGCCGGCCAGCCCTATCCGGTGGTCCGCTGGTTCGCCCAGGTCGACAGGAGGGGCGACGGCCGCATCGACAGGGCGGAGTTCCGCGCCGACGCCGAGGCTTTTTTCCGCACCCTCGACACCAACCATGACGGGGTGATCGATCCGTTCGAGCTGCAGGCCTACGAGAACCAGGTGGTCCCCGAGATCCTCGGCGCCTTCCGCGTGCCGGGAGCAGACGACGACGGCCAGTTCGCCCCGCCGGTGGAGCGCCCGGGGCCGCGCGGCCTGTTCGGGCGGCGAAAGAGCCCGCCCGATCCGGGCGCGGACAGCGTCGCCGACGGCGCGGCGCCCTTCGAGCTGATCCCCGATCCCGAGCCGATCGCGGCGGCAGACCTGGCCATGGACGGCCACATCACCCTCGCCGAGTACATGACGGTGATCGATCGCCGCTTCGACCGGCTGGACAAGAAACACCTCGGCTACCTCACCGCGGCCGACCTGCCGAAACCCCTGGCCCAGACCGCCAGCGAACCGCCGCCCGGCCGCGCGGCGGCGGCGGGCGGCGGCTAGGCATGCGGTTCGCCATCACCGGCGTCGACCGCAGCCTCAGCGTCTTCGACGCCCTGCTCGCGGCCGGCTGGCGGCCGGTGAAGCTGTTCACCGTGCCGCCCAGCCCGGTGACCAATCTGAACCGGGCGATCATCGAGCGCGCCGTCGGCCTCGACACCCCGGTGCAGCTCTCCCGCATGGACGAGGCCGACCTGGCCGACCTGGGCGCCCGCGGCTGCGATGTGCTGGTCTGCGCCAGCTACAACTGGCGGATCGGCGACTGGCGGCCGCACATGCCCTTCGCGGTCAATTTCCACGCCTCGCCACTGCCCGAGGCGCGCGGGCCCTATCCGGCCTTCCGCGCCATCCTCGAGGCGCGGACCGCCTGGGGCGTCACCTGCCACAAGCTGGAGCCGGGCTTCGACGCCGGCGACATCCTGGACGCCGAGACCTTCCCGCTCGGCGCGGCCGAGTGCCACGACACGCTCGACCTGAAGACCCAGATGACCGCCGGCCGGCTGGCGGCCCGCGTCGCCGCCGACCTGCCCGGCCTCTGGGCCAGGGCTCGGCCGCAGGGGCGGGGCAGCTATTGGAAGCTCACCGGCGACGCTGAGCGGACTCTCGACTTCACCGCGCCGGTGGAGGCGATCCTGCGCCGGGTGCGCGCCTTCGGCCTGACCGAGACCATCGCCCATGTGAGCGGCAAGACCGTCTATGTGCGACGCGCGGTCGGCTGGACCGAGGCCCACGGCCACGCGCCGGGATCGGTGGTCCACGTCGACGGCCGCCGCTCGGTGATCGCCGCCGGCGACGGCTATATCGGCCTGATCGAATGGAGTCCGATCCCGCTGGCGGCGAACGAGGCGGTCGGGCGCGACCCTAGTCCGCCGGGGGCGTCGTTATGATGCGCTCCGGTTCGGGGTCCACCACGAACCGCACCGCGGCGATGTCGGTGTCGCCGCGCAGATAGGCCTTGGCGACGCGGTGGCCTCCGTCCATCAGCCGCCCGTCGGCCGAGAGGATGATCGGGTAGGCAAGGTCGGCGTCCTGGATGCGCCGCGCATGCTCGGCCACCGCCCGGCAGGTCGGCGGATGCCGGTCCTGGAACCAGCAGTCCCGCTCGAACTCGGCGATGGCGTCCAGCGCCACGCGGGTGACGGGCAGTCCCTTGGCGGCGCGCCACAGCTTTTCGGTCAGCCAGAAGGCGCGGCCTCCTGGCACGGTATGCGAGTGGGTTTCCGCCATGATTTCCCCCTCGGGCCAGGCTTTAGGCGAACCGCTCGATGGCCGCGAGGATGCCCTCCATCATCCCCGGCGTCGTGGTCTCATGGCCGGCCGCGTCCACCACCACCAGCTCGCTTCCCGGCCACGCCTTCGTCAGCTCCAGGAGCGGCGCCAAAGGGGCGCCCAGGTCCAGCCGCCCATGCACCAGCACGCCGGGAATGCCGGCCAGCCGATGGGCGTCGCGAAGCAGCACGCCATCCTCGAGCCAGCACTTGTTGACGAAGTAGTGGGTGACGATCCGTGCAAAGACCATCCGGAAGCGCGGGTCGGCATAGCGGGCCGGCCGCTTGTGGTTGGGGTCGACGGAGATCACCGCCGCCTCCCAGTCGCACCAGGCTTGCGCCGCCCGCTCGCGCACCCCGGGGTCGGGATCGTTGAGCCGCCGGTGATAGGCCTTGACCAGGTCGGCGCCCGGGTCGTCGACGCCCGCGGCGGCGTGGAAGCGCGCCCAGGCCTCGGGAAAGTATCGCCCGACCCCGTGGTACATCCAATGGACGTCGCCCCCGGTCCCGACGCTGGACAACACCAGGCCCGAGACCCTTTCGGGACGGCTCTGGGCATAGGCGAGCGCCAGGACCGACCCCCAGGACGAGCCGAACACCAGCCAGCGCTCGACGCCGAGATGACCGCGCAGCGCCTCGATGTCGGCCAGCAGATGGCCGGTGGTGTTGACGCCGAGGTCGACGCCCGGGTCGCTGGCGTGCGGCAGGCTGCGGCCGCATTGGCGCTGGTCGAACAGGACGATGCGGAAGGCGGCCGGATCGAACATCCGCCGCGCGCCGGGCGTGCAGCCCGACCCGGGTCCGCCATGCAGCACCAGCACGGGCTTGCCGGCCGGGTCGCCGCAGGTTTCCCAATAGACCCGCTGCCCGTCGCCGACATCCAGCATGCCCGTCGCATGGGGCTCGATCTCGGGATGCAGGGCGGCCATGGCTCAGGATAGCTGGTCGACGACCGCCTTGGCCACGGCCTCGGGCGTCTCGGCGGTATCGACGACGATCGCGTCCTCGTCCGGCTCCGGCGGCTCCAGGTCGGCGAACTGGCTGGCCAGTAGCTTCGGCGGCCAGAAGTGGCCGCTGCGATGGGCCAGACGGTCGGCGATCTCGTCCGGCGAGCCGCGCAGATAGACGATGCGCACCTGCGGCCGGCCGGCGCGCAGGGTGTCGCGATAGGCGCGCTTCAGCGCCGAGCAGGCGACCACGCCCGGCTCGCCCGCCTTGGCCTGGGCGTCGATCCAGGCGCCGATGGCCGCCAGCCAGGGGGCACGGTCGGCGTCGGTGAGCGGAATGCCGGCGCGCATCTTGTCGATGTTGGCCTTCGGATGCAGGTCGTCGCCGTCGACGAAGGGCCAGCCAAGGTGCTTGGCGATCAACTCGCCCACCGTGGTCTTGCCGACGCCGGAGACGCCCATGACCACCAATATGGGGGGTGCGCTCATGGGTGTCCCTTCCTTCGTCCCGCGTTGACAGGCGCCCTGCCCGCGTCCCACCCTTAGCAGGCTAATCACCGATCAGGAGAGCGATGCGATGGCGGGTTGGGCCTATGCCGACATCTGGGAAGCGATCGCCGACGCCGTGCCCCGCCGGCGCGCCCAGGTGCAGGGTCCGCGCGAGCTGAGCTGGGGCCAGTTCGACGCCCGCGCCAACGGGCTGGCCCGCTTCTTCCTCGACGCCGGCCTTACCCATCAGTCCAAGGTCGCCGCCTTCCTCTACAACGGCCCGGAATATCTCGAGACCTACTTCGCCGCCTTCAAGGCGGGCCTGGTCCCGGTCAACACCAACTACCGCTATGGCGTCGAGGAGCTGGTCTATCTGTTCGACAACGCCGACGCCGAGGTGGTGGTCTTCCACGCCGCCTTCGCCGAGGTCGCCGCCAAGGCCCGCGCCCGCCTGCCGAAGGTGAAGGCCTGGATCGCCGTGGGGCAGCCCGACCATCCGGTCCCGGACTGGGCCGAGGACTACGAGGCGATCGCCAATTCCGCCGTGGAGTCCGCGGCAGGCGGCCGGGTGATCGCGCCCTGGGGCCGCTCGGGCGACGACATCCTGCTCATGTACACCGGCGGCACCACCGGCATGCCGAAGGGGGTGATGTGGCGCCAGGAGGACCTGTTCAAGGTGCTCGGCGGCGGCGGCAACCTGATCGAGGCCCTGCCGCCATTGGAGACCCCCGCCGAGGCCGGCGAGCGGGCGCGGGCGTCCGAGGGTAAGGAGGGCTCGGTGCTCAGGCTGGTGCTGGCGGCCGCGCCGCTGATGCACGCCACCGCCCAGTTCACGGCGCTGAGCGCCCTGACCGGCGCCGGCTCGGTCGCCACCCTGCCGTCGCAGCGGCTGAACGCGGTCGAGCTGTGGAGCGAGGTCGAGCGGCTGGGCGTCACCGGCGTCGCCATCGTCGGCCAGGCCTTCGCCCAGCCGATGCTGCAGGCGCTGGACGCCAATCCGGGCCGCTGGGACCTCGGCAAGCTGCGGGTGATCAACTCCTCGGGCACGGTCTGGAGCCAGGAGAACAAGCACGGCCTGCTGAAGCACGCGCCGCACATCATGCTGTTCGACAGCCTCGGCTCGTCGGAGGCCGTGGGCATCGGCGGCTCCAACTCCACCGCCGGCCAGGAAGCCGAGACCGCCAAGTTCATGCTCGGCCCCAACACCGCGGTGTTCAGCGAGGATGGCCGCCGCATCCAGCCCGGCTCGGGAGAACGCGGCCTGCTGGCGCTCTCCGGCTTCATGCCGGTCGGCTACTACAAGGACCCGGAAAAGACGGCCAAGACCTTTCGCGAATTCGAGGGCCGTCGCTGGTCTTTGCCCGGCGACTTCGCCACCGTCGAGGCCGACGGCTCGCTCACCCTGCTGGGGCGCGGCTCCCAGGTCGTGAACACCGGCGGCGAGAAGGTCTTCCCGGAAGAGGTGGAGGAGGCGCTGAAACGTCACCCGGCGGTCCAGGACGCGGTTGTGGTCGGGGTGCCGGACGAGCGCTTCGGCGAGCGCGTCTGCGCCGTGGTCGAGGTCACGCCCGGCCAGCCTGCGCCCACCCTGGACGAGCTCTCCAGGCACGTGCGCGGCCTTCTGGCGGATTACAAGGCGCCGCGCGAACTGGTGCTGGCTCCGGTCGCGCGCTCGCCGAACGGCAAGGTGGACTACAAGGCCGCCAAGGCCCTCGCCCTGGAGCGGTTGAAGATCGGCGCCTGAAGATCGCGCCCCAGGATCGGCGCCCGGGCCCTCTCCGCGCCGTCATGATTTGGCCGGAAGCCGACCTATGATAGGGCGCGAGCGGCGCCGCGACGCGCGCCCGATGACGGAACCCTGATGAAGCAATCGCATCCCTGGCCGGCCATGCTCGCGGCCGGCGTCCTGGCTTGGTCCGCCGGGCAGGCCGCCGCCCAGTCGAACACCCCCGCCGCCGCGACGGCGGGCGCCGCCCAGGCGGCGGCGCTGGACGTGACCGCGCCGCGGTACGGCGCCTGGGGCTACGACCAGAGCGGCCGCGACCTGACCGCCAGCCCGGGCGCCGACTTCTTCCGCTACGCCAACGGGGTCTGGTTCGACCATGAGCAGATTCCGGCCGACCGCACCCGCTACGGCAATTTCGACAAGCTGGTGGTGCTGTCGGACAACCGCACGCGGCTCCTGATCGAGCAGGCGGCGGCCGGTCAGCTGACGGACGGCGACGCGGCCCGGATCGGCGACGCCTACAAGGCCTTCATGGACGAAGCCCGCGTCGAGCGGCTGGGCGCCGCGCCGCTGACGCCGGATCTCGACGCCATCCGCGGCGAAAGCTCCCGCGACGACGTCGCCGCGGTCATGGGCCGCGCGGCGCTGGGTTTCCAGAGCGCCATCTTCGACCTGGCCATTTTCCCGGACGCCAAGGAACCCGGTCGTTACGCGGTCTATATCGACCTCGGCGGCCTCGGCCTGCCCGATCGCGACTATTACCTGAAGCCGGAGTTCGCCGAGAAGAAGGCCGCCTACCAGGCCTATGTCGCCACCCTTCTGAAGGAAATCGGCTGGGCCGATCCGGACGCCGCCGCCCGGGCGGTGGTCGATTTCGAGACCAGACTCGCCGACATCAGCTGGTCGCGCGCCGAGGAGCGCGACCCGTACAAGACCTATAATCCCATGGCGGTCGCGGACCTGGCGACCTATGCGCCGGGCTTTGATTTCCGGGACTTCCTGGCCGCCGCCGAGCTGGGTTCAATCGATCACATCGTGCTGGAGTCCAACACCGCCTTCCCGAAGGCGGCCGCCATCTATGCGGCGACGCCGGTCGAGACCCTGAAAGCCTGGCAGGCCTTCCACCTGGTCGACGCCGCGGCGCCCTACCTGCCGGACCGGTTCGTCGAGGATCGGTTCAACTTCCGCAACCACGTCCTGGCCGGCCAGCCGGAAATCCAGCCGCGCTGGAAACGCGGCGTCGGCTTCATCGACCGCACGCTCGGCGAGGCGGTCGGGCGGCTCTATGTCGCCCGGTACTTCACGCCCGACGCCAAGGCCAAGATGGACGCCCTGGTCGGCAATCTGAAGGCCGCGCTCAACGCCCGCCTGGACCAGGTGGACTGGATGAGCGCCGAGACCAAGTCCAGGGCGCAGGAAAAGCTCGCCAGGCTCAGCGTCAAGATCGGCTATCCGGCCCGGTGGCGCGACTATTCCGCCCTGTCGATCCGGCCGGACGACCTCTATGGCGACGCCGAACGGGCCGAGGCCTTCGATTGGGAGCGGCAGGTCAGGCGGATGGCGGGTCCGGTGGACAAGCTGGAATGGGCGATGACCCCGCAGACGGTCAACGCCTATTACAATCCCAGCAACAACGAGATCGTCTTCCCGGCCGCCATCCTGTCGCCGCCCTTCTTCGACCCGGCCGCCGACCCGGCCATCAACTATGGCGGCATCGGCGCGGTGATCGGTCACGAGATGACCCACGGGTTCGACGACCAGGGCCGCAAGTTCGACGGCGACGGCCGGCTGGCCGACTGGTGGAGCGCCGGCGATGCGAGCAAGTTCCAGGTCCGCGCCGATCGGCTGGGGGCGCAGTATTCGGCCTTCGAGCCGGTCCCGGGCGCGCACATCAAGGGCGACCTGACCATGGGCGAGAATATCGCCGACCTGGGCGGCGTGCTTCTGGCCCTCGACGCCTACCACGCCTCGCTGCACGGCCAGCCGGCGCCGGTGATCGACGGCCTGACCGGCGACCAGCGCTTCTTCCTTGGATTCGCGCAGATCTGGCGGGAGAAGATCCGCGACGACACCCTGCGCGAGGACCTGGTCTCCGACCGGCATTCGCCGTCGCACTACCGGGTGGTGGGAACCCTGCGCAATGTCGACGCCTGGTACCAGGCCTTCGACGTCAAGCCGGCCGATCCGATGTACGTGCCGCCGGATCAGCGGGTCAGGATCTGGTGACGGCGCTAAAAAAGCAGAGCCCGTCGCGGATCACCGCGGCGGGCTCGCAGCCTCTTGAAGTAAGCGGGCGTTTCCTCCCCGAAACGCCGAGTCGCATGGGCTCTGATGGCCCGTGTCGTCTCTCGCGGGGCAAGGGAACGGCGTTTCCGCAATCTTGTCAATCTTTTGCGCGACCAAGTGTTGCAAATGCGCAATGTGGCCGCCGAACCGACAGCAAATTCAATCAATTCGCGCTGGCCAATCTTCATCTTCGCTCGCCAAGCCGGGCCGCCAGCCGGTCTCCGGCGGCCGAGCGCGGCTCGAAGGCGAAATCGGGGCGCACCACCGAGACCGGTCCGACCGAGGCCTGGGCCAGGGCGGCCGTCACCTCGAACAGGCTGTCGGCCTCGGCCAGCAGCCCTTGCGCGCGCCGCGTGGCGCCGCGGGCGAGGAAGGCCTCGGTGGCGGCCAGGGCGGCCTTGTCCTGCTCCGCCGGCCAGGAGACCAGGGCGGTGCGCCGGGCTCGGGCGCGGGCCTCGACGATGCTCATCAGCCGCCGCGCCGAGGCCAGCTGCTTGGGCGTCCAGCGGGCGATGAGGCTGGCGCACAGCTGCGCCTGGCTGCGCAGGATCAGCCCGTCCTTCAGCACCTTCAGGCCGTTGGCCTTCAGGGTCGCGCCGGTGGTGGTGATGTCGACGATCAGCTCCGCCTGGCCGGCCGCCGGCGCGCCCTCGGTGGCGCCGCTGGACTCGACGATGCGGTAGTCGACGACGCCGTGGCTGGCGAAGAAGGCGCGGGTCTGCACCAGGTATTTGGTCGCCACCCGCATGCGCCGGCCGGTGCGGGCGACGAAGGCGGCGGCCACCTCCTCGAGGTCGGCCATGGTCTCGACGTCGATCCAGCTGGCCGGGGTGGCCACCACCAGGTCGGCGCGGCCGAAGCCCAGGGCGCGCAGCAGCATCACATGCGCCTCGACCGCCTCGCCGCGCTCGCGCAGCAGATCCTCGCCGCTGACGCCGAGGTGCAGCTCGCCGGTGTCGAGGCCGGCGGCGATGTCGCCGGCGGACAGCAGCAGCACCCGAACGTCGGGCAGGGCCTTGATCTCGGCCAGGTAGCCGCGCTCGCCGCCGCCGGCCTCCAGATCCAGGCCGCAGTCGCCCAGCCATTCCTCGGCCTGTTCTTTCAGACGGCCCTTGGAGAACAGGCCGAAGGTCAGGGGCGCATCGGTCATGAGGGCGTCCCCGCATCGGCCCAGGCGCGGCAGGGCCGAACCGCGCAGCCGACCGCGCCGCGCGCCGCGCCGCCCAGATGCGCCGGCAAAAGGTCGTAGCGGCCGCCGCCGGCCACCGGCGCCTCGTCGTCGAGGGCGGCGCTGCGCACCTCGAACAGGAAGCCGTCGTAATAGCTGAAGGCGCGGCCGAAATTGGCCTGGAAGACCAGCCGGCCCTCGGGCGCGCCGTTGGCGACGATGGCGTCCAGCCGCGCGGTCCAGGCCGCCAGCTCGGCGTCCAGTTCGAGCCGGCCGCTGCTGGCCAGCTCGGCGATGCGGTCCAGCACCGCGCGCGGTGGGCCCGAGAGGTCGATGAAGTCGCGGATCAGCCTGGCCTGGGCGGGATCCAGCCGCGGGGCGCGGGCGGCCTCGCCGCGCTGCACCAGGCGATGAGCGATCTCGGCCGCCGAGCGGCCGCCCACCGGCTGGATGCCGGCGATCGACCAGAGATCCTGCAGGACGGCGGTGGCCTCGGCCTCGGGCAGGCCGGCGAGCAGTTCGGCCAGCCGGTCGCCCTGGCGCACCGGCGGCTCGGCCGCTTGGGCGCGGGTCAGTTCGCCGGCCAGGGCGCCGGGCCGGACGAAGGCCCGCTTCAGCCGCGCCGCCAGGGCGGGCGCCAGGCCGATGGCGTCGATGAAGGCGGAAAATAGCGAGATGTCGCCGAGGATCATGCTCAGGTCGTCGCGCCCGCCGGCCGCCGCCGCCCGCCAGGCCAGGCCGGCGACCTCGGCGTCCGCCTCGGGGCCGCGGCCGCCGCCATAGGCCTCCAGCCCGATCTGCAGGAACTCCTCGGCGCGGCCCGACCCGCGCGGCGCGACGCGGAACGCCTTGCCCTCGTAGAGGTAGCGGCCGTCGCCGGCGCCCCGGTCGATGTGCACCCGGGCGATGGGAATGGTGAAGTCGGGCCGCAGGCAGGCGTCCTCGCCGTCGCCCTGCACCAGGAACAGCCGCCCGCGCATGGTCTCGCCGGCCAGGTCGAGCATCAGGCCGAGCGGCAGCATCACCGGCGCGTCGGTGAAGGGGGCCGCGAGCGCGGCGAAGGGCGCGCGGATGGCCGCCAGCACGTCGGCGGGAACGGGCGGCTCGAGCCTCATCGCGCGGCATCCCCAAGCCGGTTTCCACCGCCGATGCTCGCGTCGAGGATGCGCTGGACCGTGGCCACCAGCTCGTCCCGCCGCACGGTGACCTGGCCGGGACGCTCGCCGCGCCAGCTTTGGTTGTCGCTGACGCCGGCGGCCAGTTCGCGGCCCAGGTCGAGGTCCTTGATGGTCACCTGCCCGGCGGCGCGCTCATCGCCGCCGACGATGACCGCGGCCGGGGACAGCCGCCGGTCGGCGTAGCGCATCTGCGCCTTCATGCCGCTCTGGCCGAGATAGACCTCGGCGGCGACGCCGGCGCCGCGCAGCTCGGCGGCCATGGCGAAATAGTCGGCCATGCCCTCGGCGTCGAAGGCGATGATCACCACCGGTCCGCGCGCGCTGAAGGCCTCGGCCCGGTTGGCCGCCTTCAGCGCCGCCGCCAGCCGCGAGACCCCGAAAGAGCAGCCGGTCGCCGGGACGGGCTGGCCGGTGAAGCGCGCCACCAGGTCGTCATAGCGGCCGCCGCCGCCGAGCGAGCCGAACCGCACCGGCCTGCCGCGCTCGTCGAGGGTCTCCAGCAGCATGTCCGCCTCGAACACCGTGCCGGTATAGTATTCCAGGCCGCGGACGATGGAGGGATCGAAGGCGGCCCGGGTCTCGTCGACCCCGAGGCTGGTCAGGGCCTGATGGATTTTCGCCAGTTCGGCCAGGCCCTCGTCGCCCTCGGCCGAGCCGCCGATGACGTTGGCCAGGCGGTCGAGCGTCTCCGGCCGCGCTTCGGCGCCGGCGGCGACGAAGGCCATCACCCGCTCGATGGCGGCGGCGTTCAGGCCCGCGCCCCTGGTGAAGTCGCCGGAGTCGTCCTTCCGGCCGGGACCGAGCAGCAGGGCGACGCCCTCCGGCCCCAGCCGGTCGAGCTTGTCCACCGCCCGCAGCACGACCAGCTTCTGCCCGGCGTCCGCCGCGCCGGCGGAGGTCAGAAGGCCGTTCAGCAGCTTGCGGTTGTTGATCCTGATCACCGCCTGGCCGCGCTGCAGGCCGGCGGCCTCCAGGCCCTCGACCATCATGGCGATCATCTCGGCGTCGGCTTCCGGGCGGGCCGAGCCCACCGTGTCGGCGTCGCACTGGATGAATTCGCGGTAGCGGCCGGGGCCCGGCTTCTCGTTGCGCCAGACCGAGCCCACCGCATAGCGGCGGAACGGCTTGGGCAGGGTCTCCCAGTTCTCGGCGACGAACCGGGCCAGCGGCGCGGTCAGGTCGTAGCGCAGCGCCATCCACTGCTCGTCGTCGTCCTGCAGCGCGAAGACGCCTTCGTTCGGCCGGTCGGCGTCGGGCAGGAACTTGCCGAGCGCGTCGGCGTATTCGAACGCGCCGGTGGCCAGCGGCTCGAAGCCGTAGCGCTCGTAGACGGCCGAGACGGCGTCGACGATCCGCCGCTCGGCGGCCAGGTCGCCGGCGCGTTTGTCGATGAAGCCCTTGGGAGCACGGGCTTGAGGGCGGAAGGCCTCGGTCATGGGCGGCGCTTAAAGGATCGCGCGCGGCCGGGCAAGGAACGGCGAAGCCGGCGGGGAGCCGGTAGCGGGTCGTTTACCCTGACTTGGTAAGCCTTCGGTTCGCCGTCCGAGATTCGGAGGACCCCGCCATGTCATGCGATGTCGCGATCGCCGCCTTCCTCGTCTTCGCCCAGGCCGGTCCGAGCGCCTCCATGCCGCCGCCCGCGGCCGCGATCGCCGATGCGGCGCCGGCCTCGGTGGCCGGCGAGCCGCTGTTCAAGGACATCGTCGGCCGGGCCAGCACGCTCAAGGACCAGGTCGACGCCTACCGCAAGAGCCTCGCCGCCTCGAGCGAGGCGGTGACCTTGCCGCGGTTCAGCCAGTTCAGCGAGGCGATCACCGAGCTGTCGCTGCTGGACCAGAAGGGCCACGAGGTGCTGGTGGCGCGGGGCTCCAAGGACGATCTGAAGTGCATCCTGCACGGCATCTCCCAGGATCTGCCGGCCAAGCTGGCCGCCGTGGCGGCGGCCAAGACCGGCCATGACCAGGACGCGGCCCTGCGCGACATGTCCTACCTCCTGCGGGACAATGTCGAGGTGATCACCGCCCCGCCCCAGCCCGCGGCTTAGGACGGCGGAGGCCTAGGAGGCGCTGGCCGCGGCCTTTTTCGCGGCGTCGACCACCATGCCCTCGGTGAGGATCTGCGGCAGCACCTGCGGCTCGCCGCCGTCGGCCGGGTACATCAGATAGAGCGGCACGCCGGCGCGGCCGTGGGCGGCCAGGGCCTGTTCGATGGCCGCGTCGCGGTCGGTCCAGTCGCCGACCAGATAGACCACGCCGGCCCTGCCGAAGGCGTCGGCGGTCTTGCCGCCGGACAAGGCCACGCGGTCGTTGACCTGGCAGGTGACGCACCAGGCGGCGGTGAAGTTGACGAACACCGGCCGATGCTCGGCGCGCAGCTCGGCCAGCCGGTCGGGCGAGAAGGGCTGGGAGGCGAGGGCGGCCGGGGTCGGCGCGGCGGGCCAGAAGGCGGCGGCGAGCGCCAGCGCGATGGCGATGGCCGACGCCGCCAGCGCCGGCGCCGAGCGGGCGCCGGTGATGCGGGCGCGCTGCCCGGCGCCGTAGAGCCAGGCGGCGAGGCCGGTCAGCACGGCGGCGGCGAACAGGCCGGCCAGCCGTGTGGATCCGGCGCTCTGGGCATAGACCCAGGCCAGCCAGGCGGCGGTCGCGTACATCGGGAAGGCCAGCGCCTTCTTCAGCCCCTCCATCCAGGCCCCCGGTCGCGGCAGGCGGCCGAGCAGGGCGGGGGCGAAGGCCAGCGCCACGAAGGGCGCGGCCATGCCGAGGCCCAGGGCCAGGAAGACGGCAAGGGCGATGGCGGTCCCTTGAGTGAGGGCGAAACCGACCGCGGCGCCCATGAACGGGGCCGTGCAGGGCGCGGCGACGGCCACCGCCAGCACGCCGGTCAGCGCGGCGCCGAGCGCGCCGCCGCGATCGGCGGCCTCGGCCTGGCCGGCCGCGGCCTGCAGCGCGGTCCCCGCTTCGAACACCCCGGACAGGTTCAGCGCCACCAGCAGCATGACCAGGGCGAGGCCGCCGAGGATGACGGACGACTGCAGCTGGAAGCCCCAGCCCACCGCCTGGCCGGCCGCCCGCGCCGCGATCAGCGCTCCGGCCAGGGCCAGGAAGGTGGCGACCACCCCGGCGAGATAGGCCAGGCCCTGGATGCG
This sequence comes from Caulobacteraceae bacterium, assembly GCA_036272595.1. Taxonomy (GTDB): domain Bacteria; phylum Pseudomonadota; class Alphaproteobacteria; order Caulobacterales; family Caulobacteraceae; genus Poindextera. The sequence continues at coordinate 15,186 of DATAYM010000076.1, forward strand.
CGCGGCGTTCGGCGCGTGGGCGTGGCGGGCCAGCGACGCGGCCTTCATGGCCAGGATGGGGAAGACGCAGGGCATCAGGTTGAGGATCAACCCGCCGACGAAGGCCAGGCCCATGGCGACGGCGAACTGGCCCAGGCCGGCCGGCGCGCCCGGCGGCGGTCCGAGGCCGGACGCATCGGCCAGCGGCGGCCCCGGCGCGGCGGTCACCTCGAAGGCGGCGGACTTCAGCGCCAGGACCCCGGTCAGGTTCGCCGGCGGCTTGCCGGTCTTGAACGCCGAGCCGGGGGCCAGCGACAGGGTCAGGCCGTCGGGGCCGCGCTCGATCGCCTGAGGCTGCGCCGCGTCGATCGCCTCGCCGTCATAGGGATAGAAATAGGCGCCGGCGACATCCGCGCCCTTCAGCGGCGCGCCGGCTATGCTCAGCTTCACCGCGGCGGCGCCCGGCGTCATCGCCGCCTTCAGCGCCGGCGAGGCCCGCGGCGCGGCGGCCAGGGTGGCCGCGATCGCCGGCCCCCAATGCGGCTCGGCCGGCGGATTGGCCGCCGCCACCGGCAGGTCGAGGCTGAGCTGGGCGTCTTCCGGGACACAGACGTCCTGGCAGACCAGGAAGGCGGCGTGCGCCTTCAGCGTCACCGTCTGGCCCGGCCTGGCGCCGGCCGGCGCGGTCAGCGCCAGCGGCAACAGCACCTCGCCGGTATAGCCGTAGTCCATCAGCGGACCGATCTGCAGCTGCCGCGGCGTCGGCCAGACGATGGCGCCGGTCTTCCAGCCGGCCGGCAGCGTCCAGTCCAGGGTGGTGGCCTCGCCGGAATCGCCGGGATTGCGCCAGTAGGTGTGCCAGCCGGCGTCGATCTGCTGGCGCAGCGCCACATGGATGGTCCCGCCGGGCGCGATGGCGGCGTGGTCGGCGACGATCTCGGCCGTGAGGTGGCCGGCCCGCACCGGGGCCGCGGCCGCGGCCGAGGGGACGGCGGCGAGCAGGCAAAGCACGGCCAGCGACCGCGCAAGGATCGATTGGAAGGTTCCGTTCACCATGCCAGAGCTATACCGCCCGAAACCGACCAACGCTGAGGAAACCGCATTGCCCGCCCATTTCGAAGACATCGAGGTCGGCCAGGTGGTGGCCCTGGGGTCGATGCCGCTCAGCGAAACTATGATGGAGAGCTTCAACGCCGTCTTCGCGCCCAATCGCGACCTCAGCGAAGGCGCCTGCGAGGCCCTGGTCTACGCCATCTGGTCGAGCCTCGACGACGCGGCCTCGGCCGACTGGCCCCAGACCAAGCGGCTGGCGGTCGACGCGCTGCGCTGGGGACGCGTCCCGCCGGCGGGCGACACCCTGCGCGGGCGCATGACGGTGATGGGCAAGGACCCGGTCGGCGCCGGCAAGGGCATCGTCTTCGCCCAGCACGACCTGCTCGATCAGGCCGGCCGGCTGGTGTTTTCCTGCCTCACCCGCAGCCTGTTCGCCTGCCGCGAAGCCTGAGGCCACGCCTCAGGCCGGCTGAGCCTGGCTGCGGCGCTGCAGCGACTCCGACAGCAGCCGTTCCCAGCTGAACAGTGAAATCATGTGCGCGTAGATCTGGCCGAGGGCGCCGTTGTCGCGCAGCTCGACCAGCTTCTGCTGGGGCAGGGCCTTCAGCCGATCTTCCGAAACCCCGAAGAACTCCGCCACCAGCTGCGGCTCGAGCGCGACCCCGTCGGGCGAGCGCGGCGTGTAGGTGGTCTGGCGGGTCTCGAACAGGTCCAGATCGGTGAGCATCTTGACGAACAGGTCGGTCTGGCGCCGCTCGACATCGAACTGGCTGCAGAAGTCGATGCAGCTCTTGGTGAATTCGGTCGGCTGGCCGTTCTCGAACAGCGGCACGTCGCCGCCGCCTTCGACCCACAGCGACGAGCCGCGGTCGATGCAGACCACCATCTTCTGCGCCTGCTCGTCGAGCGCGCCGACGAAGGGGTAGCGGCGGATGAAGGCCGGCACATAGACGCCGGTGCGCCAGGCGCCGTCGTCGCTGACATAGAGGTTCTCGCCGGCGGTCACGCCGACCACCGCCAGCGGCGCGCGCGCCTCGCCGGCGAAGATGATCGGATAGTTGACCGAAGCCGGCCCGAACTCGCCGACATGCAGCGGCACGAAATGCTGCTTGGCGACGAAGCCGAACGGCTTGTCCGTCTTGAGCAGGCCGAGATTGGCGTGGCGGCGCGGGTCGAGCGGCTCGGGCCGATCGTACAGCAGCACGTTGCCGGTGACGGGACTTTCGGGATCAGCCTTGTTGACGGCCATTAAGCACCGGAGATTGGCGTGGGAGCGCGTCGCGCCCAAGGTCGGCGGCTTCTATCCGATCGGCTCGTCACGGGCAATGCGGCGCGATCGCGGGCCGCGGAAGGCTTGCGCGGGCGGCCCTGCTTCGCCTTCAATGCAGAAAACCAGAAGGAAGGACGCCTCTCATGCCGATCGACTATCCGCAGGTGCTCGAGCGCCGCACCGAAGGCGAAGGCGCCTGGACCAACCAGGAGACCATCCTCTACGCCCTCGGCGTCGGCATGGGCGCCGATCCGATGGACGAGAAGGAGCTGGCTTTCGTCTATGAGCGGAACCTGAAGGCGCTGCCGAGCTTCGCCTCGGTGGTCCGCGCCCGGCCGGTCAGCTCGACCGGCCCCGAGGCGCGCATGCAGCTCAATCCGGTGCTGATCGTCGACGGCGAGCGCAACATCACCTTTCACAAGCCGATACCGCCGGAGGCCAAGGTCAAGACCAAGGGCCGGGTGGTCGGGGTGTTCGACAAGGGCAAGGACAAGGGCGCGGTGGTGGTCAACGAGACCATCATCACCGACGAGGCGGGCGATCCGATCGCCACCATCCTGGCCTCGCTGTTCGCCCGCGGCGACGGCGGCTTCGGCGGCCCCTCCGAAGGTCAGCCCGAGCCGCACACGGTGCCGACCCGCGGCCCCGACCTGTCGGTCGACCTGGCCACCGCGCCGGACCAGGCGCTGATCTACCGGCTGTCGGGCGATTTCAATCCGCTGCACGCCGATCCGGAGTTCGCCAGGCGCGCCGGCTTCCCGCGGCCGATCCTGCACGGACTGTGCACCTATGGCATTACCTGCCGGGCGGTGCTGCAGACCTATGCGGACTACGATCCGGCCGCGATCAAGAGCCACGCGGCGCGGTTCTCCTCGCCGGTGTTTCCGGGCGAGACCATCACCGTCGACCTGTGGAAGGACGGCGGCGTGATCTCATTCGAGGCGCGGATCAAGGAACGCGGCGTCACCTGCATCAAGAACGGCAAGACCGTCCTCGGCTAGCGTCACCAAGCTGTCGCCGCTGGCCGTTAGTCCTCGCCGTTTTCCGGAGTTCAAGCCCATGGTCCGTCGTATCCTGCCGCCGCTGGCCGCGGCGGGCCTGATCCTGGCGTCCTTCGCCGTCGCCCAGACCCCGCCGCCGCCGGTGACCGGCTACCTGACGCCTGACACCATGCCGCAGACGCTGCGCATCCTGCCGCCGCCGCCGCCGGCCGGGTCCGGCCGCCAGGCCGACGACGAGGCGATCTTCGCCAGGACGCGGGCGCTGAAAGGCGATCCGCGCTGGGCGTTGGCGACGTCGGACGCCGACATGCACTCTGGGCCGAGCATGTTCGCCTGTGCGGTCGGGATCGACCTCAACGCCGATAACGCGCCGACCTTGAAGCGGCTGTTCTCGCGGGCCGGCCATGACGCCCTCGGCGTGGTCGATCCGCCGAAGGACAGTTTCAACCGGCCAAGGCCCTATGTCGGGGCGGCGGGCGATCCGCCGATCTGCGTCGAGAAGACCGACGCCCTGGCCAAGAGTCCATCCTATCCGTCCGGCCATTCCACGCTCAGCTGGGCCTGGGGACTGATCCTGGCGGAACTGGTTCCGGACCGCTCGACCGAGATCCTGATGCGCGCCCGCGCCATCGGCGAAAGCCGTGTCATATGCGGCGTCCACTATCTGAGCGACGTCGACGAGGGCCGCACCAACGGCTCGGCCCTGGTGGCGGCGCTGCATTCCAGCCCCGAGTTCCGCGCCGACATGGACAAGGCCCGCGCCGAAATCGCCGCCGCCCGCCAGACGCCGCATGTCGGTCCCGGCGATTGCCTGGACACCGACCAGGCGGCGCAGCAGCCGCTCAACTAGGAGCCAAGCCCGTTCAAACCGGCTCACCCCTTTTCGTCATGGCCCGACTTGTTCGGGCCACCCATGATCACCGCCTCGGGTCAGTGTCTATGGGTCCCCCGCATTCCGCCTTCGGCTCCAGCGGGGGATGACGGGGTTTTGTTGCACCAGCTTCAGCGAACGTCGCTGGAGCCGATCGGCCGCCGCGCCAAGTAGACCACGTGCGACCTCAAAGGGTCCTCGGCCGCAAGGGCGGGATGCTCGAAATCCAGCGCCGCGGCCCGGCTCATGCCGATGCGCCGCATCACCGCTTCCGAGCGGTGGTTGGTCGCCGCGGTCCAGGCGTAGATCTCGTCATCCGCGAAGACGCCGAAGCCCCATGGAATGATCGCCGCCGAGGCCTCCGTCGCGTAGCCGAAGCCCCAGGCGTCGCGGGCCAACAGCCAGCCGATCTCGACACGGCCGACCATGGGGTGCTCCCACTCGACCGGCTGGCGGCGGCAGCCGACGCGGCCGACCAGAGCCCCATCCTGGTTTCGCACAACGGCGAGCTGGCCGTGACCGCGCTCCGTCCAGAAGGCCAGCATCCGGTCGAAGTCGCCCATCGCCTGGTCGCGGGTCCGGGCGCCGCCAAGCCAGTCGCCGACCTCCCGATCGGTCACCATGCCGACGAAGGCGTCGCGATCGGTCTCGATCCATGGCCGCAAGACAAGACGTTCGGTTTCGATCATGCCGGCCTCGGCTGGGTCAGAGCGCCATAGAGGTCGGGCCGGCGGTCGCGGAAGAAGCCCCAGGCGGCGCGGTGGCGGGCCAGGAAGTCGAGGTCGAAGCTGGCCACGGCGAAGCCCTCGTCGTCGGGGCCGAGGTCGGCGACCAGGTCGCCGCGGTGGTCGCAGATGAAGCTGGAGCCATAGAAGCGCTGGCCGCCGCCGGGATAGTCGTCCCACGGCTCGAAGCCGGTGCGGTTGGCGCCGGCGACCGGGATGATGTTGGAGACGGCGTGGCCCTGCATGGCCCGCCGCCAGGGCAGGGCGGTGTCCAGGCTCGGATCGTGCGGCTCGGAGCCGATGGCGGTGGGATAGAGCAGGGCCTCGGCGCCCATCAGGGTCATGGCCCGCGCCGCTTCCGGGTACCATTGGTCCCAGCAGACGCCGACGCCCAGCCGGCCGTGGCGGGTGTCCCAGACCCGGAAACCGGTGTCGCCGGGGCGGAAATAGTATTTCTCCTGGTAGCCCGGCCCATCGGGGATGTGGCTCTTGCGGTAGAGGCCGAGCAGCGCGCCGTCGGCGTCGATCATCACCAGGCTGTTGAAATAGTGCGGCCCCTCGCGCTCGAAGATCGAGATGGGCAGCACCACGCCCAGCTCGGCGGCCAGGGGTGCCAGGGCGGTGACGCACGGATGGGTGCGCCAGGGGTGGGCCTCGGCGAACCAGCGCTCCTCCTGCCGCACGCAGAAATAGGGGCCCTGGAACAGCTCCGGCGGCAGGATGACCTGGGCGCCGGCGGCGGCGGCCTCGCGGATCAGCCCCGCGGTGCGGGCGATGTTGCCGGCGAGGTCGTCGCCATAGGCGCTTTGCAGCACGCCGAGGCTCAGGGCGCGGGTCATGCCGGCTCCTCGCGGCTGATGCAGTGGAAGGAGCCGCCGCCGCTGAGCAGGGCGCGGGACGGCAATCCGATGACGGTCCGCTCGGGAAACAGGCTCTGCAGGGTGTCCAGGGCGAAGGCGGCCGCGCGGCTCTCGTAGACCGGCGCCACCACCGCGCCGTTGGCGATGATGAAGTTCATGTGCGAGGCCGGCAGCACCGCGCCGTCCTCGTCCTCGATCCGGCCGGGGGAGGCGATGCGGGTGACGGTCAGGGCGGCGCCGCGCGCGGTGCGCATGCCGGCCAGCCGCCGCGCGGCGTCGTCATAGACCTCGGCGTTAGGATCGTTGCGGCCCCAGGCCACCGGACAGGCGACCACGCCGGGCGCGACGAAGCGGGCCAGGTTGTCGACGTGGCCGTCGGTATGGTCGTTGGCCAGGCCGTCGCCCAGCCACAGCACCGCCCGCGCGCCGAGGTTGGCGGTCAGGGCCGCCTCGGCCTCCACCTCGCTCCAGCCGTCGTTGCGGTTGGGGTTGAGCAGGCACTGGCGGGTGGTCAGCACGGCCCCGAAGCCGTCGTGGTCGAGGGCGCCCCCCTCCATGACGCAGGCCGCGGTGCGCAGCGGCGCGCCGGCGGCGGCGGCGATCTGCTCGGCGACGATGTCGTCGTTTTCCAGCAGGTACTTGCCGCCCCAGCCGTTGAAGCGAAAGGCCTGGGCGGTGAAGGCGCCGTCCTGGCCCAGGAAGATCGGCCCGGTGTCGCGCAGCCAGATGTCGCCGAACAGGCCGCGCACGATCTCGACCCCGGCGACCCCGTCGAGCAGGGCGCGGGCCGCCGCCTCGGCGTCGTCGCCGCACACCAGCAGCCGCACGCGCTCCTTGCCGGGCCCGGCCAGGGCGCGGGCCAGGGCGGCGGTCTCGGCCTGGGCGGGGGCGAGATTGTCCTCCCACAGCTCCGCATGGCTCGGAAAGCCCAGCCACATCGCGCGATGCGGCGACCACTCTGCTGGAACGGGCGAGATCATGGACTGCCTAATAGACCAAAGAGCCGCGGGCGTGAGCCCTATCGGAAGGCCAGCGGACCCCAGATGCGCTTGACCACGCCGTCCTTGCCGCAGCCCAGGCGATAGGCGCCGTAGGCCACGATGTTCTTGTCGGCATAGTGCTGGTGATAGTCTTCCGCCGGCCAGAAGGTCGCAGCATCGCGGATCGGTGTGACGATCTTGCCCTTCAGCGGCCCGTTTTCGAGCGCGGCCTTCGACGCCTCGGCGATGCGGCGCTGGTCCGGCGAATTGACGAAGATGGCGCTGTGATAGGAAGCGCCGCGGTCGCAGAAGGCGCCGCCGGCGTCGGTGGGGTCGATCAGGTGCCAGTAGCGCTGTACCAGGGCCGCATAGCTGATCTTCGCCGGATCGAAGGTCAGCTTGATCGATTCCAGGTGGCCGGTGGTCTCGCTGGACACCTGGTCATAGGTCGGATGGTCGACATGGCCGCCAGTGTAGCCGACCTCGCTCGAGACCACGCCGGGAATGTGCTCCATGTCGTGCTGCATCGTCCAGAAACAGCCGCCGGAAAAGACCGCGGTCTGCGGCGCCGCGGCCAGGGCGGGCGCGGCGATGGCGAGCGCGAAGGCGGCGGCGATGGCCAGCATGGTTTTCATCCGCACATAGTGGGAAGCTCTGGTGGCCGCTTCAAGGCAAGGCTTGCATCGGGCCCTTGCGCGGCCTTTAAGGCCGGCCATGATGCAAGGTCTTTCCTCATTGGCGCGCGAGGCCAAGTCCTGGCCGTTCGAGCAGGCCCGGCTGCTGATCGCGCGCATCCTGCGTCTGCGGCTGGATGACGCCGAGCGCGACCTCGCCGCCAGCCTGATCGCGGCCGGCAAGGCCGACGAGGCGGCGGCGACCTTCGGGGCCCTGCGCCGGCCGGTGGTGTTTTCCTGCGGCTACGGGCCCTCCGGCCCGCCGCACCTGGGCACCTTCGGCGAGGTGGCGCGGCCGAGCATGGTGCGCCAGGCCTTCCGCGCGCTCACTGACGAGGCCATCCCCACCCGGCTGATCTGCGTCTCCGACGACATGGACGGCATGCGCCGCATCGCGCCCAACCTGCCCAACCAGGCCATGCTCCACGAGGACATGGGCAAGTCGCTGACCGCCGTGCGCGATCCGTTCGGCGAGCACGAGAGCTTCGGCGCCCACAACAACGCCCGCCTGCGCGCCTTCCTCGACGAGGCCGGGTTCGACTACGAGTTCCTGTCGGCGACCCACGCCTATCGTTCCGGCCTCTATGACCAGACCTTGCTGACCGCCCTCGCCCGGTTCGACGACATCCAGGCGATCATGCTGCCGACGCTGGGGCCGGAGCGGCGCGCCACCTATTCGCCCTTCCTGCCGATCAGCCCGAAGACCGGCCACGTGCTCGAGGTCCCGACCCTGGAGCGCCACGTCGAGCGCGGGACCATCGTCTTCGCCGACGAGGACGGCGAACTGACCGAGCTGCCGGTCACCGGCGGCGCGGTGAAGATGCAGTGGCGGCCGGACTGGGCCATGCGCTGGACCGCGCTCGGGGTGGATTTCGAGATGTCCGGCAAGGACCTGATCGATTCGGTCAAGGTCTCCAGCAAGATCTGCCGCGTGCTCGGCGGCGAGCCGCCGGACGGGTTCAATTTCGAGCTGTTCCTCGACGAGAACGGCCAGCGCATCTCCAAGTCCAAGGGCAACGGGCTGACCATGGAGGACTGGCTGCGCTACGGGACCACCGAGAGCCTGGCCTATTACATGTTCCAGTCGCCGCGCTCGGCCAAGCGGCTCTATTTCGACGTCATCCCGCGCGCCACCGACGAATACCTGCAGCAGCTGGACGCCTACAACCGCCGCGACAACGCCGCCAATCGGCTCGACAATCCGGCCTGGTTCGTCCATCGCGGCGCCCCGCCCGAGCGTGGTTCGCCGGTGTCGTTCAGCCTGCTGCTCAACCTGGTCTCGGCGGCCAACGCCTCCAGCAAGGCCATCCTCTGGGGCTTCCTGAGCCGCCACCTGCCGGGCGCCTCGCCGCAGACCGAGCCGCTGCTGGACCGCCTGTGCGGCTACGCCATCAACTATTACGAGGACTTCGTGCGGCCGGCGAAGAGGTTCCGGCCGCCGGACGAGCGCGAGCGCGCGGCCTTCGCCGATCTCCTGGCGCGGCTGAAGACCCTGCCGGCGGAGTGCGAGGCCGGCGAGCTGATCCAGAACGAGGTCTATGCGGCGGGCAAGGCGGCCGGCTTCGAGCCGCTGCGCGACTGGTTCGCCGCCCTCTACGAAGTGCTGCTGGGCCAGAGCCAGGGGCCGCGCTTCGGCTCCTTCGCGGCCATCTTTGGCCTGGAGCGCACCATCGGCCTGATCGAGCGGGCGCTGGCGGGCGAGGACCTGGCGGTCAGCTGACGCGGGCGACCTGTGGAGCTTGACGTTTACGTAAGCGGGAACTAGGACGGACTCCATAAGGGAGGCCGGCAATGTCCGATCTGCGACGTCCAGAACGCACCTACACGATCCGCCAGCTGTGCATCGAATTCAAGGTCACCCCGCGCGCGCTCAGGTTCTATGAGGACAAGGGGCTGCTCTCGCCGGCGCGCGAGGGCCTTAACCGGGTCTACAACTATCGCGACCGTGCCCGGCTGATCCTGATCCTGCGCGGCAAGCGCGTCGGCCTCAGCCTCGCCGACATCCGCGAGATCCTCGAGCTCTACACCCCCGACGACGGCGGCGCCGCCCAGGCGGCCAAGTCGCTGCGCAAGTTCCAGGACCAGATCGTGGCCCTGGAAGCCAAGCGCGAGGACATCGACCACGCGCTGGAAGCCCTTCGCGAAGGCTGCAAGGCGATGGAAGCCCGGCTGGCCGACACCCGGCCCGACCTTTTGCCGAAGGCCAAGGATTATGATCAGGTGCTGCGCGAGCGCCTGGACGGCGTGCACGAATTCGCCAAATAGTCCGCCTCTTTCGGACCTAGCCCCACGGTTGACAACCATGAGCTACCGCGCCCCCGTTCGCGACCAGATGTTCGTGCTCAGGGAGGTGCTGGAGCTCGACCGCTACAGCAACCTGCCGGGCTTCGCCGACGCGGCGCTGGACACGGTCGAGCAGATCCTGACCGAGTCGGCGCGCTTCTGCGAGGAGGTGCTGGCCCCGATCAACAAGGTCGGCGACAGCGAAGGCTGCCGCTGGTCGCCGGACTACAGCGTCGCCACGCCCAAGGGCTTCAAGGACGCCTACCGGGCCATGGTGGAGGCCGGCTGGCCGGCGCTCGGCGCTGCGGCCGAGTTCGGCGGCCAGGCCCTGCCGCGGGTGGTCAACCTGGCCTTTTCCGAGATGTCGTCCTCGGCCAACATGGCCTTTTCCATGTATCCGGGCCTGACCCACGGGGCCTATTCCGCCATCCTGGAAGGCGGCTCGCCCGAACAGAAGGCGACCTACCTGCCCAAGCTGGCCTCGGGCCAGTGGGGCGGCACCATGAACCTGACCGAGCCCCAGTGCGGCACCGACCTCGGCCTCCTGCGCACCAAGGCCGTGCCGCAAGCCGACGGCTCCTACCGCATCACCGGCGAAAAGATCTGGATCTCCGGCGGCGAGCACGACCTGGCGGAAAACATCGTCCACCTGGTGCTGGCCCGCATCGAAGGCGCGCCGGCCGGGGTGCGCGGCATCTCGCTCTTCATCACCCCCAAGTTCCTGCCCGGCGCCGACGGCGGGGTCGGCCCGCGCAATGACGGCGTCCGGTGCGTCGGGCTGGAAGAGAAGATGGGCATCCACGGCAACGCCACCTGCTTCATGTCCTACGAAGACGCGCAAGGCTGGCTGATCGGCGAGGAGAACGCCGGGCTGCGGCTGATGTTCGTGATGATGAACGAGGCCAGGCTGGGCGTCGGCCTGCAGGGCCTGGCCCAGGGCGAGGCGGCCTACCAGGCGGCCTGCGACTTCGCCCGCGAACGGCTGCAGGGCCGGGCGCTGTCCGGTCCGAAGAACCCCGACGGCCCGGCTGACCCGATCATCGTGCATCCGGACATCCGCCGCATGCTGATGGACAGCCGCGCCCTCCTCGAGGGCGGCCGCGCCTTCCTGCTCTGGACGGCGTTGCAGGGCGACCTGATGCACGAGAGCCCCGACGCGGCGGTGCGCGAAAAGGCGGCCGACTACATGGGCCTGATGACCCCGGTGGCGAAGGGCTTCCTCACCGACAAGGGTTTCAGGATCTGCTCCGACGCCATGCAGGTGCATGGCGGTTCCGGCTTCACCGAGCATTTCCCGGCCAGCCAGTACCTGCGCGACGTGCGCATCAGCATGATCTACGAGGGCGCCAACGGCATCCAGGCGCTGGACCTGGTCGGCCGCAAGCTGGCGGCCAACGGCGGCCGGGCGGTGCTGAAATTCTTCGCCGAGATCGACGCCTTCACCGACGAGCACGCCAACGATACGGGCCTCGCCCCCTTTGTCGAGGGCCTGGGCGGCGCGAAGGCGCAGCTGCAGGAGGCGACCGGCTGGCTGATGCAGAACGGCCTGCAGAACCCGGAGGAGGCCGGCGCGGCCTCGAGCGACTACCTGCACCTTTTCGGCCTGACGGCGCTCGCCTACATGTGGGCGCTGATCGCCAGGGCGGCCCTGGCCAAGGCCGGCGACGCCGACTCCTTCTACGCCGACAAGCTGACCACCGGCCGCTACTTCCTGGACCGCATCCTGCCCGACAGCGCCGCCCACCTGGCCAAGCTGAAAGCCGGCGCGAAGACCATGATGGCGCTGAAGGCCGAGGCGTTCTGAGGTCTGGCAAACGGCCGGCCTATACCGCGCAAGCGGGGCTTAAGTTATGGACCACTAAGTACACAAAGGGCACAAAGGGTCAGCACCGGCCCTTGCTCTTCTTTGTGTCCTTCGTGTCCTTCATGTCAAACCTCACGGAGTTTCCGCACCAGCGGGCCTTGCAAAATGATCCCGCTTTCGCGGGGATAGGCGGATCACCTGCTTATCCCGCGAGCAACGCCGCGAGCCGCGCCTCCAGCGCATCGACATCCTTCAGGTCGCACTCCCACACCACCTCGACCCGCCAGCCCAGGGCCTCCAAGGCCGTGCGGGTCTTTTCGTCGCGGGCGCGGTTGCGGGCGATCTTGCCGGTCCAGTAGTCGCGATTGGCCTTCGGCACGCGGGCGCCGCGGGCGCAGGTGTGCCCGTGCCAGAAGCAGCCGTGCACGAAGATGGCCAGTTTGCGTCCCGGCATGACGATGTCCGGGCGGCCCGGCAGGTCGCGGCGGTCGAGCCGGTAGCGCGCGCCCAGCCGCCACAGCAGCCGCCGCACCAGCCGCTCCGGCCCGGTGTCGCGGCCCTTCACCCGCGCCATCACCGCCGAGCGCTTTTCGGCGGTGAAGACGTCGGTCATCGGCGGATCAGAGCCCGTCGAACAGGGCGGTCGACAGGTAGCGCTCGGCGAAGCTCGGGATGACGGTGACGATCAGCTTGCCGGCATAGGCGTCTTCCGCGGCCAGCCTGAAGGCGGCCGAGAGCGCCGCGCCGGAGGAGATGCCGCCGGGCAGGCCCTCGATGCGGGCCGCCTTGCGCGCCATCTCGAAGGCCTCGTCGTTGGTGACGGTCATCACCCGGTCGATGACGCCGCGATCGAGCACCCCCGGCACGAAGCCGGCGCCGATGCCCTGGATCTTGTGCGGGCCGGCCGGACCGCCGGACAGCACCGCCGAGCCCTCGGGCTCCAGGGCGATCATCTGCACCGAGGGCTTCCTGGCCTTCAGCGCATGGCCGACGCCGGTGATGGTGCCGGCGGTGCCGACGCCGGAGACCACCGCGTCCACCTCGCCGCCGGTGTCGTTCCAGATCTCCTCGCCGGTGGAGACCTGGTGGACCAGCGGGTTGGCGAGGTTCTCGAACTGCTGCGGCATCACCGAACCGGGGATTTCGGCCAGCAGCTCCTGGGCGCGGGCGACCGCGCCGCGCATGCCCTTTTCCGCCGGCGTCAGCTCCAGGCGGGCGCCCAGCAGCACCAGCATCTTGCGGCGCTCCATCGACATGCTTTCCGGCATGACCAGGATGATCGGATAGCCCTTGGCGGCGGCCACGAAGGCCAGCGCGATGCCGGTATTGCCGCTGGTCGGCTCGATGATGGTCGAGCCGGGCTTGAGGATGCCCTCGGCTTCCAGGGACTCGATCATCGAGGCGCCGATGCGGTCCTTGACGCTGGACAGCGGGTTGAAGAACTCCAGCTTGGCCAGCACCTCGCCCTTCGGCTTCAGATCGGCGGTCAGCCGGGGCAGGCGGATCAGCGGCGTGTCGCCGATGGTGTCGATGATCGAGTCATAGATCTTGCCGCGCCCGGACCGCCGGAAGCGGGCGGCGTCATAGGCTTTGGCGGCGGTGGTGGTGGCCATGCGAGGTCTCTCTGGTTGGCGTCTCGGCCGCACTCTAAGCGCCGGGGATCGGCCTTGTCCGCCCAGAAATCGTCCAGTCCTATTCAGCGGCGGCGATGGCGGCCGGCCGGGAAAGCAGCGGCTCCAGGATGCGATCGGCGAGATGGCGCACCACCGGAACCGCCACGCCGTCGCCGATCACCCGCCAGGCGGCGGTCGCCCCAGCGGGCAGGCGGTAGTCTTCGGGCAGGCCCATCAGCCGGGCGCCTTCGCGCGCGGTCAGCCAGCGGCTGCGGACCCGGCCGGCGCCGGCGACGATCAGCAGCTGGCGCGAGGAGCCGCCGCCGGGCGTGCGCAGGCAGCCGGCCAGGCCGTCGAGGCGCAGTTCGGCCCGCTGGACCTTGTCCCGGCCGGTCCCGCGAACCCGGCGATAGACCGGCGCGGCGATCCGCTCGCCGCGCCCGATCGCCGCACGCAGCCGCTCGCGATGCAGCGGGCTCAGCTGGCCCAGCAGCGCCTCGGTCTCGGCCTCCGTGCGCCATTCGACCCGGTCGTCCGGCTCCAGCAGATCGTCGAGGCCGGCGTTGCGGGGGCGGGGCGCATCCAGCCGCCAGCCCAGCCAGTGGCGACGCAAAGCCTTGGGCAGAGCCTCGGCGGCGCGGCGCACCGCGGCGCCGGCGGCGCAGGGATCTGCGGAAACCAGGTCCGGCGGGACCTGGCGCGCGGCGATGACGAAGGCGCGGGCGCGCGACTGCGGCAGGAAGGCCGACGCGTTGAGTTCGACCGCGCCGAACCGGTAGCCCCGGGCGGCGAAGGCCTGGCCGATGGCGGCGAAGTCGGCTCCGCCGGCCGAGCTCAGCAGGCCGGCGACGTTTTCCAGCACCAGCACGCGGGGGCTGCGGCCCTGGTCGTCCAGCGCCTCGACCAGCCGCCAGAACCCCCAGAAGGCCGAGGAGCGCGCCCCGCCGAGGCCCGCCCGCGCGCCGGCCAGGCTGACGTCCTGGCAGGGGCTGGACGCCCAGGCCAGATCGGCCCGGCCCGGCAGAGCATCCGGATCGATGGCCCAGACGTCGCCCTCGTGCAGATGATCGCCGCCGAAATTGGCCCGATAGGTGCGCGCCTTCAGCCGGTCGAAGTCGTTGGCGTAGCGGCAGTCCCAGCCTGCGCCCAGCCCCAGCCGCGCCATGCCGCCGCCGGCGAAGAACTCATAGAAGGTGAAGGGCCGACTCATCGGGCCCGAGTCTAGAGCCAGAGCCGCGGCTTTGGAGAGGGCTTTTGCCGCGCGCCGCCAAAGCTTATGCGTATGCCATTGACTGGCGTGCGCTTGCGCCCTATCGATCCCGGCCTTCTTTTAGGCCCAGGTGGCGGAATTGGTAGACGCGCTGGCTTCAGGTGCCAGTGGCTTAACGGCCGTGAAGGTTCGAGTCCTTTCCTGGGCACCAACGCCAAAGGCGGTGCTAGCCCCGTGACGATCCATCAGCACGACGGCGACCTGCCCGACGGGCTCGATCTGGGTCCCGTCGTCGCGATCGACACGGAGACCATGGGCCTGCGGCTCGGCCGCGATCCCCTATGCGTCGCGCAGCTCTCGGCCGGCGACGGCGACAGCCACATCGTCCGGTTCCACCGGCCGGCCTACGACGCGCCGAACCTCAAGCGGCTGCTGGCCGATCCGGCGGTGCTGAAGCTGTTCCATTTCGGCCGCTTCGACATCGCCATGTTCGCCCTGCACCTGCACGTGACCACCGCCCCGGTCTACTGCACCAAGATCGCCTCGAAGCTCGCCCGCACCTATACCGACCGGCATGGGCTGAAGGACGTGGTGCGCGAGCTGATGGGGGTGGATCTCTCCAAGGCCCAGCAGAGCTCGGACTGGGGCGCCGAGCGGCTCAGTCCCGAACAGCTCGCCTATGCGGCCAGCGACGTCGCCTATCTGCACGGCCTGCGCGCCAAGCTGGACGCCATGCTGGAGCGGGAGCACCGGCTGGGACTGGCCTATGCCTGCTTCGAATTCCTGCCCTGGCGCGCCAAGCTCGACGTGGCCGGATGGGAAGACGTCGACATCTTCGCCCACAGCTGAACGCGCGCCCGTGACCGCCCAGGCGCCCGTGGCCGAGACCCTTCGCCTGGAGCGGCGGGCCAGGGACATGCGCCGCTGGCGGCGGCGCTCGCTGCTGATCGCGGCCTTGCGCCGCCTCCTGCCGGCGGCGATCCTGGCCATCGTGCTGGCGTTCGGCGGCTGGGTGCTGTTCGGCGGCCTGATCGGCGGCGGGGCCGGCGGCCGCGGCGCCGCCCCCGCGTCCATCCACATGACCAACGCCCGCTTCCTCGGCCGCGACTCCCAGGGCCACGCCTATGTGCTGGCCGCCGCCGAGGCGGCGCGCGACAATTCCGACTTCCAGCGCATCACCCTGACGGCCCCGACCCTGACCATGGACTCCGACGGGGTGAAACCGACCCGGCTCTCGGCCGATCGCGGCGTCTATCGCGAGGACAACCGCATCCTGCTGCTCAACGGCCACGTCGCGGTGCACGACAGCCAGGACGATTCCTTCCTCACCGACCAGGCCATCGTCGATACGGTCAACGGCGCGGTGGCCGGCAAGTCGCCGGTGCTGGGCCAAGGTCCGATCGGCTCCATCCACGCCGAGTCCTACGCGATCTACGACCGCGGCCGGCGGCTTGTTTTCCAGGGCAAGGTTCACTCTCGGATCAATGCGCACTAGATATGCGATCGACGTCCGGGCGAGCCTCAGGGATTAAGACAGCGATGATGCGGACGGCGGTGGTTTTGTCAGCGCTCGGCCTGGTCGCGGGCCTTGGCGCGAGCTTGGCGGCGCCGGCCCTGGCGCAGCTGTCGCCGCAGTCCAACGCGCCCATCGACGTCACCGGCGACCAGCTGGAGGCGCAGCCGCAGCAATGCCTGGCCATCTATCGCGGCAATGTCGAGGCGCTGCAGGGGACCAGCCGGCTGCGCACCGACGTGCTCGACCTCTACGCCAGGCAGGGCGCGCCGACCCAGCAGTCCGGCGCCGGCGCCGGCGTGACCGGCGCGGTCGCGTCCAAGTGCGGCGCGCTGGAACGCATGGAGGCGCACGGCTCGGTCTATTACGTGACCCCCAGCGAGGTGGTGAAGGGCGACGACGCCGTCTACCTGGCCGATGCCAAGACCATCACCGTCACCGGCGACGTGGTGGTCAGCCAGGGCAAGAACGTGGTGGTCGGCAACCGGCTGGTCATCAACACCGACACCCAGCACGCCACCATGGAGTCCAACGTCACCGGCCCCGGCAAGGCCGGCCGCGTCCGTTCGGTGCTCTATCCGAGCAACCAGGGCGTCGGGATCTTCCAATCCGCGCCGTCCAAGCCCTGAAGACCAGCAAAGGCCGAGGCCAAGGCGCCGCCATGAAGCTTGCGACCGTCAATCGATCGCCCACGGCGGGCGCCGGGCTGTTCGCCGACGCGATCGGCAAGTCGTTCCGCGGCCGCAAGGTGGTGTCCAACGTCAGCCTGCGCCTGGCCCGCGGCGAGATCGCCGGCCTGCTCGGCCCCAACGGCGCCGGCAAGACCACCTGCTTCTACATGATCACCGGCCTGATCGGGGTCGACTACGGCAATATCTGGCTCGACGGCGAGAACATCACCGCCCAGCCCATGTACCAGCGCGCCCGCATGGGGGTCGGCTACCTGCCGCAGGAGGCCTCGATCTTCCGCGGCATGACGGTGGAGGAAAACATCATGGCCGTGGTCGAGATGCGCGAGCCCAGCGACACGCGCGCCCGCGCGGCGGTCACCGGCCTCTTGGAAGAGCTGCGCATCGAGCACCTGCGCGCCGCCCCCGCCGTCTCCCTCTCCGGCGGTGAGCGGCGGCGGGTCGAGATCGCCCGCGCCCTGGCCAGCGAGCCGGACTTCATGCTGCTGGACGAGCCGTTCGCCGGCATCGACCCCCTGGCCATGGCCGACATCCGCGAGGTCATCGCCTATCTGAAAGGGCGGGGGATCGGCATCCTGATCACCGACCACAACGTGCGCGAGACCCTCGACATCATCGACCGCGCCTCGATCATCCATGCCGGCGAGGTGCTGTTCGAGGGCGCGCCGGATGAGATTCTCGCCGACCCGGAGGTCCGGCGCGTCTATCTCGGCGACCGGTTCAGCTAGATACGGGTTTTTCCGCCGGGCGCGCGGGCGCATTAACCAGTCGGTCGGAAAGGAGCCTTAAGGTCTGAGGCAAGATTCAGGCCAGGAGGGCGCGTGGCGCTCAGTCCCCGATTGGAGCTCCGGCAAGGCCAGGGGCTCGTCATCACGCCGCAGCTGCAGCAGGCGATCAAGCTGCTGCAGCTTTCCAGCGTGGAGCTCGATGCCTATGTCGAGGGCGAGCTGGAGCGCAATCCGCTGCTGCAGCGCGACGAGCGCGACGGCGACGGCGAGGCCGACGCCCCGGTCCAGGCCGAGCGCCCGGCCGAGATCGGCGAAACCGCCCTCGACCGCATCACCGCCACCGACGCCGCCGCCGACATCGACGCCGCCCACGGCGACCTCTACGCCGAGACCTCGCCCGGCGAGGGCGTCGGCTCCGCCGAAGAGGCGGGGGCGGAGACCTACCAGACCGGCGGGGCGGTCGACTGGTCGCGCGCCGGCCGCGGCGGCGGCTTCGACGGCGAGGAACAGACCCTGGAAGGCGCCGCCCAGCGCGCGAAAACGCTGAACGAGCACCTGTCCGACCAGTTGGCGGTCGCCGGGCTTGCCGGCCCCGACCATCTGATCGCCCAGGTGCTGATCGACGGCGTCGACGACGGCGGCTACCTGCGGCTCGACCTCGACGAGGTCGCCGAGCGCCTCGGCTGCGCGCCGGAAAAGGTGCAGGCCGTGCTGACCCGGCTGCAGGGCTTCGAGCCCACCGGGGTCTTCGCCCGCGGCGTCGCCGAATGCCTGCGCCTGCAGCTGGTCGAGCGCGATCGCTGCGACCCGGCCATGGCGGCGCTTCTGGACAATCTCGACCTGCTGGCCAGGCGCGACATGGCGGGCCTGCGCCGGGTCTGCGCGGTCGACGAGGAGGACCTGAAGGAGATGCTGGCCGAGCTGCGCGCCCTGACCCCGCGCCCCGGCGCGGCGTTCGGCGGCGAACCGGCCGCGCCGATCACCCCCGACGCCATCGTGCGCGAGAGTCTGGGCGGCCTCTGGCATGTCGAGCTGAACAGCGACGCGCTGCCGAGGCTGCTGGTCGACCAGCGCTATCACGCCCGGGTCTCCGGCGGCGCCCGCACCGACGCCGACAAGACCTTCGTCGCCGACTGCCTCGCCTCGGCCAACTGGCTGGTGCGCAGCCTGGACCAGCGGGCCAAGACCATCCTCAAGGTGGCCAGCGAGATCGTCCGCCAGCAGGACGGCTTCCTGGCCTTCGGCGTCGAGCACCTGCGGCCGCTGAATTTGAAGACCGTCGCCGAGGCCATCGGCATGCACGAATCCACCGTCAGCCGGGTGACCTCCAACAAGTATCTGGCCACCCCGCGCGGCGTCTTCGAGATGAAGTTCTTCTTCACCGCCGCCATCCAGGCCAGCGACGGCGGCGCCGCCCATTCGGCCGAAAGTGTCCGCCACCGCATCCGCCAGCTGATCGACGCCGAGGCCCAGCCCGACAGCGTGCTGTCCGACGACCGCATCGTCGAGATCCTCAACGAAACCGGCGTCGACATCGCCCGCCGCACGGTCGCCAAGTACCGCGAGGCCATGCGCATCCCGTCCTCGGTCGAACGTCGCAGGATGTTGAAGGAAGCCTGTTAGCCTCGCCCCCGCCTACGCTTGACTTCCTACGGGCGCGGGTCTCGACTGGCGGTCATGCAAGTCCAAGTCTCCGGCAAACATGTCGCGATCGGCGAGGCCCTGAAGACCCGGGTCACCGATGAACTGCTTTCCAGCATCGGCAAATATTTCGACCGCGGCGGCGACGCCGAGGTGGTGGTCAGCCGCGACGGCCACAGCTTCAAGGTCGACTGCGCCGTCACCCTGGCCTCGGGCCAGTCGCTGCAGAGCAGCGGCCTCGGCGGCGACGCCCACGGCGCCTTCAGCGTCGCGCTGGAGAAGATCGAGACCCGGATCCGCCGCTACAAGCGGCGGCTGAAAAGCCACTCGGTGGCCGCCAACGCCAAGCAGGCGGAGACCGCGGCCCTCTACGTGCTGCGCGCGCCCGAGGACGTCGAGGACGACGACGGCTGGGGTGCGGCGGACGGCCACGAGGCGCCCGCGGCCATGGTCATCGCCGAGACCCAGGCCCCCTTGCGCAGCATGACCGTTTCGATGGCGGTGATGCAGCTGGACCTGACCGAATCTCAAACAATCGTGTTCAGAAACGCCGCCCACGGCGGCTTATCGGTGGTATATCGCCGGCCCGATGGGAACATCGGCTGGATCGATCCGGAGCGCACCACCAGCGCGCTCACGGCCCAAGGACGCAACTGACCAGGGGGCTGGCCGGGAGCGAATTTCCGTAATGGACGTTTCGGCGGTCGAGAGTTGGGTTTGCTGCAGTCACCACGGGCGGGCGTCTTGATCACTATCGAAGATTTGCTGGACCGGCGCGCCATCACGCCGAAGCTCTCCGCGCACACCAAGCGTCAGGCCCTGTCGCTGCTGGCCGAGACGGCCGCGCGCCGCTTCGACCTGGACGCCGGCGTGGTGCTGGACGCGCTGCTGGCCCGCGAGCAGGCCAGCTCGACCGGCGTCGGCTCCGGCGTCGCCGTGCCGCACGCGCGGCTCGAAGGGCTGGACCGCATGCGCGGCGTCTTCGTGCGCCTGGAGACGCCGGTGGATTTCGATTCGGTCGACGGGATGCCGGTGGACCTGATCTTCGCGCTGTTCGCGCCGGCGGACGCCGGTTCGGAGCATCTGCGCGCCCTGGCCCGGGTCGCGCGCTTGCTGCGTCAGAAGGAACTGCGCCAGCAACTGCGCCAAGCCCGCACCCCCGACGCCATCCACGCCCTGCTGGCCCAGCCGGCCCACCCTTCGGCGGCTTAAAAAGACCTCTCCCAAAGGGAGAGGGAGGGGCCCGCGGCCGAAGGCCAGCGGGAGGGTGAGGGGTTACAGCCTGTCCGGCTAACTCTGCGGCGGCGTCGATCGGAGGGCGCTTGAACCGGTGAGGGCGCAACCCCTCACCCTCCCATTCGCTTCGCTCTGGGCCCCTCCCTCTCCCTCCGGGAGAGGTCTAAGGGAGCCGCAGGTCGCGTTCGGTCTTAGTGCACCGAGACCGGGGCGAGGTCGTTGGCCAGGGCGGCGGCGACGGCCGATTCGCGGTCGCCCATCACGGCCAGGCGGGCGCCGTCGGCGCGGTGGACCGCATAGAGGGTCTGGTCGGGGTCGATGGAAAAGCCCTTGGCGTCTTCGACCGGGGTCGAGGCGAGGATTTCGCGGGCCTTGATCGGCCGGACATAGACCAAGTCCGGCGCGCCCAGGGCGGCGAAGGCTTCAGTGGAGAATTCAGGCGTCGTCATGACCGCCTCCTTTGCAAAAACTCAACGCTCCGAACGACCGCGGGTTCAGCCGGCCGTCCTTATCGCTATCCGCTTCGTCCGCTTGGCCGGCTCGGGCTGCACGAGGTCGATGTGGAGCAGACCGTGCTCCAGCACCGCATCGTTGACCTCCAGGCCGTCCGCGAGGACAAAGGTCCTTAAGAAGCCGCGCGCGGCGATGCCGCGATGCAGAAAGGCGCGATCGTCCGCGTCTTTCGCCTCTCCGTCCTTGCGCCCGGCCACCGTGAGCTGGTTGTTCTCGACAACCACATGCAGCTGGTCGGGGGAAAAGCCGGCCACCGCCAGGCTGATGCGGAGCCGGCCGTCTCCGGCGTCCTCCACATTGTAGGGCGGATAGCTTTCGGCGGCCGCCTTGGCCGCACGTTCGATCAGGGATCGCGTATGCTCGAAACCGAGCAGGAACGGACTGTCGAACAGGATCGTACGGTTCATGGCGAAGCCCTCGAAAGAAGCGACTTCGTCCGTCCTGGTCTTCAAGGGCCCTATCAGGCGCCCCCTCTGGTTCGGGCGGACCTGACATAAGTGGCGATTGGAAACCCGCTCTGCAAGCGGCCGGCCCTCAAGCTTCCGGTCAGCGCGCCCGCAGCGCCAGCGGCCGGTTGTCCAGCTGCTCCAGCACCGTCTCCAGCTGGTCGAGCACGCCGGCGCGGATCACCTTCTCGTTCGGGCTCATGGGAAAGCCCAGCCGGACCCTCGCCTCGTGCACCATGTCGGCGATCATGCCCCGATTGGCGGCATGGGCGATGAGGGCGCAGACCAGCGCCTCCTGCACCGCCAGACGCAGCTCCACTTCACTTCCGCCCATATCCGCCTCCCCGAGTGGCGTAGATCACGGTTAACCCACGCTCACCCTAAGGTTTGAAAGGGGCGAAATTTTGACCGACCCAGGCGGCTCTATAGTAATAAGTTAGTAATAATTGGCCGAGGCGCCGAAGATCGTCATCCGAGTGCTGACGATGCGCTGAAACGTCCCGCCCATTGCTTCGCCGGCCCACCCTCACGGTTTTTGTTGCGCCGAGCTCGATGGACTTCGCTCTACAGGGCGCAGGTCGCCCGGATCTCGATCAGGATTTCCGGGGTGAGCAGTTCCTTGACCCGCACGGCGGTCGAGCCGGGGCGGATTCCCGGCAGCACCTCCTCCTTGGCGGCCAGCACCTCGGTGGCGTCCTCCATGAACGAGCGCGCCGCCGGGCCGTCGGCCAGGTACCAGGTCAGGTGCACTAGGTCCTCCGTCGCGCCGCCGGCCAATTCGATCACCGCCTTGATGTTGCGGAAGGCCTGGCGCGCCTGCGCCTTCAGCCCGCCCTCGACGATCCGATGGGTCTCGTCCATGCCGGTCTGGCCGGCGAGGTAGAGCATCTGGCCGACCCGCACGGCCTCGGAGAGCCCGAAAGGCTCGATCAGCGGCTTCATGGCCTCGCGGGTGACGTATTCGACCTTCGACATCGGCGGCCTCATCTGTTGCGCCTGCGGGAGACTTCGGCGGCGGCGCGCACCCCCGAGCGCAGCGCGCCCTCGATGCTGCCGGCCCATTCGGTCGAGGTTTCCGACCCGGCCCAGTGGATGCGGCCGCAAGGTTCACGCAGCGCCGGGCCGAAGCGGGTCATGACCCCTGGCGGCATCACCCCGACATAGCCGTGGGTCCACGGCTCCAGGGTCCAGTCGTTGTCGTCATAGGCGATCGGGTCGGCGGCTCGCGGCCCGAAGAAGCGCACCAGCGAGGCGATCACCGCCTCGCGCCGCGCCGCCTTGCCGGCGGCGCTCATCGCGATGGCGTGGGCGCCCTCGATGAAGCAGAGCAGCATCGCCGGGCCGGCGGCCTGCACGTCGTCCATGACGATGCCGAGCACGTCGTCGTCGGTGGCGATCTGGCCGGAAAGGCCGTCCTCGCGCCAGAACGGCGTCGCATAGGCGGCCACCGCCTTGATGATCGTCCCCATCGGCATGCGCTGGCCAAGGCCGTCGCGGGCGGCGGGCAGGTGCGGTTCGAACTGGATGCGCGCCGCCGGACCGGGCGGGGCGGCGACGATGGCGAAGCGCGCCGCGAACTCGCCCTGGTCGGTGGCGATGCGGACGCCGTCCTCGTCCTGGGCGATGCGCCGGGCCGGCGCGTTCAGCACCACCCGCTCGCCCAGCTCTTCGGCCAGCCTCTGGGCGATCTGCTGCATGCCGCCTTCGAACTTGGCGTCCAGCATGCCGCCCTCGACCTTCATCAGCTCCTCCAGCCCCTCGCTGGTGCGCAGCGCATCGAGGAACCAGAGATAGGAGACCTGCGAAGCCTCGACCGCCCAGGCGCCCCGCGGCACGAGGCGGGCGAACGCCCTGGCCGCGGCGGTGTGCAGGTTTCGCCGGATCCAGCTCTCCAGGGTCTGGCCGTCCCATTCGCGGGCCCTGGGCGCATCCCAGGGAGTCTCGGCCGGCACGCTCGCCATGTCGCGGTTCCAGCGGCTCTGCAGCCGCGCCAGCTCCAGCAGCCCCAGCAGCGGCATGCGCGGGGTCTCGCCGCTGAAGCGGGTGACCTTGCCGGCCAGTTGCAGGGTGGTCTCGCCCTTGGCGTATTGCGGATAGGCGGCGATCCCAAGCCGCCTGGCCTCGGCCAGCAGGACGTGGTGGCCGGCCCCCACCCACTGGCCGCCGAAATCCACCACCCGGCCGGCCACCTCGCCGCGCTTCAGCCGGCCGCCGACGCGATCGTCCGCCTCCAGCACGATGACCGAGCAGCCGAGGTCGGCCAGCTCGTGGGCGGCCTTCAGCCCGGCCATGCCGGCGCCGACGACGATGACCTCGACCGTGCGCTCCATGACGCCCTCCCCGGACCACGCCTCGTTGGGCCAATCCGCTTTTCGCCGCGCCGGCTTGCGGCTAGGCTCTTTCGCCTATTTAAGTGAACGCGTTCCGATAAATCAAGGCCGAAACTCACCGCCATGGCCACCGCCGCGAAATCCCAAGCCGCCGGGCCGCGCGGTCGCCCCGCGCGCAGCGCCGAAGCGGCCGACGCGGTGCGGGCGGCCATCCTCGCCGCCGCCGAGCGGCTGTTCGCCAGGGCCGGCTACGAGGGCGTCTCGATGCGCAATGTGGCGAAGGAGGCCGGATGCTCGCCGGCGGCGCTCTATCGGCTGTTCCCGCACAAGCGGGCGCTGTTGCGCAATATCTGGGAAGAGGCCCTTTCGGCGTTCGACGCCTCGCTGGAAGGCGCGGCGCGCGCGGCGCCCGATCCGCTGGCGGCGTTGAGGCGGCTGGGCCGCGCCTATGTCGGCTTCTGGGTGGCGCACCCCGACCATTTCCGCGCCCTCTTCCTGATCGAGGATCGCGTGGTCGATCCGGGCGAGCGCTATTTCGCCGACACCTCGCCCAGCCTGGCGCGACTGGTGCGGCGGTTCCAGGCGGCGGTGGAGGCGGCGATCGCCGCCGGCCTCATGCGCGGCGATCCCCGCGCGGCGGTCGAACTGATCTTCTGCGCCCTGCACGGCGTGGCTTCCGGCCTGATCGGCATGCCGGAATACGATTGGGGACCGCCGGCCGAGCTCGCCGGCCGCATGACCGACACCCTGCTGGACGGCCTGGCCCGGACCCAGCCGGGCGCGGTTACTTGACGCCGGGGGTGAGGATGGCGCCCGGCAGATAGGCGTGCAGGGCCGCGACGACCTGCGCGCCCTCGCCGACCGCGGCGGCGACCCGCTTGACCGAAACATCGCGGACGTCGCCGATGGCGAAGGCCCCGGGCAGGCTGGTCTCCAGCGGATGCTGGCTGTCGCCGACCCGCGCGCCGGTGCGCACGAACCCCTTGGCGTCGAGATCGATCCCCGAGCCGGCCAGCCAGTCGGTGTTGGGGGAGGCTCCGATGAACAGGAAGAGGTGGGACAGGGCCTTGCGGGTCTCTTCGCCGGTGCGGTCGTCGCGCCAGACAACCGTCTCCAGCGCGCCGCCCTCGCCCTCGAGCGCGACGACCTCGGAGCGGAAGACCAGCTCGACATTGGGCAGCGACCCGATGCGCTCGATCAGGTAGCGCGACATGCTGGCCTCGAGGCTCGCGCCGCGCACCAGCACCCAGACCTTGCAGGCCTGGCTGGCCAGATAGACGATGGCCTGGCCGGCGGAGTTGCCGCCGCCGACCAGCGCCACCTCGCGGTCGGCGCACAGGCGCGCCTCGATCGGCGAGGCCCAATAGTGCACCGACGAGCCTTCGAACTGGTCGAGGTTGGCGACGTTCAGGCGGCGATAGCGGGCGCCGGAGGCGACGACCAGGGCGCGGGCGCGCACCGCCTCGTCGTCCGCCAGGGTGAGGCGGAAACCTTCGGCGGTGGCGGTGACGGCGGCCACTTGGTCGGGAATCGCCACCTCGACGCCGAACTTGAGCGCCTGGCTGTGGGCGCGGGCCATCAGCGCCATGCCAGTGATGCCGGTGGGAAAGCCGAGATAGTTCTCGATTCGCGCCGAGGCCCCGGCCTGGCCGCCGAAGGCCCGGCAATCCAGGTTCAGCACTGTGAGGCCCTCGGACGCGGCGTAGACCGCGGCGGCCATGCCCGCCGGGCCGGCGCCGACGATGGCCACGTCGTAGAGCCTGGCCGGATCGATCGGCCCGACCATGCCGAGGCAGCGGGCGAGCTGGCCCTCGGCGGGGTTCCTGAGCAGCTGGCCGCCGGGGCAGAGCACGATGGGCAGGACGCCGGGTTCGATGTGGAAGCGCTCGATCAGGGCGCGGGCCTCCGCATCAGCCGCCGGGTCGAGGGTGTGGTTGGGGTAGCCGTTGCGGCCGAGGAAGCTCTCCAGCCTGATCACGTCGCCGCTGGCGGGGTCGCCGATGATGATCGGCCCGGCGCCCGGCAAGGCCAGCAGCGCCACCCGGCGCAGGATCAGCGCCCGCATGATCCGCTCGCCCAGCTCGGCCTCGGCGACCAGCAGCGCGCGCAGCCGCTCCGGCGAGATCAGCAGCGCCTCGACGGCGGAGCGGGCGTGGGCCTGGGTCAGGGCCGGGCTGCCGGTGAGCTGACCCAGCTCGCCCAGGAAGGAGCCGCTGACATAGGTGACCACCGGCCGAACGTGGCCGAGCTGGTCGCGCTGGGTGACGACCACCTCGCCGGAGACGATCAGCGCCAGGCCATGGCCGGTCTGGCCCACCTCGACCCAGGGCTTCGCCGTCGGCGAACGCCCGGGGCCGGCCGAACCGGCGCAGGCGCTCGATCTCGTGCGGCTCGAGGATGGGGAACCGCTGCTCGCGGCGTTCGTCGAGCACCGGGAAGGGCGACGGGGCTTCGGTCATGCCGCCGAGCCTAATGCGCCCAGGCGGCGGGGGCCACCGCCTCAATAGTATCTGGGGATCGGCCCGAGCTGCGGCGTCTGGTCGGGCAGGTCGACCATCGCCTCGTCGACATAGCACCAGCCCCAGCCCTCCGGCGGGTCATAGCCCTCGATGATCGGGTGGCCGGTGGCGTGGAAATGCCGGGTGGCGTGCCGGTTCGGCGAGTCGTCGCAGCAGCCGACGTGGCCGCATTCCCGGCAAAGCCGCAGGTGCAGCCAGGCGTCGCCGGTCTTCAGGCACTCCTCGCAGCCCCTGGCGCTGGGGGTCACCGTCCTGATGGTTCCCGTGTGGGAGCAGCCGTTCATGCCTCGCCTCCGTCGCCGTCCAGCCAGCCCAGGATCGCCGGGTTCACCTCGCGCGGATAGGCGTGGCTGAGGTCGTCGATCTCCCGGTAGGTCACGTTCGCCCCCGCCGCTTTCAAGGCCTCGTGCGCGCCGCGGGCGACGTCGACGGAGAACATCCAGTCCCGCGCCCCGTGCACCAGGTAGATGGGCAGGTCCCGCATCCGGTCGGGGTCGGCCATCTGGGCGATCATCGGATGGAAGGAGGCGCAGGCCGGGGCCAGGTGGGTGAAGGGCGACGCCGCCTCCAGGCCGCTGACGTAGGTGAAGGTGCCGCCGTCGCTCATGCCGGTCAGCAGCATCCGCCGAGGATCGATGCTCCAGCCGCCCTGCACGCGATCGAGGATGCGGGCAAGGTTGGGCGTGTCGCCGTCGGGGCCGGACAGGGCCCAGGTGGCGCCGACCGAGGTGGGCGCGACCAGGACCGCGCCGAAGGTCCGCGCGTCGCGCAGCCAGCTCCACAGGAAGGCGCGGCCGGTCCCGCCGCCGCCGTGCAGCGCCATCACCAGCGGCCAGGAACGCTCCGGCGTGTAGTCCTCGGGCACATACATGGAAAAGCCGCCGCGGCCGGCCGACGGATCGTCGATCCGGACCAGGCCGGCGTCCTCGCGCGGCTCGCCGCCGGTCAGCCGCGCCTGCAGCGCCGCATCGTCGCGGCGGCTGGGGTCGAGGAAGAAACGGCTCACCGGCGGCAGGCCGGCGGCCAGCGGATAGAGCGCCTCCTGGGCGCGGGGCGCCAGCCGCAGCGCCCGGAAGGCGGCGCGCAGGCCGTCCGGCTCGTCCGGCGCCGAACGCAGGCCGTCGAAGGCTTCCAGCACCCAGTCGCGCGCCGATTCCAGCCGCTCGCGCATGGCCGAGAGCTCCGGCGGCCAGGCCTCGAAGTCCGGGCGCACCAGCCGCAGCGCGTCTTCCGGCGCGCCGATCACCTCCAGCACCGCCCCGTATCGCCCGGGATCGAGGTTGCGGGCGACGAAGCCGAGCGCCTCCAGCGACCGCAACAAGGGCGGCAGCAGCAGCGTCAGGTCGTCGAGGACGCGGTCTTGCAAACCCGGTCTCCCACTCGCTTTGGCGTCTTGGTCGGCGCAGGCTAGACCCGGGCCGCCTGTCAGGTCCAACCGATTGCGAGAAGGCCATGGCTTCGCGCTGCGACGCGGTGATCATCGGCGGCGGCCACAACGGCCTGGTCTGCGCCTTCTACCTGGCGCGGGCGGGACTGAAGGTGCGCGTGCTGGAGCGGCGCCCGATCGTCGGCGGCGCGGCGGTGACCGAGGAGTTCCATCCCGGCTTCCGCAACTCGACCGCCAGCTACACGGTCAGCCTGCTGAACCCGAAGGTGATCGCCGACATGGGCCTGGCCGAACGGGGCCTGCGCATCGTCGAGCGGCCGATCTCCAACCTCCTGCCGCAGCCGGACGGCGGCTATCTGAAGCTGGGCGGCGGCCTCGCGCGCACCCAGGCCGAGTTCCGCCGCTTCTCCGCCCACGACGCCGAGGCGCTGCCGGCCTATTACACGGCGCTGGAGGGCGTCGCCGACGTGCTGCGCGAGCTGGCGCTGAAGACGCCGCCCAACGCCGGCGGCGGGCTGAAGGCGCTCCTGGCCGCGGCCGCGCAGGGCCGGCGGCTGGCGGCGCTGCCGATCGAGCGGCAGCGGGACCTGCTCGACCTGTTCGCCAAGAGCGCGCGGGCCTTCCTGGACGGCTGGTTCGAGAGCGAGGCGGTCAAGGCCGCCTTCGGCTTCGACGCGGTGGTCGGCAACTATGCCAGTCCCGATACGCCCGGCTCGGCCTATGTGCTGCTGCACCACGTGTTCGGCGAGGTGAACGGCCGGAAGGGCGCCTGGGGCCACGCCATCGGCGGCATGGGCGCGATCACCCAGGCCATGGCCGCGGCCTGTCTCGAGGCCGGCGTCGAGATCGAGCTGGAGGCGCCGGTGGCGCGGGTGCTGGTCGACGGCGGCCGGGCGGTCGGCGTCAGGCTGGAGTCGGGCGCCGCGGTGAGCGCCGCGGCGGTCGTCGCCAATGTCGGGCCGCTGATCCTCTACCAGCGGCTGATCGACCCCGCCGACCTCAGTCCCGAATTCTTCCACCGGATCGCGGGCTTCAGGGCCGGCTCGGGCACCTTCCGGATGAATGTCGCCCTGTCGGAGCTGCCGGACTTCACCTGCCTGCCCGGCAAGGCGATGGCCGAGCACCATCAGAGCGGCATCATCCTCGCCCCGACCCTCGACTACATGGACCGCGCCTTCGCCGACGCCCGCCGGTTCGGCTGGTCGCGGGCCCCGATCGTCGAGATGCTGATCCCGTCGACGGTCGACGACAGCCTGGCTCCGCCGGGCGCCCATGTGGCCAGCCTGTTCTGCCAGCAGTTCGCGCCGGTGCTGCCGGACGGACGCAGCTGGGACGACGAGCGCGAGGCGGCGGCCGACCTGATCGTCGACACGGTCGATGCGGCCGCGCCGAACTTCAAGGCCTCGATCCTCGGCCGCATGATCCTCTCGCCGCTGGACCTGGAGCGGAAATTCGGCTTGGCCGGCGGCGACATCTTCCACGGGGCGCTCAGCCTCGACCAGCTGTGGGCGGCGCGGCCCCTGCTCGGCCACGGCGACTATCGCGGGCCGCTCAAGGGCCTCTACATGTGCGGGGCCGGGACCCACCCCGGCGGCGGCGTCACCGGCGCGCCGGGCCACAACGCCGCCCGCGAGATACTCGCCGACCGCGGCCTGGTCGGGCGGCTGCTGCGGCGCGGTTGACCGCTCGAAACCCATTGCGCGCGCGGCCGCTTCCTGACAGGATTTTCGAAACACGTTCTTATTTGTTCCGCGGCCCACCCCCCAGGCTCCCCATGTCCCTCACGCCCCAGCGACGGTTCGTCACCCCCGAGCCCGACGAGACCGTCGAGCAGCTGGCCGCCCGCGCCCTGCCCGGCGAGGCCGTGGAGGGCGCGGTCGAGCGCATCAAGGGCTGGAACCTGCACATCTTCGCCATGCGCCGCCCGCGCGGGCTTCTGCTGGGCAGCGACGTGGTGTTCGTCGAGCCGCCGCGGGCATGAGTTCGCCGGCCCGCCAGCTCGACGCCGCCTCGCCCGTGCCCGAGCCGGTGACCGAGGCGACCGTCGTCGGGGCCGAGATTGTCGGCGGCCATGACGGGTCCGCCGAGCTGATGGTCTCGATCCGCTACGAGAATGGCGTCGTCGCCTCGGTGGCGCTCGACGCCGATACCGGCTTTTCGGTCATGCGCGCCTGCGGCGCCGCTGACCTGGGCGGGCTGATCGGCCGGCCGTGGCGCGAGATTTCCCGGAGACTTTGAGCATGCCAGGGGACTTTGACATGTACGACATCCTGATCAGGGGCGGACTGGTGGTCGACGGCTCGGGCGCGCCCGGCTACGCGGCCGATGTCGCGGTCAAGGACGGCCGCATCGCCGCCGTCGGCGCGGGCCTGGCCGGCGAGGCGCGGCGGGTGGTCGAGGCGCGGGGCCGGGTGGTGGCGCCAGGCTTCATCGATCCGCACACCCATTTCGACGTGCAGCTTTTGTGGGACGGCGCGGCGCGGCCGGCGCTGGAGCACGGCATCACCTCCATCGTGCCGGGCAACTGCTCGCTGTCGCTGGCCCCGCTCAAGGCCGGCGACCGCGCCGCCCTGATCGGCATGTTCCAGCAGATCGAGGAGCTGCCGCCCGAGGCCTTCACCGAGGCCTTCGAATGGACCTGGGAGGACTTCGCCGGCTACCGCGCGGCGCTGGAAAGGAGGCTGGCCATCAATGTCGCGCCGCTGGTCGGCCACAGCGTCATCCGGCTCTGGGTGATGGGCGCCGACGCTCAGGCCCGCGCCGCGCGGCCGGACGAGATCGCCGCCATGCAGGAGCTGCTGCGCGAGTGCCTGCGCGCCGGCGCCGTCGGTCTTTCGACCAGCTTCGTCGACGTCGACGAAAAGGCCCGGCCGGTGCCCAGCCGCTTCGCCCAGTTCGACGAACTGGATGGCCTCTGCGCCGTGCTCGGCGAGTTCGGCCGCATGCTGCAGATCGTGCCGGAGTTCTACGATGTCGACATCACCATCGCCCGCATCGACCAGCTGGCCGAGCTGTCGCTGAAGCACGACATTCCGACCACCTTCTCGCCGGTGTTCGACAGCCACCTGACGCCCGAGGCGGCGCCGCGCCAGCTGGCCAGGGTGGCCGAGCAGTTCGCCCGCGGCGCGCGCGTCTGGCCGCAGATGCAGACCCGGCCGATCGACATCAGCTTCTCGCTCCTGCGCCCCAGCCTGTTCTTCGCCCGCCTGCCCACCTGGATGCGGGTGCTGCGCCTGCCGCTGGACGAGCGGATCGCGGCGCTGCGGGACCCGGAGACCGCCGACCGGCTGGTGGCCGATGTCGGACCCGACGGGGGGACGGGGCTGATGGGCGACCTGATCGTCCGCGGCGGCGACGCCGCGCCGGCGGCGCTGGCCGGCCGCACGCTCGGTGAGATCGCCGCCGAGCGCGGCGAGGTCCCGGCGCGCACCCTGATCACCCTGTCGCTGGAGCACGGCCTGGACGTCGCCCTCCTGGCCGCCAACCGCGGCCACGACCGCAGCGACCGCATCGGTCCGATGCTGGCCAACCCGCTGGTGCATATCGGCGCCAGCGACGGCGGCGCCCACATCGCCTCCTTCGCCACCTATGGCGACACCGGCTTCCTGTTCAGCGAGTTCGTGCGCAAGGCCGGCGTGCTCAGCCTCGAAGGCGCGGTCAAGAAGATCACCGCCGACACCGCCGCCATCTGGGGCTTCAAGGATCGCGGCGCCCTGCGCGAAGGCTACGCGGCCGACATCGTGGTTTTCGACGCCGACACCATCGGCCGCGGCGAGGAGCGGCCGGTGTTCGACATGCCTGGCGACGGCATGCGCTATGTCCGCGACTCCATCGGCGTCGACACCGTCCTGGTCAACGGCCAGGTCGCCTGGGTCAACGGCGCCTACACCGACGCCACCGCCGGCGAGATCTGCGGCATCGGCTAGGGCGAGGGGCGAGCCGCCCGCCTTTTTCCGTCATGGCCCGGCTTGTCCGGGCCACCCATGGTCACCGTCTTTGATCAGGTGTTCATGGGTCCCCCGCATTTCGCTTCGCTCCAGCGGGGGATGACGGTGGTTTTGCGGCGATCGCGCGGCCTATGCTTGAGCGTTCCCGAAGCAAGCGGAAGACGGACATCATGACCCTGAAATCCAAGCGCGTCGTCGTCATCGGCGGAACCTCCGGCATCGGTTTCGCGGTGGCGCAAGGGGCGCTGGCGCAGGGGGCCGAGGTGGTGGTCGGCTCCAGCCGGCCGGCCAATGTCGAGGCGGCTGTCGCGCGGCTGGGCGCCGGCGCTCAGGGCCATGCGGTGAACGTCCGCGACGAGGCGGACGTGGCGGCCTTCTTCGAGCGGGTCGGGTCGTTCGACCACCTGGCCTTCACCGCCGGCGACTGGGGAAACTGGGGCGCCGCCAGCCGGCTGGCCGATACCGATCTGGAGGCGGCCAAGGACCGCTCGGCCGTTCGCTACTGGGGCGCCATCGCGGCGGTCAAGCACGGCTCCAGGACCATCGCCGCGGACGGCTCGATCACCCTGACCAACGGCACGGTGGCCCACCGCCCGCGCAAGGGCAGCCCCTTGAGCACCGCCTCGGCCGGCGCGACCGAGTTCCTGGTCCGCGGTCTGGCGGTGGACCTCGCGCCCGTGCGCGTCAACGGCGTCTGCCCGGCGATGATCCGCACCGACGTCTGGAACAGCATCCTGCAGGAGAGCGGCGAAGAGGCGTTCAAGCGCATGACCGCCCGCCAGCCCATCCCGCGCATCGGCGAGCCGGCGGAGGTGGCCGAGGCCTATCTCTATCTGATGCGCGGAACCTACACGACCGGCCAGATCCTGGTGGTGGACGGCGGAACGACCCTGGTCTGAGCGGGACGGGGCGTCGCGGATCAGCCGGTGATCCGCACCGTCGCGCCCTTCAGATAGCTCATGCAGACCACGCCCTTGACCCGCCGGCCGCTCAGGTTGCGGGCCCAGAACTTGTAGTAGATGTGGTCGCTCTTGCCGCAGCTGATGCCGAACAGGGTGCGCACCAGATGCACGTCCGCCAGGTTCAGCGCCTCGACGCTGGCCCTGGCGCGATTGCCGGCGGACGGCCAGACATAGCCGCAGGAGGCCAGGCCCAGCGAGGCCGCCGCCACCGCGATCAGCGCCAGCGGTCGGACGCGCCGGCCGCTCACGCCCGCGCCACGTCCACATTGCCGCTCATGGTGCTGAGGACCAGCTCCACGCGCTTTTCGCCGTCGGCGGGCGCGTCGGCCTCCCGCAGCTCGGAGTTCACCCGGCCGCTCATGGTCGAGATGTCCAGCAGCGCGGCCGAGCCCGAGGCGACGCCGACGCAGATGCGCCCGGACAGGGTCTTGGCGCGCACCCGGCCGTGGTCGGCGCGGCGCACCTGGATGCTGCCCGAGGCGGCGAAGGCCTCCAGCCCGTCGCCGGCCTGGCCGATCTCGATATTGCCGGAAGCGGTGGTGAGCGTGGCCTCGCCGGCGACCTCGGCCAGTTCGGCGTGACCCGAGCCGGTGACGATGCGCGCATTGGCGCCCACCTTGCCGACGCTGATCCGGCCGCTGCCGGTCTTGGCGTCCACCGACCCGGCCGACCCGGCGATGACGATGTCGCCCGATCCGGTATGGGCGCGCGCCTCGGCGCAGTGGTCCAGCTGGATCAGGCCCGAGCCCGAGGCGGCGTTGACGTCGCCCAGCCGCCCGATGGTCTCGACGCGGCCGGAGCCGGTCGAGAGCTTGACGGCGCTGGCCAGGGGCGCGTGGATCACCGCGTCGATCGAGCCGCCCATGCCGAACAGCATCAGCCGCTGCCTGTGCACCTTGACCAGGATGTCGTCGCCGTTCCGGGCGATCTCGGCCTCGGCGATCCAGGCGCGGGCGGTGGAGTCGCCGTGACGGGCGGTCAGCTCGATGCGCGTGACGGCCGTCTCCTCGGCCAGCACCTTGATCCGGCCCTTCGGAATGTCGACGCGCAGGCGGATCGGCGCCGGCGTCTCGAAGGTCTCCATGCGTCGGTCAGCGGTCATCGGGTTCGGCCTTTCTGATGCAGGCGTGGGCCAGGCTCATCGCGCCCACCCCTGGACGCGCCGGCCGGGCATGCCGTGCCGGTGGGGTTCGGAGGGCGGAGGCCCGTCCGCGGCGGCGGCCGCGGCGCGGGCGGCGGCGACCAGCCAGGTGTTGAGCGACTGCCCGCGCCGCGCGGCCAGCACCTCGGCGCGGGCCTTCAGCGCCTCGGGCAGGCGAAGGGTGATGCGGGCGGTGGATTCGCCGTCCTCGGGCTCGAACGCCGGCTCGGCGGCCGGCGTTGCGGGCGCGCCGGCGAGCAGGAAGGCGGGCTCGCGGCCGACCAGGCGAACCTCGACGGTCATGCCCGGCGCGGCCTCGCTGATCTCGGCGGCGGCCTGGGAGAGCGCCTCCATCAGCACCAGCCGCATGGAGGGTTCGAGCACGTTCAGCAGCCGCTCGGCCGCCGACCAGACGTCCTCGCCGCCCAGTTCGGCGGCGCGGCACAGGTCGTGGCGCAGGGTCTCGACAAGGCGTGTGGTGTCCATGCGCACCACCATGACACCATAATGGTGTCATGGTCAAGAGGGCTGCGGTCGAGACCTCCGCCAGAGAGTTCCGTCATCTCGCAGCGGTCGTCGCGAAAAGCCCCTTCCCCCTCGCGGGGAAGGGGTTGGGGATGGGGGCGCCGGCGCAAAGCTCACCTTATTTCGCTGATATAAGTTGACCGCGCGACTACCCGAGAGGCGGCGCTGCACCCCCACCCCTAACCCCTCCCCGCAAGGGGGAGGGGAATTGCGCATCAGCAGCTGGCCGAGGCAAAGGACCGCTGGGGCGGCTTGTTGGAAGCGCGGCCGATCTGGCGAGGGGTGAATCGACCAGCCCAAACGGAGAGGGAAGGGCCCGGAGTTTACGCCCCCAGCCGCAGCACCATGCCCGCCCGCGCGCCCGTCGACTGGTCGTCGCGCACATTGACCTGGCCGTTCACCAGCGTTGCCTTGTAGCCGCGCGCCCGCTGGGTGAAGTGCGGCGCGCCGCCCGGGAAGTTGTGCACGATCTGCGGCTGCAGCTGGGTGACGCGGTCGAAATCGAACACGTTGACGTCCGCCCGCTGGCCGACCTTCAGGGTCCCGCGGTCCTTGAGGCCCATCACCCGGGCCGCGTCGGAGGTCATCTTCCGGATGCCCTCCGGCAGGCTGTAGACCTGCCGTTCCTTGATCCAGTATTTCAACACGAAGGTCGCCCAGTCGGCGTCGATGATCTGCGACACGTGGGCGCCGGCGTCGCCGAGGCTGGGCAGCACGTGGTCGGAATGGCGGAACAGGTCGCCCAGCTCGTCCATGTCCTGGCAGAACAGCCGGTAGTTGAACAGCGCCCGCCCGTCGGTTTCGCGCGACAGCCGCAGGAAGAAGGCGACGAAGCTCTCGTCGCTGGCCGCCAGCGCGTCCCGGACGCTGCGGTCGCGCGGCGCGGTCAGGTTCGGGGTCTCCCCGTCGCCGATATAGTAGGTGTGCTCCAGCGGCAGGCGGCTTTCGCCCTCCGCGATCAGCCGCGCGGCCAGGTCGGGGTCCCCGATCGCGGCGACCCGGCCCTTCAGGTCCAGCGCCCGCACCTTGTCCCAGGCCTCGCCGCGGAACGGCAGGCCGCACTGCAGGCCGAACATGAAGCCGGTGCCCTTGACCTGACAGAGGGCGGTGACGTCGCGGCCCTCGATCAGCGTCTCCAGCCCCTCCGCCGCCTTGCGGCCGGCGCCCTTGTCGGAGCCGACGGCGTAGGAGAACAGCACCCGCGCGCCGGCCTGGTCGGCCAGCGCTTTCAGGACGTCGCCGGCCGCGCCGACCGCCTGCATGACGCCGCCGCGCGCGGTCACCGCCTTGCCGATCTCCACCAGCTCGGCCGGGTCGGCGAAGGTGCCGGGAATCGAGCGGCCGTCGGGGGCCCTGTGCGGCGCGAACCGGTTGGTGGAGAAGCCGACCGCGCCAGCGTCCAGCGCCGCGCCGACCAGGGCGGCCATCTGGCCGATCTCGGCCTCGCTGGCCGGGTCCGCGAACGAACGCTCGCCCATGACGTAGTAGCGGACGGCGCTGTGGCCGACCAGGCCGGCCAGGTTCAGCCCGGGTTTCAGGGTCTCGATGGTCGCCAGATAGTCGCCATAGCTTTCCCAGGTCCACGGCAGGCCGCTCAGGATCGCCTGGCGCGGGATGTCCTCGACCGACTCCATCATGCCGGCCAGGAACTCGCGGTCGGCGGGCTTGCAGGGCGCGAAGGTCACGCCGCAATTGCCCATCAGCGCCGTGGTGACGCCGTGCCAGCTGATCGGCGTCAGGTCCGGGTCCCAGCCGACCTGGGCGTCCAGGTGGGTGTGCAGGTCGATGAAGCCGGGCGAGACGGTCAGGCCGTCGGCGTCGATCTCCTCGGTTCCGCGCTCGGTGATCTTGCCGATCTCGGCGATGCGGCCGCCGGTGACGCCGAGGTCGGCGCGGAAAGGCTCGGCCCCCGTGCCGTCGACGATGTCGCCGCCGCGAATGACGATGTCATGGGCCATGATGCGTTCCTCTTCCCTTAGGCGACCGCCGCCGGCCGCGCCGGCCCGTTTGCCGAACGGGGCTGATTTCCAGTACAGGTTACGATTATCGTCCGTCAGCAAAAAGCGCCATGAGCAGACGCGAAGACGCCAAGGCCGAGCGCCGCCACCGCATCGTCACCGCCGCCCGCGACCTGATCCGCGAGACCGGCGACACCGGCCTGTCCATGCGCGCCATCGCCGCCCGCGCCGGCGTCAGCCTGTCGACGCCCTACAACCTGTTCGGCTCCAAGCAGGCCATCCTGCTGGCGGTGCTGGAAGACATCCGCGACTTCAATGAGCGCTTCGCCCGCCTGCGCTCGGACGACCCTGTCGAGCGCATCTTCCAGGCTCTTTCCATGTCGATCCGCTACTATGTCGAGGATCCGGACTTCTACCGCACCCTCTGGACCGGGGTGTTCGACATGAGCGGCAAGGAGGTGCGCTCCGCGCTCGCCGCCCCCGAACGCGACGCCTTCTGGCTCTCCCTGGTCAATGCCGCGGCGGCTGAAGGCGCGCTGGCGCCCGGCATCGACACCCGCCTGCTGTTCCGCAGCCTCGACCTCACCTTCGCCGCGGTGATGCTGAACTGGGTCCTGGGCGCCCTCAGCCTCGACCAACTCGAACCCACCGCCGCCCTCGGCTACGCCCTGACCCTGCGCGGCGCGGCGTCGCCGGCGTGGCGGGAGCGGCTGGGGCCGAGGATCGCTGAGGCGCAGGAGCGGCTGCTGACGCTGAGCCGGAGCGCCGCCGCGGCCTGACGGCGGACACTATCCCGCGCGTTGGAATTCGCTCGAGCCCTAGCCACACATAAATTTACAGCGTATAAAATGAGCCCGGCCGTGGAAGCGACGAATGGACGGAAATCCGCACATCGATCCATAGTCCTGCCGTTTCGGCGCGAAGCCGGCGGCGAGGTGGGAGGAAACCATGACCATGCTGGCGGCCGCCGCGGCGGTGTTTGTGCTGATGCATCTCTTGATCTCGGGCACGCCCTTGCGGGACCGGATCACCGCCGTAATCGGCGAAGGCCCCTATATGGGCCTGTTCTCGCTCGCCTCGGTCGCCGCCCTGGCCTGGCTGATCATCGCCTTCGCCCATGCGCGGGGCGGACCCGGCGATGCGGTGTTCTGGACCATCAATCCGGCGACCCGATACACGGCGATCGTGCTGGCCCTGATCAGCTTCCTGCTCGCCGTCCCGGGGCTTCTGACCAACAGCCCGACACGCGTCGCCGGCGGTTCCCAGGTCGACAAGCCCTCCGCGATCAGCGGCATGACGCGGATCAGCCGCAATCCGTTCCTGTGGGGCGTGGCCGTCTGGGCGGCGGCGCATCTCCTGACCAACGGCTCGCTCAGCGCCGTGCTGCTGTTCGGCCCAATGCTGATTCTTGGTCTCGCCGGCCCGCTCAGCATCGACGCCAAGCGGCTGAGGGCGCTGGGCGAACCCTATCGCAACTTCATGGCCCAGACCTCGAACATCCCGTTCGCCGCGATCGTTCAGGGGCGGCAGACGCTCAAACTGGGTGAGATCTGGTGGCGGCTGCTCGTGGCGCTGGCCCTATTCGCCTTGACGCTCTGGCTGCACCCAAAACTGTTCGGCGCGAATCCCTTGGGCTAGACCCGGCGAGCGGCGGCGTGATGTTCGTCGCGTTACGCCTTGTGGGACGGAACAGGGCGTGGAATGACCTGCGTGGCGCTGCCGCCAGCACGAGTGCGACATGTCGACCGAACGCTCTGCCAGCGAACGATCCGCGAGCGAACGGAGCCTGCTCGATGCCGCGGCGACGTTGCTCGAGCGCGGTGGGCTCGCAGCCGTCACCACCCGCGCGGTCCTCGCGGAGGCTGGGCTTACCGCCCCGACCCTCTACCACCACTTCGGGGACAAGGACGGGCTGCTGGCCGCGCTGTTGCAGGAAGGCGTCTACGACTTCTTCGCGCACAAGGACACGACGCTCTGGATCACCTCCGATCCCCGCGCCGACCTGCTCACGGCGTTCGACAGCTTCCTCGATTTCGTGTCGCAGCAGCCACGGCTTTTTCAGCTGCTGGCCGTACGCGCCCTGGACGACCCCGCGCTGCTCGGCGCCGCCGTCGAATGGTGCCGTGAGCGGGTCGGACAGCTTGAACGAGAGGGGCGCCTGACGGTCGATGCGCCGATGGCGGTGCAGTCGCTGATGGCGGTCTCGAACGGGGTGGCGATGCTGAGGGCCCAGGGCGCCTCCGACGCGGACGTCCGTCGCGTCGGACACATGATCTACGAGCAGACGCTGTCGGCCATCGTCCGCGCCCCTTAGCCGACGGCCCGGCTTCGTCACGACAGCCGTGCCGGCTGAGCCTCACCCCGACCAGCCGCATCCTCCTCCCCGCCGCCGATGGCCCGACGAGCCGTATAGCGATGCTATAGCAGTGCGGACGAAATCTGTATATCATCGCTATAGACGCATCGCATGTCGCAGCGATACAGCGAGGAGAAGCCGCGGGCGGGTCTCGCGGCGCCCCTCTGGGAACCAGGATCGCACCATGACCGACAAACAGGTCGCGCTTGTCACCGGCGCCAATCAGGGCATCGGCCTGCAGATCGCGAAGGATCTCGCCGCCGCCGAGCTCACCGTGCTGGTGGGGGCCCGCAGCTTTGAGAAGGGGGTCGCCGCGGCCGCGGAAGTCGGCCCCGACGCCCATGCGATCCAGCTCGATGTAACCGATCCGGCGTCCATCGCAGCGGCGGCGGCGCGGGTGAAGGCGGAGTTCGGCAGGCTCGACGTGCTGGTTCAGAACGCCGCGATCATGACCACCGGGGCCCACCCCGGGAACGTCATCGATTACGCCAAGGTGACGCGCGCCAGCGTCGTTTCCCTTGAAGAGATGCGCGCGGTTTGGGAGACGAACGTTTTCGGGGTGCTGGCGGTCTACCAGGCCATGCTCCCCTTGCTCCGGGCAACGCCCGGCGCGCGCGTCGTCAACGTCTCCAGCGGCGGCGGGTCCCTGACGGTGGCGTCCAATCCCGAGCTGCCGTACCGGTCCCACTTCAGCCCGCTCTATGCCGTGTCCAAGACGGCCCTCAACGGACTGACCGTCGCCATGGCCATCGAACTCGAGGCCGAAGGCATCCCCGTCAACGCGGTTTCTCCCGGGTTCACCCGGACCGCCATGAACGCCTACGAAGGCGTCGAAACGGTCGAGCAAGGCGCGGCCGAGGCGGTGCGGCTCGCGCTTCTGCCCCCGGGCGGTCCGACGGGGGGCTTCACCCACGCGACTTTCGGCACGATCCCCTGGTGAACGCTGCCTTCGGCCGGACGCCGTCCGGCCGCGCGTTTCCCGTTCGCCCCCGTCACAAGGAATGACGATGATCCGGCTCTACTACTATCCCGGCCCCAACCCCGCGAAGGTGGCGCTCTTCCTGGAGGAGGCGGAGCTTCCGTACGAGGTCATTCCGGTGGACATCCGCAAGGGCGATCAGCACCGCCCGGACTTCGTCGCGCTCAACCCGAACGCCAAGGCGCCAGCTTTGATCGATGGCGAGGCGGTGATCTTCGACAGCAACGCGATCCTGCTCTACCTGGCGGACAAGACCGGACGCTTTCTGCCGCCGAGGGGCGATGCGGCGCGCGGCCAGCTCCTGTCCTGGCTGATGTTTGTGGCGACCGGGATCGGGCCCTATTCAGGCCAGGCGGTGCACTTCAAGACCTACGCCCCCGAGCCGCTGCCCTACGCGGTGAACCGCTACGCCTATGAGACTGAGCGCCATTGGCGGGTGGTCGACGGGCATCTGGCGAAGAACAGCTATCTCGTGGGCGACACCTACACGATCGCCGACATGGCCCTGTGGGGCTGGGCGCGCGCCCTGCCCTTCATCATGGGGGAGAAGGCCTGGGCCAGCCTGCCGAACGCCAAGCGTCTCATCGACGAGATCGGCGCGCGGCC
The DNA here is from genome assembly GCA_036272595.1 of Caulobacteraceae bacterium. Taxonomy (GTDB): domain Bacteria; phylum Pseudomonadota; class Alphaproteobacteria; order Caulobacterales; family Caulobacteraceae; genus Poindextera. The sequence goes on from DATAYM010000076.1 coordinate 54,985, forward strand.
CGCCGCCCTTCGGGCGCGCGAACTCGCCCTGCGCCATCAGTACAAGGCCGAGATGGACGCGGACGCGCACGCGCACATGTTCCCCCAGAACAAGCGCCTCGCCGAGGCCTGACGGTCCTCCGCCGCCATGAGGATCGGCGCGTCGTTGCGCCGGCCGCGCGGCGTTCGGGTAGGGCCAGGTGCTGATCCTTCGGCAGCCGCGCGATGGTGATCAGGCCGCTCTATAGCGTCGATATACAGTCAGCGAGGCGCATGATATAGCGATGCTATAGAGCGGCGTCCAAGGCGCAGTTGCGCCCGCCATGTGGCCAGGCCGATCGTTCGATCATCATGGAGCTTCGGGTTTTGAAAAAGGCTGTCCTCATCACCGGCGGCACGTCCGGTATCGGCAAGGCGCTGGCGGCGGCGTACCTCAAGGCCGGCGCCTCGGTCGCAGTTTGCGGACGCTCGCAGACGGCGCTGGATCTGTTCTCCCGCGAGCATCCCCAGGCGCTGGCGATCCAGGCCGATGTCACCAACCCGCAGGCCCGGGCCGCCATGCTGGAGGCCATCGGCCGGGCATTCGGCCGGCTGGACATCCTGGTGAACAACGCCGGGGTCTTCATCGAGCGCAGCTTCGTCGCCGATCCGGACCCGACACGGGGTCTCGATGAGGAGATCGCCATCAACCTCACGGGCCCGATCCATCTGACCCACGAGGTGCTGACGCGCTGGCCGAGCCCGGACGCCATCGTCTTCGTCACCTCGGGCTTCGCGCTGGTGTCGCCTAAGCGGGCGCCGACCTATGGGGCGACCAAAGCGGGTCTGCATGCCTTCGCCGACAGCCTGCGCTTGCAGCTCTCGGGTCGCGGAACGCAGGTGCTGGAGCTCCTGCCGCCGACGGTGGACACACCGATGAACGCCAATCTCATGGGCAAGAAGATGGCGCCCGAAAAGGTGGCGACGGTGACGCTGAAGGCGCTGGCCGCCGGCCGGGAGATGGCGCTGCCGGGCGACACCGCGCTGCTGCCGCTGCTGCTGCGCGTCGCACCGGGTGCGGCAAAGAAGATGGTCGCCAACATGTGAGGCTGAGCGGGCGCCCGGCCGGGATCGCTGGGCGCCTGCGCTGGCCCTTAACGGGTCATGTTGGGCGCCTGGACCTGGGTGAACTCCTTCAGGCCTTCTCGGAGTCCTTAGCCTAGGTCGAGCCGCCCAGTCCTTAGATCGAGGCGTTGGACCTTGCCGTAGTCGGAGGCGTCAGCTTGACGGGTTGCGTCGACGCCGATTCCCCGCACCCCAACAAATCCGGAAAAATCGATCCGTTGAAGGTCGAGGGGGTGGTGGAGCTAAGCGGAGTCGAACCGCTGACCTCTTGAATGCCATTCAAGCGCTCTACCAGCTGAGCTATAGCCCCGAGAGTTCGGGTGTTTCGGTTGCGGTGGAAGGCCCGCTCGCGAAGGGGGCGGACCCTATGCGAAGCGCGTTTTTCGATCAAGCCGCAAAGCAGCCGATGAAATCCGCGCCCGATCGCCTCGCCGCCGCCTAAGGCGATCAGTCCTGTTCGTCGTCGGGCAGGCCCTCGATCTCGTCTTCGAAATTGTCGTCCTCGTCTTCGTCGTCGACCAGGAAGGGCACGTCGGCCGCCTCTTCCTCCAGTTCCTCTTCCTCGGCGAAGTCGACGCCCAGGTCGTCGGCGGGCGGGGCGACCACGCCCTCCGCGCCGTCGGCGTCCTCGTCGGTCTCGATCGGCTCGGCGGCGACCTCGTCCACCTCGGGGGTGTCGTCCACCTCGTCCTCGAAGCCATCGGGCTCGACGGCGGCGGCCTTGGGCTGTTCTTCCTCGGCCTCGTAGTCGGGGGTGGTGGAGCGGGCGCGGACGCGCCGGCTCTTCAACGCCTCTTCCGGGTCAAATTGGGTCGCGCACTTGGGGCAGGTGGCCGGGCGTCTGCCGAGGTCATAGAATTTGGCCTGGCAGGCGGGGCAAATCTGTTTCGCGCCCAGTTCGGGATTGGCCAAGAACGATCCTTCTTGCGTCTGACGATGAGGCGGAGGGCGGCTCCCTTGCCACGCGGGAAGGCCGCTGTCAAAAGCTAAACCCCTTCGTTCCGACCCTCGCTTCCGGAGTCCCTTCTCCCATGTCGCCCGCCACCCTCACGGCCCGGCCCGGATCGCCGCTGCGGGGTCGCGTGAAAGCGCCCGGCGACAAGTCGATCTCCCATCGCGCGCTGATCCTCGGCGCGCTGGCCGAGGGCGAAACCGAGGTCACCGGCCTGCTCGAGGGCGACGACGTGCTGCACACCGCCAGCGCCATGGCCGCGTTCGGCGCGCGGGTGGATCAGCTGGGCGAGGGGCGCTGGCGGGTGGTCGGCCAGGGGGCCCTGAAAGAACCCGCCGACATTATAGACTGCGGCAATTCCGGCACCGGGGTGCGGCTGATGATGGGCGCCGCGGCCGGCTTTCCGCTCGCCGTCGCCTTCACCGGCGACGCCAGCCTGCGCGGCCGGCCGATGATGCGGGTCCTGCGGCCGCTGGGCGAGATGGGCGCGCGCTTCCTCTGCCGCGAGGGCGGCCGGCTGCCGCTGGCGCTGCAGGGCGGCGGCTTGAAGACCATCGCCTATCGCCTGCCCGAACCCTCGGCGCAGGTGAAGTCGGCGGTGCTGCTGGCCGGGCTGAACGGCGCCGGCATGACCGAGGTGGTCGAGCCGGAAGCCACCCGCGACCATACCGAACGCATGCTGCGGGCCTTCGGCGCGACGGTGGAGGTGGAGGACCGCGCCGACGGCCGCCATATCCGCCTCGCCGGCGGCCAGGCCTTGCGCGGCTGCGCCATCCGCGTGCCGGGCGACCCGTCGTCGGCCGCCTTCCCGCTGGTCGCGGCGCTGATCACCCAGGGCTCGGAGGTGACGGTCGAGGCCGTGCTGCTCAATCCGCTGCGCACCGGCCTGTTCAAGACCCTGATGGAGATGGGCGCCGACCTGACGGTCTCCAATGGGCGCGAGGAGGGCGGCGAGCAGGTCGGCGACGTCACCGCCCGCTACGGGCCGCTGAAAGGCGTCGACGTGCCGCCGGAACGGGCGCCGTCGATGATCGACGAATATCCGATCCTGGCCGTCGCCGCCGCCTTCGCCGAGGGCGAGACCCTGATGCGGGGCCTGCAGGAGCTGATCGTCAAGGAGAGCGACCGGCTGGCCATGACCGTGCAGGGCCTTTCGGCCTGCGGCGTCGTGGTCGAGCAGCAGGGGGAGTCCATGAAGGTGCGCGGCGCGGCCGGCGGCAACCACCGGGTCCGCGGCGGCGCTGCGGTGCCCACCCACGGCGACCACCGCATCGCCATGGCCCACCTGATGTTGGGCCTGGCCGCCGAGCAGGCGGTCAGCGTCGACGAGCCCGGCATGATCGCCACCAGTTTTCCCGGCTTCGCGCCGCTGATGGCCGGCCTCGGCGCGGACATCGAGGCGGCGTGAGCGGCTTCGTCATCGCCGTCGACGGCCCCGCCGCCTCCGGCAAGGGAACCATCGCCGCCGGCCTCGCCGCCGCCTACGGCCTGCCGGTGCTGGACACCGGCCTGCTCTACCGCGCCGTCGGGCTTGCGGTGCGGCGCGCCGGCGAGGACGTCGACGACGCCGCGGTCGCCGAGCGCCACGCCCGCGCGCTCGACCTCGGCAGGCTCGATGCCCAGGCCCTGCGCACGCTTGAGGCCGGCGCCGCCGCCAGCCGGGTCGCGGTGCATCCGGCGGTGCGCCAGACCTTGCGCGAATTCCAGCGCGCCTTCGCCCGCCGGCCGGGCGGGGCGGTGATCGACGGGCGCGACATCGGCACGGTGATCGCTCCCGAGGCGCCGGCCAAGCTCTACGTGACGGCCTCGCCCGAGGCCCGCGCCCGCCGCCGCTGGCTGCAGCTGCAAGCCGCCGGCGAGGCGCCCGGCGAGGCTGAGGTGCTGGCCGACATCGTCCGGCGCGACGCCGTCGACTCCGGCCGCGCCGATTCTCCGATGCGTCCGGCGGACGACGCCGTCTTGCTGGACACCACTGAAATGACTATAGAACAGGCCGCCGATGCGGCCCGCCGTATCGTCGAGGCGGCGCGAGCCCGGTGGGAAGTCTCCCGCTAGGCAATCCAAACGCGCCTTCCCTCGCCGCCCGCGGGCCATGTGCGTGAAGACGGGCGACCGCTTTGGGGCGACCGTCCACGCGCTCTTCGCCAAACGATCAGATAGACCCGCGGAACAGGATGCGGACGCGATGGCGCGTCACGCCGGCTTACCGCATTGAACAGACGAAAGACTTTTGAATGGCTGACGATATGAGCATGAGCCCGTCCCGCGACGATTTCGCGGCCCTGCTGGACCAATCCTTCGGCGGGCGCGACTTCATGGAAGGCTCCGTGGTCAAGGGCAAGGTGGTCGGAATCGAGAAGGATTTCGCCATCATCGATGTGGGCCTGAAGACCGAAGGCCGCATCCAGGTGAAGGAATTCGGCGTCGACGACGCCGGCAAGCCGACCATCCAGGTCGGCGACGACGTCGAGGTTTTCCTCGAGCGCGTGGAGAACGCCCTGGGCGAGGCGGTGATCAGCCGCGACAAGGCCCGCCGCGAGGAGGCCTGGACCCGCCTGGAAGGCGTCTACGCCCTGAACGAGCCGGTGATGGGCTCGATCATCGGCCGGGTGAAGGGCGGCTTCACCGTCGATCTCGGCGGCGCCTCGGCCTTCCTGCCCGGCAGCCAGGTCGACATCCGCCCCGTGCGCGACGTCGGCCCGCTGATGGGCAAGGAACAGCCCTTCGCCATCCTGAAGATGGACCGGCCGCGCGGCAATATCGTCGTCTCCCGCCGCGCCATCCTGGAAGAGGCCCGCGCCGAACAGCGCACCGAGCTGGTCAGCCAGCTGACCGAGGGCGAAGTCCGCGAAGGCGTGGTCAAGAACATCACCGACTACGGGGCGTTCGTGGACCTGGGCGGCATCGACGGGCTGCTGCACGTCACCGACATGAGCTGGAAGCGCGTCTCGCACCCCAGCCAGGTGCTGGCCGTCGGCGACACCGTCAAGGTGCAGATCGTCAAGATCAACCCCGACACCCAGCGCATCTCGCTGGGCATGAAGCAGCTGCAGTCCGACCCCTGGGACGGCGTCGAGGCCAAGTATCCGGTGGGCGCCAAGTTCACCGGCCGCATCACCAACATCACCGACTACGGCGCCTTCGTGGAGCTGGAGCCCGGCGTCGAGGGCCTGGTGCACGTCTCCGAAATGTCCTGGACCAAGAAGAACGTGCATCCGGGCAAGATCGTCTCCACCAGCCAGGAGGTCGAGGTCGTCGTCCTGGACGTCGACGCCTCCAAGCGTCGCGTCTCGCTGGGGCTGAAGCAGGCCATGGACAATCCGTGGGAAGCCTTCGTGGCCGCCCACCCGGTTGGCTCGACGGTCGAGGGCGAGGTGAAGAACGCCACCGAATTCGGCCTCTTCCTCGGCCTCGACAACGACATCGACGGCATGGTCCACCTGACCGACCTCGACTGGAACGCGCCGGGCGAGGAAGCCATCCAGCGCTACAAGAAGGGCGAGATGGTCAAGGCCAAGGTGCTCGACGTCGATGTCGAGAAGGAGCGCATCTCGCTGGGCGTCAAGCAGCTCGGCGGCGATCCGATGGCCCAGGACACCTACAAGAAGGGCCAGACCGTCACCGTGCAGGTCACCGAGGTCACCTCCGGCGGCATCGAGGTGAAGTTCGGCGACGACGACGCGCCGATGACCGCCTTCATCCGCAAGTCGGACTTGAGCCGCGACCGGTCCGAACAACGGCCGGAGCGGTTTGCGGTCGGCGACCGGCTGGACGCGCAGATCTCCAACATCGACAAGGCGGCGCGCCGCGTCTCCCTGTCGGTCAAGGCGCTGGAGATGGCCGAGGACAAGGAGGCGATCGAAAAGTTCGGCTCCTCCGATTCCGGAGCGTCGCTTGGCGACATTCTGGGCGCCGCCCTGCGCGAAAAGGCCGCCAAGGAGTAGGCGGCCCCCGCGAAAGCGCTCAGGCTTTGGGCGCCGGGACCGCGACAGCGGCCCGGCGCCCGGGTTTTGGATGTTTTAATGCGGCTAACCCCTTGAACCTTCACCATGACTTGGCCATGGTCATGAGGGGGAGTTTTGGGGGAGCGTATGATCAAGTCCGAGCTGATCGCCAAGCTGGCGGCCGAGAATCCCCACCTGACTCAACGGGATGTTGAGCGCGTCGTGGGGGTTGTGCTCGAGCGTATGGCGAGTGCGCTGGAAGGCGGCGGCCGGGTCGAGCTGCGCGGCTTCGGCGCCTTTTCGGTGCGCTCGCGTCCGGCCCGCACCGGCCGCAACCCGCGCACCGGCGCGGCGGTCAAGGTGAAGGCCAAGCACGTCCCCTTCTTCAAGAGCGGCAAGGAACTGCGCGAGCGGCTCAACGCCGACGAATAGGGCGCCTGAACATGCTGAAGGAATTCAGGGACTTCATCGCTCGCGGCAATGTCGTCGACCTGGCGGTGGGGGTGATCATCGGCGGCGCCTTCGGCGCCATCGTCAAGAGTCTGGTCGACCAGATCATCATGCCGCCGATCGGCCTGCTCACCGGCGGGGTGGATTTCGCGGCCCTGAAGCTGGTGCTGAAGCCGGCTGTGGGGAAGACCGCCGAGGTGGCGATCGGCTACGGCGTCTTCATCAACACCGTCATCCAGTTCCTGATCATCGCCGCGGCCATCTTCCTGATGGTCAAGGCCATCAACACCCTGCGCCGCGAGGAAGCCGCCGCCCCGGTCGAACCCGCGGCCCCGACCCCCACCGAAGCCCTGCTGGCCGAGATCCGCGACCTGCTGAAAAGCCGCGCGGCCTAAAGGGCCGCGCCAGTCTCCAATAAATCCCGTCATCCCCCGCTGGAGCGCAGCGGAATGCGGGGGATCCATAGACACTGACGTTCGACGGTGATCATGGACGGCCCGAACAAGTCGGGCCATGATCGCCGCTAGTCACCTCGCTCCAGCATCATCGCCCGGCAGGAGGCCACGGTGACCGGGCCGCCGGGGGCGATCAGTTCCGACCAGACATAGTTGTGGTGCTCGATGATCTGCGCCGCGGCGAGGTGCGGCCGGTCTGAAACCGTGTGCCCGTCGCTCGGCGCCCAGGTTTCGAATCCCCTGGCTGTGCTGGCGCGCACCGTGGTGTCGACGCAGAAATCGGTGGCCCAGCCGGTGACTATGACGCGGCTGACGCCGCGCCGTCGCAGCAAGCCTTCCAGGTCGGTGCCGAGAAAGCTGTCGCAGGCTGTTTTGCCGATTGTCTCGTCGCCGGGTTCCCGCCGAAGCGAAGGCAGAAGCTCCCAACCGCCGGTTCCGGGCTCCAGTCCGTCGGCGGCCGATCCGTTGTGATGCACCCAGACGACCAGACCATCCCGCGCCCGAACCCACCGCGCCAGGACGTTCAATCGGTCGATCAGGCCAGCAATGTCGTGACGCGGCGGGTTGTCGGGCCCGAACGAGCCGGCCTGCATGTCGATGACCACCAGGGCGTCGGACATCACCGCTCCCAGAATCGCCCCCTTGGTATCCGCCGCCGATCCTAAAAGACCGCGCCGCGAGCCGCTACCGCCGCACACCAACTGGCGAAACCGCGCGGAAAGCCTTAAGTCGCGGGCCCTGACTGCCGGCAAGACCCATGATCCTGACGAAAATCTGCGGACTTTCGACGCCGGAGACGGTGCGGGCGGCGCTGGAGGGGGGCGCGGCCTTTGTCGGCTTCAACTTCTTCGCCGCCAGTCCCCGGTCCGTGGCGCCGGACCTGGCCGGCCGGCTGGCCGCGCCGGCGCGCGGGCGGGCGAAGATCGTCGCCGTCACCGTCGACGCCGATGACGCCTTCCTCGACCGGATCATGCGCGAACTTGCGCCCGACCTGGTCCAGCTGCATGGCCGCGAGACCCCCAACCGCGCCCAGGACGTCGCCGACCGCGCCGGCGTCGGGGTGATCAAGGCGCTGCCGGTCTCGCTCGCCGCCGATTTCGACGCCGCGCGCGCCTTCGACGGCCTGGTCGAGCACCTGATGTTCGACGCCAAGCCGCCGGTCGACGCCGAACGGCCCGGCGGGCTCGGCCAGCCGTTCGACTGGAGCCTTCTGGCCGGGCGGCGGTTCGAGCGGCCGCACATGCTGGCCGGCGGGCTCCATCCGTGGAACCTCGCCGAGGCCGTCGCCGCCTCCGGCGCGCCCATCGTCGACGTTTCCTCTGGCGTGGAGCGCGGGGCGGGGCTAAAGGACCCCGGCCTGATTTCGGCCTTTCTGGACGCGGCGCGCCGCGCCTAGCCTCATAGCTTCCCAAGCCCCGTGAACGCCTTACAGACGCCCAACGACTATTCGGCCTATCCCGACCGGGCCGGCCGCTTCGGCGACTATGGCGGCCGCTACGTGCCCGAGACGCTGATGCCGCTGGTGCTGGAGCTGGAGCGCGCCTACGCCGCCGCCAAGGCCGATCCGGGCTTCCGCGCCCAGCTGGCCAACGACCTGACCCACTATGGCGGCCGGCCGAGCCCGCTCTATTTCGCCGAGCGGCTGACCGGCCATTTCGGCGGGGCGAAGATCTACCTGAAGCGCGAGGAGCTGAACCACACCGGCTCGCACAAGATCAACAACTGCCTCGGCCAGATCCTTTTGGCCCTGCGTATGGGCAAGACCCGCATCATCGCCGAGACCGGCGCCGGCCAGCACGGCGTGGCGACGGCGACGGTCTGCGCCCGGCTCGGCCTGCCGTGCGTGGTCTATATGGGCGCGGTCGATGTCGAGCGGCAGGCGCCCAACGTGCTGCGCATGAACCTCCTGGGCGCCGAGGTGCGGCCGGTGACCAGCGGCGCGGCGACGCTCAAGGACGCCATGAACGAGGCCCTGCGCGACTGGGTCACCAACGTCCACGACACCTACTACCTGATCGGCTCGGCGGCCGGGCCGCACCCCTATCCGGCCATGGTGCGCGACTTCCAGGCGGTGATCGGCGAGGAGACGCGGGCGCAGATCCTGGCCGCCGAGGGCCGGCTGCCCGACGCCCTGGTGGCCTGCGTCGGCGGCGGCTCCAACGCCATCGGCCTGTTCCACAACTTCCTGAACGACGCGGACGTGCGCCTCTACGGCGTCGAGGCGGCCGGCGACGGCCTCGACACCGACAAGCACGCCGCGGCCATCAACGGCGGCCGGCCGGGCGTGCTGCACGGCAACAAGACCTATCTGTTGCAGGACCGCGAGGGCCAGATCCTCGAGGCCCACTCGATCTCCGCCGGTCTCGACTACCCGGGCATCGGGCCGGAGCATTCCTTCCTGCACGACGTCGGCCGCGCCACCTATCTCAGCGCCACCGACGACGAGGCGCTGGCGGCCTTCCAGCTGCTGGCCAGGCTCGAGGGCATCATCCCGGCGCTGGAATCCTCCCACGCCCTGGCGCGGCTTGGCGACGTGACCGCCGAGGTCGGCAGGGACGGGCTGGTGGTGGTCAACCTCTCCGGCCGCGGCGACAAGGACCTGGCGGCGGTGGCCGAGCACCTGGGGCGGCGCGGCTGATGGCCGCCGCCCGTCGCCTGGAGGCTCGCTTCGCCGCCCTGAAGGCCGAGGGCCGCGCCGGCTTCGTCGCCTATGTCATGGCCGGCGACCCGGACGCGGCGACCGCGCTGGAGATCGTCAAGGCCCTGCCCGCCGCCGGCGCCGACATCATCGAGCTGGGCTTTCCGTTCTCCGACCCGATGGCCGAGGGCCCGACGATCCAGCGCTCGGCGCAGCGGGCCCTGGCCGCCGGCATGACCCTGGACGGGGTGTTCGAGACGGTGCGCGGCTTCCGCCAGACCGACCAGGCCACCCCGATCGTGATGATGGGCTATATGAACCTGGTCCTGAGCCACGGCCTCGACGCCTTCGCGGCCGACGCCGCCCGCGCCGGGGTCGACGGCCTGATCGTGGTCGACTGTCCGCCCGAGGAAGCCGAGCCGCTGGCCGACGCCCTCGACGGCGCCGGCGTCGCCCTGATCCGCCTCGCCACCCCGACCTCCGACGACGCCCGGCTGGCGGTGATCGCCCGGCGCACGGCCGGCTTCGTCTATTATGTCTCGGTCGCCGGCGTCACCGGCGTGAAGGCGGTCGACGCCGCCGGCGTCGGCCCGGCCGTCGAGCGGGTGCGCCGCGCCTCCGGCCTGCCGGTGGCGGTGGGCTTCGGCATCCGCACCCCGGAACAGGCGGCGGCGGTGGCCCAGGTCGCCGACGCGGTGGTGGTCGGCTCGGCCCTGGTCGACGAGGTCGCCGCCGGCCTGGCGGCGTACGAAAATGTGACATCAAGGGTTCTGGCAACGGCGCGGCGACTGGCCCAGGCTGTCCGCGCGGCGAGTCCGGCAGGGGTTCAGGCCTAGAACGACATGGCGGTGGAGAAGGATTTTTCGACCAAGCGCGGCGCGCCCCAGGCCCAGACGCCTCAGGCCCAGACGCCCTCGGCCGCCCCCGCCGCGGCCAAGCCGGCGCGCGAGCGCGGCGGCTGGCTGTCGAAGATCGCCCCGGGCGTCCGCCGCCTGGTGGCCAAGCGCGAGGCGCCGGACAACCTCTGGGTCAAATGCCCCGACACCGGCGAGATGATCTATCGCCCGGACCTGGAGGCGGCGCTCTGGGTGACGCCGGCCGGCCGGCACATGCGCATCGGCGCCGACCTGCGCTTCGCCTACACCTTCGACGGCGGCGTCCACGACGACATCGACGCCCCGCACGCGCCGGACGATCCGCTGCATTTCGTCGACCTGAAGCCCTATCGCGACCGGCTGGCCGCGGCGCGCAAGGAGTCCGGCGAGCGGGACGCGGTCTCCATCGCCGCCGGCGAGATCCACCGGGTCCCCGCCGTGGTCATGGTGCAGGACTTCGCCTTCCTCGGCGGCTCGCTCAGCATGGGCGCCGGCGAGGCCTTCGTCGCCGCCGCCAAGGCTGCGCTCGACCGCGACGCGCCGCTGGTCGCCTTCACCGCCTCCGGCGGCGCGCGGATGCAGGAGGGCGCCCTGGCCCTGATGCAGATGGCCCGCACCACCCTGGCCGTCCAGGACCTGAAGAAGGCGCGGCTGCCCTATTTGGTCGTGCTGACCGACCCGACCTATGGCGGCGTCACCGCCTCCTACGCCATGCTCGGCGACATCCAGCTTGCCGAACCGGGGGCGCTGATAGGCTTCACCGGCCCGCGCATCATCGAACAGACCATCCGCGAGACCCTGCCGCCAGGCTTCCAGCGCGCCGAGTACCTGGTCGAGAAGGGGATGATCGACAAGGTGGTGCGCCGCAAGGAGCTGCCCGAGGTGATCGGCTCGGTGCTCTCCACCCTCATGCTGGGACGCTCCCGCCGTTCCGCCGCCTGATCCGCCCCCAATGGTCGACGTGACCATCGATTACGATCCCATCCGCGCCTCGGATCGGACGATCCAGCGCCTGCGCGCCCTGCATCCATCCAAGATCGACTTCTCCACCGGCCGGGTCGAACGGCTGCTCGCCGCGCTCGGCCATCCCGAGCGGCGCATGGGCCGGGTGATCCATGTCGCCGGCACCAACGGCAAGGGCTCGACCAGCGCCTTCATGCGCGCCATCGCCGAGGCGGCGGGGCTGAAGGCGCACGTGCTGACCTCGCCGCACCTGGTGCGCTTCGCCGAGCGCATCCGCATCGCCGGAACCCTGATCACCGACCGGGAGCTCGACGAGCTGGCCGACGTGGTCGAGGCGGCCAATGAAGGCCAGCCGATCAGCTTCTTCGAGATCTCCTCGGCCCTGGCCTTCGAGGCCTTCGCCCGCACGCCGGCGGACCTGGCCATCATCGAGGTCGGCCTCGGCGGCCGCTACGACTGCACCAATGTGTTCGAGGCGCCGGCGGTCTCGGTGATCACCCCGGTGGCGCTGGACCACCTGGAGATCCTCGGGCCGGAGCTCTCCAAGATCGCCTGGGAGAAGGCCGGTATCATCAAGGCCGGCCGCCCGGTGGTCTCCGCCCGCCAGGTCGACGAGGCGCTGGCGGTGATCGAGCGCGAGGCGGCCGGACTTGGCGCGCCGCTCAGCCTGATGGGCCGCGATTTCGACGCCTACGAACAGCGCGGCCGGCTGGTGGTGCAGTTCGAGGACCGGTTGCTCGACCTGCCGCCGCCCAGCCTCTACGGGCCGCACCAGATCGGCAATGCCGGCGTCGCCATCGCCGCCATGCGCGCGCTGGACGATCCGCGCATCGGCGAGGACGCCATCGCCCGCGGCGTCGCCTCCACCGTCTGGCCGGGGCGGTTCCAGTCGCTGACCAAGGGGCCTTTGGGGGAGAAGGCCCAGCGGCGCGGCTCCGACCTCTGGCTCGACGGCGCCCATAACCCGCATGGCGGCGAGGCGCTGGCGGAAGCGGCGGCGAAGCTGGCGGCCAGGGACGGCCGGCCGGTGACGCTGATCGTCGGCATGTTCGGGCGCAAGGACGCGCCGAACTTCTTCCCGCATTTCAGCGCCCTCGGGCCCCGGGTGTTCACCACCACCTTCGAGTCCCCCAGCGCCGCGCCCCCCGACCTGCTGGCCGAGGCCGCGACCGCCGCCGGCCTGCACGCCACCGCCGCCGACAGCATCCCCGACGCCCTCGACCGCGCCCTCGCCGAACCCGGCCCCGCCCCCCACGTCATCATCTGCGGCGGCCTCCACTTCGTCGGCGACGTCCTCGCCATGACCCCCGAAACCTGGCCGACGTAAGGCCTCGATTTTATCCGCTCATTCCCGCGGAGGCGGGAATGCAGGTTTTTGAACCACGAACGAACACGAAAAACACGAACGGGCCCGGATTGGCCGATGCGGTGACGGTGAACGTTCGTGCGGGTTCGTGTTTTTCGTGGTCAAAATTCTTAAGGGTGTGCGGGTTGCTCGGAGCTTGAACAAAAAGCCTGGAATCCCGCCTTCGCGCGAACGAGCGGAGGTGGGTCCTTGGGCCGGGCGCGCGGCGAGGCTAGTGTCCCGCCCATGATCGATCCCCAGGATCTCGCCAACCGCGCCACCGACGAACTGGCGCGGCTGATCGCCTTCGACACCACCTCGCGCGGGTCGAACCTCGCGCTCATCGCCCATGTCGAGGGGCTGCTGGGCGGGCTCGGCGTCGCTTCGCGGCGGCTCGCCAACGCCGACGGCTCCAAGGCCAACCTGCTGGCCTCGATCGGCCCTGCGGCGGAGGGCGGCGTGGTGCTGTCCGGCCATACCGACGTGGTGCCGGTGGATGGCCAGGCCTGGACCTCGGACCCGTTCACCCTCGCGCGCCGCGGGACACGGCTCTACGGCCGCGGCACCTGCGACATGAAGGGGTTCCTGGCCCTGGCCCTGGCCGCCGCGCCCGACTTCGCCGCCGCGCGGCTGGCGCGGCCGGTGCACTTGGCCTTTTCCTATGACGAGGAGATCGGCTGCCTGGGCGCGCCGGCGCTGATCGAAGAGATCGCCGCCAGCGTGCCGCGGCCGGCGGCGGTGATCATCGGCGAGCCGACCAACATGGAGGCGGTCTCCGGCCACAAGGGCATCTGCTCGTTCAAGGTGACGGTGAGCGGCCACGAGGCCCATTCCAGCCTGACCCACCTGGGCGTCTCGGCCAATGCGGCGGCGGTGCGGTTGATGGCCTCGCTGGTGGCGCTGTCGGAGCGGCTGGAGCGGGAGGCCGACGCGGCCTCGCCCTTCCTGCCCAAGGGCCCGACCCTGACCATCGGCGTGGTCAACGGCGGCACGGCGCTGAACATATTGGCGCGCCGCTGCGTCTTCGGCTTCGACCTGCGCACCCCGCCGGGGATCGCGCCGCTGGCGCTGCTGCAGGGCTTCTTCGCCGAGGCCAGGGCGCTCGACGCCGAGCTGAAGGCCCGCTTCCCCGACGCCGGCGTCGTGGTCGAGCAGCGCTCCGACGTCCCGGCCCTGGCCCCGGAGCCCGGCGGCGCGGCCGAGGCGTTCGCGCGGCGGCTGGCTGGCGACAACGGGCCGGCGCGCGCGGTCTCCTACGCCGCCGAGGCCGGCCAGTTCCAACGGGCCGGCTATTCGGTGGTGATCTGCGGCCCCGGCTCCATCGACCAGGCCCACCAGCCGGACGAATATGTCGAGGTGGCGCAGATCGAACGCGGCGCCGCCTTCATGGCGAGACTGCTGGAGGCGCTCTCCTAGACTTCTCCCTCTGGGCGAGGTTTTTCAGCGCCCACTCGGCGGCGTCGCGGACGACGGCGGAGGCGTCGTGCAGCCTTGCGCGGGCGGCCTCGGCCAGGCTCGGATCGCCCGAATTGCCGATCGCGTACAGCACGTTGCGCACGAAGCGGTCGCGGCCGATGCGCTTGATCGGGCTCTTGGCGAAGCGGGCGCGGAAGGCGGCGTCGTCCAGCGCCGCCAGCTCGGCCAGCGGCGGGCTCACATTGGCCTCGCGGGCGGCCAGCTTCGCCTCCCGCCCGACCTGGGCGAACTTGTTCCAGGGGCAGACCGCCAGGCAGTCGTCGCAGCCATAGATGCGGTTGCCGAGGGCCGGGCGGAATTCCTCGGGGATCGGGCCGGGGTGCTCGATGGTCAGGTAGGAGATGCAGCGGCGGGCGTCGAGCTGGTAGGGGGCCGGGAAGGCCGCGGTCGGGCAGATGTCCAGGCAGGCGCGGCACTGGCCGCAGTGGTCGGTCTCGGCCGTATCCGCGGCCAGGGCCAGGTCGGTGAGCACCACGCCGAGGAAGAGCCAGGAGCCGAACGCGCGGCTGACCAGGTTGGTGTGCTTGCCCTGCCAGCCGAGGCCGGCGGCGCCCGCCAGCGGCTTTTCCATCAGGGGGGCGGTGTCGACGAACACCTTGACCTGGCAGGCCGCTTCGTCGGCCAGCCAGCGGGCCAGGGCCTTCAGCCGCGCCTTGATCAGGTCGTGATAGTCGTCGCCCTGGGCATAGACCGAGATGGTCCCGCAGGCCCGCCGCGCCAGCGCCGCCAGCGGATCGGCGTCCGGGCCGTAGTTCACCCCCAGCACGACGGCCGAGCGGGCCTCAGGCCACATGGCGCGCGGATGGGTGCGCCGCTCGGCGGTCGTGGCCATCCAGGCCATTTCGCCGTGCCGCTCCAGGGCGACGAATTCCTCGAGCCGGGCCGCGGCCGGCCACGGGGTCTCGACCCCGGTCAGGCCGCAGGCGTCGAAGCCCATCCGCCTCGCCGCAGCCTTGATGCGGGCTTCGATGGGGTCAGAAGTCGAGGTCGTCATAATGCGGCGCCGGCATCAGGCCGGGCCAGCGGTCGGCCAGCAACGGCCGGAAGCAGGGCCGCGATTTCAGCTTCATGTACCAGGTGCGCGCTCCGCGGAATTCGCCCCAGGGAATATCGCCGAAATAGTCGATCACCGACAGGTGCGCCGCCGCCGCGAAGTCGGCCAGGCTGAGCCGCCGGCCGTTCATCCAGTCGCGGTTCTCCAGCAGGGTCTCGACATAGGCCAGGTGGGTCTTCAGGGCGTCGCGGCCGGCGCGCAGGTTGGCGTGGTCGGGCGAGCCGCGGCCCAGCAGCCGCTTCTCCATCTTCTCATGCAACAGCAAGCCGTTGACTTCGTTGTCGAACTTGCGGTCGAACCATTGCAGCAGCCGCCGCGTCTCGGCCCGCTCGGCCGCATCGCGGCCCATCAGGCCGGGCTCCGGCTCGGCCTCCTCCAGGTGCTCGAGGATCGCCCGGCTCTCGCAGATGACGATCTTCTGGCCGTCCTTCACCTCGACCAGCACCGGGGTCAGGCCGGACGGATTGAGGGTCTGGAAGTCGCTGCGCCGCTCCCAGTAGCGTTCCTGCACCTCGGCGAAGGCGAGCCGCTTTTCGCCCAGCGCCAGCCGGACCTGGCGCGAGGCGGGGTCGAGCGGGAAGTGGTGAACGGTGCGTTCGACGGTCATGGCCCCGATCAGCTAGCGGCTGCGTCTTAAGGTCCCGTTTACCGAGTCTGGACCGGCCGCGGAGTCGTGCACCTCCGGAAACGAGCCGCCATGCGGCTCGGCGGCGCCGCGCGGGTCGGGATGGACGATGATGTCGGCGGTCGGATAGGCGGCCAGCACCCGGCGTTCGGCCGCCACCATCACCTGGTGCGCCTCCACCAGGCTGAGCGCCGGATCC
Organism: Caulobacteraceae bacterium; assembly: GCA_036272595.1. Taxonomy (GTDB): domain Bacteria; phylum Pseudomonadota; class Alphaproteobacteria; order Caulobacterales; family Caulobacteraceae; genus Poindextera. The sequence goes on from DATAYM010000076.1 coordinate 71,044, forward strand.
AGCTCCGCGTGCATTTGGATGTGGATGTACGGGCCCGAGGCGCGGGTGCGCAGGTTGTGCACGTCGCGGACCCTGGGATCGTCGGTCATCAGTTCGACGATATGCGCCCGCTGCTCGTCGCCCAGCTCGTGGTCCATCAGCTCCAGCGACGAGGCGCGAAACACCCCGACCGCGCCCCAGACCAGCCATCCGGCCACCACCAGCCCGGCGACGGCGTCGAACGCCGGAACGTGCGACAGCGCACTCAGGCCGATGCCGGCCATGGCCACCAGGTTGGAGCCGAAATCGGCGGCGTAGTGCATGCGGTCGCCGCGCACGGCCACCGAGCGGGTACGCGCCAGCACCCGGGTCTGGGCGAAGACCAGCGCCCCGGTCAGGACCAGCGACAGCGCCATCACCCCAAGGCCCCAGCCCTCGGCGGCGACGGCGCGGGGGTGGATCAGCCGCACCACCGCCTCCTCGGCCACCAGGGCGGCGGTGGCGAAGACCAGGCCGGCCTGGGTCAGGCTGGCGAACGCCTCGGCCTTGCCGTGGCCGAACCGGTGCTCGGGGTCGGGCGGGCTGGCGGCGTAGCGGACCGCGAAATAGGTGGTCAGGGCGGCCAGCACGTCGAGGCCGGAATCCGCCAGCGAGGCCAGGATCGCCACCGACCCGGAGGCGCGCCAGACCAGCGCCTTGGCCAGGGTCAGGACCAGGGCCACGCCGACCGACAGCGTGGTGATCCGCCGGGTCAGCGCCCCGGTCTCGGCGAGGCCCAGCGGCGGCGCGCTGGCCAGACTCACGTGTCGAACTCCGCCACCAGGTGGCCGGGCTCGACCTCCTCCAGCCGCGGCAGGTAGATGCCCGCGGTCGGGTCGATCGGCAGCTTGGACGGCATGAAGCGCAGGGCGCTGAGCGGATCCAGCGGGCTCGGCGGCTCGCCCACCAGCCGCACCCGCGTCCGCGAGCGTTCGCGCGCCGGATCGGGGATCGGCACGGCCGACAGCAGTCCCCTGGTGTAGGGATGGCGCGGATGGGCGTAGAGCTGCTCGCGCGAAGCCTGCTCCATCACCCGGCCCAGATAGAGCACCATGACCCGGTGGCTGATCTCGCGCACTACCGCCAGGTCGTGGCTGATGAACAGCATGGCCATGCCCAGGCGCTTCTGCAGCCCGATCAGCAGGTCGATGATCTGTGCGCGGATGGAGACGTCCAGCGCCGAGACCGCCTCGTCGCAGATCACCAGCCGGGGTTTCAGGATCATCGCCCGGCCCACCCCGACCCGCTGGTTCTGGCCGCCGGACAGCTCGTGCGGGTAGCGGTTGATCAGGCCCTGGTCCAGCTCGACCTGGTCCAGCATGGCCCGCACCTCGGCCTCGCGCTCGGCGCGGGTCATCGCGGGGCGAAAGGCGCGCAGCGGCTCGGCCATGGAATCGCCGACGGTCATGCGCGGATCGAGGCTGGCCAGCGGGTCCTGGAAGACGATCTGCAGGTCCTGGCGCGCTTCGCGCATGGCCTTCTGGTCGGCCTTGGTGATGTCGCGGCCGATCAGCGTCACCGCTCCAGCCGTCGGCGGGATCAGGTTCAGCACCGCCCGCGCCAGGGTCGACTTGCCCGAGCCGCTCTCGCCGACCACGCCCAGCGTCTCGCCCTGGCGCAGGGTGAAGCTCACCCCGTCCACGGCGCGCAGCAGCTTCGGCTTGGCCAGGAGGCCCTGGCGGATCGGAAACCAGACCTTCAGGTCGTGGGCCTCGATCACGACCTGCGCGTCCGCCGCCACCGGGTCGGGCATCGGCCGGCCGCCCCGGTCGTCGCGGTCCAGCCGCGGGATGGCGGCCAGGAGGGCGCGCGTGTAGTCGGTCGCCGGCGCGGCGAACACCCGCTCGGCCTCGCCCTCCTCGACATAGGCGCCGTCCTTCATCACCGCGACCCGGTCGGCCAGCCGCGCGATCACCCCCATGTCGTGGGTGACCAGCACCATGGCCGTATGGGTCTCGCGCTTCAGCTCGGCCATCAGGTCGAGGATCTCCGCCTGCACCGTCACGTCCAGGGCGGTGGTCGGCTCGTCGGCGATCAGCAGCTCCGGCCCGCAGGCCATGGCCGCGGCGATCATCACCCGCTGGCGCATGCCGCCGGACAGCTCGTGCGGAAACTGCTTCAGCCGCCGCGCCGCTTCCGGAATCCGCACCCGCTCCAGCCAGCGCCGCGCCTCTGCCATGGCCTTGTCGTCGGACAGGCCCAGGTGCGCCCGCAGCGGCTCGGCGATCTGCTCGCCGATGCTGACGTGGGGGGTCAGCGCGGTCAACGGGTCCTGGAAGATCATGGTCATCTTCGAGCCGCGCAGCCGGTTCAGCGCCGCCGCCTTCAGCCCCAGCAACTCATGCCCCTGGAACCGGATCGATCCCTCGGCCCAGCCGTTGTCGGCCAGGAGGCCCATCACGGCCATGAAGGTCTGGCTCTTCCCCGACCCGCTCTCCCCGACCACGCCCAGGCATTCGCCGCGCGCGACGGACAGCGAAATCCCCCGCACCGCCTGCACAAGCCCGTCATAGGTCTGGAACGCGATGCGCAGCCGGTCGATGGCCAGGACGGGAATGTTGTCGCCAGTGTCGGGCAAGAGGGCGTCCGCGTGAGGGGGGCTAGGATGGACACAGTAGCGTGGCGGGGTGAGAGCGCCAATCGCAGAGCTGACTAGCTAGAGGTCGCTCTTGTCAGGTTTTGCCTAAGCCAATCTGAGCAAGCTTGGCTTTGCGAAGGAGATGCTGCGCGAACACCACGAGTTCCAGGGCCAACTCTGGTTCATCCACCCAGCCAAATTCGTGGGTGGTGGGATTGCGTATTCCTAGCATCGCCCCGGAGTACAGGCGGTGATAGCCCTTCTGCTCGTCAATCTGTGACTGCGTTTCCATCGTGGTCCACCGCAGGTGTGGAGCATTTGGCGCGAACACCTGATCCATCAACGTAGTGCCGGTCTGAAGTATGCTCGGCACCCTGTCGGCGATGAATTTGTCGACGGCCTTAAAGGCTTCTGCGACCGATAGATTGTAGTGCCCGGATGCGAACAGATCGGAAGAAACGGCCCTGATCTCAGGCTCAATCACCAGTCGAGCGAACACGCTGGCGGGTTCCGATGCTTCTGCCGTTGGCGAGGGAAGGCTGAGCATCCGTGGCGCGGGAAGAGCAAGCACAGACCGGGCCAGACCCGTCTCAAGCAGGTGTTCCTGGAACCTCCGAATACCATCAAGAATTCGGAGCGTCATAGAGGTAGCGTCTCATCGCCTGAAAGATGGATTCAATCTGTTCTGTGCCCGCATCTGCGCTGATGTGAATCTGGACATTCACGTTCAGTGGAAATGCATCGCTACCAGATCTCAGACCTCCTGCGCCGCTGTCGCCCTTACCGCCGCGGTCGCCGCTGCCGCCGTTATCAGATGTCCGGCCGCCGCCACGGTTGCTCGCCGCCGCTTGACGTTCCGCTTTCGGGACCGCAGTCCGCGCGCGAGGAGCGCCTTCACCCTGCGCGGCTTTCACGACACCGCGCGGAGCTTCGTTAGGGGTCGGGCTCGAAATCAGAAGATAGGTAGCCGCCTTATTGCCAGCGGCGCCTTGCCCTAGACCCTCTCGTAGAAACCACGAGACCACCTTCTGCCGTTCGGCATCGCCGGGTGGCGCAACGTGGATTAAGCCCTCGGGGTAGGTCGACTGAATGATCTGCTCCACTGCTTCCGGGTAGGACTCGTCTAGTCGCCATTTCTGCGCCAGAGGCGTCGGTTTGTTCTCGTCTGAGAGGATGCCGACGCTACGCAACTCTACGAGGTAAGCGCGCGCCGCAGCCTCTTGAACACCAAGCGTCACACCGAGCAAGCGTTCATCTATAGTAGCATTTGGGGTGCGCTGAAGAATAGAGCGAACGCCCCACCAGACGGTGCTGGGAATCTGGGGGTAGCGAGTTTTATCGGCCATCAAATTCTCCTTCATGTGAAGGATGCCACACAACGATCTTTCGTCAATCGGAATCAAATATACCTATAATCAACGAGATAGGAGGTAGTGTGGGAGTGGTGCGCGACTCGGTAGGTCGATCCATCAAGCGCGCTCAGTGTCGCTGAGATGGTGCAGCCGCTGGATCGGCGTCGGCCCCTCGAGCAGGGCAATGCGGGGAAAGGTCGAGAGGGCGTCGATCACGCGCGGTGGGCTCCCAAGGTTCGGCCGTTTCGTTGCGGTCGGGCTTGAGTCCGGTTCTAGCCCGCCGTCACGCACGCTCGGCCAATGCCGCCACCGCCGACCCCGGTTCGGCGAACGGTGCAATGAGGTGGTCATGGCGATTATTTCGGCGCAAAAGACGACGGCGTCGCTTTGATTGCTCCGGTCGCCGGTGGCATACGGGCCGGTAGAGGAGTTGTGCAGTCGATGGCCGCGGACGCTTACGATCTGGATATCGATCACCAGACGTTGCTTGATCTGGTGGCGGGGACCTATCCGCAGATCGCCCGAGTGCTGCTCAAACCGTTGCTCGACCTTCTGAGCGTGTCGCGCGAGGCGTGCGGCGGCGACGCCGACAAGTTCCTGATCATGCTGGTGATCGCCATCCGCACCACCGAGCACGCGCTGTTCGCCACCTTCAGCCAGGCGGAGCTGTTGAGCGGCGAGGTGCCGGTGTTTCCGAGCCTGGGGACCAATGTGCGTTCGGTGGCCGATTCCATCCGCGCGCCGCGGGAGACGGTGCGGCGCAAGGTGGCCGAGCTGACCGAGGCGGGCTGGATCGCGCGCCAGGGCAACGAGCTGCGCTTCACCGCCGTGGCCTATCAGCAGCTGGCCGGCGCGCGCGTGGCGATCGAGCAGCTGGCGGTGCGCAATTTCGAGACCGTGGCCGAACTGGTGCGCCAGTCCAGGATCCCGGCGCGGGCGCCCTAGGCCTTTTCGCTGTCGCTGGCGGTCAGCGCTTCCAGCGCCGCCATGAGCTGCTCGGTCGTGAAGGGCTTGGCCAGGGTGCGGTCGGCGCCGATCCGCTCGGCCAGGTCGAGCAGGTTCAGGACCCGCAGCTGGCCGCGGCCGGTGATCGCCAGGATCTTGATGGCGGGGGAGAGGCGTCGGGCGTGGCCGATCAGTTCGATGCCGTCGACGTCCGGCATGAGGATGTCGGTGATCAGGATGTCGACGGGCGCCTGGCGAAGCCTGCGCAGCGCCTCGCCGCCGCCTTCGAGCCCCTGGGCCTGGTACCCCTGGTCGCGCAGGGCGCGACAGACCACGTCCAAAAGGATCGGGTCGTCGTCTACGACCAGAACCGACGCTGTGGGCATGAGGGCGGATCCAGACTCTACTGGCGTCACCAAGCCGGGCGCCGGGCGGGTTTCGCCACCGTGGGTGGACCCATTATGGGCCCCAAGGGCCCAGCTTGGGTCCTTATGTCGCAGGCGGCGGCGGCGAGGCGACGCTGGCGTGGGTGAAGCCGGCGACGGCGGCGTCGTCGACGGCGGTGGGGGCGGGCAGGCCGTGGATAATCAGGTTGGGGCTGACCGTCTGGGCGGCGATGACGAAGGCCTTCATCCGGGTTGCGGCGTCGGGCTGGTTGAGGCCGAGCAGCGGGGCCTCGACGGCCAGGCCGCGCAGCCCGCAGGCCTTGACCGCGGCCAGGGCCGGCTTGCTGGGGCGCACCCGGCCGACCACGCCGGCGACCAGCGAGCGGACCAGGCCGGCGGTCTCCAGCAGCCGGCTCGGCGGCACGCCGGCGTCCAGGCCGCAGAGCTCGAGCAGCATGGAGGCGCGCATGGCCTCGCGCACCGACCGGGTGAGCCCGAGCAGGCGAAGCCGGGCGTGCTGGACCGCCAGCGACGAGAAGCTGACCGGCACGTGCAGGGTGAGCGGGCCGCCCTGGTCGGCGGATTCTTCCAGCAGGGTGGCGGCATAGGCGAATGTGGCCATGTCGACGGCCTCCAGCTCGGCGGCGCTGGCGCCCAGGGGCACGCCCGCGCGGCCGATCACGAACGACATGATCAGGCCGCGGCGCAGGTTCCACACCGGCTCGACGGTCAGGCGGATGTCGAACGGCTCCTGCTTCGGCAGGGCGAGCTCGACGACGCTGGTGCGTCCGGCCAGCGGCGGGCGCCAGTCGGCCGGCGGCGACGCCTGGCCGCCCAGCTCTTCGGCGGCGCCGGCGGCGGTCCGGCTGGCGGCGCGGGCGCGGGCCAGGCGCGCCAGGTCGACCGGCGCCGAGACGATGGCGCCCTCGGCCACGTCGGTGACCACGCGCACGACGATGTCGCCCGAGCGGATCTCGCCGAGGAAGAACTTCAGCACCTCCTGCAGGATGCTGAGGCAGAGGGCCTGGGCGGCGAAGCCGGGCGCGCTGGGCGCGGCGACCAGGTAGTTGATGTCGTCGATGCGCACGGCCAGGTCCGCCGGGCCCAGCTTGCGCCGGAACTCCTGCTCAACATGCTCCCAGACGCGGCCCTTCTTGGCGGACCAGCGGTCGCCGAGCTGGCGGCGGATGGCGTCCAGCCCGATCATGTTGACCGCGCCGGTCTTCAGGACGCCGGAATCGCGGATGCGCTCCAGCGTATCGCGGGCGCTGACCGACGATATCCGGTCGATGCGGTTGTCGGCCACCGCCTGCGCGGCGCCGGCGGCCAGGCTGGGAGCGGTGGCGGCGGGCATGGTGGCGCATTATCCAGCCGCCGGCTTAGTCGGAGCTTAACGTCCGCAATATGCCGCAGGCCTGCGGCTAATCCCGTTTCATCCGCTCATCCCCGCGCACGCGGGGACCCAGGCGTTTTTACCGCCAAGGACGCCAAGTTCGCCAAGAAGAGTAGAGGTCAGCGCTGCCCCTTGGCGTCCTTGGCGAGCTTGGCGGTAAATCTTCACCCCGCTTTCGCGGGATGAGCGGGCTTTTACGCGGGCGCCAGATGGAACGCCGCCGCCGTGCGGATCAGGGTGTCGACGTCGGAGCGGCCAGGGGTCCAGCCGAGCAGGCGCTTGGCGCGGGCGGGATCGGCGACCAGGCAGGGCGGATCGCCGGGTCGGCGCGGGGCCATCTCGTAGTCGATCGGATGGCCCAGCACGCGGCCGGCGGCGGCGACGATCTCAAGGTTCGACAGGCCCGATCCGCTGCCCAGGTTCAGCGCCTGGCTCTCGCCGCCTTCCGCCAGAAAGCGCAGGGCGGCGACATGGGCGTCGGCCAGGTCGCTGACATGGACATAGTCGCGCACCACCGAGCCGTCCGGGGTGGGATAGTCGGAGCCGTAGACCTGCAAGGTGCGGCCGTCGCGCACGGCCTTGAGGACGTTGGGGATCAGGTGGGTCTCCGGCTCGTGCCGCTCGCCCGCCTCGCCGTCCGGATCGGCGCCGGCGGCGTTGAAATAGCGCAGGGCGCACCAGGACAATCCCTGCGCCCGGCCGACCCAGCGCAGCGCCCCCTCGATCACCCGCTTGGTCTCGCCATAGGGGTTGATCGGGTTCTGCGGCGCGTCCTCCGGGATCGGATCGCTGGAGGCCAGGCCATAGACCGCGGCGCTGGAGGAAAAGACCATGCGGTTGACCCCCTCGGCGCCCAGGGCCTCCAGCAGACGCAGGGTGCCGGAGACGTTGTTGGCGTAGTAGCGCGCCGGCTCGGCCACCGACTCGGCCACCAGGCTCAGCGCCGCGAAATGCATGGCGGCGACGATATTGTGGTTGCTGATGGCCGCGCGCACGGCCTCGACATCGCCGAAATCCGCCTCGATCAGCGGTCCCCACTTGACCGCCTCGGCGTGGCCGGTGCGCAGATTGTCCAGGGTGACGGGCTTGTAGCCAGCTTGGCTGAGCGCTTTGCAGGCATGGGATCCGACATAGCCGGCGCCGCCCAAGACCAGAATGGCGTCCATGGCTAAGGCTCCGGCTCGCGAGGGTTCAAAGGAAACAGTCGGTTACAGGGATTGTGTCGCCGTTTCCAGGCTTGGCGGCTATGTGCGGCTCACCTTAAGGAAAACCCCTGATTCGCATGCCCATTTCCCTCGTCCAGCGCGCCGCTGTCCAGCCGAGCATCGCCTTCATCGACCTGGCCGCCCAGCAGGCGCGCCTGCGTCCGCAGATCGATGCGGCCATCGCCCGCGTCCTCGCCCACGGCCAGTATGTGATGGGCCCCGAGGTTGGGGTGCTGGAGCGCCAGCTGGCCGCCTTCGCCGGCGCCGCCCATTGCGTCAGCTGCGCCAACGGCACCGAGGCGGTGGCCCTGCCGCTGATGGCCTGGGAGGTCGGGCCGGGCGACGCGGTGTTCTGCCCCAGCTTCACGTTCGCCGCCACCGGCGAGGTCATCCCCTGGCTGGGCGCCTCGCCGGTGTTCGTCGACATCCGCTCCGACACCTACAACCTCGATCCCGAATGCCTCGAGAACGCCATCCTGGCGACGCTGAAGGACGGCAGGCTGAAGCCCCGGGCGATCATCGCCGTCGACCTGTTCGGCCAATCCGCCGACTATCCGGCCATCGCCGGCATCGCCCGCCGCTACGGGCTGAAGCTGATCGCCGATAGCGCCCAGTCGTTCGGCGCCACCCTGCACGGCCGCCATCCGGTCAACTGGGCCGACGCCATGACCACCAGCTTCTTCCCGGCCAAGCCGCTGGGGGCCTACGGGGACGGCGGCGCCATCCTGACCGAGGACGACTGGCTGGCCGAGCGGATCGATTCCCTGCGCGTGCACGGCAAGGCGACCAAGAGCGACATCGAGGGCCACACCTTCGACCACGATCCGAAATACCTGAACCTGCGGGTCGGCATGAACAGCCGGCTGGACACCATGCAGGCGGCGATCCTGATCGAGAAGCTCAGGGTGTTCGAGGACGAGATCGGCTGGCGCAACGAGGCCGCCGACCGCTACACCGAGGGCCTCGCCGGATCGTCGGCGCGCACGCCGATCGTCATTGCGGGCGGCCTGTCGACCTGGGCGCAATATACCATCGAGCATGACGACCGCGACGGCCTGGCCACGCACCTGAAGGCCTACGACATCCCGACCGCGGCCTATTATCCGATGCCGATGCACACCCAGGAGGTCTATGCCGGCTATCCGCGGCCGGGCGGCCTGCCGGTCAGCGAGGCCAAGGCCGACCGGGTGCTCAGCCTGCCGATGCACGCCGATCTGGACGCCGACACCCAGGATCGAATCGTCGAGGCGGTGTTAAGCTTCAACGGCTAGGGTTTTCCGACAAGGGAACGGGCCGATGAGGATCTGGGTGTTTGGGCTGGCGCTCGCCTTGGCGGCCGGATCCGCCGCCGCCCAGGACCTGGCCCCGCCGGGGCTGGCCTTCGAACTGCACCTGGACTGCACGGCCGCCCACGCGGGCGGCGAGGTGTTCGTCGACGTCACCGGCGACCAGGGCCGCATCCTGCTTGCCCGCGCCGCGGCGGCGCACAAGCGGGGCAATGACGACTGGAGGCCGCTTTCGGACATCCAGGTCGACGACCATCTGATCACCGCGCGGTTTTCCACCGGCTTGCTCGGCGGCCTGCTCGGCGGTCCGTCGATGACCGTCGACCGGATGACCGGCCGCATCGACATCTCCGGATCGCGCAACACCGCCTTCCACGGCGACTGCACCGCCATCGACCCCAACGCGGCGCGGAAGTTCTGAGGGCCGCGCCAACCCCCCCGTCATCCCCCGCTGGAGCGCAGCGGAACGCGGGGGATCCATACGCGCCGATCTTCGACGGTGATCATGGACGGCCCGAACACGCCGGGGCCACGACCGTTGAGGGCAGGTGGCGATGGCGAGCGAAGGGGACCGGGGCTAACCATCCCGGCCGCATCCAGCTACAGTTGCGCTCAACGAAAGCCGAATCCGGGGGGAAGGCCATGCAGCAGGCGGCGGCGCGCCGGTCGTACCAGACCCTGGACGGGTTGCGCGGCGTCGGCGCCTTCCTGGTGGTGATGCGCCACGTGCCCGGCCTGTTCGGGCCGATCCGCGTGCCGGAGAGCTTCCTGGCCGTCGATCTCTTCTATCTGGTCAGCGGCTTCGTGGTCGCCCACGCCTATGGCGAGCGCCTGGCCCGCGGCGGCTTCTTCTGGGGCTTCGTCAAGACCCGCATCATCCGGCTCTATCCGCTCTACATCGTCGGCCTGATCGTCGGGGTGATCACGGCGGTGTTCTTCATGCTGGACGCCCCGCCCAGCTCATGGACGCCGATGAAGATCGCCGAGTGCGTCGCGCTCGGCCTGTTGATGATCCCGCGCTTCCCCGGGCTGAGCATCAACGGCACGACCCTGAACGGGCCGATCTGGACCCTGCTCTACGAGCTGATCGCCAATTTCGTCTATGCCGCCGGCATCCGGCTGATGAAGACCTGGGTGCTGCTCGGCATCGTCGCCGTCTGCGCCGTCGGCGTGGTGTTCGCCGAGTTCCACTATCACACGCTGGACCTCGGCTATAACCTCACCGACCAGTGGGCGGCCCTGGCCCGCGTCGGCTTCTCCTTCTTCACGGGGGTCCTGATCTATCGCTGGCTCGGCGAGCGCGAGACCCGGTCGGTCTGGCTGGCCTGGGCCTGCGTGGTCGCGCTGGGCTTCCTGCTCGGCGTCCACGTGCCGGCCGCGATCATCCCCTATTACGAGATCGCCGCTGTCCTGGTCGGCATGCCGGCCCTGGCCGTCGCCGCGGCCCGCTTCGAGCCCGGGCCCTTGAGCGGACGGCTGTTCAGCTTCGTCGGGCTGATCTCCTACGGGGTCTACATCGTCCACCAGCCGCTGGGGAATCTCGCGGTGATGGAGATCAACCGCTTCACCGACATCCCCGAGGGCTGGAGCGGGGTGCTCTATGGAGCCGTCTTCCTGGCCTTCCTGGTGCTGCTCACCTGGGGTCTCGACCGCTTCTACGACGCGCCGGTGCGCGCCTGGCTGCGCGCGCGGTTCATGCCGGCGAGGCCGCGCCGCGAGGCGGCCGCGGTGAAGACGGCTTAGCGCGTTCGCGCCCGCCATTGCTCGCGGGTCTGGCCCCAGAGGTCGACCGGATAGGCCTCATAGGGTTCCGGCAGCCGGCCGGGGCCGCGGTTGGTCGAGCCGAGGCGCCGGGCGACCTTCTGCGAGGCGACATTGTCCGGGTCGATGCAATGGATGACGTCGGTCCAGCCGAGTTCATCGAACGCCCAGTCGATCGCCGCCGTCGCCGCCTCGGTGGCGTAGCCCTGGCCGTAGGCGTCCTTGATCAGGCCCCAGCCGACCTCGGTTCCGGGCCAGCCCTCCGGGACCCACGGCCCGGCGCGGCCGATCCAGCGGCCGGTGGATTTCTCGATCAGCGAGAACATCGAATAGCCCTGGATGGCCCAGGCCCCGGCGACCTGCAGGAAACCGCGCCAGGTGGCCGGGCGCGGCTGCGGGCCACCGATGAATTTCGACGCCTCGTCGGCCATCAGCGCCGCAAAGCCCGCGAAATCCTCCGCTCGGGTAGGGCGAAGGATCAGCCGCGCGGTTTCGATCGTCGGGCCGTTATCCGTCGCCATCAGGCGCTCAGCAGATCCTTGATGGTGTCGCGCTCGCCGACCAGCTCGTCGTTGGTGATGGCGATCTTGCTCCTGGCGAAGTCGTCCATGTCCAGGTCGGTGATCGCCTCGTAACCGGTCGTCGTCGAGCGCACCGGCATGCCGGCCCAGATGTCGCTGGAGAAGCCGTAGGCGCCTTGGCTGGCCACGGCCACCGCGTGCACCTTGCCGGGGATGGTCAGGTCGCGGACATAGTCGACCAGGGCGTTGGCGGCCGAGGCGGCCGAGCTCTGGCCGCGGGCCTCGACGATGGCGCCGCCGCGCTTGCCGACGGTGGGCAGGAATTCGGTCTTCAGCCAGTTATCGTCGCCGATCACCTCGGCGGCCGGCTTGCCGCCGATCCTGGCGTGGGTGAAGTCGGCGAACATGGTCGGGCTGTGGTTGCCGTAGATATAGAGGTCGGTGACTTCGGAGACCGGCGCGCCGGCCTTCTGCGCCAGCTGGGTCTGGGCGCGGTTCTGGTCAAGGCGGACCATGGCGGTGAACTGGTCGGGGGATAGCCGCTTGGCCTGGGCGGCGGCGATCATGCAGTTGGTGTTGCAGGGGTTGCCGACCACGCAGACGCGGGTGGTCTTGGCGGCGACGGCGTCGATGGACCTGCCCTGGCCGATGAAGATCTTGCCGTTGTCCTTCAGGAGGTCGGCGCGCTCCATGCCCGGCCCGCGCGGCTTGGAGCCGACCAGCAGGCACCAGTCGGCGTCGCCGAAGGCCGCGTCGGGGTCGGCGTTCAGGGTCATGCCGCGCAGCAGCGGGAAGGCGCAGTCGTCCAGCTCCATGGCGACGCCTTTCAGCGCCTTCTGCGGGCCCTCGACCGGGATTTCCAGCAGCTGCAGGATGACCGGCTGGTCGGCCCCGAACATGTCGCCGGAGGCGATGCGGAAGAGCAGGGCGTAGCTGACATTGCCGGCGGCGCCGGTGACCGCGACGCGGATTGGGGATTTCTCGGCCATGGTTTTCGCTTCCATCCATGCTTTAAGGCGCGGCGCGGCGTAGCGCATATGGGCCGGTCCCGGCAATGGCCGGGGCGGCCGCGGGCGATGAAAGTCTGCGGCTGGCCGGGCTGGAAGCGGGAGGGCGGACCCTGAGCGACTTCATCCTTTCGCCGGCGTTCGTCGCCACCTCGGTTCCGCTCGCCTCGCTGGCCTTGAGCGAGGCGCGGCTGCAGGCGGACGCTCGCTGGCCCTGGATCGTGCTCATTCCCCGCTTCGCCGGCGCGCAGGAGGTCGAAGACCTGCCGGCGGCGGACCGCGCGCGGCTGATGGAAGAGGTGGTGGCGGCGGGCCGCGCGGTGCGGGCCGTGGCCGAGGCCCTGGGCCGGCCGGTGCGGAAGCTGAACCTCGGCCTGCTCGGCAACATCACCCCGCAGCTGCACGCCCATGTCGTCGGCCGCCGCCCCGACGACCCCACCTGGCCGGGGCCGGTCTGGGGTTACGGCGAGGCGGTGGCGTATAGGATGGAAACCCTCGAACTGGCCCGAGAGACCGCCCTCAGCGCGCTGCGAGCCTGACAAAAACCCCCGCTCATTCCCGCGAAGGCGGGAATCCAGGTTTTTTGCACCACGAACGACACGAACAAACACGAAGGGGCCAGATTGGCCGAGGCGGCGGAAGCCGAGCGTTCGTGTGGGTTCGTGTCTGTTCGTGGTCAAATCCTTCGGACGGATGGGCCGCGCAGGCTCCCAGGATAAAAAACTGGCTTCCCGCCTCCGCGGGAAGGGCCGGCCAGACCGAGGCCGACCAAGCCTTGTTTGAGCCCGACCAATTAGATATATCTGATTAATTCTAAGAATGGACAGGCAAGATGGACGACAAGGTCATGGCGGTGCTCGACGCCTATCACGAGCGGATCCGCGATGAGGATCGGCGCCGGCGCGAGGCGTTCGCGACCGGGGACCGGGGTGGGTCGCTCGACGACGTCCTGCTGGCGGTCGGGCCCGACACCGGCCAGCTGATCAACATCCTGGCGCGCAGCCTGAAGGCGCCGAACATCCTCGAGATCGGCACCTCGTTCGGCTATTCCGGCATCTGGCTGGCGGACGCGGCGCGCGCCTCGGGCGGCCGGCTGACCACCATGGAGCTGGCCGAGCACAAGTCGGCCCACGCCCGCGAGATGTCGGCCAAGGCCGGGCTGGCGGACTATGTGGATTTCAGGCTGGGCGATGCGGTGCAGCTGATCGGCGAAATCCCGTTCGGGATCGATTTCGTGCTGCTGGACCTCTGGAAGGACCTCTACACCCCCTGCCTCGAGGCCTTCTATCCGAAGCTCAATCCCGGCGCGATCATCGTCGCCGACAACATCACCCGGCCCGGCGGCGAGGACGTGCTGCGCTACGTCAGGGCGGTCCGGGCCAAGCCGCATATCAGCAGCATCATGGTTCCGGTCGGCTCCGGCCTGGAGATCAGCCGCTTCCAGCCGGCCTGATCGGCGCGCTATTCCCGCGTCATCAGCACCCTTGTCCGCACGCCGGCGAGCGTCACGTCGCCGGTCCAGGCCGCGCCGGCGGGCTGCAGGTCGAAGGTCTGCGGCTGGTTGTCCTCGTAGAAGACGATGGTCAGGCCCTGGCCGTTGCGCCGGATGGTCTCGGTGATGCCGGAGCCGGTCAGGGCGTCGGGCCGGCGCATGTCGCGCCAGGAGCCCTCGACCTGGGGGGCCATCGGCGTGGTGGCGCGGGCGTCGGGAGCGCCGCCGGAATCGGAGAACTGGAAGACGTAGATGGGCGGGCCGCCGTCGGCGCGGGCCAGGCCCCAGCGGCCGTCGAGCGCGCCGCGCGCCGCCTCGGCCGTCTGGAAATTGGCGCGGATCTGGCTTTCGCCGACCTGGGGCTGGGAGCTCAGCGGCACGACGCCGCCCTCCTCGTCCACCCCAGGCGCCGGCGCCTGTGCGGGCGTCGGCGCGGGAGCGGGCGCCGGGGTCTGCGCCGGCTGGACGGCGGCGGGCGGCGTCGGCGGCGACGTGGGCGGGGCCGCGGCCGGCTGGACGGCGCCGATCACCTCGGCGGCGATGAGCGCCAGCCAGCTCATGCTGGCGCCTGCTCGCGGATGGCGGCGTCGATCTCCACCAGCCGCTCGGCCTGGTCCAGGTGCAGGCGCTCGGCGAGGCGGCCCTCCACCTGGAGGGCGCCGCGGCCGGCGTTCTCCGGCCGGGCGTAGGCGGCGATCACCGCCCGGGCCCAGGCGAGCTCGTCCGGGTCCGGCGAGAACAGCCGGTTGGCGGTCTCGATCTGGCTGGGATGGATCAGGGTCTTGCCGTCGAAGCCGACGTCGGCGCCCTGGCGGCAGTGCAGCTCCAGCAGGGCCGGATCGTCGATGGCGGTGGTGACGCTGTCGAGCGCGGTCAGGCCGTGGGCGCGGGCGGCGGCGACGGTGAGGCTGAGAAACGGCAGGTGCGGGGCGCGGTCCGGCGTCTGCCGGCCGCCCATGGCCTTGGCCAGGTCGTTCAGCCCGACGGCGAAACCGGCCAGGCGGCTGGTTTGCGCGGTCCGGCCGATGGCGTCTAGCGCCAGGATCGCCGCCGGGGTCTCGATCATCGCCCAGAGCCGGGTGCGCGGCGGGGCGGCGGCGATGGCCGCGTCATAGAGCGCGATGTCGCCTGGGCCATTCACCTTGGGGACCAGGACGGCGTCGGGTCCGGCCCTGGCGGCGGCGGCCAGGTCCTCGGCCCCCCAGGTCGTGTCCAGGCCGTTGCAGCGGATGATCAGCTCGCGGCCGCCGAAGCCGCCGGCGGCGACGGCCGCCGCGGCCTGGCCGCGCGCGCCGGGCTTGGCCTCCGGCGCGACGGCGTCCTCCAGGTCGAGGATGATGGCGTCGCAGGCCAGGCCGCGCGCCTTCTCGATCGCCCGCGCGTTCGAGGCCGGCATGTAGAGGACGCTGCGGCGGGGCCTGTGTGCCATGACGCCGTTTGTCGCCCGCGGCCGCGCCCGGCGCAACCTTGCCAACAAGCTGCAGCATGGGGGCGCCGGGGCCTTGCCTCGGCCTTCGGTGTTCGGCACACCAAGACCATGCCGCCCGAGCCGGACAAGCCGTCTTCCGAGCCTTTCATATTCCACGATCCGTCCGGTCGGCGGGCGCGGACGGCCGGTCAGCTCGGCGGGCTTTTGCTGTCGCTGCTGGCGGCCATCGTCGCCGGCTTCCTGATCACCCTGGCCCTGGCGCCGCGGCTGCCGGACGTGCAGCTGCGCGACCCGCGCTCCTTCCAGGCCCTGCACGTGGAAAACGTCAAACGCCTGAAGGGCAAGCCGGCCTGGACCCATATCGGCCGGCCGCGCACCCCGGGCGGGGCCCACGCGTCGCGGGCGCTGACCGTCGGCTTCTATGTGAGCTGGGACCCGGACAGCCGCGCCTCGCTGACCCAGCATATCGACCAGCTCGACGTGGTGGCGCCGCAGTGGTTCGCGCTGAAGGACGCCGGCGGCGACCTGGACATCACCGACGACCCGCAAGCCGTCGCCCTGATCGCCAGCCAGCCGCGCCCGCCGGCGGTGATGCCGGTGATCCACAACGCCCACGAGGAGCTGTTCGACACCGCCATCGCCGACGGGCTGCTGCTGCATCCGGCGGCCCAGGACAGGCTGGTGGCGGCCCTGGTCGCCCAGGCCCAGCAGCACGGCTACGCCGGCTACGTCTTCGACCTGGAGAACATGTCGCCGAACGCGGTCAAGGCCTATCCGGCCCTGCTGGCCAAGGCGCGCGCGGCCTTGAAGCCGCTGGGCCGGGAAGTCTGGGTCACCGCGCCGTTCGACGACGACGACTGGCCGCTGAAGGCGCTGCAGGCCAATTCCGACAGCCTGATGCTGATGGCCTATGACGAGCACTGGCTGACCGGCCGCGCCGGGCCGACGGCGGGCGAGGACTGGTTCGAGAAATACCTGAACTCGCGGCTGTCCATGCTCGACCCGTCGCACACCATCCTGGCTTTCGGGGCCTATGGCTACGACTGGACCGAGGCCGACAAGTCCGGCCAGGGGCGCGCCGACGCGGTCACCTTCCACGAGGCGATCCAGAACGCCCACGACAGCGAAGTCGACATCGACATGGACGACAACGCGCTGAACCCGCACTACGGCTATATCGACGACGACGGGTCCAAGCACGACGTCTGGTTCCTCGACGCCACCACCATGTTCAACCAGATCAAGGTCACCGACCCCTGGCACGTGCGCGGCTATGGCCTGTGGCGGCTGGGATCGGAGGACCCGGGGGTCTGGAGCCTGCTCGGCCAGCCCTATGGCCGGATCACCGCCGCCGGGCTGATCAACCTGGCCCCCGGCGGCTCGGTCGACTTCAACGGCACCGGCGAAATCCTCAAGGTCACGGCGACGCCGACCCCCGGCAAGCGCACCCTGACCTTCGATCCCGACACCGGCCTGATCGCCGACGAGCACTATGACGTCCTGCCCACCTCCTATGTGATCGACCGCTATGGCGCCCATCCGGGCTGGGTGGCGCTGACCTTCGACGACGGGCCGGACTCCAAGTGGACGCCGCAGATCCTGAAGATCCTCGAGCAGAAGCAGGCGCCGGCGACCTTCTTCGTCATCGGCGAGAACATGCAGGCTCATCCGGGCATCGTCGCCCGCGAGGTGCGCGACGGCATGGTGGTGGGCAGCCACACCTATACCCATCCGGACATCTCGCTGCTGCCGCCCGGCCTCGTCGACGTGCAGCTGAACGCCAACCAGCGCCTGTTCGAGGTGATCTCGGGGCGGGATTTCCGCCTGTTCCGGCCGCCCTATTTCGGCGACGCCGAACCGAGCACCCCCGCCGAAGTCAACCCGCTGCTCGTGGCGCAGAAGCTCGGCTACCTGATCGTCGGGCTGCGGGTCGATCCGGGCGACTGGAAGCGGCCGCCTGCTTCGGCGATCGTCCAGACCACCCTGGACGGGCTGGCCCGCGACGACCCGGAGACCGGCCATTCGTCCGTGGTGCTGCTGCACGATTCGGGCGGCAACCGCAGCCATACGGTGGAGGCGCTGCCGACCCTGATCGACCAGCTGCGCGCCCACGGCTACCGGCTGGTGACGGTGCCGCAACTGATCCCGATGAGCCCGGACCAGGCCATGCCGCTCACCCACCGCGCCTGGTGGGCCCTGGCGCTGGACCGCGCCGGCTTCGGCATCTTCCGCGAAATCAACGTGGCGCTGAACGCCCTGTTCATCAGCGCCATCGCCCTCGGCGTGCTGCGCCTGGCCTTCCTGGCGGTGCTCGGCATCCACCACAGGCTGCACGAGGCCCGCCGGCGGCCCGCCGACCTGGACCCGGAGACCGGGCCGCTGGTCAGCGTGCTGATCCCCTGCTTCAACGAGGAAAAGGTCATCGTCTCCTCGGTCAGCCGCATCCTGGAATCCAACTGGTCGCGGCTGGACGTGCTGGTGCTGGACGACGGCTCGACCGATCGCACCGCCGAGGAGGTGCGCGCCCACTTCGGCGGCGACCCCAGGGTGCGGCTGCTCAGCTTCGCCAACGCCGGCAAGGCCATGGCGCTCAATCGCGGCCTCGACCAGGTGCAGGGCGAGATCGTCGTCGCGCTGGACGCCGACACCCTGTTTCCGCCCAACACCATCGGCCGGCTGGCGCGCTGGTTCGTCGATCCGAAGGTCGGCGCGGTGGCCGGCAACGCCCTGGTCGGCAACCGCCGCAACCTGATCACACGCTGGCAGGCGCTGGAATACGTCACGGCGCAGAACCTCGAGCGGCGGGCGCTGGCGGCGCTGGGCGCGGTGACGGTGGTGCCCGGCGCCGTCGGCGCCTGGCGGCGCTCGGCGCTGGAGGCGCTGGGCGGCTATCCCTCCGACACCCTGGCCGAGGACCAGGACCTGACCATCGCCGCCCAGATCGGCGGCTGGCGGATCGAGTTCGACCCGGACGCGCGCGCCTACACCGAGGCGCCGGAGACGGTGGCGGGGCTGCTGAAACAGCGCTTCCGCTGGTCGTTCGGCACGCTGCAATGCATCTGGAAGCACCGCCAGGCGACCTTCAGCCGCAAGAATCCGGTGCTGGGTTTCGTCGCCCTGCCGCAGATCTGGCTGTTCCAGATCATCCTGGCCACCGCCGCGCCGCTGGTGGACCTGGGCGTGGTCTGGAGCCTGGTCCTGGCCGGAATCGACCACTATTTCCACGGCGACGAGGCCAGCAGCGACAAGCTGGTCCTGGCCCTGCTCTATTGGGCGATCTTCATCTTCGTCGACCTGTCGGCGGCGGCCCTGGGGATGGCGCTGGAGAAGCGCGCGCCCTGGTCGGACACCGCCTGGATCCCGGTGCAGCGGTTCGGCTACCGGCAGCTGATGTACTATGTGGTGGTCAAGGCGGTGGTCACCGCCGTGCGCGGCCCGCGCGTCGGCTGGGGCAAGCTGGAGCGCCGCGCGACGGCAGCGGTCGGATTGCGCGGCTGAATGCCGCACGCGGCGTTGCGGCCTGTCATAGTCAACGCCTATAACCCCCGCGACCTCGCGGTTGGCGAGGAGACCTTCGAAGGGGCGCGGCGCTTCCCATGAACATCCACGAGCACCAGGCCAAGGCGGTCCTGAAGGATTTCGGCGTTCCCGTGCCGCGGGGCTATCCGGCCTTCTCGATCGACGAGGCCGTGCAGGCGGCCGAAAAGCTCGACGGGCCGGTCTGGGTGGTCAAGGCGCAGATCCATGCCGGCGGCCGCGGCAAGGGCGGCGGGGTGAAGATCGCCAAGTCGCTCGGCGAAGTGCACGTCCTGGCCGAGCAGATGCTGGGCATGACCCTGGTCACCCACCAGACCGGGCCGAAAGGCCGGCTGGTGCGCCGGCTCTATATCGAAGAGGGCGCCAACATCGCCCGCGAGCTCTACCTGTCGCTGCTGGTCGACCGCGAGACCAGCCGCGTGGCCGTGGTCGCCTCCACCGAGGGCGGCATGGACATCGAGCAGGTGGCGCACGCCACGCCCGAGAAGATCGTCACCTTCACCATCGATCCGGCCACCGGCGTCTTCCCGCACCACGCCCTGGCGCTCTCCAAGGCGCTGAACCTGAGCGGCGAGACCGCCAAGCAGGCGCGCTCGCTGTTGTCGGCGCTCTACAAGGCCTTCACCGAGAAGGACATGAGCCTTCTGGAGATCAACCCGCTGATCGTCACCGCCGAGGACAAGCTGGTGGTGCTCGACGCCAAGATCAGCTTCGACGACAACGCCCTCTATCGCCACGAGGACATCCGCGCCCTGCGCGACGAGACCGAGGAGGACGCCAAGGAGATCGAGGCGTCGAAATACGACCTCTCCTATATCGCCCTCGACGGCGAGATCGGCTGCATGGTCAACGGCGCGGGCCTGGCCATGGCGACCATGGACATCATCAAGCTCTATGGCGCGGCGCCGGCCAACTTCCTCGACGTCGGCGGCGGCGCCTCGAAGGAAAAGGTCACCGCGGCCTTCAAGATCATCACCGCCGACCCGAACGTGAAGGGGATCCTGGTCAACATCTTCGGCGGCATCATGCGCTGCGACATCATCGCCGAGGGGGTGGTCGAGGCGGTCAAGGAGATGGGGTTGAAGGTGCCGCTGGTGGTGCGGCTGGAAGGCACCAATGTCGAGCAGGGCAAGACCATCATCCGCGAGAGCGGCCTGAACGTCATCGCCGCCAACGACCTGGCCGACGGGGCCGAGAAGATCGTCAAGGCGGTGCGGGGCTGACCCTGGTGCGCCGCAGCCTCGCCATCGCCGGCGCGCTCGCCGCGGCGCTCGCCGCCGGCGCGGCCTGCGCCGCCGACGCCCCCGACCTGGTCGCGGGCCTGCAGCACTATTGCGTCTCCAACGACGCCCGGCGGGACGCGGTGTTGGCGCTGGCGGACGCCGACGGCTGGCAGCCCGCGCCGCCGGAGATCGCCGCCCAGCTGGCGCAGAACATGAGCGGCTACGGGGCCAGGGTCAGGCGCGACGCCGCCGGCATGAGCATCCTGATCGCCGGCGACACCCAGCTTCCGGCCCACGACGCCAAGATCGACGCCAGCATCTGCCTTCTGGCCGTGGTTCCGGCCGACCCGGCCAGCCTGGCCGATTTCAAGGACCGGGCGGCGGCGTGGGCGAAGGTCGCCCCCAATCCGCACGAAAGCAGCGGCAACGCGACCGCTTACGTCTATCTCGACGAAGACGGCGGCCGCCGCGCGATCGTCGACGACGTCGACCCGGCCGAGGGCAAGCGGCTGATCGGCACCGGCAAGCTGCGCTTCCTGATCGTCACCAAAGACCCGGGCTCCGCCGCGATCGCCTACATCATTCCCAAATTGTGAGACCAGATGTCCATCCTCATCGATAAGTCGACCAAGGTCATCTGCCAGGGCGTCACCGGCGCGCAGGGCACCTTCCATACCGAGCAGGCGATCGCCTACGGGACCCGGATGGTCGGCGGCACCTCGCCGGGGAAGGGCGGCATGACCCATCTGGGCCTGCCGGTCTACGACACGGTCGCCGAGGCGGTGCACGCCACCGGCGCCACGGCCAGCGTCATGTACGTGCCGCCGGCCTTCGCCGCCGACGCCATCCTGGAGGCGATCGACGCCGAGGTGCCGCTGATCGTCTGCATCACCGAGGGCATCCCGGTGGCCGACATGGTCAAGGTCAAGCGCTCGCTGAGCGGCTCGAAGTCGCGGCTGATCGGGCCGAACTGTCCGGGCATCCTGACGCCGAACCAGTGCAAGATCGGCATCATGCCCGGCAATATCTTTTCCAAGGGCTCGGTGGGCGTTGTCTCGCGCTCGGGCACGCTTACCTATGAGGCCGTGTTCCAGACAACCAATGTGGGCCTTGGCCAATCGACCGCCGTCGGCATCGGCGGCGACCCGGTGAAGGGCGCCGAGTTCATCGAGATCCTGGAGATGTTCCTGGCCGACGACGAGACCCAGTCGATCGTCATGATCGGCGAAATCGGCGGCTCGGCCGAGGAAGATGCGGCTGAATTCCTTAAGCATTCCAAGGTTAAGAAGCCGATGGTCGGTTTCATCGCCGGGCGCACCGCGCCTCCCGGCCGCCGGATGGGCCATGCGGGCGCCATTATTTCGGGCGGTAAGGGCGGCGCGGAGGACAAGATCGCGGCCATGGAGTCGGCCGGGATCAGAGTCTCGCCGTCGCCTGCGGCCCTGGGCGAAACTCTGATAGAGGTGCTGAAAAGCGCCTGACATCTTGCAAGCGTAATGGGCGGTCCGCGCCAGGCTTAGTAAAAGCTCCACGGCGGACCGCCGGGAATGGAGACCATGGCTGACGATTCCAGTCTCGCCCCTGGGCGGTTAAACCAGGTTCTGAGCGAAACCTCGTTCCTCTACGGCGGCAATGGCGCCTTCGTCGAGGACCTCTACGCCCGCTGGGCGGCCGACCCCAATTCGGTCGAGCCGTCGTGGCGGGCCTTCTTCACCTCGCTGCACGACCAGACCGACGCGGTGAAGCGCGCGGTCGAGGCCCCGGCCTGGACCCCGCCGGCGTCGGTGGAAAAGCGACCGGAATGGGTGTCGGCGATCGACGGCATGTGGCCGGCGGTCGAGGCCAAGATCGCCACGCGCATCGCCGAGCGGCAGCCGGGGGCCAGCGCCGACGCCGTGCGCGCCGCGACGCTGGATTCGCTGCGCGCCGTGATGATGATCCGCGCCTACCGCATGCGCGGCCACCTGGCGGCCAATCTCGATCCCCTGGGCCTGGCCGAGCACGAGGACGCCAGCGAGCTCGATCCGGCCAGCTACGGCTTCGCCGCCAGCGACTACGACCGGCCGATCTTCCTCGACTATGTGCTGGGCCTCGAGACCTCGACCATCCGCGAGATCGAGACCATCCTTCGCCGCACCTACTGCGGCAATGTCGGCGTGCAGTACATGCACATCTCCAATCCTGACGAGAAGGCCTGGCTGCAGCAGCGGATCGAGGGGCGCGACAAGGAGATCGTCTTCACCCGCGAGGGCAAGATCGCCATCTTCAAGAAGCTGATCGAGAGCGAAAGCTTCGAGCGCTTCCTGGCCAAGCGCTATCCCGGCACCAAGCGGTTCGGGCTCGACGGCGCCGAATCCCTGGTCCCGGCCATGGAGCAGATCATCAAGCGCGGCGGCGCGCTCGGCGTGCAGGACATCGTCATCGGCATGCCGCACCGCGGCCGGCTGAACGTGCTCGCCGCGGTGATGGGCAAGCCCTACAAGGTGATCTTCCACGAGTTCCAGGGCGGCTCGTCGCTGCCGTCGGACATCGAGGGATCGGGCGATGTCAAATACCACCTGGGCGCCTCGTCCGACCGCGCCTTCGACAACAACAACGTCCACCTGTCGCTGACCGCCAACCCCTCGCACCTGGAGATCGTCAATCCGGTGGTGATCGGCAAGGCGCGCGCCAAGCAGGCCTTCCTGCTGCGCGAGGAGCCGACCGCCGGGCGCAGCCACGTGATGCCGCTGCTCATGCACGGCGACGCGGCGTTCGCCGGCCAGGGGGTGATCGCCGAGTGCTTCGCCCTGATGGGGCTGAAGGGCTACAAGGCCGGCGGCACCCTGCACTTCATCGTCAACAACCAGATCGGCTTCACCACCAGCCCGCGCTATTCCCGGTCCAGTCCGTACCCGTCGGATTCGGCCCTGATGGTCGAGGCGCCGATCTTCCACGCCAACGGCGACGATCCCGAGGCTGTGGTCTACGCCGCCAAGGTGGCCACCGAGTTCCGCCAGCAGTTCAGCCGCGACGTGGTCATCGACATGTTCTGCTATCGCCGCTTCGGTCACAACGAGGGCGACGACCCGACCATGACGCAGCCCTTGATGTACGCCAAGATCAAGGACCATCCGTCCACCCGCGAACTCTACGGCCAGCGGCTGGCGGCCGAGGG
The DNA here is from genome assembly GCA_036272595.1 of Caulobacteraceae bacterium. Taxonomy (GTDB): domain Bacteria; phylum Pseudomonadota; class Alphaproteobacteria; order Caulobacterales; family Caulobacteraceae; genus Poindextera. The sequence continues at coordinate 94,334 of DATAYM010000076.1, forward strand.
GATCGTCACCCAGGCCGAGATCGACACCTGGCTCGCCGAGGCCTCGGCCTTCCTCGACCGTGAGTTCGAGGCCGGCAAGACCTACCAGGCCGACAAGGCCGACTGGCTCGACGGCAAGTGGGCGCACATGGCCACCGCCAACGGCGACGACCGCCGCGGCCAGACGGCGGTGCCGTTGCAGCGGCTGCGCGACATCGGCCTGAAGCTGACGGCGCTGCCGTCGCGGCTGGACGTGCACAAGACCGTCCGCCGCGTCATCGACCACCGCCGCGAGGCCATCGAGAGCGGCCAGGGACTCGACTGGGCGACGGCCGAATCGCTGGCCTTCGGCAGCCTGCTCGACGAGGCCTATCCGGTGCGGCTGTCCGGCCAGGACAGCGTGCGCGGCACCTTCGTGCAGCGGCTCAGCGACATCGTCGATCAGACCACGGAAGAGCACTACACGCCGCTGAACAACATCCGCCCCGGCCAGGCGCCGTTCGAGGGCATCGATTCGGCGCTGTCGGAAGAGGCGGTGCTGGGCTTCGAATACGGCTACTCCCTGGCCGACCCGAACACCCTGACCATCTGGGAGGCGCAGTTCGGCGACTTCGCCAACGGCGCCCAGGTGGTCATCGACCAGTTCATCTCGTCGGGCGAACGCAAGTGGCTGCGCATGTCGGGCCTGGTGATGCTGCTGCCGCACGGCTACGAAGGTCAGGGCCCGGAACATTCTTCTGCCAGGCTCGAGCGCTATCTGCAGCTCTGCGCCGAGGACAATCTGCAGGTGGTCAACTGCTCGACCCCGGCCAACTATTTCCATGTGCTGCGCCGGCAGATGAAGCGGGAGTTCCGCAAGCCGCTGGTGGTGATGACGCCCAAGTCGCTGCTCAGGCACAAGAAGGCGATCTCCAGCCTGGCCGAGCTGGCCGAGGGCTCGTCCTTCCACCGGGTGCTGTGGGACGACGCCGAGCACAATCCGGCGCTGACCACCATCCGGCTGAAGCCCGACGACCAAATCCGCCGGGTGATCGTCTGCTCCGGCAAGGTCTATTACGACCTGCTCGACGCGCGCGAGGAGGCCGGCGCCGACGACGTCTACATCCTGCGGCTGGAACAGTTCTATCCCTGGCCGATGCGCTCGCTGATGACCGAACTGGCCCGCTTCAACACCGCCGAGCTGGTCTGGTGCCAGGAGGAGCCGAAGAACATGGGCGGCTGGACCTTCGTCGATCCGTGGATGGAGCTGACCCTGGCGCGGCTGCAGATCGCCGCCAAGCGGGCCCGCTATGTCGGCCGTCCGGCCTCGGCCTCGACCGCGGCCGGACTGATGAGCCGCCACACCAAGGAGCTGAAGGCCTTCCTGGCCGAGGCCTTCGCGGCCTGAACCCGCGACCCCAAGGAGCACGTTTCCCCATGACCGACATCATGACCCCGGCGCTCGGTGAATCCGTCACCGAGGCGACCGTGGCCCGCTGGACCAAGAAGGCTGGCGATCCGGTCAAGAAGGACGAGGTGCTGGTCGAGCTGGAGACCGACAAGGTCTCGCTGGAGGTGGTGGCGCCCGAGGACGGCGTGCTGAGCGACATCGCCGCCGAGGAAGGCGCGACCGTCGAGCCTGGCGCGGTGCTCGGCCGCGTCACCGGCGGCGGCGCCGGCGCGGCCGTGGCGCCTCCCGCCGCCAAGCCGGCCCCCGCCCCAGCCCCAGCCCCCAAGGCCGCGCCCGCCGTCGCGCAAACCCCCGCGGCGGTGGCGGAACCGCAGGCCGCCGCCGTCCCGACCTCCATCTCCGGCGTCAAGCCGGCCCCGGCGCAGCCGGCCCAGCCGGCGACCGTCGCCGCTGCGGCCTCGGCGCCGATCCTCGCCCCGTCCGCCGAGCGGATCGCGCAGGAGAACAGCCTCGATGCGGCCAAGATCGCCGGCACCGGCAAGGACGGGCGGATCACCAAGGGCGATGCGCTGGCCGCGCTGGAGGCCCGCGCCGCCGAGGCCAAGGCGCAGCCCGCCGTCCAGGTCGCCGCCGCGCCGCGCGAGGTCGGCGATCGCGAGGAGCGGGTGCGCATGACCCGCCTGCGCCAGACCATCGCGCGCCGGCTGAAGGAGGCGCAGAACGCCGCCGCCATGCTGACCACCTTCAACGAGGTGGACATGACCGCGGTCATGGCGCTGCGCAATCAGTACAAGGACGTTTTCGAGCAGCGCCACGGGATCAAGCTCGGGTTCATGAGCTTCTTCGTCAAGGCGGTGATCGCGGCGCTGAAGGCGGTGCCGGACGTCAACGCCGAGATCGACGGCACGGACCTGATCTACAAGAACCACTACGACATCGGGGTCGCGGTCGGCACCGAGCGCGGCCTGGTGGTGCCGGTGGTGCGCGACGCCGACGCCCTGGACATGGCCGGGGTCGAAAAGGCCATCGCCGAGCTTGGCAAGAAGGCCCGCGACGGCGCGCTGGCGCTGGACGACCTGCAAGGCGGCACCTTCACCATCTCCAACGGCGGGGTCTATGGTTCGCTGATGTCGACGCCGATCCTGAACGCGCCGCAGTCGGGCATCCTCGGCATGCACAAGATCCAGGAGCGGCCCATGGCGGTCGGCGGCCAGGTGGTGGTGCGGCCGATGATGTACTTGGCCCTGTCCTACGACCACCGCGTCGTCGACGGCCAGGGCGCGGTGACCTTCCTGGTGCGGGTGAAGGAGCACATCGAGGAGCCGCAGCGGCTGTTGCTCGACCTTTAGGCGCGGCGGGCTTGACGTCAGCTTGATTGTATCTATATCTACGGCCTATAGATATAGATACGGAGCTGCGCCATGTCCGGCGTCGAGGAATTCGGCAAGCCTTTCGAGCATGCCCTGGTCACCGCCAAGCTGTTTCAACATGGCGGCAGCCAAGCCGTGCGCCTGCCCAAGGCCTTCCGTTTCGAAGGCGCGGAGGTGAGCGTGCGCCGCGAGGGCGAGGCGGTGATCCTCGAGCCGATCAAGAAGAAGCGGCCGCCGACCAAGGAGGAAATGGACGCCTTCTGGGCCAAGGTGGACAGCCTTGGGGGCGCTGACTTTCCCGACAGGGAGCAACCGCCGGCGCAAGAGCGCGACTTCTGGTGATCCTGGCGCTCGATACGAACGTCATCATCGACCTCGTTCGCGGCAAGGCTCCGGCCGTCAGGGACCGTTTCAACGCGGCCCTGGCGGCCGAGCAGCCCATGGTCGCCTCGTTGATCGTGCTGCACGAACTGCACTTTGGCTGCGCATTGCACCGGGATCCGGCTGGGGAGTTGGCGCGGGTGCGGGTTCTGCTCTCGAGACTTGAGGTCGAACCGCTCGACGAGGCCGATATGAGTTCCGCGGCCAGGATCAGGGCCGCTTTGCGGGGCCGTGGTCTGACCATAGGTCCCTATGACGCGCTGATCGCCGGCCAGGCCCTCGCCCGCGGCTGGACCGTCGTCACCGCCAATACACGGGAATTCGCCAGGATCGGCGGGCTGAACGTCATCGACTGGACCGCACCGGCGGACTAGAAAACTGAACCTCCAAAAGGAATAGCGCCATGCCCCAATACGACGTCGTCATCATCGGCGGCGGCCCGGGCGGCTACAACGCCGCCATCCGCGCCGGCCAGCTGGGCATGAGCGTCGCCTGCGTCGAAAGCCGCGCCACCCTGGGCGGGACCTGCCTGAACGTCGGCTGCATCCCGTCCAAGGCGCTGCTGCACTCGTCCGAGCTCTACGAGATGGCGGCCAACGACTTCGCCGGCTTCGGCATCGACGCCACGGTCGCGCTGAACCTGCCCAACATGCACAAGCAGAAGGCCGCGGGGGTCACCGCCCTGACCAAGGGGGTCGAGTTCCTGTTCAAGAAGAACAAGGTCGACTGGATCAAGGGCTTCGGGCGCATCGCCGGCGCGAACAAGGTGGTGGTCAAGGCCGAGGACGGCGCGGAGACCGAGCTGGGCGCCAAGGCCATCGTCATCGCCACCGGGTCCGAACCGGCGCCGCTGCCGGGCGTTGCGGTCGACCAGCTGCGCATCGTCGATTCCACCGGCGCCCTGGCGCTGCCGGAGGTTCCGAAGACCCTGCTGGTCATCGGCGCCGGCATCATCGGGCTGGAGCTGGGCTCGGTGTGGCGGCGGCTGGGCGCCGAGGTGACGGTGGTCGAGTTCCTCGACCGCATCACGCCCGGCATGGACGAGGAGACCGCCAAGACCTTCCAGCGCGCCCTGGTCAAGCAGGGAATGAGCTTCCGGCTGGGAACCAAGGTGACCGGGGCCAAGGCCGGCGACAAGGGCGTCGAGGTGAGCGTCGAGCCGGTCGCCGGCGGCGACGCCGAGGTACTGAAGGCCGACTATGTGCTGGTCGCCATCGGCCGCCGTCCGTACACGGAAGGTCTCGGCCTGGAGAGCGTCGGCATCAGGCCGGACCGGCGCGGCTTCATCGAGACCGACCACGGCCGCACCTCGGCGCCCGGCGTCTGGGCGATCGGCGACGTGACGCTTGGCCCGATGCTGGCGCACAAGGCCGAGGAGGAAGCCATCGCGGTGATCGAGCTGATCGCCGGCAAGGCCGGGCACGTCAATTACGACGTCATCCCGAGCCTGGTCTACACCTTCCCGGAGGTGGCCTGGGTCGGCAGGACCGAGGAGGAGCTGAAGGCGGCCGGCGTCGACTACAAGGTCGGCAAGTTCCCCTTCACCGCCAATGCCCGGGCCAAGGTCTACGACGAGACCGTCGGCTTCGTGAAGGTGCTGGCCGACGCCAGGACCGATCGCATCCTCGGCGCGCACATGGTCGGGCCGGACGTCGGCGAGATGGTCGCCGAATGGTGCGTGGCCATGGAGTTCCAGGCGGCCTCGGAGGACGTGGCGCGCACCTGCCATCCGCACCCGACCCGCTCGGAAGCCCTGCGCCAGGCGGCGATGGGCGTCGAGGGTTGGACCATGCAGGCCTGATCAGCCGGCGTGCGGATGGGCGCTGGCGTAGGCCGACAAAAGGCCCGCCGCGTCGACGTCGGCATAGCGCTGGGTGGTGGAGAGCGAGGCGTGGCCGAGCAACTCCTGGATCACCCGCAGGTCGGCGCCGGCGCCCAGCAGGTGGGTGGCGAACGAATGGCGCAGGGCGTGCGGCGTGGCGCTGGCCGGCAGGCCGAGGCGGCCGCGCAGCTTCTGCATCAGCGCCTGGGCGTGGCGCGGGCTTAAGGGTCCGCCGCGGACGGCGCGGAACAAGGGCTCGCCCGGCGCGAGCTCGGTGGGCAGCTCAGTCAGATAGGCGTCGATCGCCTCGGCCACCGCCGGCAGCACCGGCACCAGCCGGGTCTTGCCGCCCTTGCCGGTCACCCGCAGGCTCTCCGCGAACGGCACGTCGCCGCGGGTCAGGCTCAGCGCCTCGGAAATGCGCAGGCCGCAGCCCCAGAGCAGGGTCAGGAGGGCCGCGTCGCGCGCGCCGCGCCAATCGCCAGTGTCCGCATCGGCGTCGAAGCTCGCCTCCTCGATCAGGCCGCGCGCCTGGTCCTCGGAGACCGGCCGCGGCACGCCGGCCGGCAGCCGCGGCCCGCGCACCAGGGCGATGGCGGCGTTGGGCGTGTCCAGCCGCCGGTCGAGGAAGCGGTGAAAGGTGCGGATGGCCGACAGCGCCTGCGACACCGAGCGTGGCGACAGCGGATGATCGCCGGAGCGGCGATGGGCCAGATAGGCGCGGATGTCGGCGGCGGCGACCTCGCCCATGGCGGCCAGCGTCAGGGTCTCGCCCCGGTGCCGCTCGAGGAAGTTCAGATAGGCCGCGACCCCGTCGCCATAGGCCCGCACCGTCCGCGGCGAGGCCCGCCGCTCATTGGCCAGATGCTCCAGCCAGGCGGCCAGCGCCTCGCGGGCTGTGGTCAAAGCACCGGCCAGCGTTCGGCGGTGCGTTCGACGACGCGGGCCAGGAAGGCGACCAGCTCGGCGCCCATGTCCTCGGTGAAACCGTTGGGCTCCGCCGAGCCGAAGGCCAGCACGCCCTGGCGCGCCGGGGTCCAGATGGCCATGCGCGCCATGGCGACGCTGCCGACGGCCTCGCCCAGCTCGCCGAACAGGGCCTGGGCGGTGCGCGGCTCGCCCATGCGGGCCAGGCGCGAGTCGCCGAGCAGGCCGTCGGAGCCGTCGGCCGGCAGGCCGCGCCAGCCGGCGGGCACGCCGCCGGGCCGCTCGACCGCGATCACCCCGGCGACCAGGCCGAAACGCAGCCGGGCGGTCTCGTCGATGCGGCGGGCGAGGTCGGCGTGGTTGCGCGCTTCCAGGAGGTCGACCACCGCCGCGTGGGTCTGGGCCTGGGCGGCGAAATTGGCCCGGGCGGTGGCTTCCAGCTCGCGGCGGGCGGCGTTTTCGCGGGTCTTGGCGGCGGAAAGCCGGGCCAGCGCCGCCGGGCCGAACTCGACGATGTTGTCGGCCTTGATCCACAGGCCGATGTCGGCCAGCAGTTCGGCGTCCTCGCGGATGGCCTGCGGGTGTTCGCGCAGATAGGCCCGCACATCGGCCCAGCCCTTGGGCGGCGCCTTGGCGCGCGGTTTCGGCGACGTCGTCTTGGACGCTTCACTCATGACTCAAGCCCCATCCGATGGCCCGGAACCCCGCCGGGCCATTTGCCGGGCAGTTGAACACGCACGCGGTTAAGGCCGGCTTGATGGGCGTGCTAGGAGGGACGCCCATGCCGAGAATCGCCAGCGTCATTCTCCCGCTGCCCCTGCCCGAAGCGTTCGACTATGCCGAGCCGGAGGGCATGGCCCTGCAGGTCGGCGACCTGGTGATCGCCCCGCTCGGGCCGCAGCGGCTGATGGGGGTGGTCAGCGGCCTGAAGGACGGGGCGGGGCATAACCGGCCGCTGAAACCGATCCTGGAGCTGCGCCAGGCGCCGCGGCTGCCGGCCGGCACCCTGGCCTTCCTGGGCTGGGCGGCGCGCTACGCGGTGGACGCGCCGGGCCAGCCGCTGGCCATCAGCCTGCGCGGCGCGCGGGCGCCGAAGGCGCGGCCCGAGCGGCTGATCGCCGCCACCGGCGAGGTGGTGGCGCGCATGACGCCGGCGCGCGCGCGGGCGCTGGAGGCGGCGGCCGAGCCGCTGCCGGCGGGGTTGCTGGCCGCGGCGGCGGGGGTCTCCGCCGGCGTCATCCGGTCGCTGATCGAGGCCGGGGCGCTGGAGATCCGGCTGGTCGAGCCTAGCGCCGGGTTCGAGCCGCCGGACCTGAACCTGAAGGGCCGGCCGCTGAACGCCAGCCAGGCCGCCGCCGCCGCCGCTCTCGCCGAGCTGATCGGCCAGGGCGGCTTCCAGGCGGCGTTGCTGGACGGGGTCACCGGCTCGGGCAAGACCGAGGTCTATCTGGAGGCGGTGGCGGCGGCGCTGGACGCCGACCCGACCGCCCAGATCCTGGTGCTGCTGCCGGAGATCGCCCTGACCCAGGCGGTGATCGACCGCTTCGCCGAGCGTTTCGCCGCCGCGCCGGCCGAGTGGCATTCGGCGGTCGCGCCGCCGGCGCGGCGTCGGGTGTGGGAGGCGGTGGCCGAGGGCCGCTGCCGCATCGTCGTCGGAGCGCGCTCGGCCCTCTTCCTGCCCTTCGCCAATCTGAAGCTGATCGTGGTCGACGAGGAGCACGACGGCTCGTTCAAGCAGGAGGACGGCTTCGTCTACCAGGCCCGCGACCTGGCCGTGGCGCGCGCCAAGATCGAGCAGGCGCTGGTGGTGCTGGCCTCGGCGACCCCGTCGCTGGAATCCTTGTGGAACGCCGAGACCGGCCGCTATCGCTGGCTGAGGCTGGGCGCGCGGCACGGCATGGCGCGGCTGCCGTCGGTCGAGCTGATCGACCTGCGCGAGACCCCGCCGGAACCGGGCGCCTGGCTGTCGCCGCCGCTGGCGAAGGCGATGGCCGAGACCTGGGAGAGAGGCGAGCAGAGCCTGCTCTTCCTCAACCGCCGGGGCTATGCGCCGCTGGTGCTGTGTCGGGCCTGCGGCGAGAAGATGACGGCGCCGGAAACGGATTCCTGGCTGGTCGAGCATCGCTACACCGGCCGGCTGGTCTGCCACCTGACCGGCTTTTCCATGCCCAAGCCGGACAAGTGCCCGCACTGCGGCGCGGCGGAGTCGCTGGTCTCGATCGGCCCGGGGGTCGAGCGGGTCGAGGAGGAGGTGCGCGCGCGGTTTCCCGAGGCCAGGGTCGCGGTCTTCTCGTCCGACACGGTGTTCGACGCCGCCGGCGCGCGGGCCATGGTCCAGGCCATGACCGATGGCGAGATCGACGTCATGGTGGCGACGCAGGCCGCCGCCAAGGGGCACGACTTCCCCAACCTCACCCTGGTCGGGGTGGTCGACGCCGACCTCGGCCTGCGCGGCGGCGACCTGCGCGCGGCCGAGCGCACCTTCCAGCTGTTGACCCAGGCCGGCGGCCGCGCCGGCCGGCGCGAGGCGCCGGGGCGGGCGCTGATCCAGACCTATGCGCCGGAGCAGGCGGTGATGCAGGCCCTGGCGGCCCAGGACCGCGACGCCTTCGTCGCCGCCGAGATGGCCGCGCGCGAAGCCGCCGGCCTGCCGCCGTTCGGACGGCTGGCGGCGCTGATCGTGGTCGGGCGCGACGCCCCGGTGCTGGAGGCCTTCGTCCGCGCCATGGCCGCCGCCGCGCCGAACGCCGAGGGGGTCGAGGTCTATGGCCCGGCGGACGCGCCGCAGAGCCTGGTGCGGGGGCGCCGGCGCAAGCGGTTCCTGGTGCGCGCCGACCGCAATGTCGACCTGCAGGGCTTCCTGGCCGCCTGGCGCGCGCGGGTGAAGCCGCCGGCCTCGGTGCGGATCACCATCGACGTGGATCCGTACAGCTTCCTCTGATCGCGCCTATTCGGCCGCCGCCGCGGCCGCCGCCTCGGCTTCGGCCATCCGCTCGGCGCGCGGGCGCATGGGCAGGGCGGGGATGAAGATCATGATCACCATGGCCAGGCCCAGCACCGCCAGGCTGACCTCGAACACATGCACGATGGCGACCGCGAAGCTCTGGCGGGTCGCCTCCAGCATGGCCGGCGGGATCGGCGGCGACTTGGCGCGCACCTCCGGCGGCGCCGCCTGGGACAGGGCCATGGCCTGCAGCTTGCCCAGGTCCATGGTCTGGTGGACGCCGCGCAGGTCGGGCGGCGCGCGCAGCGCCAGCTCGCTGTTGATGTTGTGGGTGAGCAGGGCGCCGAACAGGGCCACCCCGATGGTCTGGCCGATCTGGCGGAAGAACTGGTTGCCGCTGGTGGCGACGCCCAGCTGGTGCGGCGGCACGGCGTTCTGCACCGCCAGGCTGAACAGGCTCTGCGAGGGGCCGAGCCCGACGCCGACGATCAGCAGGCGCCAGCCGATGCCCGTCAGGCTGGTCTCCGGTCCGATGCCGGTGAGCAGGACCACGCCGGCGATCAGGATGCAGCCGCCGATCAGCATGAACGGCTTGTAGAGCCCGGTCTTCGAGACCAGCAAGCCGGTGACGGTGCTGGAGGCGATCAGGCCGAACATCATCGGCAGGAGGGCAAGGCCGCTCTTGGTCGCCGCCACGCCCTGGCCCACCTGCATGAACAGCGGCAGGAAGGTCACCACCCCCATGAAGGCCATGTTGATGATGAAGCCGGCGGCGTTGCAGGTGGAGAAGACCCGGTTGGAGAACAGCTGCAGCGGCACCACCGGCTCCGGCACCCGGGTCTCGACCCAGATCAGCGCCGCGAGCGCCACGGCCGAGAGCACCAGCAGGCCGACGATCTGCGGCGAACCCCAGGGATAGGTCTCGCCGCCCCAGCTCATGGCCAGCAGCAGGGGCGCGAAGGCCAGGATGATCAGGGCCGCGCCCAGATAGTCGATCGCCCCGCCGCCCCGGTGCAGCAGCCTGGGCATCTTGACGATGATCATGAACATCGACAGCAGCGACAGCGGCAGGTTCAGGTAGAAGATGAACCGCCAGCCCTCGATCAGGTGGCCGAACGGATGCACCGTCGCGTGGTCGGTGAAGAAGCCGCCGACCACGGGCCCGATGACGCTGGCCAGGCCGAAGGTCGCGCCGAACAGGCCGGAGAACTTGCCCCGCTCGCGCGGCTCGAACAGGTCGGCGATGATGGCGAAGGAGGTGGTGAACAGCGCGCCGCCGCCGATGCCCTGGATGGCGCGGAAGACGATCAGCTGGCTCATGCCGCCGCCCAGCAGCGGCAGCGGCCCGAACTCGCCGGAAAGGCCCGACAGCCAGGAGCCGACCAGGAAGATGCCGATGCCGGAGAGCAGCACCGGCTTGCGGCCGTGCAGGTCGGAGAGCTTGCCCCAGATCGGCACCATCACCGTCGAGGTCAGCAGGTAGGCGGTGGTGACCCAGGCGTAGAGGTTCAGCCCCTTCAGCTGCGCCACGATGCGCGGCATGGCGGTGGCGACGATGGTCTGGTCCAGCGCGCCGAGCAGGAAGACGATCATCAGCGCCGTCAGGGTCAGCCGGCGCTCTTCGGAGGTGAAGGTCTGGATCTGGTGGGGCTGCTGGGTCACGTCGCGGTCCGGTTGGGCGGGGTCTGATAGCGCGGTTTATCGCCGGGCGCATCCGCCTCCGACGCCTCTTTGCGCCATTCAGCGGCTTGGCCTCGGCCGGGGAGGGACGGCGGGCGGCGTCGCCGGTTCGTCACGTGGACGGAATAGTTTGCCGCGATTGGTTTTGATCGGAGCGGGTTTTAAATGACCGGTGCTGGAATGAAGAGTTGGCGGCGGGGCCTGGCCGCCCTGTCGATGGCGCTGGCCGCGCTGGCCGCCGGCGCGTCGCCCTTCTTCACCCCCGCGGCGGTCGCGGCCGCTTCGCCGGCCCTCCGGGCGGCGCAGATCCCCTTCACCAGCGCCGACGTGCAGAGCCTCGACGGCCGCGCCTTCACCATCAGCTGGGCGGCCGGCCCGGCCGCGGGGGCGGTGGACGTCTATGCCCGCCCCACGCCTGGAGCCGGCGGGCCGCAGGGCCTTGGCCGGCGCGTCGGGCGCGGCGGACCCAGCGGCCAGCTCGCCGTCGCGGATCTGCCGGCCGCCGGCCGCTGGTATTTCGAGCTCAAGCCGGCGCACGGCGCGCCGCTGGTCACCGCCGACCGCAGCCTGCACCTGAAGAGCGCGCCGAATTTCCGCGATATCGGCGGCTATCGCACCGCCGACGGCCGCTGGGTGCGGATGGGGCTGGCCTACCGCTCCGACGAGCTCGACCGGTTGACCGACGCGGACCTCGCCACGCTGGCCAGGCTGACGCCGATGCTGGTGGTGGATTTCCGCACCCTGAAGGAGCGCACCCGGGGGCCGGACCGGCTGCCGCCGGGCGCGGTGGGGCTGGTGGAGGACGTGCTGGCCGACGCGCCGCCCAGCTATGAGAAGATCACCGACGCGGCCGGAGCGGCCGACTTCCTGGCCGACGCCAACCGTCAGTTCGTCGCCCTGCCCAGCGCGCGGGCCTCCTACAGCGGCCTCTTCTCGCGGCTGCCGACCGCGTCCGGCGCGGTGGTCTACCATTGCTCGGCCGGCAAGGACCGCACGGGCTGGGCGACGGCCGTGCTGCTCACCGCCCTCGGCGTGCCGCGGGCCACGGTGATGGCCGACTACCTGGCCAGCAACGGCTACCTGACGGAGAAGAACCGGGCGATGTTCGCCGCCATGCCGCCGGCCGCCGCCGCGCGGATGGCCCCGATCATGACCGTGCGCGCGGCCTATCTGCAGGCCGCCTTCGACGAGGTCGACCGCCGCTACGGCTCCTTCGACAACTACCTGCACAAAGGGCTGGGCCTCGACGACCGGGCGCTGGCGCAGCTGAAGGCGCGGTTTCTCGCCGGCGCGCCCGTCGGCTGAGCCCGCGTCTCGTCGAGCGGACGTTGCGCGAACCCGGCGCGATCCCAAACTGATCTCGGGCCCCGCCCCAGGCTCGGTTGCGACGCAAAATAGGGCGTGCTATCAGGCGCGCGGCTTCGGGCCGGGGGCTTTAGTAGGGCCTGCTGGCACGCGTGCTTTTCCAAGCGCAATCAAGCCTTTCTAGGCCGCTCGCGGGTTCTCGCCGGCGGCTCGGCGGACTTAAAACTGGCGGACCAAAAGAGTGGCCAACGATTCCAAGGCTGGCGAGGTGGGCGCGCGCTATGCATCGGCCCTGTTCGATCTGGCGAGAGAGGCGCGTGAAATCGCCGCCGTCAGCGCCGATCTGAAGTCGCTGAAGGCCATGATCGCCGAGAGCGCCGACCTGCGCGTGCTGATCGCCTCGCCGGTGTTCGACGCCGAGGCCAAGGGCAAGGGCCTTTCCGCCATCGCCGAGCGGGCGCAGTTCCATCCGCTCACCCGCAAATTCCTCGGCCTGCTGGCCCAACAGCGGCGCGCCTCGTTGCTGCGCCAGGTGATCGTCGCCTTCGAGGCGCTGGCCGCCGAATACCGCGGCGTCGCCGCCGCCGAGGTCACCACCGCCCTGCCCTTGAGCCCCGCCCAGATGACCGGCCTGGCCGCAGCGCTGCGCCAGGCCCTCGGCAAGGACCCCGAAATCGAGACCCGCGTCGATCCCGCCATCCTCGGCGGCATCAAGGTGCGCGTGGGCTCGCGACTCTACGACGCTTCGCTGAAGTCGAAGCTCGACTCCCTCAAATTCGCCCTGAAGAGAGCGTAGCCCATGGACATCCGCGCCGCCGAAGTATCGGCCATCCTCAAATCTCAGATCGCCAATTTCGGCGAAGAGGCCGACGTCTCCGAAGTCGGCCAGGTGCTGTCGGTCGGCGACGGCATCGCCCGGGTGTTCGGCCTGGACAAGGTCGAGTCCGGCGAAATGGTCGAGTTCCCCAAGGCCGGCGTCAAGGGCATGGCGCTGAACCTGGAACGCGACAATGTCGGCATCGTGATCTTCGGCGACGACCGGGCGATCAGCGAGGGCGACGAGGTTCGCCGCCTGAACGAGATCGTCGACGTGCCGGTGGGCAAGGGTCTGCTCGGCCGCGTCGTCGACCCGCTGGGCAACCCGATCGACGGCAAGGGCCCGCTCGGCGATATCGCCGAGCGCCGCCGCGTCGATGTCAAGGCGCCCGGCATCATCCCGCGCAAGTCGGTGCACGAGCCGATGTACACCGGGCTGAAGGTAGTCGACTCGCTGACCCCGATCGGCCGCGGCCAGCGGGAACTGATCATCGGCGACCGCCAGACCGGCAAGACCGCCATCGCCATCGACACCATCCTGAACCAGAAGCTGGTCAACGAATCCGACAACGAGAACGAAAAGCTCTACTGCATCTACGTGGCCATCGGGCAGAAGCGCTCGACCGTGGCCCAGATCGTCAAGACGCTCGAGGAGCGCGGCGCCCTGGACTACACCATCGTGGTGTCGGCCACCGCCTCCGAGCCGGCGCCGCTGCAGTTCCTGTCGCCGTTCTCGGGCTGCGCCATGGGCGAGTGGTTCCGCGACAACGGCATGCACGCGCTGATCATCTATGACGACCTGTCCAAGCAGGCCGTCGCCTACCGGCAGATGTCGCTGCTGCTGCGCCGTCCGCCCGGCCGCGAAGCCTATCCGGGCGACGTCTTCTACCTGCACTCGCGGCTTCTGGAGCGCGCGGCCAAGCTGAGCGACGAGTTCGGCGGCGGCTCGCTGACGGCGCTGCCGATCATCGAGACCCAGGCCAACGACGTCTCGGCCTATATCCCGACCAACGTCATCTCGATCACCGACGGCCAGATCTTCCTGGAAAGCGACCTGTTCTACCAGGGCATCCGCCCGGCCATGAACATCGGCATCTCGGTCAGCCGGGTGGGCGGCAGCGCCCAGGTCAAGGCGATGAAGCAGGCCGCCGGCCCGCTGAAGAGCGAACTGGCCCAGTATCGGGAAATGGCCGCCTTCGCCAAGTTCGGCTCCGACCTCGACGCCGCCACCCAGCGCCAGCTGGCCCGCGGCGAGCGCCTGACCGAGCTCCTGAAGCAGTCGCAATACGCGCCGCAATCGATCGATGAGCAGGTCTGTTCGCTCTATGCCGGCACGCGCGGCTATCTGGACGGCATCCCGGCCTCGGCCGTGGTCCGCTACCAGGCCGAACTCCTGGCCCGGCTGCACGCCGACCACCAGGACATGCTGGACGCGATCCGGGCCAAGAAGGCGCTGGACGACACCCTCGAGGCCCAGCTGAAGGCGGTGCTCGACGCCTTCACCGCGACCTTCGCCTAGGGGACCCTTCAGCCTTGGCCAGCCTCAAGGACCTTCGCAACCGGATCGCCAGCGTCAAGGCGACCCAGAAGATCACCAAAGCCTTGCAGATGGTGGCGGCGGCGAAACTGCGCATGACGCAGGAAGCCGCCCAGAACGCGCGTCCCTATGCCCAGCGCATGGCCGCGGTGATCGCCAACCTGGCGGCGGGGGTCTCCGGCGCCGGCGCGCCGCGGCTGCTGGCGGGCACGGGCAGCGACCAGACCCAGTTGGTGGTGGTCATCACCGCCGACCGCGGCCTGGCCGGCGGCTTCAACTCGTCGATCGTCCGCGCCGCTCGCGAGCACATCGCCGGCCTGATCACCGCCGGCAAGACGGTCAAGCTGCTGGTGGTCGGCAAGAAGGCCCGCGATCAGTTGCGCCGCACCTATGGCGACCACATCGTCGGCTTCCATGAGGCTGGCGACAAGCCGTCGCTGGCCAAGGCCCAGCCGGTGGCCGACGAGATCCTCGCCCTGTTCGCAGCCGGCGAAGTGGACGTGGTGACCATGTTCTACAGCCACTTCCGCTCGGTGGTCAGCCAGGCGCCGACAGCCAGGCAGCTGATCCCGGCCGAGGTCGAGACTGGCGCGGCGCAGATCGATCTGAAGGGCGCCGCCTACGAATACGAGCCGGACGAGGAGACCATCCTCGCCACGCTCCTGCCGCGCAATATCGTGGTGCAGGTGCTGACCGCCATGCTGGAAAACCAGGCCGGCTTCTTCGCCGCCCAGATGACCGCCATGGACAACGCCACCCGCAACGCCGGCGACATGATCGCCGGCCTCACCTTGATCTATAACCGTACCCGCCAGGCGCAGATCACCAAGGAGTTGATCGAGATCATCTCCGGCGCCGAAGCGCTCTGACAGGAAAGTCCGACACCGATGGCCGACACCCCCGCCAAGAAGCCCGCCGCGCCGCGCAAGGCGCCCGTCGCCAAGGCCACCGCGACGCCCGCGCCGGCGATCAGCGCCGTGGCCGCCAAGGGCCGCATCACCCAGGTGATCGGCGCGGTCATCGACGTCGAGTTCGACGGCCACCTGCCGGCGATCCTCAACGCCCTGGAGACCACCAACACCGACCAGCGCACCGGCGAGCCGTTTCGTCTCGTGCTCGAGGTCGCCCAGCACCTCGGCGAAAACACCGTGCGCACCATCGCCATGGACACCGCCGAGGGCCTGCAACGCGGCCAGGAAGTCATCGACACCGGCGCGCCGATCACCGTGCCGGTCGGCCCGGCGACGCTCGGCCGGATCATGAACGTCATCGGCGAGCCGGTGGACGAGGCCGGCCCGATCGTCTCCAACTATCACTCCTCGATCCACCGCGACGCGCCGGCCTTCGCCGACCAGACCACCTCGACCGAGATCCTGGTCACCGGCCTGAAGGTGATCGACCTGCTCTGCCCCTACACCAAGGGCGGCAAGATCGGCCTGATCGGCGGCGCCGGCGTCGGCAAGACCGTGACCATGCAGGAGCTGATCAACAACGTCGCGCTGAACTACGGCGGCTATTCGGTGCTCGCGGGCGTCGGCGAGCGCAGCCGCGAAGGCAACGACATGTACTACGAGATGATCGAGTCGAAGGTGAACGTGAACCCGAAGGAGAATAACGGGTCCACCGAAGGCTCGCGCTGCGCCCTGGTCTACGGCCAGATGAACGAGCCGCCGGGCGCCCGCGCCCGCGTCGCCCTGACCGGCCTGGCCCAGGCGGAATATTTCCGCGACCAGGAGGGCAAGGACTGCCTGCTGTTCATCGACAACATCTTCCGCTTCACCCAGGCCGGTTCGGAAATCTCCGCGCTGCTGGGCCGCATCCCCTCGGCGGTGGGCTATCAGCCGACCCTGGCCACCGAGATGGGCAATCTGCAGGAGCGCATCACCTCGACCAACAAGGGCTCGATCACCTCGGTGCAGGCCATCTTCGTGCCCGCCGACGACCTGACCGACCCGGCGCCGGCGACGGCCTATTCCCACCTGGACGCGACCACCATCCTGTCGCGCGACGTGTTCGCCAAGGCCATCTTCCCGGCCATCGACCCGCTGGACTCCACTTCGCGCATCCTCGACCCGCTGGTGGTGGGTGAGGAACACTACCGCGTTGCCCGCCGCACCCAGGAAATCCTTCAGCAATACAAGGCGCTGAAGGACATCATCGCCATTCTGGGCATGGACGAGCTTTCGGAGGACGACAAGGTGACCGTGGCCAGGGCGCGCAAGATCGAGCGCTTCCTGTCCCAGCCGATGCACGTGGCCGAGCAGTTCACCAACCTGCCGGGCATCTTCGTTTCGCTGGAAGACACCATCCGCTCATTCAAGGCGGTGTGCGACGGCGAATACGACCACCTGCCGGAGCAGGCCTTCTACAACGTCGGCACCATCGACGACGCCGTGGCCAAGGCCGAGAAGATGGCGGCGGAGGCTTAAACCTTGAAGCTGCACTTCTCCCTGGTCTCGCCGGAGCGCGAACTCTACGCCGGCGAGGTCGATCAGGTGGACGCGCCGGGCTCCGAAGGCGACTTCGGCGTCTTCCCCGAGCATGCGCCGTTCATGACCGCGCTGAAGGAAGGCTTCGTCACCGTCCACGACGAGGGCCGGCTGACCCGCTTCGAAGTGCAGGGCGGCTTCGCCGACGTCACCCCGCAAGGCTTCACCATCCTCGCCGAACACGCGCGGGAAGTGAGCGTCCCGCCGCCGTAGCGGCCTGGGCGAACGTTCATTTTTGCCGTCATGGCCCGACTTGTTCGGGCCACCCATGATCACCGTCTCTGGTCGGTGTCTGTGGCCCCGCCGCATTCCGTCCGACCGCCCGCGCCGCGCGTCCGGTCAGGCAATCCCTGACCGCCCTCCGCGGCGTGCTTAACTCTCCCCATGCCCGCCCGTCACAGCCCCGGTCGATCGATCCGTTCGGACAGCGCGTCTGCAGCGCGCGTCTCGGCGGCGCCGGTTGGGGGGCTCTGATGGGCGGCGAGGCGTGGACGGCGCGGGCGGGGGATGCGGTGCGGTTGAAGTCGGGCGGCGTGGTCATGACCGCCGAACGGGTCAACCACGAGGCCGAGCATCCCGTCGCGCGCTGCGTCTGGTTCATCGGGCTCGACGCCCTCGAGCTCGCGATTGCGGAGGACTCTGCCAGCACCTGATTGTCCAGAGGCAAGGATGGCCGGCGGCAACCACCACCACCACCACCACCACAACGACAAACGACGCTAGCTATCCTTTCCCCTGGACAATCGCCAACGCCGCGCCGCCCAGCCGGGCCGCCGGTCGCGGCCGCGCGCCTCGTTTGCCTCGGCCGAGCGCGGCGCCCGTGCGAGCCGTAGCGTAAGCAGGGGAGACGGGAGCGACCCTAGTCTTCGACCGCGCCGTTCGCCGCCAGCCAGTCCAGGCAGATCCGCGCCGCGGCGTCCCAGCCCGGCTCGGCGACCAGCCAGTGGCTCATGTCCTTCAGCATGCGGCACTCGCCGCCGAGGCGCTCGGCCACCTGGTTGACCGTCGACGGCGGGTGGATGGCGTCGCGCTCGCCGACCAGCGCCAGCACCGGGGCCTTGATGGCCGAGGGCGGCACGGCGGTGGTGGTCATCGGGTCCAGCCACCAGTTCAAGGTCTCCCACAGCGCCCGGCCGCTCTCCGGGACCATGCGCTCGAAGACGGCGTGGCGCTCGGCGCTGGTCAGCCGGTCGAGGCTGTAGCCGCGCGCCGAGCCGTAGTCGGGCTCGATCGCCTGCAGCCAGAAGGCGCCGAGCGTATAGAGGCTCACGGCCGAGATCGCCTCTTCGAAGCTGCCGCCGGCCACCCCCCAGGGCGGCGAGGGCGCCAGCAGGACCAGCGCCCGCACGGGGCTGCGGGTCACCGCCATCTGCGCCACCAGCCCGCCGAGCGAATGGCCGATCAGGATCGGCGGCTCGGGCTGGCTCGCGATCAGCTTGGCCAGGTCCGCCGCATAGTCGGCCATGGAGAGGCCGGCAGTCGCGTCGCGCGGGCTCCCGGCGCCGTGCCCGCGCATGTCGGGGGCGAGGCAGGCCAGGCCGCGCGCCTCGAAGGGCTGGCGAAACCGCTCGAAGGCCCAGCCGCCGCAAAAGGCGCCGTGCGCGAAGATGACCGGGGGCTGGGCCAAGGGACTCAGCTGAACTTTGAAAAGGCGCGCACCACGTGTTCATAAGCGTTGCGCTTGAACGGGACCACCAGTTCCGGCGCCTCTTCGAGCCTGCCCCAGCGCCAGGCGTCGAATTCGGCGAAGGTGTCGCCGTCCAGATCGATTTCGCTCTCCTCGCCGGCGAAGCGCAGGGCGAACCAGATCTGTTTCTGCCCGATCCAGCCCTTCCTGTTCGGCGCGGCTTCGGGCGGAAAGTCGTAATGCACCCACTCCTCGGTGCGCCCGAGCAGGATCACCGAACGCACGCCGGTCTCCTCGCGCAGTTCGCGGCGGGCGGCGGCCTCGATGTCCTCGCCCTCGTCGACGCCGCCTTGCGGGAACTGCCAGTTGTGCGGCGGCGCGGCGTTGCTACGCCGGCCGTACCAGACGCGGCCGTCGCGGTGGAAAAGGACGACGCCGACATTGGGCCGATAGAGCGAAAGGTCCGGAACGGACAGGACGGCTACCTGCGGGCCATGACCGCCGAGGCCGGCGCGAGCTGATAACCCTTGGCGGCCAGCCCCGTGGCCCAGCGGCCGACCTCGTCCAGGGTGATCGGATAGGCGAAGCCGGAGCCCAGGGCGTAGCCATGCTGCAGGGCATCGGCCTCCAGCCCGGCCAGCTGCTTGTCGATGGCGTCGCCGGCCAGCTGGTCGTCGATCACCAGGTCGGCCGAGGCGCGCGGGATGCCGCCGCCGCGCCTGGCCGCCGAGCCGTCGTCGACGAAGGCCAGGCCCCGCTGGCGCAGGTCGCCCGAGAAGGCCGCCATGGCCGCATCGGAGGTCATGAACCTGGAGCCCAGATAGTTGGTCACGCCGAAATAGCCGGTGGCGCGCGACAACAACCAGTCCAGCCGCTGGACGGTTTCCGCCGGCTTGGCGGCGGTCAGCAGGGTCAAGGGGCCGGGATCGTTGTTGGGATAGTCGGCCGGCTCCATCGGCGCCTCCAGCAGCACCTCGTGGCCGTTGGCGCGGGCCAGGTCGATCCAGGCCTGCAGGCCGTCGGCGTAGGGCACGAAGGAGAGGGTGACCTCCGCCGGCAGCTGTTCGATGGCCTGGCGGGTGGACTTGGCGTTCAGGCCGAGGCCGCCGATGACCAGGGCGATCCTGGGCTTGCCGTTGGCGACGAAGGGCCGCGCATAGGCCAGGGCCGGCGTGCGGCCGTCCGAGGCGACGATCGGCAGGACGCCGCCGCCCGGTCCCGGCGCGGTGAAGCCGGCCAGCGGCGCGGCCGGCAGCGGCGAGTGGACGCCGTCGCCGCCGTCGCTCCCGCCGGCCTCGCCCGATCCGCCGGGGAAGCTGATGATGGCCTGGCCCTGGGCGGGCGCGGCGCCCTCGTCGGCGGGCGCGTTGGCGTAGAGCTGCAAGCTATCGGTGGTCACCGGGGTCGGGCCGCCGGGCTGGTCGACCGGCAGGGCCTCGCGCCAGCCGGGCGGCGGCGCGGGCGCGCCGGGGGCGGAAAGGGCGATGCGCACCGAGGGCGCGCCGGCGTGCGGATCGGCCGCGGCCAACAGCGCCGTCGCCGCCGCCAGGGTGAAGACCGCCGCCGCGCCGCCCACCGCCAGCATCGGGTTGCGCGCCACCACGCCGCCGATCGCGGCGAGGGTCAGCGGTCCCTTGGCGGCCGGCTGGACGGCGGGTGTCGGCGGTCTCTTCGCGAACATGAACCTTGAAATCCAGGCGCGCGCCGAGCCGGATAACCCGCCCGACGCTCAGGGCCTGAAAGTCGTTCTCTATGGTTAAGAAACCGAGAAGAGTCGCCGGCTTACGGCTTCGACGGCGCGGCCTTTGGCGACTCGACCTCGGCGGGCGGCTCGCCCGGTTTGGCGGCGTCGGGCGGGGCGACGCCCGGCGGGCCCTTGAGCGGCAGCAGGGCAGCCAGCTTCGGCTTCGGCGTCGGCAGTTTCGGCGTCGCGGCGACCGAGCCGTACTTCAGCACGTCCAGCGCCCGTTGCAGCTGGAAGTCCTTCTTCGCATCGAAGCCCGGCGGCGGCGCCTCGGCGGGCACGTGGGCCAGGCGGCGCACCTTGCCTTCGTCGGCGTTGAGCGCGTTGGAGAAGCTGGCCTCGGAGAATTCGAAGGCGTCGTTGGCCACCTGCTGGGCCTGTTCGTCGGTCTCGGCCACCTCCAGGTCCGGCTCGATGCCGGTCTTCTGGATCGAGCGGCCGGACGGGGTGTAGTAGCGCGCCGTGGTCAGCTTCAGGGCGCCGTCCTCGCCGTTGTGCAGCGGGATGACCGTCTGCACCGAGCCCTTGCCGAAGCTGGTCAGGCCGACGATGGCGGCGCGGTGGCGGTCCTGCAGCGCGCCGGACACGATCTCGGCAGCCGAGGCGGTGCCGGAATTGATCAGCACCACCATCGGCGCGCCGTGCAGCATGTCGCCATCGGAGCGGGCGTTGTAGCGCTCGATGTCCTTCGGATTGCGGCCGCGCTGGGAGACCACCTCGCCGCCGTCGAGGAACAGGCTGGAGACGCTCACCGCCTGGTCGAGCAGGCCGCCGGGATTGTTGCGCAGGTCGAGCACCCAGCCCTTGATGTGCGGGTTCTTGGCCTGCAGCGCCTTGATCGCGGCGACCGCCTGGTCGGTGGTGGTCTCGTCGAAGGCCGAGACGCGCAGGTAGCCGTAGTCGCCTTCCATGTGGCCCTTGGCCGACTTCACGTCGATCACTTCGCGCACCAGGCGCACGTCGAACGGGTCCTTGCCCTGCCGCACCACGGTCAGGGTGATCGGATCGCCGGCCTTGCCGCGCATCTGCTTGACCGCGTCGTTTAGCGGCAGGCCGATCAGGCTCTTGCCGTCGATGGAGGTGATGTAGTCGCCGGCCTGCAGGCCGGCCTTGGCGGCGGGGGTGTCGTCGATCGGCGAAATGATCTTCACCGCGCCCTCGTCGCTGGTCACTTCCAGGCCCAGGCCGCCGTATTCGCCGCGGGTCTGGTCCTGCATGTCGGTGTAGTCGTCCGGATTGAGGTAGCCGGAATGCGGGTCGAGCGAGGTCACCATGCCGTCGATCGCCGACTCGATGAGCTTCTTGTTGTCGACCGGGGTCACGTACTGGGAGTCGATGTCGGTCAGGACGTCGCCGAAAAGCTCAAGCATTTTAAAGGTTTCAGCCCGACCGGCTGGCGCGGTGGCGTGCGCCGGATGGTCGACCAGGGCGACCGTGCCGGCTCCGAGCACGAAAAACGAGACGCCGATAAGCAGAGACTTGCGCATGGCCGAGGCCCTAGGGCTCCATTACGACTTTTCCAAGGTCTCAAATAGACGCCGCCGGGCTCTTTACAAAGGCCTAAGGCGTCGGCCGCAGCGCGCCTTTCAGCCAGGTGGCCGGATCGACCGGCGTGTCCTTCCTGCGCACCTCGAAATAGAGCTGCGTCGGCTGGCCCGCCGGGGCCATGCGGCCGACCGCCTCGCCGGCCTTGACCAGCCGCCCCGGCGCCGCCTCGATCTGGCCCAGGCCGGCCAGCACCAGATGATAGTCGCCGCCCAGGCGCAGGATGACCACCGCGCCCCAGCCCTTCACCGGCCCGGCGTATTCGACCAGGCCCTCGGCGGGCGCCATCACCGCGACATCGGGCGCGGTGTCCCAGGTCCAGCCCTGGCTGCGCGAGCCGGCCGGCTCGGCGGCGCCGAACAGCCGCGTCGGCGTCCCGCCCACCGGCGGGGCGAAGATCTCGGCGCGGCCGAACGGGCCGGCGTGCTCGGGATTGGGCGGCTCGGAGCCCAGCGGCCTGGCCGGCGCCGCGGCGACGCCCCTGGCCAGGTCGCGCAACGCCTTGGCCCGGGCGTTCAGGGCGGCGACGTCGTCGGCCGCCTGCCTGGCCCTGGCCTCGGCCTTCCGTTCGAGCAAGGTCTTCTTGTCGATCAGGTTCTGGATCTGGGCGCGGGCCTGGGCGACGTTGCTTTCGGTGGTGAACAGATCCTCGCTGGCCATGTCGGCGCGCCGGCGGGTCTGGCGCAGGGCGGCGGCCTGCGCCTTCAGGGTGTCGGCTCGGGCCTGTAGCTGCGGCGTGATGGCGCGGATCAGGATGGCGGCGCGCACGGCGTCCTTCACCTCGTGCGGATCGACGAACAGGGCCGGCGGCGGCTCGCGGCGGAACAGTTCCAGCGCCGCCAGGAAGCGCGCGGTCTCGGCCCGCTGGGCGCCCAGCTTTTCCTTCAGCTGGTTCTCCTCGGCGTTCAGGGCCGCCAGCCTGAGGCGCTTGCCGCTGACCGCCTGTTCGCCGCCGGCGACGGCGCGGTCCAGCTCGGCCAGCTGGGCGTTCAGGCCGGCGATCTCGCTCCGGGCGGCGTCGGCGTCGGCCAGAGCGCCGGCGCGGTCGCGCTCGCGGTCCATGGCCTCGGCCTCGATCGCCAAAGCGCCCTGAGGCGAGGGGGCGCCCTGAGGCGAGGGCGCGGGCGCGGCGCGGCCGGCGTCCACGCCCGCCAGCACCGTCAGCCCAAGGATGAGACCGCCGATTCGCCCGATCATGGGCGCAAGGCTAAGCCATATTGCGCCGAGATTGCGGCCGTCACTCGCGATGGTAAGGCTGGCCGGCGAGGATGGTCGCGGCCCGATAGACCTGTTCGGCCAGCATCAGCCGGGCCAGGGCGTGCGGCCAGGTCTGCGGCCCGAACGCCAGCCGCTCGCGGGCGGTGCGGATGACGCTGGAATCCAGCCCGTCGGCGCCGCCGATGACGAAGACGGTGTGGCGATTGCCCTGGTCGCGCAGCTGGGCCAGCCGATTGGCCAGCTCGCGCGAGGTCAGTCCCTTGCCGTGCTCGTCGCAGGCGATGACGTGGGCGTCGGCGAAATGGGGGGCCAGGACCTCGGCCTCGGCCTGCTTGCCGGGCTTGCGCGCCTCGACCTCGACGATCTCCACCGGTCCGAGACCGAGGGCGCGGCCGACACCGGTGGCGCGCTCCGCATAGGCGGCGGCCAGGGCCTGTTCGGCGGTGCGGCCGAGTTTCCCGACCGCCAGGAGCGTGATCTTCAACCGCTCAGTTGGCGGCGGCCCGCTTGGGCGGCTCGACCGACCAGATCTTTTCGAGGTTGTAGAAGGCGCGGACCTCGGGCCGGAACAGATGGACGATGACGTCGCCGGCGTCGATCAGCACCCAGTCGCAGTGGGGCAGGCCCTCGACGCGCGCCTTGCCGTGGCCGGCGTCCTTCAACGCCCGCAACAGGTGGTCGGCGATGGCGCCGACATGGCGGTGCGAGCGGCCGGAGGCGACGATCATGGCGTCGGCCACCGAGCTCTTGTCCTTGAGATCGATCAGGATGACGTCCTGGGCCTGGTCGTCTTCGAGCCGGGCCAGGATCAGGTCGCTCAAAATGCCCTGCAGAACGGGACTTAACGGGTCGTCCAGGGAAGGCGCGGCCGACGGGGCCGGGTCTTCGGATGCGCTAGGCGCGGTCGCGCGATTCAGCGGCGTGAGCTCCTCTTCAGCCACATAGCAGCGTTCACCCTATCACGGCCGGGCGCTTCGGTCAGGTGGAAATCGGGATCAGGCTTCGCCGGTCAGCATCAAGTCTTCGTAAAAGGCCCCGAAGGGCAGGGTCGGGTGGCGGATCTGGATCTCCAGCACCCAGAGGCCGGAGGTGGGCGAATAGGGCGCGGCGGCCAACGGACCCTTGTGGATGGCCGAGTGCGGGAAGTCGGACAGCCGGTGGCCGGCCATGTCCAGGTTGAGCAGCCAGCCCATCCTCTCCGCCTCTTCCGTCGCATGCTGGTAGAGCGCCGCGCCGCTGAGATGCTCGGCGCGCCAGCGGTCCTGGACGCGGTCGAACAGGGTCCGCACGTCGCGGGCCGCGGCGTGCATCACCGGGTCGTCGCCGACCACGAAGGTGTCGCCGCCGTCCCCCTCCCACTTCCGCCAGACCGGGCCGATGTCGATGAAGAAGATGTCGTTCTCGCCGAGGATGGTCTCCACCGACGGCTTGCCGAAGGTCTTCAGGGTGTTCTCGCCGAACCGCACATAGATCCCGTGCCAGCCGCGCTGCAGGTCGGCCGCGGCCAGCACCGCTTGCGCCAGTTCGACCGCGGCCGCCTCGGTCATGCCCGGCGCGATCCCCTCGGCGATGGCGTGGATGGCGGCGCGGGTGCGGGCGCGGGCCTCCAGCAGCATGGCGGCGTCATAATGCTCGCCGACCGCTTCCTCGGCGCGCTGGTCCGTCATGGCCTTAGGTCTCCCGTTCAGCGCCTTGATAAGGCTGTACGCCTCGGGGCGACCGACAGGTAGTCTTGCCCGCGAACGGGGGGTGGCGATGGACGAGACGCGCGACGTGCAGCTGTTTTCCTACGGCACCCTGCGCCAGGCGGGGGTGCAGCTGGCCTCGTTCGGCCGCCTGTTGGAGGGCCGTGAGGACGCGCTGCCCGGCTACCGCTGTTCGATGGTCGAGATCACCGACCCCGAGGTGCTGGCGACCAGCGAGGCGCGCTTCCACCCGATCGCCGAGCCCACCGGCGACCCGGCCGACGAGACGCCGGGCATGGTCTTCCAGATCACCGCGGCCGAACTGGCCGCCGCCGACGCCTATGAGGTGTCCGACTATCGGCGCGTTCGGGTGACGCTGAAGTCGGGCGTGGATGCGTGGGTCTACGTGCGAGCAGGATAAGCCCACTAATGGGGCTCGCCGCGCGCCCGCGCCCGGATCGCGGTCGACGATTCGAAATTCAGCGGCGCCGGCAGGTAGATCCAGGCGGGCGGGCGCATGGCGGCCAGGCGCGGGGCGGCGCTGACCGGCCGGCGGGCGAAGGCGAAGCGGCGGGCGGCCGGGGCGAGGCGCCCTTGCAGGCCCCAGCCCGGCCGCGCCACCACGCAGACCGGAACCAGCCGCATGATCTGATCCCAGCCGCGCCAGCGGTGGAAGCTGGCCAGGTTGTCCGCTCCCATCAGCCAGACGAAGCGCACGGAGGGATAGCGGGCGCGCAGGATGCGGATCAGGTCGATGGTGTAGCGCGAGCCCAGCCGGGCCTCGAGGTCGGAGACGATCATGCCCGGCCCGGTCGCGAAGGCGCGGGCGCTCTCCATCCTGGCCGCCAGGCTGGCCGTGCCCTTGGCGCTCTTCAGCGGGTTCTGCGGCGAGACCAGCCAGATCACCTTGTCCAGACCGAGCCGCCCCAGCGCCGTGCGCGCAATGTGCGCGTGGCCCTCATGGGCCGGATTGAACGATCCGCCGAGGAGGCCGACGCGCATGCCGGGCCGGAGGTCGAAACCCGGCCGAAGCGCGCGTCGTCCCCCGGCTTCACGCGCGCGTCTGGCCGGCCCCGTGGACCACATATTTGAAGATCGTCAGCTGTTCGGCGCCCACCGGGCCCCTGGCGTGCAGCTTGTCGGTGGCGACGCCGATCTCGGCGCCGAAGCCGAACTCGCCGCCGTCGGAAAACTGCGGCGAGGCGTTGACCACCACCACGGCTGAATCGACGCCGGCGGTGAAGGCGTCCTCGACCGTTTTGTCCTCGGCGACGATGGCGTCGGTGTGGCCGGAGCCGTAGGCGCGGATATGGTCGATGGCGCCGTCGACCCCGTCGACCACCGCGACCGAGAGGATCGGCGCGAGGTATTCGGTGGTCCAGTCGTCCTCGCTGGCCGGGGCCATCCGGGTGACGATGGCGCGGGCGGCGTCGTCGCCGCGCAGCTCGCAGCCGGCGGCGATCAGGTCGGCGGCGATCGGCGGCAGGATGCGCGCCGCGGCGGCGCGGTCGACCAGCAGGGTCTCGGTGGTCTGGCAGACCGTCACCCGGCGCATCTTGCCGTTCAGCACGATGGCGCGAGCCTTCGCCATGTCCGCCGAGGCGTCGACATAGATGTGGCAGAGGCCTTCCAGGTGGCCGAGCACGGGGGCCTTGGCCTCGGCCTGGACCCGGGCGACCAGGCCCTTGCCGCCACGCGGGATGATCAGATTGATGCTGCGGTCGAGGCCGCCAAGGATCAGGCCGACGGCGGCGCGGTCGGCCACCGGCACGATCTGCACGCAGGCGCCCGGCAATCCCGCCTCGACCAGTCCCTGTTCCAGCGCGCCATGGATGGCCAGGGCCGAGCGCAGGCATTCGGAGCCCGAGCGCAGGATCACCGCATTACCCGAGCGCACGCAGAGGGCCGCGGCGTCGGCGGTGACGTTGGGCCGGCTCTCATAGATCATGGCGATGACCCCGATGGGGGTGCGCACCCTGGCGATCTGAAGCCCGTTCGGCCGCGTCCACTCGGCGATCACCGCCCCGACCGGATCGGGGATGGCGGCGACCTCGTCCAGGCCCCTGGCGATGGCCTCGATCCGGGCGGGATCGAGGGTCAGCCGATCCTGCATGGCGGCGGTCAGGCCGGCGGCGCGGCCGGCGGCCTGGTCCTCGGCGTTGGCGGCCAGGATCTCGGCCGATCGCGCCCGCAGCGCCCGCGCCATGCCGGCGATGGCCGCCGTGCGCGTCTCGGCGCTGGCCAGCCGCAGCGCCTCGGCGCCCAGCCTGGCGTTGCGTCCCATCGCCCTCATCAAGGCGTCCAGATTGAGGCCCGCGTCGTCCATGGCTGGGGTTTCGCGGCAATGGGCGGATTTTGCAAGCCTGTCGACGCCGCAACACAAGCTCGGCCGCTTTCGCTCAGGCCGGTTCTTTTGTACCTATGCAACATGAGGCTGCATCCGATCCTGGGTTGGCTCCTGGCGCCGATCGTCGCGCTGACGGGGTTTTCGGCGGACGCCGCCTGCACGCTCGCCAAGCTTCCGGACCTTCCCGTGACCATGCGGGGTCCGCGCGCCATGATCACGGCCAAGGTCAACGGCGCGGACGGCCTGTTCGTGGTGGACAGCGGCGCCTTCTTCAGTTCGATCAGCCCGGCGAGCGTCGGCAAATACAAGCTGAGCCGCGGGCAGGCGCCGTTCGGGATGTATCTTTCCGGCGTCGGGCATGGCGCGGCGGACTTCTCCGTCTCGAGGGCCGAAACGTTCGATTTCGACAGCATGCCCATGCACAATGTCGACTTCATCGTGCTCGACAGAGGGCGAGGCGCCAGCGATGACGGATCGATCGGGCAGAATATTCTAGGCGGCCCGGACGTGGAGTACGACCTTGCGAACGGGGCGATCCGGCTGTTCAAGCCGACCGGTTGCCGCGACGCCTCCCTGGCCTATTGGACCACGTCCGACAGCTATTCGGTGGCCGATCTGCAATATCAACAGCCGCTGTTTCCGCCGACGGCCGAGGCCACGATCAACGGAACAAGGATTCGCGTCACCTTCGATACGGGCTCGCCCCGCTCGATGCTGTCGCTCTCGGCCGCCGCCAGGGCTGGGGTGAAGCCCACCGATCCCGGGGTCGAACCCGCAGGTTACAGCAGCGGCATCGCCCTGCGCAGCCAGTTCAGGCTTTGGCGCGGCCGTTTCGCCAGCTTCAAGCTGGGCGGCGAGGAGATCAAGAACTCGCCGCTGCTGTTCGGCGATCTGGATCTGATGAACGCCGACATGCTGATCGGCGCGGACTTCTTCCTGTCGCATCGCATTCTCGTGTCGAACAGCCAGCACAAGATCTATTTCACCTACAACGGCGGACCGGTGTTCAACCTCGACAGCGCGCCGCTGGAGCCCGTCGCGGCGGCGGCCGCCGCCCCGACGTCGGCGGCTGGCGCGCCGCCGGCCGCCGCTGGGCCGGCCGAAGCCGCTGCGGATGCACCGCAGGATGCGCCCGGCTACGCCCGCCGCGGCGCCGCGCGCACCTCGCGCCGGGAGTATCCGGAGGCGATCGCCGACTTCACCAAGGCCATCGCGCTCGCCCCCGCCGATCCGGACTATCCCTATCACCGCGGACTTGCGGAGCTCGGCAATCATCAGCCTTTCCTCGCCATGGCGGACTTCGAGGCGGCGCTGAAGCTGAAGCCCGATGACGTGCGCATCCTGGTCACGCGCGCCGAGGTCTATTGGGGCGCCCGTCAGCCCGACCAGGCCGCGGCCGATCTGGCCGCCGCCGACCGGGCGGCGGAAAAGGACCCGGACAAGCGGCTGGCGATCGCCGCCGCTTATGCCAGCATGCACCGGTACAAGGAGGTGATCCCCGAGCTGGACCAGTGGATCGCCGCCCACCCCATCGACGAGCATCGGTCCGAAGCCTTCAATGCGCGGTGCTGGGCCCGCGCCCAGCTGGGGATCGAGCTGGACAAGGCCCTGGCCGACTGCAACGAAGCGCTCAGGCTCGACCCGGGCGATCCGATGACGCTCGACAGCCGCGGCCTGGTCTTCGTGCGCACCGGCCAGTCCGACAAGGCGATCGCCGACTACAACGCGGCGCTGCGCCTGCGTCCGAACCTGCCCTGGTCGCTCTATGGCCGCGGCCTCGCCGAGCTGCGCAAGGGCATGGCCGCCGAGGGCCATGCCGACATCCAGGCGGCCACCGCCCTCGACCCCCGCCTGCCGGACGAGGCCAAGCCCGCCGGGCTGACGCCCTAGCGCCGCGCCGCGACCACGAAGGCCACGACGGCCAGGTTGACGGCGAGCAGTGCGACACAGAGGCCCAGCGTCACCAGCCACCCCTCCCAGGTGATCGGCGTCCAGCCGTAGCCGAGCGTGCGGCTGCGAAACCACGGACCCTTGCTCATGAAAGCGATTTCACGAGCGATCGGGCCTTTTGGCAAGGGCTAGACGCTGAGCGCCAGGTCGTCGGCGTGGATCAGGGTGGCGCCGGCGGTGTAGCCGAGCAGGGCCTCGATGTCGGAGGAGCGGGCGCCGGCGATCTTCTCGGCCTCGCGGGCGTCGTAGCGGCTGAGCCCGCGGGCGATCTCGCCGCCCTGTTCGTCGCGCACCACCACAGCGTCGCCCTTTTCGAAACGGCCCTCGACCACCCGCACCCCGGCCGGCAGCAGCGACTTGCCGGCCTTCAGCGCCGTGGCCGCGCCGGCGTCGACGATGAAGGCGCCCTGAGGGGCGAGCGAGCCGGCGATCCAGGCCTTGTAGGCGGCCGAGGGCGTCGTGCTCGCCTCGATCAGGGTCGAGCGGTCGCCGGTCTCGACGGCGTTCAGTGGCGCGGGCCTGGCGCCGAGGGCGATCAGGGTGGCGCAGCCGGCGCTGGCGGCGATGCGGGCGGCGGCGAGCTTGGTGGCCATGCCGCCGGAGCCGACCCCCGCCTCGGTGTTCACCCCGCCGGCCATGGCGTCGATCTCCGGCGTCAGCTCGCTGACCAGCGGGATGTGGCGGGCGGCCTTGTCGCGGCGCGGGTCGGCGGAATAGAGGCCGTCGATGTCCGACAGCAGCACCAGAAGGTCGGCGCCGATCATCTGGGCCACCCGGGCGGCCAGCCGGTCGTTGTCGCCGTAGCGGATCTCCTCGGTGGCGACGGTGTCGTTCTCGTTGATCACCGGGGTGACCCCCAGCCCCAGCAGCCGCTCCAGCGTGGCGCGGGCGTTGAGCCAGCGCCGCCGGGTCTCGGTGTCGTCGGGGCTGAGCAGCACCTGGGCGGCGATCATCCCGTGCGGATTGAACGCTTCCTCCCAGGCATGCATCAGAAGCGACTGGCCGGTGGCCGCGGCGGCCTGCTTGGCCGGCAGGTCGAGGCGCTTGCGGCCAAGGCCGAGGCGCTGGCGGCCGAGGGCCACGGCGCCGGACGAGACCACCAGCAGCTCCTGGCCGCGGGCGCGGATGCGGGCGGCGTCCTCGGCGAAGGAGGCCAGCCAGCCGCGGTGCACCGAGCCGTCCGCCGGGTTGACCAGGATGGACGAGCCGACCTTGACCACCAGCCGCCGGGCCCTGGCGATGCGGCTCATGGGCGCCATTCCGCCGGCTCGGTCTCGGCGGCGGCCTCCGCCCGGCCGCGCCGCACCTCGGCGAAGGCGGCGCGCAGCAGGGCGGTGACGCCTTCGCCGGAGACGCCGGAGACCAGGAAGGGCCTCTGTCCGGTCGCTTCCTCCAGCGCCGTGGCGCGCTCGGCGCGGGTCTCTTCGTCGATGGCGTCGATCTTGTTCAGGGCGACGAATTCGGTCTTTTCGCTCAGCCCCTCGCCATAGGCGTCCAGCTCTGTCCGCACCGTGCGCCAGGCCTGGACCACGTCCGGCTCGGTCCCGTCGATCAGGTGGATCAGCACGGCGGTGCGCTCGACGTGACCCAGGAAGCGCACGCCAAGGCCGGCGCCCTCGGAGGCGCCTTCGATCAGGCCGGGAATGTCGGCCATGACGAAACGCTCGTTGGACGACAGGTCGACCATGCCGAGATTGGGGGTGAGGGTGGTGAAGGGATAGTTGGCGATCTTCGGCCGCGCGGCCGAGGCGGCGGCCAGGAGCGTCGACTTGCCGGCGTTGGGCAGGCCGACCAGGCCGACGTCGGCGATCAGCTTCAGCCTGAGCCAGAGGGTGCGCTCCTCGCCCTCCTGGCCCGGATTGGCCCGGCGCGGCGCCTGGTTCACCGGGCCCTTGAAGCGGGTGTTGCCAAAGCCGCCGTTGCCGCCCTTGGCCAGGCGCACGCGCAGGCCCAGCGTGTCGAGGTCGGCCAGCAGGGTCTCGCCATCCGCATCGAACACCTGGGTTCCGGCCGGGACCTTCAGCACCACGTCGTCGCCATTGCCGCCATGGCGGTCGCGGCCCATGCCGTGGTGGCCGGTGCCGGCCTTGAAATGCTGCTGGTAGCGGAAGTCGATCAGCGTGTTCAGGCCCCCGACGGACTCGATCCACACATCGCCGCCTCGCCCGCCGTCGCCGCCGTCCGGGCCGCCATACTCGATGAACTTCTCCCGCCGGAACGACACGGCGCCCGCCCCGCCGTCGCCGGAGCGGATGTAGATCTTGCACTGGTCGAGGAATTTCATCGGGAGAAGGGTTCGGTCATGGTTCCAAGGGCGGTCCTTCTCCCCTTGCGGGAGAAGGTGTCGGCAAGCCGACGGATGAGGGGTCGCGCCGAGACCGCCGGTTAGCCAGCAAGATTAGCAGATAAGCCGGCGCGACCCCTCATCCGACCTCCTTCGGAGGCCACCTTCTCCCGCAAGGGGAGAAGGGACCTAGAGCTTATCTTCGCCGCTCACGCCAGCCACACCATCATCCGGGTGGCCGCCGCTTCGCCGCGGGCCTTGGAGTGGCGGGGCTGGACGACGCCGGTATAGAGGAAGCCGGCCTTTTCCAGCACGCGGCCCGAGGCCGGGTTGTCGACGAAGTGGCCGGAGACCACCAGCCGCCGGCCCCAGCCGCCCTGCGCCCAGTCCAGCGCCGCCTTGGCCGCCTCGGTGGCGTAGCCTTGGCCCCAATAGGGCCGGCCGATCCAGTAGCCGACTTCCGGCGCGTTCGGCTCGGTCGGATGGAAGCCCAGCACGCCGACCACGCCCTCGTCCGCATGGTCGATGGCGAACACCGCCTCGCGCGCCCGATCGCGCGCCTGCATGCGGCGCAGGAAGCCGTCGGCGTCCTCGCGCGTATAGGGAAACGGCATGGCCGTGGTCATGCGCGCCACGTCGAAGTCGTTGGCCAGTTCGGCCAGGCGCGCGGCGTCGTCCAGGCGCGGCTCGCGCAAGGTCAGTCTGGTCGTGGCGATCGTTTCGGGCTGCTCGCCCATCTCCGCCTCCCTCGGGGCCCGTCATCATCTTGCGGACCCTGCAAATAAAAAGCGGGGAGCCCGGCGTCCGGACTCCCCGCTCTTATCTCGTGTCCGGATCGCTGATTTTCAATCGGCGCGATCCGGAGAAATCTCTGGAACGGCCTTATTTTGCTTGGGTTTCCCCAGCCGGCACGACAGCCACATAGGTGCGGTCCAGGCGCTTGGTAACGAACTTGACCGCGCCGGCGGCGGTGGCGAACAGCGTGTGGTCCTTGCCGAGACCGACGTTTTCACCCGGCCAGAACTTGGTGCCGCGCTGGCGGACCAGGATGTTGCCGGCCAGCACCTGCTCGCCGCCGAACTTCTTGACGCCGAGGCGTTGGCCGGCGGAGTCGCGCCCGTTGCGGGATGAACCGCCGGATTTCTTGTGCGCCATCTTTCAGCTCTCCCTCAGGCTTCGGAGTCGGTTTTCTTGGCGGCCGGCTTCTTCGCCGCCGGCGCCTTGTCTTCGGTCTTGGCCGCGGCCGCCTTGGGGGCAGCCTTCGCCTTGGCTTCCGCCTTGGCCTTCGGCTCAGCCTTCGCGGCGGGCTTTTCAGCCGCCGGCGTCGGCGCGGCCTCGGCTTCGATCTCGGCCTCCGGAGCCTTAGCGGCCGCCTTGGGCTTCGGGGCGGCCTTGGCCGGCTTGGCTTCGACCGGGGCCGGGGCGGCGACGGCGATCTTCTCGCCGCGGGCGCGGGCGTTCAGCACCGCGCGCGGGGTCAGGTCGACCTCGCCGGACCAGGTGTCGGAGGCGCCGCCGCCGCTGACCGAGGTCACGCGCAGCACGCTTTCCCACTGGCGATGGCCGGCGGTGCGGCGATAGCCCTGGCGGCGGATCTTCTTGAACACCTTGATCTTGTCGCCCTTGCGGGTCTCGATCAGCGCCGCCTCGACGACCGCGCCGTCGACGGTGGGCGCGCCGACGCTGACGCTGGCGCCGTCGCCCAGCATCAGCACACGGTCGAAAGCGACCTTGGAGCCGACATCGCCACCGAGCTTGTCGACGACGAGCAGATCGCCCGCCTTCACCCGGTATTGCTTGCCGCCGGTTTCGATGACCGCGTACATCGCGTTTTGATCCTGGTCGAAATGAAAGCCGCCCGCGAGCGAGCCCGCGGGCGAGAGGCGGTGCTTATAGCGAGACGCGACCGGCCAAGTCAACGTGGGCCTGAGCCTTGGCCTTTAAGCCTCGGGCGGGGACGACTAAGTAGGGGGCCCATGACCGAAACCACCCGCACCCCCGTCACCGTGCTCACCGGCTATCTCGGCGCCGGCAAGACCACCCTGCTCAACCGCATCCTCACCGAGGACCACGGCAAACGCTACGCCGTGATCGTCAACGAGTTCGGCGAGATCGGCATCGACAACGAGCTGATCGTCGGCGCCGACGAGGAGGTGTTCGAGATGAGCAACGGCTGCGTCTGCTGCACGGTGCGCGGCGATCTGATCCGCGTGCTGCAGGGCCTGGCCAAGCGCCAGACGCGTTCAGGAGGGGGCGGCTTCGACGCCATCGTCATCGAGACCACCGGCCTGGCCGATCCCGGCCCGGTGGCGCAGACCTTCTTCGTCGACGAGGACGTCAAGGCCAAGACGGTGCTGGACAGCGTCACCACCGTGGTCGACGCCAAGCACGTCTCGGCCCGGCTGGACGACAGCCGCGAGGCGCGCGAGCAGATCGCCTTCGCCGACCAGATCGTGCTGAACAAGACCGACCTGGTCTCGGAGGACGAGCTGCGCCGGGTGGAAGCCAGGGTGCGCAAGCTCAATCCGCTGGCCCCCATCCACCGCGCCGAGCGCTCGAACGTGGCGCTGTCGGCGATTCTGGGGCGCGGCGGTTTCGACCTGGAGCGCATCCTCGACCTGGAGCCGGAATTCCTCAATCCGCCGCACGGCGAGGCCGGCCATGTGCACGACGAGCATTGCGGGCCCGACCATGACCATGATCACGACCACCACGACCACGATCACGTCCATGACGACGACATCAAGGGCGTCGCGCTGAGCTTCGATCCGCCGCTGAACGCCGAGGCGGTCAGCCGCTGGCTGAGCGAGCTTTTGGCGGTGCAGGGCCCCGACATCCTGCGGGCCAAGGGTATATTGAACGTCAGCCGCGAGGATCGCCGGCTGGTGTTCCAGGCGGTCCACATGATCCTGGAAGGCGACCTGCAGCGGCCCTGGCGCGACGACGAGCCGCGCACCAGCCGCATGGTCTTCATCGGCCGCAACCTGGACGAAGCGGCGCTGAAGGCCGGCTTCGAGGCCTGCGCCGCCTAGATCAGAGCCGGTTCAGCCCAGCCATCCCTTCCCGTCATGGCCCGACTTGTTCGGGCCACCCATGATCACCGACTCTGATCAGTGTCTACGGGTTCCCCGCATTGGCGGCTGCGCGCCCCTGCTTGGCAGTCCGTCTTCGGCTCCAGCGGGAGATGACGGCGTTTGTTGCGCCAGCCTTGACGGACCTGGCTCTAGCTCAGCCGCCCAGGTCGGGGCCGATCTCAGGTGGCCGACAGGTTCTCGTTGATCAGCGCGACCTTGTAGTAGCCGTCGGTCTGTAGCTGGTTCACCACCGCCATGAAGTCCTTGTACTTCACCAGCCGGTCGGCCCGGATCAGGATGGTCTCGCCGCGGGGATTGGGCTTCTGCAGCGCGCGGGTCAGGTCGGCGTCGAGGGTGGCGAGGCTGGTGTGTTCGTCATTGCCCTGGTCGACCAGGGTGACCGTCCCGTTGACGCCGATGGACAGGTAGGTCGGCTTGACGTGGGTGTCCGGCGTATTGATCGCCGGCGGCAGGTCGATCTTGATGGCGGTGGTGGCCAGCGGGATCGAGACCATGAAGATGATCAGGAGCACCAGCATCACGTCCACGAAAGGCGTGACGTTGATGTCGGCGTTCTGGCCGAGATTGTACTTCTCGCCCTTCTTGCCCCCAAGCTTTACGGCCATGCATGTCTCCCTCAAGGCGCGCGAAAAATGGCGCGCCCGCGCGTTTGGCCGACTAGAACCATAAGCTCCCGCAAACGTAAAGCGCCAAGACGCCGCCATGAACCTCGACGCCTATGTCACCGAAATCCTGTTCGACCGCCAAGGCCGCGCCTGGTTCGCGCTCGGCGACGGCACGGTCGCCGGCGAGGCGGGCGAGAGGGTCTCGGCGCACGGCGGCGCCATCCTCGCGGCGGCCTTGCATCCGGGCGGCGAAGGGGTGGTTTCCGGCGGCGACGACGGCCGGCTGGTCTGGAGCCGCGGCGGCGAGGCCGAGGCGCTGGCGGAACTGAAGGGCCGCTGGATCGACGCGGTGGCGACCAGCGCGGAGTCCGGCCTGATCGCCTTCGCCGCCGGCCGCGAGGCCCACGTGCGCGACGCCAGGGAGGCCAAGTTCCAGCGGGTCTTCGCTCACCAGAAGACCGTGGCCCACCTGGCCTTCGATCCCAGAGGCAGGCGGCTGGCCTGCGCCACCTACGGCGGCGCCATGCTCTGGTACGCCCGCATCGCCGAGCAGAAGCCGGTGTCGCTGAAATGGGCCGGCAGCCACATCCTGGTCGCCTTCAGTCCCGACGGCCGGTTTCTGATGTCGTCGATGCAGGAGAACCAGCTGCACGGCTGGCGGCTGACCGACGCCAAGGACCTGCGCATGGGCGGCTATCCGGCCAAGGTCAAAAGCCTGGCCTTCCTCTCCAAGGGGCTGTTGCTGGCCACCGCCGGCGCCCCGGGCGCGGTGGTCTGGCCGTTCTCCGGCGCCGAGGGGCCGATGGGCAAGGAGGCGGCGGAGATCGGCTTCGACGAGGCCAGCCTGGTCGCCCGGGTCGCCGGCACGCCCGACCGCGGCGTCCTGGCGGCGGGGGTCGACGACGGCCGGGTCTGGGCCTGCGATCTGACATCGCGGCATCTGCACCCGATCAAGGCCGAGAAGGGACCGCCGATCACCGCCCTGGCCATGAGCGCGGACGGCCGGCGGCTGGCCTGGGGCGACGAGGAGGGCGGCGCCGGCGTCGTCGACGTGCCCGCCCTTTAACGATGGCGAAAGCGGCGGCATAGTCGAGCGGGTTTGGGAGGCTGAAATGAAGACATCGGTCGCGATGGCGATCTTCACCCTTGCCCTGTCGGCGATCGCCGACGCGGCGTCGGCCGCGCCGCGTCCGGACGGGCTCTGGGCCATCACCGAGAACGGCAAGCCGCTGGCGCTGATCAAGGTGCAGACCGTGGGCGGCCAGGTCCAGGGCGCCCTCGCCGGGCCGCTGAACGGCGACAGCCCGAACCGCGTCTGCGACAAGTGCCAGGGCGCGCTGCGGGGCCAGCGTATCACCGGCATGAAGGTCCTCTGGGGCCTCAAGCCCGATCCGAGCGATCCGCTGAGCTACAAGGACGGGTCCATCCTCGACCCGGATTCCGGCAACACCTTTACGGCGATGATGACCGAGAGCGCCGACGGCAAGACCTTGACCGTCCGCGGCTATATGGGCGTCCCCGCCCTCGGCCGCACCCAGATCTGGCTGCGGCGCGGCTAGCTAGAACCCGCGCATCTCGGCGAACAGGTCGAAGTCGTCGCGCCGGGTGCGCCAGCCGTTGATCGGCGCGTCCGGGTCGCGGTAGCCCATGGCCATGCCGGAAAACAGGATGTGGTCCTCGGCTAGGCCGATGAAGTCGCCGGCGGTCTTCGGCAGCCGGGCCCAGAACTCCTGCGGACAGGTGTCGAGGCCGCGCTCGACCGCCAGCAGCATCACCGTCTGCATGTACATGCCGACGTCCGACCATTGCGGCGGGCCCAGCCGGCGCTCCAGCGAGAAGAACAGGCCGACCGGGGCGCCGAAGAAGTTCAGGTTGTTGGCCAGCTGGCGCAGGCGCGCCGGCCGGTCGTCGCGCGGAATGCCGATGGAGGCGTAGAGGTCCTCGCCGCACTGGAAGCGGCGGGTGCGGAACGGCTCCCAGAGGTTGGGCGGATAGACGTCGTATTCCGGCTCCTCGCCGCCCTGGGCCATGCGGGCGGCGGCCAGCGCCTTCAGCTCGGCCAGCGGCTGGCCCGCCAGGGCATGGACGCGCCAGGGCTGCAGATTGCCGCCGGACGGGGCGCGCTTGGCGATCTCCAGTATCTCCCGCACCAGCGCCCCCGGCACCGGATCGGGGCGAAAGGCCCTGACCGAGATGCGGCGCTCGACAGCTTCGGTGACGGTCATGCTATGGGCTCCTTTGGGGAGGGCGACAGGCGGCGGCAGCCTCACTGGCATCCCGCCTCAGGGTCAAGGCAAGAGGTCGTATGGCGCGCGATTCGGGCAGGGAGACATCGAGGCCGCAGCCGCGTCCGCGAGGCCGGACCCAAAGACGCCCGGGACGTTCGCCAGCGCGCCGGCCGGCGCGGCGCGGCGGTTTCCGGCGCTTCGTCGGACGCCTGCTCCTGATCGTCCTGGCCGTCCTGGTCATCGTCCCGCCGGTAAGCGTGCTGGTCTACCGCTTCGTGCCGCCGCCGATCACCATCCTGATGATCGAACGGCTGATCCAGGGCCAAGGCCTGGACTACCGATGGCGCTCGCTGCACGACATGTCGCGGGCCCTGCCGGCGGCGGCGGTGGCCTCCGAGGACGCGCGATTCTGCTCGCACCACGGCTTCGATTTCGGGGCCATGGAAAAGGCCATGCGCAACAACCAGCGGCGGCCGAACCGGATCAAGGGCGGCTCGACCATCAGCCAGCAGACCGCCAAGAACGTCTTCCTCTGGCCCGGCCGCGACTATGTGCGCAAGGCGATCGAGGCCTGGTACACGGTGTTGATCGAGGCGATCTGGGGTAAGCCCAGGATCATGGAGATGTATCTGAACGTGGTGGAGTTTGGCCCCGGCGTCTACGGCGCCGAGGCGGCCAGCCAGCGCTTCTTCCACGAGCCGGCCTCGAAACTCAGCGCCGCCCAGGCCGCCCGCCTGATCGCCGTCCTGCCTAAGCCGCTGAGCTGGGACGCCGGCGACCCCGGCCGCTACATCGTGCGCCGCACCCGCACCATCGACGGCCGCATCGTCACCGTCCGCGACGACGGCCTGGCGGCCTGCGTCGGGCGATAAGATAAGGGTCAGACACTCAGTTTGACTTCGGCCTTGGCCAAGCTGGGCCGACTTGGGGATCGAATTTCTTGGCTTTCTCGGTAAGCCACCGATAGCCGTGATAATCGTGGCCGCCAGCTTTGTGGCGGTGTTCGATAAATATCGCCAATATGCGATGAGTGCGAATAATGCTGTCGGCCCAGTTGCAAACAAA
Organism: Caulobacteraceae bacterium; assembly: GCA_036272595.1. Lineage (GTDB taxonomy): Bacteria > Pseudomonadota > Alphaproteobacteria > Caulobacterales > Caulobacteraceae > Poindextera. The sequence continues at coordinate 132,367 of DATAYM010000076.1, forward strand.
AAACTTGGCTACGGCGTTATACCCGCTGAATTCAAGGAGGCGTCCGAGGATGTCATACATCGCACACACCGTAGACGCCGCATTCTCGAGCCGCTCGTCGTCCCACCATTCTTTGCCTTGAAGTTGTTCAATTTCTCTTATTACCGTTCGTCGCGCTGAGCGAAAATCTGGATCCTGAGTATATTTAAGCAGCTCGAACAGCCGCAGGGAGGCGGATTGTGCGAACGCTGCACGTGCTGCGAAGGAGGCGATCAGAAGCGACAAGACCGCGATCGTCGCTAGGGCTATCTGGGAGTACCAATAGTATTGCTCAAGCAAGGGTGGCTGGGGGCCCATTTTTTCATCCTGCTGCCCGCGATGGTCGCATCGTTGCGACAGTTCAGGCTGATTCTGCAACGCTAGCTAGCACTCACGGTTGGCCTTGCCTCAACCCCCCAACGGGCGTATCCCCCGCCGTTCAGCAAAATCAGGAGATTTCCGATGGGTTACCGGGTGGCCGTCATCGGCGCCACGGGCAATGTGGGCCGCGAGATGTTGACGATCCTCGAGGAATTGAACTTCCCCGTGGACGAAATCCATGCCGTGGCCTCGCGCAAATCCATCGGCGTCGAGGTCAACTACGCCGACCGGCGGCTCTATTGCGAGGACATCGAGAAGTTCGACTTCTCCAAGGTCGACCTTGCCCTGATGAGCGTCTCGGGCGCCTTTTCGCGCGAGTGGTCGCCGAAGATCGGCAAGGCCGGCGCCATGGTCATCGACAATTCGTCGGCTTGGCGGATGGACCCGGACGTGCCGCTGATCGTGCCGGAGGTGAACCCTGACGCGATCATGGGCGCCGCTAAGAAGAACATCATCGCCAACCCGAACTGCTCGACGGCGCAGCTGGTGATGGCGCTGAAGCCGCTGCACGACGCTGCGAAGATCAGGCGGGCGGTGGTCTCGACCTATCAGTCGGTCTCCGGGACCGGCAAAGCGGCCATGGACGAGCTTTGGGAGCAGACCAAGGCTGTCTATTCGCTCGGGGCGACCGAGCCGAAGGTCTACCCCAAGCAGATCGCCTTCAACGTCATCCCCTATGCCGGGACCTTCATGGACGACGGCTACACCGACGAAGAAGCCAAGATGTGGAACGAGACCCACAAGATCGTCGATCCGGCCATCAAGCTGACGGTCACCTGCGTGCGCGTGCCGGTCTTCGTCGGCCATTCGGAAGCGGTGAACCTGGAGTTCGAGCGCCACCTCGACGAGGATGAAGCGCGCGACATCCTGCGCGAGGCGCCGGGCGTCTCGGTGATCGATAAGCACGAACCCACCGGCTACATGACCCCGAAAGAGGCGCAAGGCGAGTTCGAGGTCTTCGTCAGCCGCATCCGAAACGACCCGACCATCGAGAACGGCCTGAACCTCTGGGTGGTGGCGGACAACCTGCGCAAGGGCGCGGCGCTGAACGCCGTGCAGATCGCCCAGCTGGCCGACGAGCGCGGCCTGCTGGGCGCCCGGGCGCGGGTCACCGCCGGCTAGACCTGGCCGCCGGCTGGACCGATCCTGGGCGCGGCGTCAGACTGCACCGCGCCCAGGAGGTCTGCTTCATGAAACTCAAGCTGATCGGGGCCGCGGTTCTGGCCGCGGCGGGGCTGGCCGGCTGCAATGGCCCGCCGCCGCCAGCGGCCCAGGTCACACATCACGGCCGCTTCGCCGGCATCGGCATCTACAACGCCGGGTCAGTGTGGGCGAAGATGACGGTGGCGGCGCCGGCGGCGAACGCCGCGACGGCGCAGACCGGCGACGACGACCAGGTGATCGTGGTGGTCGACAGCGACACCGGCGAAATCCGCCAGTGCGGCAACTATTCCGGCTATTGCGTCGGCCTGAACCCCTGGAGCAAAGCGCTTTTGGCCTCGCAACAGGCGCCGGTGGCCATCACCCGGCCGGCCGAGCAGGTCGGCGGGCGACAGGATGGCGGCCAATAGTTCGAAAGCAAGCGGCGGAGCGCCGCGTTGGCGCCCGCGTGCGATCCCTCAGCCCATGACCTCGACATCGCGCACCGACCTCATCGACTGGCGGGCCGTCTCGGCCGACCTGGACGCCCAGGGCTGGGCGAGGCTGCCGGCGCTGCTGAGCGACGCCGAATGCGACGCCGTGACGGCACTCTATGACGGCCCCGGCTTCCGCAGCACGGTGGTGATGGCGCGGCACGGGTTCGGCCGCGGCGAATACCGCTATTTCAGCTACCCGCTGCCGCCGCTGGTGGCCGGACTGCGGGGCGGGCTCTATCCGCATCTCGCGCCGCTGGCCAACCGCTGGCATGAGCGGATGGGGTTCGAGGCGCAGTTTCCGGCCGAGCACGCCGCCTTTCTCGATCGCTGCCATCGGGCCGGCCAGGCCCGGCCGACGCCGCTGCTGCTCCGCTACGGCGAGGGCGACTACAACTGTCTGCACCAGGACCTCTATGGCGAGCAGGTCTTTCCGCTGCAGGTCGCGGTGCTGCTGTCGGCGCCGGGCCGCGACTTCGAGGGCGGCGAGTTCGTGCTGACCGAACAGCGGCCGCGCATGCAGAGCCGGGCGGCGGTGGTTCCGCTGGCCAAGGGCGACGCGGTGGCGTTCGCGGTGAACAGCCGCCCCGTGCGCGGCGCTCGCGGCGACTATCGGGTGGCGATGCGGCACGGGGTCAGCGTGCTGCGCGCGGGGCGCCGCCATACCTTGGGGGTGATCTTCCACGACGCCGCCTGAAAACACCCCTTGGGGCGTCAGAGCCGCTCGATCAGCACGCGCGGCGAAGCGGCCAGGCGGGCCGGCAACGACTCCACTGGCAGTTCCTGGGCCTCGCCGGCCGCCGCCACCGCCTCGGCGACGCCGCCGACGGCCGCCGCCAGGGCGATGCGCGGCGAGCGGCCCTTGATCCGCGCCGCGGTGAAGAGGGCGGTGAGCAGGTCGCCGGTTCCGTTCGGCGCGGTTCGCGCGTGGGGATGGGTGGCCAGCAGCGCCCCCTTGGCGTCGACATAGACCACGCCGATCCGGTCGCCGGCCGGGACCGACGAGACCAGCACCGGCGGGATCAGGCTCCGCGCCGCCTTGACCGCGGTCTCGACCTTATCGATCGGCGCGCCGGTCAGCCGCGCCAGTTCCCAGGCGTTGGGGGCGATCAGGTCGGCGCGGCTGACGAGGTCGGCGGCGATGGCGCTGGCGACATCCTCGCGCACATAGAGGCCCTTGCCCGCGTCGCCCATGACCGGATCGACCACGATCAGCGCCTTGGGGCTGGCGGCGCGCACGGTGTCCAGGGCGCGGGCGGCGGTGGCGACCTGGTCGACCGAGGCGAAGTAGCCGCAGATCACCGCGTCCAGCCGACCGAGCACCCCTTGCGCGTCGATGCCCTGCAGCATGGCCGCCATGGTGTCGGCCTCCACCGGCTTGCCGCCCGGCGCGCCCCAGCCGGGGTGGCGGCCGAACTGCACGGTGGGGACCAGGATCGGCTCCATCCCCAGCCTGGACAGCGCCAGGGCCTGCATCCCGCCCCCCACCCGGCTGGCGGAAACGAAGCTGGAGAGGATGAGGATGGTCGCGATGGCCTTCGCTCTAGTAGCGGTAGTGATCCGGCTTGAAAGGGCCGTCCTGGCCGACGCCGATATAGGCCGCCTGCTCCTCGGAAAGCTCGGTCAGCTGCACGCCCAGCTTGGCCAGGTGCAGGCGGGCGACCTTCTCGTCCAGCCGCTTGGGCAGGGTGTAGACCTGCTTCTTGTAGGCGCCCGCGTTGGTCCACAGCTCGATCTGGGCCAGGGTCTGGTTGGTGAAGGAGGCGCTCATCACGAAGGACGGGTGGCCGGTGGCGTTGCCCAGGTTCACCAGCCGGCCCTCGGACAGCACGATGATCTTCTTGCCGTCGGGAAACTCGACGTGGTGCACCTGCGGCTTGATCTCGTCCCAATGGAAGTTGCGCAGGGCGGCGATCTGGATCTCGGAATCGAAGTGGCCGATGTTGGCGACGATGGCGTTGTTCTTCATCGCCCGCATGTGCTCCAGCCGGATCACGTCCTTGTTGCCGGTGGCGGAGACGAAGATGTCGGCGTCGGGCGCGGCCTGCTCCAGGGTACGCACCTCATAGCCTTCCATGGCCGCCTGCAGGGCGCAGATCGGGTCGATCTCGGTGACGATCACCCGTGCGCCGCCGTGGCGCAGCGAGGCGGCCGAGCCCTTGCCGACGTCGCCGTAGCCGCAGACCACCGCGACCTTGCCGGCCAGCATGACGTCGGTGGCCCGGCGGATGGCGTCGACCAGGCTCTCGCGGCAGCCATAGAGGTTGTCGAACTTGGACTTGGTGACGCTGTCGTTGACGTTGATGGCCGGGAAGGGCAGCTCGCCGCGCTCGGCCATCTGGTAGAGGCGATGGACGCCGGTGGTGGTCTCTTCCGAGACGCCCTTGATGGCCTCGCGGATGGCCGAATAGAAGCCGGGCTTCTCCTTCAGATAGCGCTTCATCACCGTGTAGAGCGCTTCCTCCTCGTCATTGCCGGGATGGTCGAGGATGGACGGGTCGGCCTCGGCCTTGGGGCCGAGCACGGTCAGCAGGGTGGCGTCGCCGCCGTCGTCGAGGATCAGGTTGGGGTAGCCGCCGTCCGACCACTCGAAGATCTTGTGGGCGTAGTCCCAGTACTCGTCCAGCGTCTCGCCCTTGGTGGCGAACACCGGCGTGCCGGTGACCGCGATGGCGGCGGCGGCGTGGTCCTGGGTCGAGAAGATGTTGCAGGACGCCCAGCGCACGTCCGCGCCCAGGGCCTGCAGGGTCTCGATCAGGACCGCGGTCTGGATGGTCATGTGCAGGGAGCCGGCGATGCGCGCGCCCTTCAAGGGCTGGTCCTTGCCGAACTCGGCCCGCACGGCCATCAGCCCGGGCATTTCGGTTTCGGCGATCTCGATTTCCTTGCGGCCCCAGTCGGCCAGGGCGATGTCTTTGACGATATGATCGGCCACGTCGGGCTCCTGATGGACGGATTGCGGGCTCTATAGCCGCGGTCGTCGCGCCCGACAATGGGATATAAGGAAACCTTTATGTCGGCTTGCCCCTGCCAGCCGCCGCCGCTAT
>DATAYM010000077.1:0-148568 GCA_036272595.1 Caulobacteraceae bacterium
TGCCCGCCCGTGGATCATCGACCTCAGAAAAACAGCTCGAAAACGTCTCCATCCGCCATCTCCAACCGATATGGAGACAACTTCAGAATCCCGTTCGAGCTAACAATCCGACTCCAGCGCCATATGCGATTCCCCTGCCCCGTTGGGGGAGGGGGACCGCACGTAGTGCGGTGGAGGGGGCGCGATGCCGTCCACGCCCGCTTCACGCCCGCTATAAGATCAGCCTTGCCGACGCCGAGACGCGGCAAGGCCCCCTCCACCATGCTTCGCATGGTCCCCCTCCCCCACCGGGGAGGATTCATCAGGCGGGCTGATAGCGCGGGTCGCCGGTGCGCCAGAGCAGGAAGGCCAGGATGTCGCCAGTCTCGCGGTCGCGCTGGGCCAGGGTCGAGCCGATGCCGTGGCCGGCGTCGGTCTCCACCCGCAGGATCACCGGGTTCTTCGACGCCGTCGCCGCCTGCAGCCGCGCGGTCATCTTGGTGGGCTCCCAGGACGACACCCGCGGGTCGTTCAGGCCGGTGGTCAGCATCACCGACGGATAGGCGACGCCGTCCTTGACGTGCTGGTAGGAGTCCATCTCGTAGAGGCCCTTGAAGCCCTGCGCGTCGGTGACCGTGCCGAATTCGGGGATGTTCGGCGGCCCGTTCGGCGAGAACTCGCTGCGCAACGGATTGGAGACGCCGACCTGGTCGATCACCACGGCGGCGAGCGATGGCTGCTCGGTCAAGAACCGCCCCACCGTGATGCCGCCGGCGGAGCCGCCCATGATCCCGAGCCTGGCGCTCGAGGTGTAGCCCTGGTCGATCAGGTAGTGGGCGGCGGCGATGGTGTCGCGCCAGGTGTTGGGCTTGTTCAGCTTCTGGCCGGCCAGGTGCCAGTCCTCGCCGAGCTCGCCGCCGCCGCGCACGTGCGCCACCGCGAAGACGCCGCCCAGGTCCAGCAGCGGCAGCCAGCGGGCCAGGAAGGCCGGATCCTCGGTGATGCCGTATGAGCCATAGGCGTCCAGCAGGGTCGGCGCCCTGCCGTCGCGGGCCAGGCCCTTGCGATAGACGATGGAGAGCGGAACCTTGACCCCGTCGGCGGCGGTGGCGAACACCTCGTCGGCGGCATAGGGCGAGACGTCGATCGGCGGCGCCGGGGCGATGTCGGTCTGCACGACCACCCCATCCGGGCCGACATGGCAGAGCACCGAAGGCCGCACCCAGCCCTGCAGCAGGAACCAGACGCCGTCGTGCAGGGTGTCGGCGTAGAGCGCGTCGATCGAGCCGGCGAACGGCATGGCGATGGTGGTGACCGACCCGTCCCAGGCCATGCGGCGCAAGCCGCCGAGACCGGCGTTCAGGTCCTGGATATAGAGGCCGTCCTTCGCCGCGGCGATGCCGCGGATCACCGAACCGGTCTCCGGCACGGCGAGGCTCGCCGTCGCCACCGCCGGCTGGGCCGCCGTCACCTTCAGCACCTTGTAGCGCGAGGCGTGGTCGTGGCTCATCAGGTAGATGTCGTCGCCGTGCACGGCCGCTCCGGTCACCTTGTCCGCCGGCGCGCAGACCCTGGTCCAGGCCGGCGTCCCCGCCTTGGCGGCGCCGATCGTCGTCACATAGAGGCCGATCTCGTTCTGGACTCCGGACTGGATCAGGCCGAGCGCGACCGGCGAACCGGGCGTCGCGCCGACCACCGGCAGGTCGATATCGGCGATCTGGACGCTTGGGCTGAGGGCCTTGGACAGCACCTGGGTGTCGCTCGCCGGATCGGTGTTCAGCCGATGGAACCAGTTGGCGCTGTACTTGTACTTGTCGACGCTGTCCGCCGCCTGCCCGGGCTGCAGCCGGTTGTAGAAGAAGCCGGAGCCGTCCGGGGCCCAGCTCGGGCTGGCTTCCTCGGTGCGGTCGATGGCCTCCGGCAGCATGGCGCCGGTGTCGGTGACGATCACGTGGGCGACCGACTGCTCGCCGCCGCCCGGCGAGACGCCGAACACCACATGGGCGCCGTCCGGCGAGGCGGTCCACCAGTCCAGCGAGGCGTGCGAGCCGGCCGGGGCGTGGGCGTCGGGGTCGATCAGCAGCCGGTCGGCGCCGGCCCGGCCGTCGCGCACGTAGAGCTTGAAGGTGTTCGCGCCGGCCGGCCGCACCTGGGTGAAGATGCGCTCGCCGCCGACCTGCACCGCCGACACCGCGACCAGGTCGTGGGTATAGTGCTGCACGGCGGCGACCAGCGCGTCGCGGCCGGGGATGGCGCCGAGCATCCGCTTGGCGTAGTCGCCCTCGGCCAGGGCGTAGGCCTTCCATTCCGGCCCTTCGGCCTCCATCCAGCGATAGGGGTCGGTCACCGGAACGCCCCACAGGGTCTCGGTCACCGGCCGCACCGCCGCCACCGGCGGCCCCGAGGCCGCGCCGGCCTGGGCCAAGGCCAGCCTTGGCGCGGCCATGGCCCCGGCCAGGGCGGCCGACGAGGCCAGACGAACACGTCGATCGATCGATTGAGCCAAACTGGTCTCCCCAATTGCTTTCGCGGACGATCCGTCCGCGTCGCCTGGACGATTTGTCCATGCCGCGTTGCATTTAAGCCTGTTTTGCCGTAACGACGCCCGCTCTTAAAGAGCCGCCTGGCCCAAGGCATGCCATGGCGGCTCGTCACCGACCCTAGAGGACGGGGCCGATCAAAAGGCTCCGCATGGAAAATGCCGAAGTTGAAGACGAAATCGGGCGCCAAGAAGCGCTTCAAGGTCACCGCGAGCGGTAAGGTCAAGGCGGGCGTCGCCGGCAAACGGCACAGGCTGATGAGCCACGACGCGAAATACATCCGCCAGAACCGTGGGACGAAGGTGTTGGACGCGGCGGACGCAAAGACCGTCAAGTCCTACATGCCCTACGCCTGAACCGCTGACCGAGAAGAGGTGATCTGAAATGGCGCGTGTCAAACGGGGCGTGACGTCCCACGCCAAGCACAAGAAGGTTCTGGAGCAGGCCAAGGGTTTCCGCGGCCGGCGCAAGAACACCATCCGCGCGGCCAAGGCGGCCGTCGACAAGGCCGGCCAGTACGCCTACCGCGACCGCAAGGTGCGCAAGCGTTCGTTCCGGGCGCTGTGGATTCAGCGGATCAACGCCGCGGCGCGGATCGAAGGCCTGACCTATTCGCGATTTATGCACGGCCTTGAGCTGGCGGGGGTCGATATCGACCGCAAGGTTCTCGCCGACGTGGCGGGCGCCGATCCCACCGGCTTCAAGGCCATCGCCGACAAGGTTCGCGCCGCTCTGGCCTGACGCGCTCGGGAATGTCCCGGCGGGAGGGCTTTCGGCGGCGTGCCGGAAGCCTTCGCGCCCACTCGTATTCCCGCTAGAGCACCGCCAGCCATGACCGATCTTGCCGCCCTCGAATCCGAACTCACCGCCAAGATCGCCGCCGCCGATTCCGCGGAGCTCGAAGCCCTGCGGGTCGCCGCCCTCGGCAAGACCGGCGAAATCTCCAACCTGCTGAAATCGCTGGGCGCGATGAGCCCGGACGAGCGGCGCGAGCAGGGGCCGAACATCAACGGCCTGCGCGACCGCGTCGCCGCCGCCATCGCCGCCCGCAAGGCCCAGCTGGACGCCGCCGCCCTCGAGGCGCGGCTGGCCGCCGAGCGGGTCGACCTCACCCTGCCCGCCCCGCCCCGCCGCAGGGGCTCGGTGCACCCGACCATGCAGGTGATGGACGAGATGATCGCCATCTTCGCCGGCATGGGTTTCGCCGTCGCCGAGGGCCCGGACATCGAGGACGACTTCCACAACTTCACTGGCCTGAACTTCCCGCCCAAGCATCCGGCGCGGGAGACCCACGACACCTTCTTCCTGAACGAGGACGAGCACGGCGAGCGCAAGGTGCTGCGCACCCACACCAGCCCGATCCAGATCCGCGTCATGCAGCGGGCCAACACCGCGGTGGAGGCGCCGCAGTTCGCCCACGGCCAGGAGCCGCCGATCCGCATCGTCGGCCCCGGCCGCACCTACCGGAAGGATTCGGATCGCACCCACACGCCGATGTTCCACCAGATGGAGGGGCTGGTGATCGACCGCGCCATCCATCTCGGCCACCTGAAATGGACCCTCGACGCCTTCATCCGCCGCTTCTTCGAGACCGACCAGGTCGTCACCCGCTTCAGGCCCCACTACTTCCCCTTCACCGAGCCCTCGGCGGAGATGGACGTCCAGTGCGACCGCTCCGCCGGGATCGTGAAGATCGGCGAGGGCAGCGACTGGCTGGAGATCCTCGGCGGCGGCATGGTGCACCCCAACATCCTGCGCACCGTCGGGCTCGATCCGGACGAGTGGCAGGGCTTCGCCTTCGGCATGGGGATCGACCGGCTGGGGGTGCTGAAATACGGCATGCCGGACCTGCGCGACATGTTCAGCGCCGACGTGCGCTGGCTGGAGCACTACGGTTTTTCCGCCTTCCAGGCGCCCAATCCGGCGACGGGGCTGAGCTGATGCGCTTCACCCTCTCCTGGCTGAAGGACCATCTGGACACCACCGCCGGCGTCGCCCGCGTCGCCGAGGCCATGACCATGGCCGGGCTGGAAGTCGAGCACGTCGACGATCCCGCCGCCAGGTTCGCCGCCTTCTCGGTGGCGCGCATCAAGGACGCCGTCCAGCATCCCAACGCCGACCGCCTGCGCGTCTGCCAGGTCGAGACCCGGGATGGGATGAAGGAGATCGTCTGCGGCGCGCCGAACGCGCGGGCGGGCCTTGTGACCCTCTACGCCCCGATCGGGACCTATATCCCGGGGACCGGCATCACGCTCGAGCCGCGGCCGGTGCGCGGGGTCGTCTCCAACGGCATGCTCTGTTCGGCCGCCGAGCTGGAGATCGCCGAGGACTCCGACGGCATCCTGGAGCTGGCCGAGGACCTGGAGGTCGGCGCCGGCGCCGCCGAGGCGCTGGGCCTGGAGGCGGTGATCGATTTCGAGGTGACGCCGAACCGGCCGGACTGGCTGGGCGTCGCCGGCATCGCCCGCGACTTGGCCGCCGCCGGCCTGGGCCGCCTGAAGGACCTGACGGTCGAGCCGGTCAAGGGCGGCTTCCCCTGCCCGATCGACGTCCGGCTGGACGGCTCGGACGCCTGCCCGGTGTTCGCCGGCCGGCTGATCCGCGGCGTCAGGAACGGCCCGTCGCCGGCCTGGCTGCAGGCCCGCCTGCGCGCCATCGGCCTTCGCCCGATCAGCGCCCTGGTCGACATCACCAACCTCATTTCCTACGACCGCGCCCGGCCGCTGCACGTCTATGACGCCGCCAAGCTGAGCGGCGGCTTCGTCGAGGCCCGGCTCGGCCGCGAAGGCGAGCAGGTCGCCGCCCTGGACGGCCAGACCTATGCGGTCACGCCCGAGATGTGCGTGATCGTCGACGGCTCCGGCGCCATCGGCCTCGGCGGCGTCATGGGCGGGTCGTCCACCGGCTGCTCGGAGACCACCACCGAGGTGTTCGTCGAGAGCGCCTGGTTCGATCCGATCCGCACCGCCCAGACCGGACGCGCCACCGGCATCACCTCCGACGCCCAGTACCGCTTCGCCCGCGGCGTCGACCCGGGCTTCGTGGTCCCGGGCCTGGAGCTCGCCACCCGGCTGATCCTCGAGCTCTGCGGCGGCGAGGCCTCCGAGGTCCGCGTCGCCGGCGAACCGCCCGCGCCGCCGGCCGCGATCGCCTTCGACCCGGCCTATGTGCAGAAGCTGTCGGGCCTCTCGCTCGGCCACGAACAGGCGCTGGAGATCCTGACCATCCTCGGCTTCGCCATCAGCGGTTCGGGCCATGCCCTCACCGTGCAGCCGCCGACCTGGCGGCGCGACGTCGAGGGCAAGGCCGACCTGGTGGAAGAGGTCGCCCGCATCGCCGGCTACGACAAGCTGCCGGCGACGCCGCTGCCGGAACTGCCGCGCCCGCCCGGCGGCGTCCTGACCGTCCGCCAGGGCCGCGCCGTCACCGCCCGCCGCGTGCTGGCGGCGCTCGGCTACGCCGAGGCCATCACCTGGTCTTTCATGCCCCGCGCCCTGGCCGAGCTGTTCGGCGGCGGCCAGCCGGACCTGGTGCTGGCCAACCCGATCGCCGCCGAGCTCGACTGCATGCGGCCTTCGATCCTGCCCAACCTGATCGAGGCGGCGCAGCGCAACGCCAACCGCGGCTTCGCCGACGTCGCCCTGTTCGAGATCGGCCCGGTCTTCGCCGGCGACCGGCCCAGGGACCAGCGCACGGCCATCACCGCCGTGCTGGCGCCGCATCCGCCCAGGCGCTGGGACGGCGGCAAGAGCGACGACCTCTTCGCGCTGAAGGGCGACCTGATGAGCCTCTTGGACCAGCTCGGCGCGCCGGTGGGCTCGCTGCAGGTGGCGCAGGGGTCGGCGGCGCCCTGGTGGCATCCTGGCCGCTCGGCGCGGCTGCAGCTCGGCCCCAAGGCGGTGCTGGTCGAGTTCGGGGCCCTGCACCCGGCGGTGCTGGCCGCCCTCGACGCCGAAGGGCCGATCTACGGCTTCGAGATCTGGCTGGAGGCCGTGCCGGAGCCGAAGCGCAAGGCGGTCAAGACCCGCTCGGCGCTCAGCCTTTCGGCGCTGATGCCGCTACGCCGCGACTTCGCCTTCGTCGTCGACGCCGCCCTGCCGGCCGCCGACCTGGTCCGCGCCGTCGCCTCGGCCGACAAGGCCCTGATCGAGCGCGTCTGGGTGTTCGACGTCTACACCGGCGACGGCGTGCCGGACGGCAGGAAGTCGCTGGCCCTGGAAGTCACCCTCCAGCCCACCGACCACACCCTGACCGAAGCCGAGATCGAGGCGCTGTCCACAAAGATCGTCACCGCGGCGGAAAAGGCGGTGGGGGCGAAACTACGCGGCTAACCCATCTTCCGCTCATTCCCGCGAAGGCGGGAATCCAAGTTTTTAACCACGAACACCCACGAACAAACACGAACGGGCCAGACTGGCTGATGCGGTGAGGCTGACCGTTCGTGTGGGTTCGTGTTCGTTCGTCGTTCAAATTCTTTCGGCCCCGGGCGGACCCGCAAAGCTCGGAAACAAAAAAGCCTGGATCCCCGCCTTCGCGGGGATGAGCGGTTCTAATGAGCCGTTGCCGAAGGATCAGAACGGCAGGAAATGGCGTTCGCGGCTGTAAGCCAGGTAGCCGACATTGGCGCCCAGGCGCAGGCCGACGCCGGCGCGGATGGGCGCCAGGGTGATGTCCTCCGCCCGCTGATAGTTCACGCCAAGGCCGCCGATGAAATAGGCCGAGCCGTCGACGCCGGGGAAGCGGCGATAGATCATGTCCGGGAACTGCAGATTGTAGCAGAGGGTGAAGCTGCGGCTGGCGTTGCCGCCGGCGTCGAAACCAATCGACGGCCCCTGCCAGTAGACCTCCTGGCGCGGCCGCTCCTTCATGTAGAGCAGGCCCTTGCCGTAGCGCAGGCCGGCGACGAAGGCCCCGGAAACCTCCTGGCCGGCGATATAGGCGGTGGGCTGACCGTTGTCCCTGAAGATGCGCTCGATGATCGCCCCGGCGCTCTCGGCGGTGACGCCGAAGAAGTCGGAGACCGAGTTGACCAGCTCGTCGCGGCTATAGGTCGGCGCCGGATGGTCCGGATAGCGCGGCTCCGGCGGCGGCATCGGGGGGGGGCCTCGGGACGGTCCCTCGTATGCCGGCCGATCGTACGTCGGGCCATCCCGGGGCGGAGCGTCCCGGGGCGGGCCGTCCTGGGCGCGCGCCAGGGGTGCGATCAGCTGCGCGCCCAACAAGGCGCCGGCGGCTGAAACCAGATGACGTCGATGCATGAATCAGAACTCCCCGACTTTGCGCAAATGCTGACGCCCGATTGAGTCCGGTTTGCGGCCAAGCTGAGGCCATTTGCGGAGTATAGCGCGGACGATCTGATTCGTTTTCCTGGCGCCCTCGCCCCGCGCCGGCAGGTGAGGGGCGCAGCGCGGCCGCGCGAAAGCCCTGGCGGCGTTGAATATTGAACCGCCGCACCCCCGCATCCCGAGCTTCTCCCCCCGCAAAATGCAGGGGAGAAGCAGCCGCGAATATTGTGCTAGACCCCGCCGCCATGACGACGCCGCTCGACCGTATCCGCAACTTCGCCATCGTCGCCCACATCGACCATGGCAAATCCACCCTCTCCGATCGCCTGATCCAGGAGACCGGCGGTCTGACCGCGCGCGAGATGAAGGAGCAGGTGCTCGACTCCATGGAGATCGAGCGCGAGCGGGGCATCACCATCAAGGCGCAGACCGTGCGGCTGGAATACCGCGCCGACGACGGCCTCGACTATGTGCTGAACCTGATGGACACCCCCGGCCACGTCGACTTCGCCTATGAGGTGTCGCGCTCGCTGGCCGCCTGCGAGGGCTCGATCCTGGTGGTCGACGCCAGCCAGGGCGTCGAGGCGCAGACCCTGGCCAATGTCTACCAGGCCATCGAGCACGACCACGAGATCGTGCCGGTGCTGAACAAGGTCGACCTGCCGGCCGCCGAGCCCGACCGGGTGCGCCAGCAGATCGAGGACGTCATCGGCATCAGCGCCGCCGACGCGGTCGAGGCCTCGGCCAAGACCGGCAAGGGCATCCATGAGGTGCTGGAGGCGATCGTCGGCCGGCTGCCGCCGCCGAAGGGCGACGCCGCGGCGCCGCTGAAGGCGCTCCTGGTCGACGCCTGGTACGACGCCTATCTCGGCGTCATCGTGCTGGTGCGCGTCTTCGACGGCTCTTTGAAGGCCGGCCAGCAGGTGCGGATGATGGAGACCGGCGCGGTCTACAAGGTCGACCGGCTGGGCGTCTTCCTGCCCAAGCAGACCGAGGTCGAACAGCTCGGCCCCGGCGAAATCGGCTTCCTCACCGCCCAGATCAAGGACGTCGCCGACGCCGCGGTCGGCGCCACCATCACCGATGAGCGGCGGCCGACCACCGACCCCTTCCCCGGCTTCAAGGCGGTGCAGCCGGTGGTGTTCTGCGGCCTCTTCCCGGTCGATGCGGCCGATTTCGAGGACCTGCGCGCCGCCGTCGGGCGCCTGCGCCTGAACGACGCCTCCTTCACCTACGAGATGGAGACCAGCGCCGCCCTCGGCTTCGGCTTCCGCTGCGGCTTCCTCGGCCTGCTGCACCTGGAGATCGTCCAGGAGCGGCTGATGCGCGAGTTCAACCTCGACCTGATCGCCACCGCGCCGTCGGTGGTCTACCGCATCACCCTGACCGACGGGTCGGTGGTCGAACTGCACAACCCCGCCGACATGCCCGACCCGGTGCGCATCGAGTCCATTGCCGAGCCCTGGATCAAGGCCACCATCTTCACTCCGGACGAATATCTCGGGGCGGTGATCAAGCTCTGCCAGGACCGCCGCGGCGAACAGCGGGAGCTGTCCTATGTCGGGACCCGCGCCATGGTGGTCTACGACCTGCCGCTGAACGAGGTGGTGTTCGACTTCTACGACCGGCTGAAATCAGTCTCCAAGGGCTACGCCTCGTTCGACTACCAGATCGAGGACTACCGCACCGGCGACCTGGTGAAGATGCAGATCCTGGTCAACGCCGAGCCCGTCGATGCGCTCTCCATGCTCGTTCACAGAAATCGAGCCGAGGCCCGCGGTCGCTCCATGGTCGAGAAGATGAAGGAGCTGATCCCGCCCCACCTCTTCCAGATCCCCATCCAGGCGGCCATCGGCGGCAAGATCATCGCCCGCGAAACCGTCCGCGCCCTCCGCAAGGACGTCACCGCCAAATGCTACGGCGGCGACGCCACCCGCAAGCGCAAGCTGCTCGACAAGCAGAAGGAGGGGAAAAAGAAGATGCGCCAGTTCGGCAAGGTGGAGATCCCGCAAGAGGCGTTCATCGCGGCGCTGAAGATGGATGAGGATTAGTGAGCGCTACGCCGCCTCCGGCGCAGTCACGTCCATTCGCACCACGAGCCCTGCCCGAGCGCTGAGGGTCACCAAGGCATCGAGGCTGACCGTTGTCATCCTGCCAGAACGGCCCGCTTACGTCGGCTGGTCTCCCGGTTGTTTGCCTCCCACCCCAGGCAGGCCAGCAGGACCGTCTTCGGAACCGGCTTCTCGGCATTTGAGTAGTAGGCGACCATGCGGCGGGAGAGACCGAGAGCCTCGGCGGCTTTGCTCAGCGAAAGGCCGTTCCTCAGCCGCCATTCCAGAAAGGTCCGGGCGTCCTGGCGCCTCTGGGCCGACAGGGTTTCGAGCCAGAGGCTATCGGCGCCCGCCTCGGCGCCGTTCGGCCATTCAAGGCTATGGCCCCAGTCCCCGACCTTGACCCTGGCGAACTCCGCCGGGTCTCGCAGCGCCGCAAACGCCGGCTTTTCAAGCCAAGCGCTCAGGTCCAACTCGACTTGGGAGCCGTCAGACCAGTGGAGGCGCAACCGTGCTGGCTCCGAGGCCTTGACGCTGGCGATCGTGCGCATCGTGTCGGTCACGCTCATCAGTTCAACTCCTGCCACTTGGCCGCCAACTCGCCCTCGTGTGCGGCGGCCCATTCCCGGGCGGCGGCCAGCACCCGCGCTGGCGCGTCGCCGACGATCAGTTCACCTGTTGCAATGCCAACCGAGCAGCGGAAATCGGGACCTTCTACGTGGAAGTGCGGAATCCCGTGGTCGCCTCCGTAGATCGCGATTTTCCAGTTCGCCTGGCGATGCATTGTCACCATAGGCGACATGTAGTGCAATAGTTGCATCGTCACAAGCAGCGGCGCTTACGATTGGCGCGTCCTTCGGAGGGTTGAGGCCCTAACGCCCTTCCGGAACATCCTCCGACGGCGCAAGGTTACATCCGATCGGCGTGGCGGAGGGACCGGCCATGGATGTCGGCTTCATCGGGCTTGGGCATATGGGTTCGGGCATGGCGCGCAGCCTGATGCGCGCCGGCCATACCCTGACCGTCTGGAACCGCTCGCCGGAGCCGGCGGACCGGCTGGTCGCCGACGGCGCGCGCCGGGCGGCCGATCCTGGCGAGACGTTCCAAGGCGAGGCGGTGTTCACCATGCTGGCGGACGACCACGCCGTGCGCCAGGCGATCCTCGAGAGCGGCGCGCTGAGCCGGGCGCGTGCGGGCGTCGTCCACCTGATGTCCGCCTCCATCTCGGCGGCGTTCAGCCGCGAGCTGGAAACCGTCCATGCCGAGGCCGGCGTCGCCTACCTGGCCGCGCCGGTGCTCGGGCGGCCGGACGTGGCGGCGGCGGGCGAACTGAACGTCCTGGTCGCCGGCGCGCCCGAGGCGGTCGACCGCGCGCGGCCGCTGCTGGACGCGGTCGGCAAGAAGACCTGGCCGATCGGGCCGGCGCCGCACCAGGCGCACCTGGCCAAGCTGGCGATCAACTTCACCCTGGCGGCGGCCATCGAGAGCCTGGCCGAGGCCTTCGCCCTGGCGCGCGGCTACGACCTCGACCCGGCCATCCTGCGCGACGTGCTGACCGGCACCCTGTTCGCCGCGCCGGCCTACAGGACCTATGGCGACCTGATCGTCGAAGGGAAATTCGAGCCGGCCCTGTTCGCCCTGCCGCTGGGGCTGAAGGACGTGCGCCAGGCGCTGGAGGCGGGCGAGGCGGCCGGCGTTCCCCTGCCCTTCGCCAGCGTCATGCGCGACAATTTCATCGACGCCATCGCCCATGGCGACGCGGACAAGGACTGGTCGGCGGTCTCCAGGGTCGCCGCCCGCCGCGCCGGCCTTTAAGGCGCGAAATCCCGCCGGCTCGCCAGGAGCGGCATTCATGGTTAAGCTCCAGCTTCGGCCGGGCGGCCAAGACGCCGCGCGAACGACAAAAAAGACGGTCTTCGCAGACGATCATAGGGAAAAACATCATGCATGCTTTGGGACTGAGCGGTCATGGCCTCATCGCCTGGATCGTCATCGGCGTGGTCGCCGGGTGGCTGGCCGGGCTGCTGGTCAAGGGCGGCGGCTTCGGGCTGATCGGCGACCTGATCGTCGGGGTCATCGGGGCGATCATCGGCGGCTGGCTTGCCGGCCGGCTGCACATCCATATCGGCAGCGGCATGATCTCCTCGATCATCACCGCCGTCATCGGCGCGGTGATCCTGATCTTCATCCTGCGCATGGTCCGACGAGCCTAGCGGGCCGAATTCGCCCTTGATCCTCCCCCGTTGGGGGAGGGGGACCGCACGCAGTGCGGTGGAGGGGGCGCGGCGGCGGCCGCGCCCGCATCAGGCATGGGCTGAGAACTGATCTTCAGCCGGCGAGGCGCGGCAAGGCCCCCTCCACCATCCTTCGGTTGGTCCCCCTCCCCCTCCGTGGGAGGATCAAGGGGCGCTCAGCTCGTTCACCAAGGCATCGGCGCCGTAGACCGTCCGCAGCGCCTCGGTGATCGCCGCGGCCGAGACGGCGATGGCGCGGTTCAGCGCCGGGTCGTAGCCGAAGTCACCGCCGAGGCTGTGGATGTTGCCGTCGAACATCACGCCGATCACCTGGCTGTTCGCGTCGAGCAGCGGCGAGCCGGAATTGCCGCCGACGATGTCGTTGGTGGTCGAGATGTCGAAGACCGTGGCCGGATCCAGCCGGTCCTTGGCCGCGATCCAGCGCGGGTCGAGATCGTAGGGCTCCTGGCCGGTGGCGCGGGCGAAGAGGCCGGCGAAGGTGGTGAACGGCGCGACGGTCTTGCCGCGCCAGATCCAGCCGGCGACGGCGCCATAACTCAGGCGCAGGGTGAAGGTCGCGTCCGGATAGAGGCTGTCGCCATAGACCGCGAACCTGGCCCTGGCGATCGCTTCTGCCGCCCGCGCGGTCGGGCCGGCCACCTGCTCCTCATAGGCGGCGCGGATGCGGCGCGCCTCGGGGTCGATGCGCAGCACGTACCGGATCATCGGATCGTCCGAGGCCGTCACAGCCGCCAGCCCGCCGTCCCACAGCGCCTTGCGCACGGCCGGATCGCCCAGCCTGGTGCCGGCGACCAGCCGCGCCGACAGGGTCTCCGGGCTGTCGTCGCCCAGCAGCAGCCGGGTGTCGGGATCGTCGGCGGTGAGGTATTCGCGCGCCTTCGACAGCCAGAATTCCAGCAGAAGCTGCTCCAGCGGCCCTTCGATCGGCTCGGGGGCCAGCGCCGTCTTCTCGAGCTCCGGCAGCTGGCTGTCGACATAGTCCGGCAGGCGCTCGGCCGACGGCTTTCGCCGCTCCTCGGCGGCGCGGACCAGGAGGCGGGCGTCCTGGAACAGCCTGGAATCCACCGGCCCGCCCTCGACCAGGTCATAGGCCGGATAGAGCGCCTGGGCGGCCGGCTGGATGCGGGCGATATCGGTCCAGGGATCGCCGAAGGCGGGACCCAGCCTGGACATGGCCCTGGTCCGCAGATCGGCCTCGGCCTGGCGTTTGGCGGCCATGAAATCGGCGTCGTCGAGCGCCGCCAGCCAGCCGGAATAGACCTTGTAGTCGTTCTCCAGCCCGAACAGTTCGTCATCGCCGAGCCGCCTGTGGTCGGCGCTTTCCTCGGTGAAGCGGATCACCCGGCCGCGCAGTTCGGAAAGCTCGGCCATGGTCAGCGGCACGGCCAGGTCGCGATCGGTCTGAAGCTGCGCGAGCGTCTGTTCGCGCAGGGTGTCGCCGGGATTGCCGGCCACGAACACCGGCTGGCCCGCGACCGGCGGAGCCGGGTTCCAGCGCAGGTGATCGGGCGCGGCGATCGGCCGGCCGTCCTGGTAGAGGCGCAGGAAGGCGCAGTCGAGATCGTAGCGCGGGAAGTTGAAATTGTCCGGATCGCCGCCGAAGAAGGCCGCTTGGTAGCCCGGCGAGAAGATCAGCCGCACGTCGACATATCTGCGGTAGCGATAAAGCTTGAACTGGCCGCCGTGATAGAGGTCGACCACCTCGCAGCGCAGCTTGGCGTCGTCGCCGCAGCCGGCCTTTTCGAGCGTCGACGAGGCGGCGGTGCGGGCCTTGATCAGGGCCTCGCCGGTATGCCCGGCGCCGGCCGCGACCATCGGGGCGGTGACGTCGGTGACGGTCTGCAGGATCTCCGCCTGCAAGCCGGGGCAGATCTTTTCCTCCGCTTCGGCGGCCGCCAGATAGCCGGTCTTGAACAGGTCCTGGCCGGGCGCCGAGAGATCGTGGGCGCAGCCGGCGACGCAGTGGTTGTTGGTCAGCACCAGGCCCTCGGCGCTGACCACCGCCCCCGAGCAGCCGACCGAGAGCCGCACCGCCGCGGCCTGGACATGGTCAAGCCAGGCCGGGCTGATCTCCACCCCATAGGCCGCCTTCACCCTGGCGGCGGGAAAGTGGTCGAAGGTCCACATCCCCTCGTCGGCGCTGGCCGGGGCGGCGACGAAGGCCAGGACGGCGGCCAGCAGGGTCGCCTTCATCGGCGTCATTGATCGGCCCTTACTCAAGCTCGCTGTCGGCCCCTTCTCCGCTCGCGCGGATATCCGGCGACCACTTTTTCGTCATGGCCCGACTTGTTCGGGCCACCCATGATCACCGTCTCTGATCAGGTGTTCATGGGTCCCCCGCATTCCGCCGCTTCGCGGCTCCAGCGGGGGGATGACGGTTGAGAGGAGGCCCCGCTCCCCAACCCTTCTCCCTCAGAGCATCTCCCGTTCCAGCATCCCCGCCACGGCGATGGGGGTCAGGTCTTCGAGGAAGGGGCCGATGATCTGGACGCCGACGGGCAAACCGGTCCTGGTCTTGCCCAATGGCGCGGCGGTGGCCGGCAGGCCGGGATAGGTGGCGACGCCCGGCCAGCCGGTCTGCTGGCCGTACAGGGTCTCCTGTCCGTTGACGATCAGCCGGCGCAAGGTCCAGTCCTCCTGGTTGTCGTGCGGGAAGGCGGCGACGCCGAACGGCGGGGCCAGCACCACGTCGAAGCTTTCGAACAGCCTGGCCCATTGGCGGCGCAGCGAGTGCTGGGCGCTCAATAGGTCCATCCAGCCATGGGCGCTGATCGGCTCGGCGTTCGGCCGGCCGCGGCTCATGCTGGTCAGCAGCATCAGCTGATAGTTGATGTGCGCCTTGGCCAGGTCGGGCAGCAGCTCGCTCGAGCCCCGCACCGTCGCGCCGGCCTTGCGCATCTGCTCGGCGGCCGCCTCCACCACCGCCTTGACCTCGTCGTCGGTATCGCAGAGCGGATGGTCGGTCAGCACCAGGACGCGGTAGTCGCCCAGCCGGGAATGGCGCGGCGCCGGCAGCTGCAGCCGGTAGGCCTTGGCGTCGTCGCCGTCCGGCCCGGCGATCACCGAAAGGCCCAGCTCCAGGTCGCTGGCCGTGCGCGCCATCGGTCCGACCACCGACAGGTCCAGCGGCGGTCCCGGCTCGGTCGACGGCGGCGGCGTGGCGCCGCCGGCCGGAACCAGCTTGACGGTCGGCTTGTGGCCGAAGACGCCGCAGAGATGGGCCGGCACGCGGATGGAGCCGCCGATGTCCGAGCCGCACTCCAGCGGGACCATCCCCGCCGCCAGCGCCGCGGCGCCGCCGCCGGACGAGCCGCCGGGGCTGCGGGTCAGGTCGTGGGGATTGTTGGTGCGGCCATAAATCGGGTTGTCCGACTGCCAGTCGGCCAGCCAGGGCGGCACATTGGTCTTGCCGAGGATGACCGCGCCGGCCTCGCGCAGGCGGGTGAGCGGCGGCCCCTCGAATGAGGGCATCCAGCCCTTGAACATGGCCACGCCCCTCGTGGTCGGCAGGCCGAGGATGTGGTGGTGCTCCTTGACGGTCATCGGCACGCCCAGCAGCGGCGCCCGCTCGCCGCGCGCCAGGGCGGCGTCGGCCGCCTTGGCCGCGTCGCGCGCACGGTCGAAGTCGCGGACGACGATGGCGTTGATCGGCCCGTCCTTGGCCTCGATGGTCCTGACCGCCTCCTCGAACAGCTCCAGCGCCGAGACCTGGCCCGCGGCCAACGCCTTGGCCAGGCCGCCGGCGGTTGCGGTCTGGTAGTCGATCTGCGCGCCGGCCATGGATGTCCCTTTGTTGTTTGGACGCCACCATGGCCCAGGGGCGTCGCGCCGCAAAGGCCGGCGGTTACCCATCCAGCTCCGGGTAATGCCGGAAGATGCCGTCTTCGTTGAAGGCGATGCGGCGGTCGGAGGCGAGGTAGGCGGCGATCCTGGGCAGGGCGGCGACCGCCTCGCGCAGTGCGATGACCCGCGGCCAGTCGCGCTCATGCCGCCGCATCGCCTTGGGGAAGGCGTAGCGCAGGCCCTCGACCGCCTGGAACAGGCCGAGGTCGGCATAGGTCAGCGAGCGGCCGACCAGATGGGCGTCGCCGACCGGATTGGCCGCCAGCACCCGGTCGAAATAGCCGAGGAATTTTGGGATGCGCTGCTCGCGGAATTCCTCCGCCCGCCTGGCGGCCTCCGGCTTCTGGTCGTCGTAATAGAGGCTGCCCCCGACCGGATGGTGGGTGTCGTGCGCCTCTTTCACCAAGTCGGCGATGGTGAGCTGCAGCTGGTGGGTGAAGATGCGGCCGGGCTCGTCCGCCGGCGCGAGGTTCAGCCGCGGCCCGAGATGGAGCAGGATGTTGGCGCTCTGGGCGACCATCACCTCGCCGTCGACGATGAAGGGCGGCGCGAAAGGCGGGTGCGGCAGGGCGGCATCGCCCAGGATCCGCATCATCCTCGCCTGGCCGCCGGGACCGCGCGCCACGTCGACATAGGGCTCGCCGGCCGCCTCCAGCGCCAGGCGGACGAACTCGCCGCGCCCCTGGATGCCTGGCCAGTAATAGAGCTCGATGGTCATCGGCCTCTCCTCGCTCTGCGGAACCTTGGCCGCTCCGGGTCATTGTCTTTCCCTGACACGGCGCGGAGAAACGGGCGCCGGCAAGGGAGGTTTCCATGCTTGGAACGATTCTGATCGTGCTTCTGATCCTGGCGCTGATCGGCGCCCTGCCCAACTGGGGTTGGAGCCGCTCCTGGGGCTACTACCCGAGCGGCGGCCTTGGCCTGGTGGTGGTGATCATCCTGGTCCTGGTGCTGATGGGACGAATTTGACCGGGCTTCCCCCGGTTGGCGTCAGGCGCGGCGGCGGTTGCTGACGCCCTGGCCGCGCTCGGCGTCGACCATGTAGTCCCGCGTCATCGGCAGGGCGTCGACCCGGCGGGTCAGCTGCAGTTGGAAGTTCATGTGCCGGCCGGCGCGGAAGCTGAATTCGCTGATCGCCAGGTAGAACTCCCACATGCGGCAGAACCGCTCGTCGTAGAGGCGGGCGATCTCGGCCCGCTCGGCGGCGAACCGCTGGCGCCAATGGCGCAGGGTCTCGGCGTAGTGCAGGCGCAGGATCTCGATGTCCGTTGTCCAAAGGCCGCTGCGCTCCACCGCCTCCAGGGTCTCCGAAAGCGCCGGGATGTAACCGCCGGGGAAGATGTATTTGCGGATGAACGGCTCGGTGACGCTCGGCGGATCGCGCCGGCCGATCGAGTGGATGATGGCCACGCCCTCCGGCGCCAGCCGATCGTGCACCGTGTCGAAAAAAGCCAGATAGTTGGGCTGGCCGACATGCTCGAACATGCCGACCGAGACGACGCGGTCGAAGCTCCCGCCGAGGTCGCGGTAGTCGCACAGCGCGAACCGCGCCCGTTGCGACAGCCCGGCCGCCTCGGCGCGGGCCTGGGCCGTGGCCAACTGCTCCCGCGACAGGGTCACGCCAAGCACCTCCACCCCATGGTCGCGCGCCAGGGTCAGGGCCAGGCCGCCCCAGCCGCAGCCGATGTCCAGCACCCTGAGGCCCGGCTTCAGGCGCAGCTTGGCGGCCAGGTGGGCCTTCTTGGCGGCCTGCGCCTGCTCCAGGCTCATCCCCGGGCTGGCGAAGTAGGCGCAGGAATACTGCAGGTCCTGGTCCAGGAAGCGGCGATAGAGGTCGAGGCTGAGGTCGTAGTGGTGGGCGACGTTGCGCCGGGCGTGGGCGCGGTCGTTGGCCTGGCGCAGGCGGTGGGCCAGGGCGATCCAGACCCTGGCCAGAGGTCCGGGGCGGATGCGTTCCTCCGGCGGCAGATTGGCGGCGATCAGGCCGAGCAGGGCGGTGACGTCGCCCTGATCGAACGTAAGGTCGCCCTCCATATAGGCCTCGCCCATGCCGAGGCTGGGATTGGCCACGATGCGCCGCTCGCCCCGCCGCGTGACCCTGACCGCGACCAGCGGGCCCGAGCCGTCGCCATAGGTCTTCACCGCCCCGTCGGCATAGACCACCGCCAGGCGGCCGGCGTGGAATCGATTTTTCAAAAGCAGATGCAGCAGCATGGCGAGCCTCGCTTGACCCCGATGAAGGGCAAACGAACGCCACCGATGTGGGGTTGCGTGGCCGGTCAGCCCAGTCCCAGGGCGCGTTTCTGCACCCGGGTCAGGCGCGCGGCGACCAGGGCGTGGGCCTGGGCGAGATAAGCCTTCAGGTCGTCGTCGGAAAGCGCGTCGTGGCCGGCCAGCCGCACCCATTTCGCCCGCGCCAGATAGGGCGCCGGGCGCGCCAGGCCGTGCTCGACCAGCAGTTCGAAGGCCATGTCCGAGGCCTTGAAATTATAGGACGGCGGCCCGTCGCCGCGGTTGAGGCCGACGATGGCGAACATCTTGCCACCGACCTTGAACACCCGCGAGTCGCCCCACTGCAGCGAATAGCTGGCGCCCGGCAGCGCCATGCAGGCCGTTTCGAACGCCGCGGGCGTCATGCCGCCTCCTCCGCCTTCCCGGGGCCAGCATAACCCGGAGCGGCGG
Source organism: Caulobacteraceae bacterium (assembly GCA_036272595.1). Classification (GTDB taxonomy): domain Bacteria; phylum Pseudomonadota; class Alphaproteobacteria; order Caulobacterales; family Caulobacteraceae; genus Poindextera. The sequence goes on from DATAYM010000077.1 coordinate 18,636, forward strand.
AAAACCTTAAGCCCGCGCGCGAAGCTGTTGTCGCCGGGCCTTGAAGGCTATATTGCCGACCGCGCGCGCTGGTGAGGTGGCCGAGTGGTCGATGGCGCACGCTTGGAAAGCGTGTATAGGTTTACCCCTATCGTGGGTTCGAATCCCACCCTCACCGCCACCGCTCCCTCAGAAATCGTCTCTGGCGATCCGCCCAAGGATGCAAATGGGTGATGGGCGGACGCCCGCGGCGCCTAAAAGAATTTGTAATGCAGCTCCACGCCGTAGGTGGTCGGCGCATCGATGTTCTGCAGGATGTATTGCCTATAGACGGTTGGGGTCAGGGCGTTTCCTGCCTCGGCCACCGTGGGGCCGGACTCATATTGAAGCGTGTTAAAGATGTTCCGGCCGTAGAGGATGATTTCATAACGGTCGTTCGGGCCTTCCCAGGTCGCGCGCAAATCGACGTCGCTCGAAGACGGCGCCTTCCACCACGGGTTGTTGAAGATCGAGCCGTATTGCGCGTCCCGCCACAGGTAGCTGGCCGAGAGGACAAGACTGCCCTGGTCGAAGACGAAGGTGTAGATGCCGTTGAGCGAAACCTTGTTCCGCGGCGCGTTCGGCAGCGGGTTGCCCTTTGTATTCTGGAGACCTGGGTTGGGATTTGTCGGATCGCCGTAGCAGCTGACAAGCGTCACCTTGTTGCAGCTCGACAGGACCTGCGTGTTGTCGAAGGCGTAGGAGAGATTCAGGAGCAGCGGTTTGATCGGCGTCCAGTGCGCCTCCAGTTCGAAGCCGTCGGACACCGATTTGGGTATGGAGGTGAGCAGCGTCTGGACGCCGAGCGGCGTCTCGACACCAAGCGGAACCTGGGCGTTCGCGTAGTCTTCGTAGAAGAGCGTGGCGTTGACGACCAGGGCCCGGCCCCAGCTCTTTTTCACGCCAGCTTCGTAGTCGTTCATGGACTCCGGCGCCACCTCGGAGGCAGTGGTTCCGGCGAGGTCGTAGCCGGCGTTAAAGCCGAGGCTCTTATAGCCGCGGCTGTAACGGGCATAGACCAGCGTCTCGTTATCCGGCGTCCACTCGACGCCCGCCGTGCCGGTCACCGCGCCAGAGTCGCCGCTGAGGCCGCGCCGCGCGACGCCGTTGGCGCCGACCGTGCACGGGGTGGTCTCGCCCTTGTGGCTCGGCGCGGCATTGTCGATGGCGCAAGCTAGTGGCGTAACGTCGATCGCCGGCGTTGCGGCGCCCAGCAGGGCTGGATTCGCGAACGTTCCCAGACCAAGCGCTTCTTCGGTCGAGCCGCCGAACAGCACGGCTCGGAGAAATTCCTCGCCCTTCACCTGGTCGGCGGTGTAGCGCACGCCGCCGGTCAGCTTGATCTGGTCCGTAGCCTTCCAGTCGAGCTGCCCATAGGCGGCCTCGCTGCGCGATTCCATGTAGTAGTTGAGAGCGGCGAGGCCGTGGCTCGGATTCGCCGGCGCCGCGCCGAGGCCGAACGCCGCCGGGCACCCTGCGCTGGGCGTACCCGCGCCAAGATAACATGGAGCGGCGACCTGCGGCTGCCCAGGCGCATTGACCGATATGGGATTGCTGTAATTCTCGTCGTAATAATACAGGCCGCCGATCCATTGGAGCGGGCTGTTATTTGTCGAGGCCAGCGTCAGCTCATGACTGTACCAGCGATCCGTCTGCGTATAGGCAAGAACGGTTTGGGGAAACACGGTCAAGCAGCTGGTGAACGGATTTACCGAGGGCGCGCAGCTGGGGTTTGTTCCAAATCCCAGGTTCTGTGTCTGAGGCACCACATAAGACTGGATATCGGTCTCCTGCTGTCCGAAATCGCCGAAGGTCGAATAGCTATAAGTCTGGTATCCTCCCGTATATTTCACGTCGAACGTCGGAAAATGATACGTAAATATCGCGTTTATGCTGTTTGCGTCAGTCAACTCCACGTGGGACCGGGCATAACCGCTGAAATCGCGGATATTGTTGACGCCAGGATTGCCGGTGATGCTGGGGTTTCGCTGGACCAGGCTACCCGGAAGGATATTGGCCGGATTATATCCAGCCGCCTGACTGAATATGTATGCCGAAGAATCATCGTTCAGGAAGGTGCTGTAAGGCTGGGTGGAGTTGCTGACCCGTGAGCCGGGGCCGCCGGCTCCATTGTGCCAGCCTGAAATGGCGCCTCTGACATAGAGTTCGGCGTTATCGTATTTGCCGTCGAGCGCCGCCTCGACGTGATATTCATTGATCACGCCGCCTTCGGAGGCGCCGCCGGCGAGATCCTTGAAATAGCCCTGGGTCTGGTGAGTGTCGTAACCCGCGATGCGAAAGTTCAATCCCTCCACGATCGGACCGGAAACCGCGCCTTCCACGTCGGTGTAGCCATAGTTGCCGACGGTCAGCCGCGCCTCCGCATAGGGGGTGCTGGTTGGGCGCTTGGCGGTGACCATCAACGCCCCGGCGATCCCGTTACGCCCCCCGAGCGTGCCCTGCGGTCCACGGAGCACCTCGGTATCCTGCACGAACAACGGCGGCAGGACGGCCAGAATGGGATCGGGATTGTAGAAGCCGTCGAAAAAAGTGGCGACCCCCGCGGGGGCGGCAAGGTCGGTGGTCTGGCGGCCGACGCCGCGGACGTAGAGGTGGTCGAGCTGGCTGGAATAGACCAGGCCCGGCGCGAACGCGGTCATATCCTCAAGGCTTTCGATGCCGACCAGATCGCGCTGTTTGGTCGTGAAGGCGGTCACGGCCACCGGCACTTTCTGGATGTTCTGTTCACGTCTTTCCGCGGTGACGATGACGTCGGTGCTGGCGGCGGCCGGGGCCGGCGCGGCGGGGGGAACGGCGGCGGTCTGCGCGAAGGCGGGCGCGGCGACGCCCGTCAGCGCGGCCACGCAAGCGCCGACGACTAGCGCGCTCCGCAAATGCGAAGTGTGAGACATTGAACCCCTCCCCTGCCGTCGGCTCCCCCCCTGGGGATGGCCCCACGACTTGTTTATGTCATGACGGCTGAGCCACCCCGCCCGCCGTGAGACACCGCCACGATTTATTACAGTTCCGTAAGTGTCAACCGGGAATAGCAGGCCACGGCCAGCGACGCACGTTTTCCGCTGCGCTGTGGCCTCGGCGCATTTCCGTCCGCCCTCAGACTCTTCGAAAAAGCCGGGCGCGACGCGAAAAACGCTAGCCAGATAATAGTATACCTAGTTATATTATTTGGTGAAATTGAAGGCGACGCCCCCAGCGCGACGCCCTCCGCGAACCAACCCGTCCCCTGACCTCCCTTGGGGGCGACTGCGACGCGGGTCCGGCATCGGCAAGAGATGCCGCCCGCGTCGTTTTTTTGAGCCCAGGACGGCTAGGTCGCCGCCTCGTCCGTGCCCGCGGCGGCGCCCGCCCTGGCCAGGACGAAGCCCTCGTAACCGTTCGCGGCGATGGCGTTGCAATGGTCGGTGTAGCGGTTGAGCCCGCCGAGATAGGGCATGAAGACCCTTGGCTTGCCCGGGATGTTCGCGCCCATGTACCAGGACGCCACGCCGTAGAAGACCGTCCGCTTGGCGGTGGCGTTGACATGCTCGACCCAGGCGCTCTCCGCGTCGGGCTGGGGCTCGATGCTGTCCCAGCCGTGCTCACGCATATGGCCCAGGCAGGCCATGATCCAGTCGGTCTGCAGCTCCGCGCCGATGATCATGTTCGCCGTCACCGACGGACTGCCCGGCCCGGTGATGATGAAAAGGTTGGGAAATCCGGCGACTGTCAGGCCCAGATAGGTGAGCGGGCCGGCGGCCCACTTCCGGCGGAGCGACAGGCCCTGGCGGCCGGTGATGTCGAACGCCAGCATCGAGCCGGTCATGGCGTCGTAGCCGGTGGCGAAGACGATGATGTCGACAGCGTATTCGCGCCCGCCGGCCTTGACGCCCTGGCGGGTGATCGCCTCGATCGGCGCCGTCCTGACATCGATCAGCCGAACGTGCGGCTGGTTGAACGCCTCGTAATAGCCGCTGTCCAGGCAGGGCCGTTTGGCGCCGAAGGGATAGTCGCGCGGCGTCAGGACCTCGGCGACCTCGGGGTCCTTCACCGCCGCGCGGATCTTGCGCCGGACGAACTCGGCGACCAGGTCGTTGGCCGCATGGTCCCGGCCGACGTCGCCATAGGACTGGATGAGGTGGAAGCCGCCCAGATGCCAGCGCGTCTCGAGCTCGGCCTCCAGCTCGCCGGCCGGCACGGCCAGGGCCGATGGCCCCGCCAGCTGGATCACCGCTCCGCCCCAGGTGGCGCGGGCCTGGCGCTTGATCTCGACGAACTGCTCCTTGTACGCATCGACCGCTTGACGCTGCAGCGGCCGGTTGCCGGCCGGCATGCTGTAAGCCGGCGTACGCTGGAAGACAAAGAGCTCCGACGCCTGTTCGGCGATGACCGGGACGGCCTGCACCCCGGAAGACCCGGTGCCGATCACCGCGACACGCTGGCCGCGGAAATCGACACCCTCATGCGGCCAGCGGCCGGTGTGATGCCAGCGCCCCTCGAACGCCTCGAGGCCGTTGAAGTCGGGCACCACGGAAGCCGAAAGGCTCCCCGTCGCCAGGATGCAGAACTTCGCCGAAACAACATCGCCGCGGTCGCTGACCACCGTCCAGCGCGCGCGATCCTCGTCGAACACGGCGGAAACGATGCTGGTTTCGAGCTGGATGTCCGGGCGCAGGTCGAGGCGATCGGCGACGAAATTGGCGTAGCGCAGGATCTCCGGCTGGGTCGGATAGCGCTCAGTCCAGGTCCAGGCGCGCGCCAGCTCTTCAGAGAAGGAGTATTGGTATTCGAAGCTTTCCAGGTCGCAACGCGCGCCGGGATAGCGGTTCCAGTACCAGGTCCCGCCGACGCCATCGCCCTTCTCGAACAGCCGCGCCGAGAAGCCGAGCTCGCGCAGGCGGTGCAAGGCGTATAGGCCGGCGAAACCCGCGCCGACGACGACGGCGTCCAAGGCGACGGGCGGTCGGGGATCCAGGCCGGTCATCCCGTCCGCCGGCTGAGATCGGCAGGGCGGCGAATGCGCGCGCGGCGGACCGTCAGAGCTTTTCCAGATTGGCCGCGATGACGCTGAAGACCTTCATGCAGGTTTCGATCTCTTCGGTGGTGACGCCGTCCAGCAGGATCTTGCGCACGTCCTTGGCGATCGACGAGATATTGTCCATGACCTTGCGGCCGGCCTTGGTGATCTCGATGGTCTTGGTGCGGCGGTCGGTCTGGTGGGGCACCCGGCGCACCAGCCCGGCCTTCTCCAGGGCGTCGAGCATCTTGATCAGGCTGGCGGATTCGATGTTCAGCAGCGAGGCCAGTTCGGTCTGGCTGGGCGCCGCCTTCAGGTTCGACAACTCGACCAGCAGATGCCAGCGCGGCCCGGTCAGGCCGAGCGGCCCGACGCGCTGATCCAGATAGGTGCTCCAGGCGCGGGTCGTGACCGTAAGCAGACGGCCAAATCTGTATTGAATATCGCGATGCATTATTCTTCCCCCTTGAAATGGTCTCCGGCCGGTCCGGCGCGCTGAAATCGGACTTCAATCTATTCATGCGAGTGACACGGGTCATGATCAATACGTACGGTAGAGCCTGCGGGCGGTTGTGAACCGGCCCGCGGTCCACGGGGACACGTGGACCGCGGGCCCTCACGTGGCGGGGCGAAGGGTCAGAGATCCATGTCGCCGCCGAGCATCTCCTTGACGATGGTCCGGCGGATGATCTCGTTGGTGCCGTCGGCGATGTTCGACAGCCGCGCGCCGATGAAGGCCTCGGTCAGGTGCATTTCGTTGGTCATGCCGATCGCCCCATGGGTCTGCATGACCACGTCGATGGCCTTCAGCGACGTCTGCACCGCAAAGCCCTTGCACATGGCCAGCTCCTTGCGCGCCTGGTGCCCCGCATCCAGCAGCTGGGCCACGTTAAGCGCCAGGCAGTGGGCGGCCAGCACGTGCATCGAGGCCTCGGCCAGGGGGAAGGTGACGCCCTGGTACTCGGCGATCGGCTTGCCGAAGGTGTGGCGCAGCTTGGCGTATTCGAAGCCCTGTTCCAGCGCCCATCGAGCCCGGCCGATCGCCGAGGCGCTGTTGAAGATCTTGCCGATGTTGACGCCGAGCATGGCGATCCTGAAGCCCTCGTTCAGCTCGCCGACCAGCTGGTAGGGCTCGATGCGGACATTGTCGAAGTGCAGCACCGCCTCGTTGCCGCCGACATGACCCCACATCCGGATGATCTGCTGGATCGAAAAGCCCTCGGCGGTGGTGGGGACCAGGAAGGCGCTGATGCCGCCCCGCTTCTCCGCCGCCCGTTCCTGGTCGGTGACCGCGAAGACGATGGCGTAGTTGGCGAACGGACTGTGAGTCGTCCAGATCTTGCCGCCGTTCAGCCGCCAGCCGTCGCCGTCCTTGTCCGCCCGGGTCTTCATCTGGGTCGCGTCGGAGCCGGTGCCGGGCTCGGACATCCCGAAGCACATGCTTTTCTCGCCGCTCATGAAGGCGGGGAAGATCTCTTCGCGCGCCTGCGGGGTCATCTTCTGGATGACCGGGCTGGGGCCGCTGGCCCAGTGGCCGATGCTGAAGTTGGCCAGGAAGTATTTCGGGCCGCACATGTGGGCGACCCGCTCCCAGGCGCCGAAATAGGCCACCATGCCCAGGCCGGCCCCGCCCAGCTCCGTCGGGGCGAAGGCCGTGTAGTAGCCGGCCTCGGCGGACTTCATCCGCACCGTGCGGATCAGGTCGACCACCTCGGGCGAGTAGCCGCCCTTCTCGGTGTATTTGAGCCTGTCGTTTTCGAGGATCTTGGCGTGTTTCTCGTGGAGGGGAATGACCTCCTTCCGGATGAACGACGTCAGCCCCTCGCGCAGGCCGACGACTTCGTCCGGGTACTGATATGCGATCGCGCTCATGAGTGGTTCTCCACCTGTCTGATTGTCACCGGCGCCTGCCGCCGGCCGCTCTTCCTGGGTCTCGGATGGGCATGGACCTGGCCGCCTATCGGCCGACGAAGACCGCCGGGCGGCGGTCGCGATAGGCGATCACCCCTTCGAGGTGGTCCTCGGTGAGGCGCAGCCGTGTCTGTTCGGGGCTGTCGATCTCAAGGCTGGCGCGGACGCCCGCCGGGAGGTCGGCGCGTAGCCGCGCCCGCGTCGAGGCCATGCCCAGCGGCGCGTTGCCGGCCAGTTCCTGGGCCAGGGCCATGGCCGCCTCGTTCAAAGCCTCCGGCTCGACCACGCCGTCGACCAGGCCCCAGGGCGCGACCTCGGCGGCGGTGAACCGGCGCCCGGTCATGAACATGAAGGCGGCGCGCTGGGCGCCGATGGCTCGCGGCAGGGTGTAGGGCAGTCCGAACCCGGGGCAGAAGCCGATCTTGACAAAGTTGGCCGCGAACCGGGCATTGGTCGCGGCGATGCGGAAGTCGGCGATCATCGACATCCCGAAACCGGCCCCGACCACCGCGCCCTGGATGCCGGCGACGATCGGCTTCTTGTTGGAGAACAGCCGCACCACGTTGCTGTAACGGGCGTCGGGGTCGCTCTGGTCGGGAACCAGGGTCTCCGGATCGTCGGGATCATGCCGCGCGCCGGCGCAGAAGTTCTTGCCCTCGGCCAGCAGCAGGATCGCGCGGCACCCGGCCTCGCCATCCAGGCGCGCCAGCGCTTCCCCCAGGCCGGTCGAGATGCCTCCCGACAGATAGTTGTGTGGCGGGCGGCGCAGGGTCACCACGGCGACCGCGCCGTCCATGTCCACGGTGATGGCGTCGGATGTCGGCATCCTGAACCTCTTTCAATCCTTGGTTTCGGAAAGTTCGGCGACCGGCGCCGCCGGCGCCGGCTCGATGCCCGCCTCGGCGAACACCTCGGCGGTGTGTTCGCCCACCCCGGGCGGCAGGCGCCGGATGCTGGCCGGCGTCCTGCTGAACTTCATCGGCGGTTTGATCTGGTAGAAGTCGCCCACGTTCGGCAGGTTGTACTTGCGGAACATCCCGACAGCCTTGAGCTGCTTGTCGTCGAACAGCTCGTCCAGGCCGTTGAGCTTGCTGTGCGGCACGCCGAGCGCTTCCAGCATTTCGAGCCATTCGGCGGTGGTCTTGCTGGGCGATATCTCCGCCAGCGTCGCATAGAGCTCGTTGATGTGCTCGGTGCGGCCCTGGAAGGAGGCGAATTTCGGGTTGTCGAGGATTTCGCCCGGCCGCCCCATGAAGGCGAAGATCTTGTCCCACTGCTCGGTCGAGTAGGGCATCACCGCGATATAGCCGTCCTTGGTCCGGTAGGGCCGGCGATGCTCGCTCAACACCCGCGTATAGCCCCACTCGCCGGTCGGCGGATCGAAGGTATGGTTGAAGAAATGCTCGATCAGGTTGAAGCTGGTGGCCGCCTCGAGCATCGGCACCTCGACGCTCTGGCCCTCGCCGGTCTTTTGCCGGTGATAGAGGGCGGCCAGTATGGCCTGGGTCAGGAAGAGGCCGGAGATCTTGTCGGCGATCAGGCTGGGCAGGTAGCGCGGGCTCTGGTCGGCGCCGTGGCCGGTGGAGCGGCGGGTCAGGTCGGTCATGCCCGAGCGGGCCTGGATCAGGTCGTCATAGGCCGCCAAGGCCGCCGCCGGCCCGTCGGAGTCATAGCCGGAGCCGTGGGCGTAGATGATGTCCGGCTTCAGCGCCGCGACGTCCTCGTAGCCGAGCTTCAGCCGCTTGAGCGCCGCCATGCGGACGTTGGAAACGAAGACATCCGCCGTCCCGATCAGGATCCGGAGCCTGGCGCGGTCCTCCTCCTTGGCCAGATCGAGGAAGACCGAGCGCTTGTTGCGGTTGAGGTTCATGAAGATCGGGCCGAAGCCGGAGGCCGGGGCCGTCCCGGCATAGCGCATGGTGTCGCCGCCCTCGCCGCGCTCGCCGCGCTGAGGCCCCTCGATCTTGATCACGTCCGCGCCCAGGTCGCCGAGCGCCTGGGTGGCGTAGGGCCCGAACACCACGCTGGTCTGGTCGATGATCCGGACGCCGCTGAGAGGCCCCTTTACGTCGGCTTCGTCGGCGATCGCGTCAGTCATAATAACTCCTCGAGACACGGAAGAAAAATTCCGGATCCGGCGCGGCGGTGAGGCCGCCGCGCCGGGGCCGGTTCAATAGGAGACCTTCAGCCGGATGCCGACTTCGCGCGGCTTGCCCCAGACGGCGGAGAAGCCGCCGGTATTGGCCAGTCCACTGATGAAATAGGCTTGATTGGTCAGGTTACGGCCGAATATCGAGACCGTGTATCGGTTGGTCGGATCGGTCCAGCCCATCTCGGAATTGAGCACGCCATAGGCCGGGTTCGGGGTATCCTCGCCGACCACCAGGTATTCGAGCGCCGAATAGTAGTAGTCGGCGGATAGCCTGAACCGGCCCTCGAACAGCGGATGCTGGTAGGCCAGGGCCACGTCGACGGTGTAGAGCGGCGCCCGCGACATCCGGGTGCCCGAGAGGTTGCTGGCGATCGAGGTGGCGCCCAGGCCGCCGGGATTGGCGACATAGTGGATGCCGTCCGGGAAGTTGGTGAAGTTGGCGCTGGGCAGCCAGGACAGGCCCAGCGAGCCGCTCCAGTTCTCGTTGAACCGGGCGTCGGCGGTGAACTCCATGCCGGTGATATTGGCCGCGGCGGCGTTCTGCAGGGTCGAGTTGCCGACCACGCCGACATTGGCCGCCAAGGCGTTGTTGGTCAGGATCTGGATGTTGCGATAGTCGTAGTGGAAAGCCGACAGCGTGAAGTCGACCATGTCGAAGGCGTGCAGCTTGGCGCCGCCCTCGAAGTCGGTGATCGTCTCCGGCACCACCGAACTGATCGGCGTGGTCGAGATGATCTGGCCCTGGGCGTTGCGGACCGGACCGACATAGCCCGCGGCATAGATGTAGCCGCTCTTGAAACCGGTGGAGTTGGTGAAATAGAGCAGCAGGTTCGGCGTCGGCTGCCAGTTCAGGGTCAGCCGATAGGAGAAGTTCGACCAGCTCTTGCTGCCGGTCTGCCGGCCGGTCGAGACGTAGGGCGGCAGGTTGTTCGACCAGGCCGTGGCGTCGTCGACATTGTACCGGGCGCCGGCGATCAGGCTCCATTGATCGTTGAAATGGTAGGTGCCCTCGCCGAAAGCCGAATAGGCGTTCCGCGTCTCGTTGCCCTGCTGGTGGGTGATCGGCGCGAGCGGGCCGGTCTGCACCCGCATGCCTGGCGGCGCGCAAACCACCGGCGTGCCGCCGCATCCCCCGACGGCGCTGATGGGCGCCGCATAGGCCTGGCTCCAATAGGTGCCGCCGCTGTCATAGAAGTAGAACAGGCCGCCGACGATGCTGAACGGCCCGGCCCAGCTCGATGAGAAGTTCAGCTCTTCCTGGAAAGTCTTGTCGTATACCGAATAGGTATTTCGGTTCAGCGTCAGGTTGGTGCGGTCATTATCCAGGCTGACGGTGTTGTCGACGTACCGGTAGGCGCTCAGCGAGGTAAGCGTGAAATTCGGAAACCGGTATTCGACGTTCATATAGGCGCCGTAGGCGCTGGTGTAATCGTAGTTCTGTTCGTTGGTCGCCACCTGGAAGGGCTGGGTGGGATCGAGCACCCCGACCACGTTCTTGAAGCCGTCGACGTTGTTGACGAAGACGGTGGTCAGTTCGACGCCGCTGCGGGTCCAGCCGTCGTCGCCCTCGAACGTGATGGTCAGGTTGTCCGTGGGCGTGAACCTGAGCTTTCCGCGCAGGTTCCAGGTGTTGGTCGAGCCCTGCCGCGAGCCGGAGAAGGCCGGGTTGACGTTGGTCATGTAGCCGTTGTCGCCGTAGATATAGGCCGACAACCCGCCGTCCAGCACGCCCTTGACGATCGGGCCGGTGACATAGGCGGAAAGTTGCCGCGACTCCGGCCCGTCGAAACCGGCGCTGCCGTCGAGGGTCAGGTGCGGCGTGTCCTTCGGCTCGGAAGTGATGATCCGTATGGCGCCGGCGGTGGCGTTGCGTCCGTAGAGGGTGCCTTGGGGGCCTTTCAGCACTTCGATGCGGTCGATATTGGCCAGGTTGAAGGCCGAGCCGCCCTCGTCGGCCAGATAGACCCCGTCGACATAGATGCCGACATCGGACTCATCGCCCGGCGAGGTGTCGGTGCTGCTGATGCCGCGGATGGCGGGCTGAAAGACATAGCCGGCCTGACCGGTCTTCAGGCCGGGGGTGAGCTGTTCCAGTTCGCGGCTGTTGACGACGCCGGCGGCCTGGATGGTGGCGCCCGCCAGCGCGGTCACCGCGATCGGGACCTTCATGACCCGTTGCGATCGGCGCTGGGCCGTCACCACCACGTCGGATCCCGCGGTGGCGTTGGCCTGGGTGGCCGCGGTCGCGGTTTCTGAAATCTTCGGAGCGGCTTGAGCGTAGGCCGCCCCGGGCGCGACCAGCACCGCCGTCGTCAACAGATGGTATACCCACTTGGATTTCATTTCTTCCCTCCCCTTTGTTGTGTAGTTGCGCGGGATCGCAAATATTCCTGGAGTTTAAGACTCTCCGTCAGCACGTAACCTTTCGCTCAAGCTGAAAGGTGTTCAGGCGTTGTTCAAACTGGCGCAAGACTCTGCCCCAAGGCTTCGAGACGCGCGATTTCCTGCCCCTGCGCCTGTTCCATTTCCTGCTCGAGGATCAGGTCCCGCATCGGCTTCCGGGCCAGCAGCAGGGAGATGCAGGCGATCGGCCCGAAAATCGCCACCACGGCGGCCAGCGACCAGCCGACCCGCGCGTCGTTGTGGAAGACGAAGTCGGTGAAGAAGGCCACGGCGCTGGGCGCCAGGCCCAGGGTGCCGAGATTGATGACCAGGACCAGCATGCCGGACAGCCGCCCGCGCAGCTCGCCCGGGCAGGCCACCGCCAGCGTCGCCGCGGCCAGCCCGCCGATGCCGGACGTCATGCCGTGGATGGCCGACAGCACCAGATAAACGGCCGGAACCGTCGACAGATAGGCGGCGACCCCGGTGATGGTCGAGATGATGGCGTAGCCGGAGAACACCACCATGTGCGCGTCGCGGACGCCGCGGCTGAACAGCCGGTCGACCAGCAGCCCCGAGCCGACCATGCCGACCATGCCGGTGAAGGCGCCCAGCGCGGCGAGCGTCACGCCCACCTGGGCGATGTTCCAATGGAAGGTGCGGATCATGAAGGCCGGCCCCCAGAAGGCGCCCGCCGAGGCGAGCAGGGCGTGGGATCCGGCGCCGATGAACAGGCAGACGTAGAAGCGCGGCCGCTCGCGCAGATAGGCCCAGACCTTCCAGCCGGCGGGCCGGGCGATCGGCGAGGGGATGCGGCGCGGCTCGCGGAAGCTGAAGATCAGCGGTCCGAGCACCAGGCCCATGACGCCCATGACCCCCAGCACCAGTTGCCAGGCATGGATCGTCCCGACGTAGGGCAGGCTGACGCCATGGGTCTTGCGCAGCAGGTAGGTCACCCCGGCGCCCATGAAGAAGGCCCCGGTCCCGCCGATGACGGCGCCGCTGCCGAATATGGTCAGCGCCAGACCCAGCTTGCGCTTGGGGAACATGTCCGCCAGCAGCGAATAGGCGGCGGGTCCGAGGCTCGCCTCGCCGACCCCGACGAAGCTGCGGGCGATCAGGATCTGGATGAAGTTGGCGGAAAGGCCGGTGGCGATGGTCGCCGCGCTCCAGATCGACACCCCGGCGTAGATGATCGCCCGCCGCGAGAAGCGATCGACCATCCAGCCGACCGGAAACGACAGCAGCACGTAGAAGACCGAGAAGGACGCGCCCTGGACCAGGCTGAACTGGAAGTCGGTGATCCTCAGGTCGTGACGGATCGGCTCGACCAGCAGCGACAGCGCCTTGCGGTCCAGAAAGGACAGGGTGCTCATGACCAGCAGGACGCCGAGGGCGAACGTCGCCCCGCGGAGGATCGAGCCCGTGTCGACCGCCGCCGGCCCCGGACGGGAAAGCTCCCGGTTCACAGGGCCAGCATCCGCTTTGCCAGGTTGTTGCGGTGCGCTTCGGGCGCGCCGCCGGCGATCGTGGCGCCGCGCTGGCTGAGGTAGAAGGGCATGGGCAGCAGGGCATGCTCGGGCCCGATGGGCTCGACATTGCCGCCGACCTTGCGCGCCTCGGGCTGGAACGGCGCGCCGTAGTAGCCGATCGCCTCCATCGAAAGTTCGGTCAGGGACTGGCCGATCTGCTTGCTGCGGATCTGCAGCAGCTCATTGCGGGGACTGGGCGGCTCGCCGTTCTTGGCCTTGGCGAATTCCTGGCGGCTGGCGAACTCCATGGCCTCGACGCCGATGGCCAGTTCGGCGATGCGGCGGGAGAAGTCGGGATCGTCAAGCAGCCGGCCGCCGTGGCCGTCGGCCTCCTGGCTGGCGATCTCGCGCAGCGAGCCCAGGCGGCGGATATTCTCCAGGTTGGCGTGCGACAGGTTCGCCCCGTGCTCGAACAGCAGCAGGTGGCGCGCCACCGACCAGCCCTCGTTCTCCTCGCCCAGCCGCCGCGACTTGGGCACCCGCACATCGGTGAAGAAGACCTGGTTGAAGTCGTGGTCGCCGGACATGTTCGGGATCGGACGGATCTCGATGCCGGGCGTGTCGATGTCGATCAGCAGGAAGGTTATGCCCTTCTGCTTGATCGGCCCGGTCTGGGTGCGCACCAGGCAGAAGATACGGTTGGCGTGGTGGGCGAAGGTGGTCCAGATCTTCGAGCCGTTGAGGATGTAGTCGTCGCCATCGGAGACCGCCGCCAGCTGCAGCGAGGCGAGGTCGGAGCCCGCGCCAGGCTCTGAATAGCCCTGGGCCCACCAGTCCTCGCCGGAGATGATCCGTGGCAGGAAATAGTCTTTCTGCTCTTGGGAGCCGTACTTCATCAGGCAGGGACCGCAATAGGTGCGGCCCATCCCCATGGTCTGGGGCGGACGCGCGCGCGCCGTCTCGGCCGCCCAGATCAGGTGCTGGGTGGGCGTCCAGTCGCAGCCCCCGTACTCCACCGGCCAGTTGGTCGCGCCATAGCCGTGCTCGTGGAGGATCTTCTGCCAGCGCCGCCCGTATTCGAACGGGCTCATGTGCAGCGTGTTGCGGGCCGCCTGACGCATGTCGTCGGTCAGGTTCTCGTCGTAGAAGCGGCGAATCTTGTCCCGGAACGCCAGTTCGTCGGGGGTCAGGTTCTCCAGCTCGGTCGCCAGCCCGATCGCATCCGGCCCGGTCATGGCCGCGGTGTCGGCGGTGAATTCGATATAGCGGCGGATCTGATGGTCGCCGCCTCCGAACAGGTTGGAGATCATGGTCAGCCGACGGAAATAGTGGCTGACGTCCAGCTCGTCGGTGATCCCCATCGCCCCGTGCAGCTGCACGGCCGACTGGCCGACAAAGACCGCTTCCTTGCCGACCTGGAACTTGGCCGCCGCGACCACCGCCTCGCAGCGCGCGGCCGACTTGTCGAGTTCGAGGAAGGCCTTCAGCGTCATGGCCTGGGCGTGCGCCTCGGCCACCCACATATCGACCAGGCGGTGCTGAACGGTCTGCAGCTTCGACAGCGGCTGGCCGAAGGCGACCCGGGTCATGCAGTGCTCGCGGGTCTTCTCGTTCAGGGCGGCGATACCGCCGACCGCTTCGGCGCAGACGGCCGCGGTGGCCTCCTCGACGGCCCGCTCGACCAGGGCAAGGCCGCCGCCGGGCTCCCCGACCATCGCCGCGCCCGCGACGCGGACGTCCGCGAAGTCCAGTTCGCTGGCGCGCATGCCGTCGACGGTGCGGTAGTCCTTGCGGGTCAGGCCCGGCGCGCCGGCCTCGACCAGGAAAACGCTCACGCCGTCGCGGTCCGACCGGCCGCCGAAGGTGCGCGCCGACACCAGGAACCAGTCGGCGCTCGGACCGCCGTACACCACCGCCTTGCGGCCGTTGATGCGGAATCCATCGCCGTCGCGGCTGGCGGTCACGCCGACATTGGCCAGGTTGTAACGGCTCTCGGGCTCGGCGAAGGCCAGGGCGCACAGGGTCTCCCCGGCGGCGATGCCGGGGATCAGCGCCCGCTTCTGCGCCTCCGAACCGCCGCGGCGCAGCACCCCGCCGGCCAGGATGACGGTCGAGACATAGGGCTCCACCACCAGCGCGCGCCCAAACGCCTCCATGATGACCATGACATCGAGAAAGGTGTCGCTGCCGCCGTAGTCCTCGCCAAATGGAGCGGCCAGCAGACCCATGTCGGCGAAGGCTTTCCAGACCTCGCGGCTGAACCCTTCCTGGCTGTCGATGATCTTGCGGCGGCGATCGAAGCCGTACTCGGTCGCCAGGTACCTGTCCACGGCGTCTTTAAGAAGAGCCTGGCCCTCACCGAGACTATTATTCATCGTCTCCTCCGGCATTTTTATTTTTTTGTACTTAAGTCTTTGACCGTGACGCCACGGGCGGGCGCCGTCGATCAACTCGGTGATCCTGGACGACTGACCCGGACTCCCCCCGGGAGGCTGCGAGGCGTTGCGGAAGCGGCGGATCGAAGGGCGCCATGGCCCGCGCTCCTTCTTCCGACGTAAATTTACATAGCCAGCTAATTACAAGTTGGCAAGGTAGATTTACGCAAGAGAATATTACTTAGTTATATATCTGACGGACTCGGGGCGAACGCAACCGCCAACCCGTCGGGCGGCGAACGACCGCAGTTGATCCGGCGCTTGATGGAGGAACCCACTCGATGGAGGCGCGTCGCTTCGAGAGCCGCGCCCGAAAATCCGGGCCGGCTGGACCGCGCCGAATGCCGCCGACCGGCCTTCGTCAGTCCGCCCAGTCCACCACGGCCTCGCCGTCGCCGCGGATCAGCCAGACCTTGGCGGCGTTCTCCATATGCCGGCGCCAATGGGCTTCGGCCGCCGCGCCGTCGCGGGCGGCGATGTACTCGACCAGCTTTTCCTGCGACTTCAAGCCGGCCAGGAAGCTGCGCCGGTTCTTCGGGCTCGGGGCCAGCTTTCCAGTGATATCGGCCTGGAAGCGCGCGACGATCCCGTCGAGGGCGCCGGACAACAGGATCAGCGTCTGGTTGCCGGTCAGTTCGATCAGCTTGGAATGGAAGTTCACCGCCCGGCCCAGCCGATGGGTCTGGCCGGCGGCGCGCTGGGTCTCGATCACCTCGCGGAGGGCGACGGCGGCCTCCCGCGACCGGGTCTCGGCCACCTGGCGGGCGGACGGCGGCTCGATGATGGCGCGGGCCTGGTAAACGTCGGCATAGCTGGCCTGGCGGGTCTGCAGCACATAGGCCGCATAGCGCGCCACGTGCTCGGCCTTTGGCGTATGGACGCGCGCGCCGCCGCGCGAGCCGCGCGACACGCTGATCAGCTTCTCCGATTCCAGGATGCGGAAGGCCTCGCGCACGGTCGGCCGCGAGATGGCGAAATTGGCGATGATCTGGGCTTCCGGCTGCAGGGTGTCCCCGTCCTTCAGCTTGCCGCTGGTGATCAGCCGGCGAATCTCGTCGGCGACCAGTTCAGCGGTTTTCGGAACCCGGATCGGCCTGGGCCCGCCGGCCATACCCTCGGGCGCCGCGCGGGACGCGGTGGACTTGTTGAGCGGCTCGCGTGCAGCCATCCAGGACTCCTTCAGTTTCGCAGGCGGGATTCGGACTGTTCGGCGCGCTTCGCCTGCCATATCGGGCTTGGTCGCGCAGCCGTCCTTACACCATAAAATGGTGTTACAAGGTTATATGATGGTCAAACGTCCAGGGCAGGGCTGAAGGCGCCGGCCGTGCAGGCGACTCCGCGCCGCCAGCCTGAGGCGATCGAATGCGCCCGGTGTCCGCCGCGGCGTCCTTCGAAGGTCCCGGTGGCGACAAATCGTACAACTTGGTGTTCTATCTGCGGCCCTGAATGCAAGCTCCGGCCGCTCCAAGGCGCGAGACCGATACCGAAGCGCCGGCCGGATGATGACGACAAACCTTCCCATTCGGCCCACATAACGATGTGATCGCCGCGAGGCGGCGGAAGGGATGCGCCATGGCGGACAATCTGCTGGTTTTCTACGGTTCCTACCGCGCCACGCGCGTGGGGATCCGCCTGGCGACCTTCGTCACCAACGCGCTTCGCGCCCGTGGCGCGCTTGCCGAGCTGATCGACGCCCAAGCGGTCGGCCTGCCGATGCTCGACCGCATGTATAAGGAATATCCGCCAGGGTCGGCGCCCCAGGCGATGGCGGACCTCGCCGATAAGAT
The DNA here is from genome assembly GCA_036272595.1 of Caulobacteraceae bacterium. GTDB lineage: Bacteria > Pseudomonadota > Alphaproteobacteria > Caulobacterales > Caulobacteraceae > Poindextera. The sequence continues at coordinate 35,807 of DATAYM010000077.1, forward strand.
CCGCGCGGCGGACGGCTTCGTGTTCGTGATCGGCGAATACAATTGGGGGCCCCAGCCGGGCCTGAAGAACCTCACCGACCACTTCCTGGAAGAATGGTTCTGGCGGCCGGCCGCCATCGTCAGCTACTCGCCGGGCCGGCTGTCCGGCGCCCGCGCCAGCTCGGCCTGGCATCCGATCCTCTCGGAGATGGGCATGGTGGTCACCTCGGCCACGCTCGCCGTCGGTCCGATCGCCGAGACCTTCGACGCCCAAGGCGAGCCGATCGGCGAGGCGGGCCGCCGGACGCAAAAGGCCTTCGCCAAGGTCGCCGACGACCTGGCCTGGTGGACCGCCGCCGCCCGCGGCCAACGACAGCGGCAGGCGCCGCCCTACTAGCCGCTACGGCCAGGATCCGGATCGCGGGTTTCCGCCGCCGGCTGATCGTCCCGCTCTCTGTCGCGTCGTCCCGCGGGCGCCATTCCGCCGTTCCAGCGGGGAAGAACGGTTGGACGTCAGCGCTAAGCCCTCGCGGGGATGCGCACCGGCATGCTGCGATAGGCGCGCAGGAAGCAGTTCTTCGCCCGCACCGGCTCCTCCACCACCTCGATGACCGGGAAGCGCTTGAGGATCTCTTCCCAGACCACGCGCAGCTGCATCTCGGCCATGCGGTTGCCGACGCAGCGGTGGATGCCGAAGCCGAACGACAGGTGCTGCCTCGGCCGCTCGCGGTCGATGATCAGCCTGTCGGGATCGTCGATCACCGTCTCGTCGCGGTTGCCGGAGACGTACCACATGGCGACCTTGTCGCCCTTCCTGATGGTCTTGCCGCCGAACTCGATGTCGGCGAGCGCCGTGCGCCGCATGTGCGCCACCGGCGTCTGCCAGCGGACGATCTCGGGGACCATGCTGACGATCAGCTCGGGATTGGCGCGCAGCTTGGCGTACTGGTCGGGAAACTGGTTCAGCGCCAGGAGGCCGCCGGAGATCGAATTGCGCGTGGTGTCGTTCCCGCCGACGATCAGCAGGAGGATGTTGCCGAGGAACTCCATCGGCGGCATGTTCCGGGTCGCCTCGCCATGGGCCAGCATGGAGATCAGGTCGTTGGCCGGCGCGCCCTTCACCCGCACGTCCCACAGGTTCTGGAAGTAGGCGCCGCAGGCGAACAGCTCGGCCTTGGCCACCTCCTCGGTCATGTCGTCGTCGACGTCGCCGGCGGCGATGTTCGACCAGTAGGTGAGCTTGCGCCGTTCCTCGAACGGGAAGTCGAACAGGGTGGCCAGCATCTGGGTGGTCAGTTCGACGGAGACCCGGTCGACCCAGTCGAAGGTCTCGCCGATCAGTAGCTCGTCGAGGATCTGGCCCGCCCGCTCGCGGATCAGCGGCTCCATGCCGGCCAGGTTGTGCGGGCTGACGATCGGGCTGATCACCTTGCGCTGGGCGTCGTGCTTGGGCGGGTCCATGGCGATGAACATCGGCAGGGTGAAGTCTTCCTGCGGATCGTTCAGGGTGATGCTGCCCTCCGAGGAGAAGACGGCGTGGTTGGTCTCCACCGCCATGATGTCGTCGTAGCGGGTGATCGACCAATAGGGGCCGAACTCGCTCTCGGCGGTGTGGTGCACCGGGTCCTCGTGGCGCAGGCGCTCGAAGAACGGCCAGATCGTATTGTCCTGGAACCGCTGGCCAAGGCTCATGTCGATCTGCTCGATCGGCATGGAATAGGCCTCGTCGCGCGCGGCCCTGAGCAGATTGCCGGCGTCGTCGGCCATGGCGAGATCCTCCCCTTGCTGACCGGGAGCAGATACCCGCCGGCCGCCGGCCGCAAGCCGTTGGCGCGTTAAACCCTTGTCATCTTCCGGCCGGGCGGCAGTGCATTCGTTCTGTCGTCAATGCTCAGTATAGACTGGCATGATGACCTCTCGGATATTCGATCTGGCCGTGATCGGCGCCGGAGTGATCGGGCTCGCCCACGCCTATGTGGCGGCCAGGGCCGGCCGGCGCGTCGCGGTGATCGAGCGCGACCCGCGCGCCAACGGCGCCTCGATCCGCAACTTCGGCTTCATCACCGTCACCGGCCAGGAGCGCGGCGAAAGCTGGCGCCTCGCCCGCCGCACCCGCGATGTCTGGGCCGAGGTCGCGCCCAGGGCCGGGCTGGCGATCGAGCAGCGGGGCCTCTACCTCACCGCCCGCTCGGCCGAGGCGACGGCCGTGATCGAGGCCTTCCTGGCCACCGAGATGGGCGAAGGCTGCGACCTCAAGTCCCCGGCCGCCTTCAGAGACCTGTCGGGCGGCCTCGGCGCTCCGGACCTTCAGGGCGTCCTGCACAGCCCGCACGAGCTGCGGCTGGAATCGCGCACCGTCATCCCGGCCCTCGCCGCCTGGCTCGAGGCAGCCCTCGGCGTGGTCTTCTTCAACGAGACCGTGGCCTTCGAGGCGACGCCGCCGCGCCTGCGCACCTCGCGCGGCGTGATCGAGGCGGGCGCTGTGGTGGTCTGCCCCGGCGACGACTTCGTCACCCTCTACCCTGAGACCATCGCCGCCTACGCCTTGCGCCGCTGCCGGCTCTCCATGCTCAAGCTGGCCGATCCGGGACTGCGGTTGCCGGGCGCGCTGATGTCGGACCTCAGCCTGACGCGCTACCGCGGCTATGCGGCGCTGCCGGAGGCGCGGGCGCTGGAGGCGCGGCTGCGCGCCGAACAGCCGGGCTGCTACGAGCACGGCGTGCACCTGATCGTCGCCCAGGGCGGCGACGGCGGCCTGATCGTCGGCGACAGCCATCATTACGACGCCCTGCCCGGCCCCTTCGCCCCGGCCGCCGCCGAGCGCGAGATCCTGGACGAATACGCCCGCGCCACCGGCCGCGCGCCGCCGCCGGTGCTGGAGCGCTGGACCGGGGTCTATGCGGTCGCCGACGACCGCACCTTCCTGATCGCCGCGCCGGAGCCGGGGGTGCGGCTGGTGATGGTCACCAGCGGCACGGGCGCCTCGACCGGTTTCGGCATCGCCGAGCGCGTGATCGCCGACCTGCTCGGCCTTGAAGTGGAGATGGCGCGATGAGCTTTCCGGTGCGCGCGGTGGTGTTCGACTGGGCCGGCACCATGATCGATTTCGGCTGCATGGCGCCGGTGCGGGCCCTGCTGCAGGTGTTCGAGGCGGAGGGCCTCGCCCTTTCCGCCGACGAGGCGCGGCGGGACATGGGCAAGGCCAAGCTCGATCACCTGCGGGCGCTGCTGGCCGATCCGGCGGTGGGCGCCCGCTGGACGGCGCTGAAGGGCGGCCCGGCCGCCGAGGCCGACGTGGCGCGGCTCTACGCGCGGCTGGAGCCGGCCATGCAGGCCGCCGCCGCCGAGGCCTCGGTGCTGATCCCCGGCGCGGCCGAAACCGTGGCGGCCCTGCGGGCCTTGGGCGTCAGGATCGGTTCCGGCACCGGCTATACCCGCGAGATGATGGCCGGCATCCTGCCGGCGGCGGCCGCCCAGGGCTATGCGCCGGAGGCGCTGGTCTGCGCCGGCGAGACGCCCAGCGGCCGGCCCGCCCCGCTGATGACCTGGAAGGCGCTGATCGAGCTCGACGCCTGGCCGGCGCGCGCCTGCATCAAGGTCGACGACGCCCCGGTCGGCATCGAGGAAGGCCGCATGGCCGGCTGCTGGACGGTCGGGCTGTCGGCCTCGGGCAACGGCATGGGTCTCGATGCGGAAACCTACGCCGCCCTGGCGCCCGACGACCGCCGCCAGCGGCTCGACCGCTCCGAGCGCGCCTTGAGGGCCGCCGGCGCCGACTTCATCATCGAGGACGTCTCCGGGCTCATGCCGGTCGTCCATGAGATCGCCCAAAGGATCGCCGCCTCATGACCGTCGCGACGGCCGCCGCCTCCTGGCCGCTCCTGGAGCGCCTGCGCGCCTGGCTGGCGCGCGCACCCGCTCCGGTCTTCGCCCTCTATGGCGGGCTGATGGCTTTCGGCGCCTATTTCGCCATGTACGCCTACCGAAAGCCGTTCACCGTGGCGAGCTACGCCGAGGCCGCGCCGGTGCTGGTGCAGTACAAGATCGCCCTGGTGATCAGCCAGGTGGCCGGCTACGCCCTCTCCAAGATCGCGGGGGTCAAGGTGATCTCCGAAATGCCGCCCCATCGGCGCGCGGTGGCCATCCTGGTGCTGATCGGCGCGGCCGAGATCGCCCTGGTGCTGTTCGCCCTGGTCCCGGCGCCCTGGAACATCGTCCTGATGTTCGCCAACGGCCTGGCGCTCGGCCTGATCTGGGGCCTGGTGTTCGGCTTCCTGGAAGGGCGGCGCACCACCGAGCTGCTCGGCGCCATCCTCTGCACCAGCTTCATCGTCTCTTCCGGGGTGGTCAAATCCGTCGGCGAAAGCGTCATGCTGATGGGCTGGGCCAACCAATACTGGATGCCGGCGGTGACCGGCCTGCTGTTCGCGCCGCTCTTGCTGTTTTGCGTCTTCGGCCTCGCCGCCATGCCGCCGCCGACGCTGGAGGACGAGCGGCTGCGCGTGGCGCGGGCGCCCATGGACGCCCCCGCCCGGCGCGCGATGTTCCTCTCCTTCGCCCCCGGGCTGATCGGGCTGATCGTCATCTATGTCGGCCTGACCGCCCTGCGCGACTTCCGCGACAACTTCGCCGTCGAGATCTGGAACGGCCTGGGCTTCAAGAACGACGCGGAGATCTTCACCCTCTCCGAGCTGCCGGTGGCGGCCATCGTCCTGGCCTGCCTGGCCATGCTGATGTTCATCCGCGACAACCGCCGCGCCTTCCTGGCCAACCTGGGCCTGGTGGCCGCCGGCCTGGCCATCGCCGGCGGCTGCACCCTCGCCTTCCAGGCGCACATGATCGGGCCGATCTCGTGGATGATCGCCCTCGGGGCCGGCCTCTATCTCAGCTACACGCCGTTCAACGCCCTTTTGTTCGACCGCTTCATCGCCGCCGGCGGCCGCGCCGGCACCGCCGGCTTCCTGATCTATGTCGCCGACGCCAGCGGCTATGTCAGCTCGGTCCTGGTGCTGGTGGCGCGCAACTTCATCGGCATGCAGCTCTCCTGGGTCGACTTCCTGCGCGTCGTCTCCTATGTGGTCGCCGCCGTCGGCCTGGTGCTGGTGGCGGGCGCCGCGGTCTATTTCCATCGCCGCCTGGCGCGAGGCAGGGCCGATGACACCGCCGTCCAGGCTTGAGGATATCGAGCGGCTCTACGCCGCCCGCGGCGGCCTGACCTACGGCGAGGGCGTCACCCAGCTGGAGCACGCCCTGCAGTGCGCCGTGCTGGCGCAGGCCGCCGGGGCGTCGCCCAGCCTGGTCGCCGCCGCCCTGCTGCACGACATCGGCCATCTCTTGCAGCATGAGCGGGAGGCGACGGCCTTCAGCGCCGACGACCATCACGAGGCCGCCGGCGCCGAGGCCCTGGCCGGCCTGTTCGGCGAGCCGGTCTGGCGTCCCGTCGCGCTGCATGTGGCCGCCAAGCGCTATCTCTGCTTCGCCGAGCCGGACTATTTCGCGGCCCTGAGCCCGGCGTCCCAGGCCTCGTTGAAGCTGCAGGGCGGCCCGTTCGACGCGGCGAGGGCGGCGGCGTTCGAACGGCTGCCCTACTGGCGCGAAGCCCGCGACCTCAGGCGCTTCGACGACACCGGCAAGCGCGACCAGCCCGCCGATCGCGAGTTCGCCGATTTCCTGCCCCTGCTGCGCGCGTTGCTGATCGCCGCTTAAGGCCTCTCCCAAAGGGTTCAAACGGAGAGGCCCGGCCGACTCGGCGCCTCGCCAACAATCCGTTCACTGACAAGATACCACCCCCTCTGCTTCCGCCGTTCCCGCACCCTCGTCGCGTCAGTGTCGGCAATAATTCAGCAAGCTGAAATAATTGCGTCACCGATGCGTCACGCAGCGGCCGCATAGACACTAAGCGTCGCTGTTACGACGCGATCTCGACTTCACTGAAACCGGTTTGGGCGTGCGCACGGGGGGTGCGCGCCGCCCCTTGCGGCGCGCCTTGGCGGCCGCGCGGGCGGTATTTGGGGGAAGACTCACATGAAATCCAGCTACATGGCTTCCTGCGCGGTCGCCGCCGTGCTCAGCGGATGGGCCGGCGTGGCCGCCGCGGCGGACCCGAGCGGCGCGCCCGCCGACGCCCAGCCGAACGCGCCCGCCGCCATCCAGTCGGACGCGGCCGCCGGCGGCGGCCAGGAGCTCATCGTTACCGCCCAGCGCCGCGGCGAGAGCGTCGAAAAGGTGCCGATGACCGTCCAGGCCTTCAGCGGCCAGACCCTGAACAAGCTGAACGTCACCACTCTCGACGAACTGCTCAAATACACCCCGAACGTCACCTTCGGGACCAACGGTCCCGGCCAGGGCGACGTCTTCATGCGCGGCCTCAGCGCCGGCTTCCGCGGCAACCAGTCCAGCGCCACCGTCGCCGATTTCCCCAATGTCGCCATCTACCTGGACGACCAGTCGATGCAGTTCCCGGGGCGCAACGTCGACATCTATGTCGCCGACATGCAGCGGGTCGAGGTGCTGGAAGGCCCGCAGGGCACGCTGTTCGGCGGCGGCGCCGAAGCCGGCGCCATCCGTTACATCACCAACAAGCCGAAACTGGATTCGTTTGGCGGCTATGTGCAGGTGATGGGCGGCCTGACCGACGACGGCGGCCCGAACGGCAGCATCCAGGCCACCATCAACGTCCCGGTCGTCCCCGACAAGCTGGCCGTGCGCGCGGTGATCTATGACGACTATGAGGGCGGCTACATCGACAACGTGCCGAGCACCTTCACCCGCTCCAACCAGGACCTGGGCAACTTCTACTTCGGCATCCATCCGGTCGGGGGCCTCTGCCCCAACCACCTCCCGGCCGGCGCGGCCGGGTTCTGCGCGCCGCCGAACCAGGGCCAGATCAACAACTATGCGATCGCCAAAAAGGACCAGAACCCGACCACCTACACCGGCGGCCGCGTCTCGGCGCTGTACGAGATCAACAACGACTGGAATGTTCTGATCACGGAGAGTCTGCAGTCGCTCGACGCCGAAGGCCTGTCGGCCGACTATCCGGTCGGCTCCGACTTCCAGTCGCTGAAGCCGCTGCAGGTCACCGCCTTCGAGCCGTCCTACGACAAGGACCGCTACGAAAACACCGCATGGACGGTCAACGGCAAGATCGGCGACCTGACCGCCGTCTATACCGGCGCCTACATGATCCGCAACATCTCGCAGCAGATCGACTACACCAACTACTCGCGCAGCACCAACGGCATGTACTACCAGTGCACCGGCGGCACGACGCCCTGGGGCGGCCAGCCCTTCTGCTACTCGCCGAAGGCCTTCTGGCACGACGACGTGCACGCCACCCATCTGAGCAACGAGGTGCGTCTGAGCAGCCCGGACGACTGGCGGCTGCGCTTCATCGTCGGGGGCTACGAAGAGCAGTTCCGCATCTACGACGTGATGAACTTCGAATATAAGGGCATCCCGGCCTGCAGTCCGGCCAACCTGGCGGCGGCCCTGCTGCCGGGCGGCGCGCCGTGCCTGGCCGACATCAATCCCGCGCCGGGCGCCACCACCAACAGCCCCGGCATCCGCAGCGACATCACCGGCTTCGGCGAGGACACCCAGCGCGGCTACGACCAGTGGGCCGGCTTCGCCTCGTTCGACTACGACCTGATTCCCGGCGTGCTGACCCTGACCGCCGGGACCCGCTACTACTATTATAACGAATACGAGGTCGGCTCGCAGTACGCGACCAATCCCGGCTGCCTCGACGTGCCCAACGGCCAATGCGTCGGCAACGACATCAACATCAACGACGAACACTACCGGACGACCTATTCCGGCTTCAAGAGCCGGGTGAATCTGACCTGGCACGTCGATGCCGACACCCTGGCCTATTTCACCTTCTCGCAGGGCTTCCGGCCTGGCGGCTTCAACCGCTCCGACACCAAGCAGGTGATCAAGGACGCGAACGGTATTAAACAGTTCGAAGAGCCGGGCAGTTACGCCCCCGACTCGCTGAACAACTATGAGGTCGGCCTGAAGACCCAGCTGTTCGATCGCCGGCTGCAGATCAACCTGTCCGCCTATTGGATGGACTGGACCAATGTGCAGTTCTTCCTGTTTGACCCGCCCTACAGCATCACCACCACCTTCGGCATCAACGGCCCGAGCTACAACGTCAAGGGCGTCGAGGCGCAGTTCGTCGGCCGCGTAACCGACGGCCTGACGGTCCAGGGCTCGGTGTCCTACAACGACGATACCGAGACCGCCGCGCCGTGCCTGAAGGGCAACATCCCCGGCACCACCTTCTTCAACCAATGCATCACCATGGCCAAGCCCAGCGGCGGCGCCTATGGGCCCTTCGCCAACCCCTTCGGCGTCGCCGGAGCCGTGCCGGCCTTCTCGCCGACCTGGCAGGCTAACGTCCGCGCCCGCTACGAGTGGCGGATCGACAGCTACGACGCCTTTGTGATGGCCGGGGCCAACTACGTCGGCGACATGTTCAACCAACCGGCCAGCTATGAGTCCGGCGCCGGCGTGCTGATCCCCGCCACGACCTATCTGCGCTATCTGCAGCCGGCCTACACCACCATCGACGCCTCGGCCGGCATTTCCAAGGACAACTGGTCGGCGGAGCTGTTCGGCACCAACCTGACCAACTCCCACGCCAGCACGTTCACCTCGTCGGCGCAGTTCATCAAGTCCGAGGTGCCGCTGCGGCCGCTGGTGGTGGGCCTGAAGCTCGGCTACAAGTTCTAGGACGTCCCCGACCCCCAGGCTCGATGAACCCAGCCGCCGCCATCGCCCCAGCGCCCTCGATCGAGCGTGAGGTCATCCGTCTACGGACTTTGCAGCGGGGCGGGCTGCACGAGGAGGCGCTGAACGACGTCCAGCCGCTGATCCACGAGCGGCCGGACAATCGCGACCTTCTGCTGATCGCCGCGATCAGCCTTCGCCATCTCAATCGCATCGCCGAGGCCCTGGCCATGCTGGACCGCCTCGAGCAGCGGCAGCCGGGGTTCAGCCAGCTGCATCAGGAGCGAGGCCTCTGCTGCGTGGCGCTGAAGGACGCGCCGGGGGCGATCGAGGCGCTGTTGCGGGCGGTGAACATCAACCCGGCCCTGCCGATGAGCTGGCGCATGCTGGAGGGGGTCTACCGCCTCGCCGGCGATGAGGCCAACGCCGCCACCGCCGCCGCCCATTCCGCCGCGCTCAAGCGGCTGCCCCCCGAGGTGGTGACCGCCACCTCGCTGTTCTCCGACGGCGAGCTGACGCCGGCCGAACAGATGATCCGCGCCTTCCTGCTCAGCCGCGGCAACCATCCGGAGGCCATGCTGCTGCTGGCCAGGATCGGCATGGCCCGCGACGTCCTCGACGACGCCGAGACCCTGCTCGAGGCGGTGCTGGTCCTGGAGCCGGACTTCCGGGCGGCGCGCCACGCCTATGCCCAGGTCCTGTCCCGCCGGCACCGGCACGCCGACGCCCGCGACCAGATCGGCCGGCTGCTGACGCTGGAGCCGGACAACCTCGACTATCGCTCGCTGGCGGCCAGCATCGCGGTCGGGCTCGGCGAGCACGACCGCGCCATCGGCCTCTATCGCGACATGCTGGCCGACGCCCCCGGATCGCCGGACCTGCATCTGTGGAACGGTCACGCCCTGAAGACCGTCGGCCGGCTTCCCGAAGCGATCGAGGCCTATCGCGCCGCGGCGGCGGCGCGGCTCGACTTCGGCGACGCCTATTGGAGCCTGGCCAATCTGAAGACCTACCGGTTCACGGATGCTGAGATCGCCGGCATGCGCGCCGCCGAGGCCGCGACAGCGACCGGGCTGGCGGATCGCTATCACCTGTGTTTCGCGCTCGGCAAGGCGCTGGAGGACCGCGGCGAGATGGCGGAATCCTGGGCCTATTACCAGCGCGGCAACGCCCTGAAGCGCTCGGAAAGCCGCTACCACCCGGAGATCATGGAGACCAACACCCGCGGCCAGATCGCCGTCTGCACCCGGGAGTTCTTCGCGCGCCGGGCCGGCTGGGGCGTCGCCGCGCCCGACCCGATCTTCATCCTCGGCCTGCCGCGCTCCGGCTCGACCCTGCTGGAGCAGATCCTGGCCTCCCACAGCCAGGTTGACGGCACCCAGGAGCTCTCGGAGGTGCAGCGCTACGTGCTCGAGCTGCAGGGCCGCGACCCCGACCTGGACAATCCACGCTATCCCGCCGCGCTGACCAGCCTGACGCGGGAGGACTTCGCGGCGCTGGGCGAGCGCTACCTGGCCGACACCCGGGTCTACCGCGCCGGCAAACCGTTCTTCATCGACAAGATGCCGAACAATTTCCGCCACATCGGCCTGATCCACCTGATGCTGCCGAACGCCAGGATCATCGACGCCCGGCGCGAGCCGCTGGCCTGCTGCTTCAGCAATCTGAAGCAGCTGTTCGCCCAGGGGCAGGAGTTCAGCTACAGCGCCGAGGACATCGCCCGCTACTACCGCACCTACCTGGAGCTGATGCGGCACTGGGAGGAGGTGCTGCCGGGGCGGGTGCTGAAGGTCGACCATGAAGCGGTGATCGCCGACCTGGACGGCAGCGTGCGGCGGATCCTCGACCATTGCGGCCTGGACTTCGAGCCGGCCTGCATCGACTTCCACAAGAACCAGCGCAGCGTGCGCACGCCCAGTTCCGAGCAGGTGCGCCAGCCGATCTTTCGCGACAGCCTGGATCAGTGGCGCAAGTACGAGCCCTGGCTGGACGAACTCAAGGCCGCGCTGGGCGATGGGCTGGCGCCGGCCGGACCGGCGCCGAATTGAGGTAGATTCGCCGACGCGGCTCGCTCACCCTGGCGCCATGACCTCCAACGCCTTCGACCTCGACCTCAGCCGCCGCCAGTTGCTCGCCGGCGCGGCGGCGGCGGCGCCCCTCGCCGCGACCGGCGCCGCCGACGCCCCGGTCGGCCAGGCCGATGCGGCGGTCGCCGCGCCGCCGGTGGCCGGCCTGCACCTGCAGTTCGGCGGCGATGCGTCGTCGCAGATGGTGGTCTCCTGGCACACGCTGGAGCCGGTCGCCCACCCACGCGTCCTCGTCGGCCGCCTGGACGGCCGGCTGGAGCGGACCGCCGCGGCGCGGGAGGCGCGCTACACCGACGCCAAGTCCGGCCAGGTGGTCCACGCCTATCATGCCGGGATCGACGGGCTGGCGGCCGATACGGCCTATCTCTACGGGGCGCTGCACGACGGCGCCGCGCCGGAGTTCGGAACCTTCCGCACCGCTCCGCGCGGCCGGGCGCGGCTGAGCTTCACCAGCTTCGGCGACCAGGGCACGCCGAGCCTCGGCCGGGCGCTGCCGCCGGCGCCGGGGCCGACGCCGCCAGGCCGCGAAACCGACACCACCTACGTGAACGACAATCTCGGCTCCCCCTTCGCCGGCGACACCACCCTCGGGGTCGAGCGGCTGGGGCCGCTGTTCCACCTGTTCAACGGCGACCTCTGCTACGCCAACCTGGCCCACGACCGGGTGCGGACCTGGTGGGATTTCTGGACCAACAACAGCCGCAGCGCCCGCCAGCGCCCCTGGATGCCCTCGCCCGGCAACCATGAGAACGAGCTGGGCAACGGGCCGATCGGCTACCAGGCCTACCAGACCTTCTTCTCCGTGCCCGAGGCGGCCGGCCAGACCGAGGTGACGCGGGGGCTCTGGTACGCCTTCACCGCCGGCGCCGTGCGCGTGGTCTCCATCGCCAATGACGATGTCGCCTACCAGGACGCCGGCGACTCCTATGTCCGCGGCTATTCGCAAGGGGCGCAAAAGGCGTGGCTGGAGCGCGAGCTGGCCGCCTCCCGCGCCGACCCTTCCATCGACTGGATCGTGGTCTGCATGCATCAGGTCGCCATCTCCACCGCCCAGCAGTTCAACGGCGCCGACCTGGGCATTCGCGAGGAATGGGTTCCGCTGTTCGACCGCCATGGCGTCGACCTGGTGGTCTGCGGCCACGAGCACCACTATGAGCGCTCGCACCCGATCCGCGGGCATGAGGCGAACGCCACCCTGACGCCGCTGCCCGCGGCCACCGCCACCGAGCTGATCGACACCGACAAGGGCACGGTGCACATGGTCATCGGCGGCGGCGGCACCTCGCGCCCGTCCAACAGCCTGTTCTCCGACCCGCCGCACTGCCGGGTGATCACCGCCGTCGGCGCGGCCGACCCGGCGACCGGAAAGCGCCCGCCGGTCTATGTCACCGAGCCGGCGGCCTGGTCGGCGGTGCGCAACGCCGCCCACCCCTACGGCTTCGCGGCCTTCGACGTCGATCCGGGATCGCGCCGCGGCGGCTTCACCACCATCAGGGTCACCTATTACGATGTCGTCGGGCCGGACGGCCGGCTGGCTCCGTTCGAGACCTTCACCCTCCGCCGCCCCCGCCGCGACGCCTGATATCCGCTCATCCCGCGAATGCGGGACTCTGCCTTTCGAACCACCAAGCACACCAAGGATCAGCGCCGACCTTCTCTCTTCTTGGTGTGCTTGGTGTGCTTGGTGGTCCGTCTTTCGGCCGCGCCCAAGCCAGATCAACGGCGAAGATCGACCGCCAAGAACGCCAAGTTCGCCAAGGAGGGATAGGTCGGCGCCAACCCTTGGCGTCCTTGGCGAGCTTGGCGGTAAAACGAACAGTCCCCGCTTACGCGGGAGTGAGCGAGGACGCCGACCCGACCCTTGGTCAGGGGACTGGCGACGCCGCCTCGGCGTAGCCGGCGTAGGAATCCTTCAAGGTGGCGTGGTTGAGCAGCATCTCGGCGAGCTGGCGCTGGCCGGAGGCGTCGAAGATGCGGGTGCGCACCCAGTAGGACTCGGTGCGCCGGCTCTCGGACAGGGCGGCGATCTCGCGGCGGATCAGGTAGTCCTCGCCGACGAACAGCGGCCCGTCGATCATGCGGATCTCCTGGTCGGCGAACAGGCCGACCGCCGGCCCCTTCACCGGAAAGCGCGCCTTGCCGCTCGAGTATTCGGCCAGCACGCTGACCATTTCGAGCGGGATGATCGCCCGCCCCCAGGGCGAGGCGCCGGGATCGGCATACCAGGGCGAGGCCTCGGTGATCGCCGCCAGCTTCTGGCTCAGCGAGAACGGATAGAGCGCGCCCATGTGCTGGTCCGCATCCATCCGCACGCGCTCGTCCTCGGCGCCCTTCATGCCGACCTTCAGGTCCTCAAGGATGACCAGCCGCTCCGGCGGCCGCAGCTGGGCGAGCCGGGCCTCCGGCAGCGTCTGGCCATGGTCGGGGCCAAGGCTGGCGCTGGCTTCCAGCACCGGGGTCCCGTCGGCCTTTTCGGCCCAGATCCGCGTCGCGGCCGCGCCGTCCGGCGGGATTTCGGCGAAGGCTCGGGTCTCCTCGCCCTCGACCACCATGTTCTGATAGTGGGCCGACAGGCAGCCGCGCTCGAACCAGGCCTGGCCCCAGATCTGCGCCAGCAGCGGCGGGAACAGGCTGAAATGGGTCGGCCCCTCGATCGGCCCGGCGCGGAAACCGAGCTTTTCGGCCATGGCGTCGTCGTGGATCGAGGAATGGCCGCCATACTCCTGGTCGGCCAGCATCTGCCGCGGCCGGCGCAGCGGCCCGCGGATCGTCAATGGCGTATCGAAGGTCAAGCCGAGGTCCTCCCTTGGCCTGACCTTGGCGCCATCCAGGCGCGGTCCGCAATGCCTCCGGACGCGCGCCGAGCCGGTCAGGTGGTGTTGTTGGGGATCAGCCGCGGCTGGCTAAACGAGTTCGCCAGCTGATTGAACAGGTCGATCAGATTCTCGTCGGTGATCGCGCCCGGGCAGTCCTGGCCCGCGTTGGCGTTGGAATAGAACTTGGACGCATCCGGCATCGCGCTCGGGCTGTTGGCGATGTCCTGCATGGCGGTGCAGGAGGAGATCGCCGGGCTGTCGGTGCTGCAGCTGCTGCCCGAGGAGGTGTCGGCGCCGTAGGCCAGCGAATAGACCCAGGTTCCTGCCGCGGCCGCGGCCTTGGCCGCCGCAACCGCCTGGGCGCACTGGTCGGCGTTCTGGGCGAAGGTCGTGCCGTTGTACGTCACCGACGCCGCACCGGTCATCGACACCGCGCTGCTGGTGGTGCCCACGGACAGCGAGTTGCTCACCGTATAGGTGCCGACTCCACCGGTCGTCCCGGACGACATCGCGGTGATCGTGGTGCCCGCGGGTATGCCCGTCCCGGTGATGACGTCGCCGACCGCCAGCGGTCCCTGCTGGGAACTGGTGGAGGACGCTGCGCAGCCCGAACAGGTGCTCACGCTCAGCGTGGTCGAAGCCGCGCAGGTGGTCTTGCTGTTCTTGGTGGTGCAGGTCCCCCCGATGCGGCCCTTGAAGCTGATCTGCACGTCGCTGCTGTACGCATCGCCGTCGCTAAGAAGGACAATCACATTCTGGGTGTGCGGGGCCGCGAAGCTGGTCAGCGCCGCCTGCGCGGCGTTGATCGCCCCGGCGTAGTAGGTTCCCTCGCCGCCCGGCGCCGTCACGCCCGAGGAACAGCCGCCGGCGCCAGTGGCCAGCACGATGGGCGAACTGGGGTTCAACGCCGGCGGCGATCCGCTGAGGTAGGTGTTGCTGCCGCTGAGGCCGACGATCTGATAGACTGGGGAATTGCTGTAGGTCTGGATGTCCCCGGTCGGCAGCGTCTGGCCGCAGGTGGTGTCCTTGGCGGCCTGGCTTGAACCTTCGATGCCCGGAAACACCATCAGGCCGACGTAGTCGACGGCCGGATTCAGCCTCTGCAGCAGCGTCTTGACCCCGGCCTTGGCGCAGTCCTCCCTTGACGAATTGGCGCCCAGCCCGCAGCCGCTGTCGGTGCCGCTGGCCATGGACGCGGTGGTGTCCAGAATGACCATGACGTTCATCGCCCCGTCGATGCCGCCCTTGGCGCTGGCCGTCGACGTCGCCGAGACCGTGATGCTGGGGACCCCGAAAATCTGGGCGAAGTACATCGGCACCACGGACTGTTCGCTCACCTGGATCGCATTGGCCGAGTCGCTGCCGACGCAGGAGAGCGAGATGGAGGTCAGGCACTTCAGCACCGGGTAGCCGCTGGCCATGGTGGTGGTCACGCCTGAAATGACGTTCTTGTTGCCGGCGGTGGAACTGTAGGACTTGGCGACGGTGATCGCCGAGCCGGCCGTGGTGTTGATGTTGTAGGCGCCGGCCAGCGCCGCCGCGTCCGTCGAGGTCTGCAGCTGGCGCTGCACCAGTTCGACGTGGCCGATGTCGATGGCCAGCCCGGTGATGCCGATGATGACCACCATCGACAGCGCGACCGTGACCGCGGTGACCCCGCGCGCGTCGCGCCAGAGCTGGTTCAGCTTGCGGATGAAGGTGGGCTTGGTCATTCGATCAGATCGCTCGTTGATGCAGAGAGGGTGCAACTGGGCGCGAAATTGAACTGCATGACTGTGAGGTTGCAGGGATAGGTGGCGGTGACGGTCGCGGTGCCGCCCTCGGCGGCCGACAACGCCGTGGCGCAGGCGGTGTCGGTGTTGCAGGACGCGCCGCCGCCGCCGACCGGGGCTATGGTGACGGTGATGCCGATGCTCCCCGCCGTCAGGTTCGGCGCGGAGGCGTCGATGGCGCTGACCGTGCTGGAGTAGGGGGTGCTGCTGGCGCCCGTGGTGCTGGCGCGGGCGATCGCCAGCGCGCGGCCGCCGGAGCGGACGCTGTCGGTCAGCTCGATATAGTTGTTTATCGCGATGCCGAAGGTAACGATGCCAAACAACACCAGGAACAGAACCGGCGCGATCAGGGCGAATTCCACCGCCGGGGACCCGGCGCGGTCCCGCAAAGCTTCGCGCCACGATCGAAGCACGGCCCTGGTCAGGGCTTGGACCTTGCCTTGCGGCATGACCGCTTGGACTCCCCCAGAATAATCCCACGCAGTATTTCGCTGAGCTTTTATAAAAAAAGCTGCCTAACAATGCGTTGCTTTGCAGGATCTGGGCCAATCCGCCGCACCGCGGCACGCCTTGTCCTTTAGCGGCCGGCGCTCCTGAGCGGCTGCGGCGGGGACGCGCCGGCGCCCATGGCGGCCAGGGCGCCTTGCAGGGTCGGGCCGGGCTCGACCACCACGTTGGTCGGCCCTGCGGCGCCGACAAAGGCGATATTCGCCTGCTGGAACGCCTCCAGCAGCGCGAAATACAGTTCGCTGCGCAGCCGGTAGACGTCGCGCGGATTACCGACGAACAGATAGGCGATGAAGTTGACCGCCCCGCCGCCGGCCAGCGAGTCGATATAGACCGCCGGCTTCGGCTCCTTCAGGATATCGCTGCGCGCATCGGCGACGCTGAGGATCAGGTCCCGCGCCCGCCCGGCGTCCTGCGGATTGGCGATGGCCAACTCCAGCTTGATGCGGCCGCGCGGCTCGCCGAGCGTCTTGTTCTGCACCTGCTTGGTGATCAGGTCGGAATTGGGCACGATCACCGTGGTGCGGTCGAAGGTCTCGATGTCGGTGGCGCGCACGCGGATGCGGCGGATATTGCCCTCGACGCCGTCGACATTGACCCAGTCGCCGACCTTCACCGGCCGCTCCACCAGCACGATGACGCCGGAGACGAAGTTCTGCACCACCTGCTGCAGGCCGAAGCCGATGCCGACCGAGAGCGCGCTGGCGATCAGGGCGATCTGGGCGAACCCCAGCCCCATGGCCGCGAAGGCGCAGAGCAGCGCGATGCCGACGCCGATATAGCCGACCCCGGTGCTGACCGAGTTGCGCAGGCCCGCGTCCCAGTCGGTCGCCGGCAGGTAGCGGCGCACCACCCAGCCGCGCACCAGATGCACCAGGCCCATGCCGACCGCCAGGGCGCCGAGGCCGCTGACGATGGCCGCCGGCGAAATGGTCGCCGAGCCGATATGGATGGACTGGCCGAGCTGGCTCAGGTGCGCCACGAACAGGTCGCCGCCCTGGCCGAACGGTGTCAGCGCCAGGGTCAGCGCCCCGATCAGCACGAAGAGCTGCAGCGCCGCCGAGATCAGGATGCCGGTCTGGGCGATGGTCGAGCGGCGGAAGCTGAACAGCACCCGCAGGGTGCGCGCCGCCCAGCCGTGCTCGCCGAACAAGGCGCCGGCGAGGTCGTCGATGAACCGCAGCAGCAGGAAGGTCGAGGCCCCCAGCACGCTCAGCCAGAAGATCTGGCTGGAGATCAGCGCCGCCAGCGTGCTGAAGCCGGCGAACACCGCGCCGACGGTGACCAGGACCGCCCCCCACAGGACCAGCGACACCAGGGTCCACACCGGCGAAGCCGCCGCATCGGCGCGGTCCGCGCCCTCGCCCGGGACGCGGCTGCGCCCGAAACTGACCAGGATCGCCCCGGTTATGCCCGCATAGGCCAGCGACAGGACGCAGTTGGCGGCGATGGTCGCCGCCACGCTGGCCCCCACCACGTAGTTCAGCCGGGTGAGCAGGAAGCCGGCCGCGGTGATGATCGCCACCGCCAGCAGCAGCGAGCCCATCCGCCGCGCCGCCTTGTCGGAAAAGCCGAGCAGCCGGCGGTCGGCCTGCAGGTCGGTGACCAGGGCGCGCCCCAGCGCCAGGATCGCCGCGCCCCAGGCCACCGAGACGACCCCGGCCCCGGCCAGCTGGTCGGCCTTGTCGGAGAGCAGCCGGCCCCATTGGGCGCCGAGGCGCAGGGCCATGGCGGCCAGCGCCGGCGCGCCGGTGTCCACCACCGTCATCCACAGGGCATAGGCCGTCAGGCCGAAGCCGCGCCCTCCGCGCGTGCGGTCCAGCGCCTTGCGCCCCAGCCGCTCCAGACCGCGGCGGACGGGGAACAGCAGCACGAGCCCGAACGCGATCCCGAGCCCAAGGCCGATCCCGGCCCGCGGCTCGGGCGCGTTGACCGCGACGGCGGCGGCGTTCTGCGCCAGCGTTCCGAGCCGGGTCACGTCCGGCCCCGCCGAGTCGGCCAGCGAGGTCCAGAAGGCCGGCGACAGCGGCGAGTCCGACTGCTGCAGCACCCGGGTGCTGAACCCCTCGCGCCGGCGCTCGGCGACCAGGCTGTAGGCGGAGCTGGCGGCGGCGCTGAGCGCCTGGGCCTGGTTCAGCCGCGATTGCAGCGCATCGCGGCTGGCCGTCAGCGCGGCGACCTGCGCCTTCTCCGAGGCCGGGACCGCGCGGCGGGGATTGGGGACCAGCCGCTTCAGCGCCCGGTCGACAGGGACGAGGTCGCGAGCGGCGCGCGCGGCCAGCTGGTCGGCCTCGGCCTCGATGGCGGCGGCCTCGGCGCCCATGGCGGCCAGGCGCGCGTCGTTGGAGGTGGTCGGAACCTGGTTCTGCAGCTGGATCAGGGTGTGCTGGGCGTTGGCCAGCACCACGGCCGGATCCGGCGGCGGCGCGGGCGCGGCGACGGCCGGCGCCGGGGCGGCGACAGGGGCGGCGGCGGTATGCGCGACGGCTACGGGCGCGTCCGCCGCCCTGCCCAGCCCGGACCAGGCCAGGAGGACCGCGGCCAGGACGGCTCCAATCACAACGCCCGTGGAGCTCGACCTCATCGAAGGTCTCCCGTGTCTTAAGCCGCGGAACGCCCGACCGATGACGGCGAGCGGCGGGTCGGGGCGTTTTTGCGGGGACGTTCGCAAAACTCCCGATCCGGCGAAGGGTTGCCGACGGTCGCGTGAGGCGGCCCCGACCGGACACGCGCAAAGCGGCCGCAGCAAGGCCGAGGCGGCCGTCTTTTGGAAAAGCCCGCCGCCCGGCGCTTGGCGAGGCGCGGCTATGGGTTCAACATGCGGCCGGGATGACTATCTGAGACCCACCGCCCGGCAAGAAGGAGCCTCGTCATGGCCGCATCGACCGAAACCGCGATCCTCGCCGGCGGCTGTTTCTGGGGGGTGCAGGATTTGCTGCGCCGCTATCCGGGGGTGATCTCCACCCGCGTCGGCTATTCCGGCGGCGAGGTGCCCAACGCCACCTACCGCAACCACGGGACCCACGCCGAGGCGGTCGAGATCGTCTTCGATCCGGCGGTGATCAGCTATCGCCAACTGCTGGAGTTCTTCTTCCAGCTGCACGATCCGACCACCCTGAACCGCCAGGGCAACGACCTCGGGCCGAGCTACCGGTCGGCCATCTTCTACACCAGCGACGAACAGAAGCGCGTCGCCGAGGACACCATCGCCGACGTCGACGCCTCCGGCCTGTGGCCCGGCAAGGTGGTGACCGAGGTGGCGCCGGCCGGTCCCTTCTGGGAAGCCGAGCCGGAGCACCAGGACTATCTGCAGCGCATCCCCAACGGCTACACCTGCCACTTCATCCGGCCGGGCTGGAAGCTGCCGGCGCGGGCGGAAAACGCAACCACCTGAGCCTCAAAGCCGATGCGCGTCATTGAACGGGACGAGGTCGCCCGGCGGCTGACCTACGAGGCCTGCATCCCGATCGTTCGCGAGGCGATGATCGCCTTTTCCAGGGGCGAGACGCGCCAGCACCTGCGCTCGATCCTGCCGCTGGCCAACGGCCGCGCCTTCGGGATCATGCCGGGGGCGATGGGCGAGGCCGCGCCCTTCGGCGCCAAGCTGATCAGCGTCTATCCGGAGAACTTCGCCAAGGGCCAGCACACCCACCAGGGACTGGTCATCCTGTTCGAGCCGCAGACCGGCGCGCCGGTCTGCGTGGTCGACGCCGGCGAGATCACCGCCATCCGCACCGCCGCCGCCAGCGCCGTCGCCACCGAGGCCCTGGCGCGCGCCGACGCCCGGCGGCTGGCCATCCTCGGCTATGGCGGCCAGGCCGGGACCCATGCCCGCGCCATCGGCAAGGTGCGCGCGCTGGAGTCGATCACGGTCTGGGGCCGCTCGCCGGAGCGCGCCGAGGCCTTCGCCGGCCGCATGACCGCCGAGCTGGGCCTGCCGGTGACAACCGCCACTGATGTGGAGGCCGCCGTCGCCGAGGCCGACATCGTCTGCACCGTCACCGCCGCGCGCGAGCCGATCCTCAAGGGCGCCTGGGTGCGGCCGGGAACCCACCTGAACCTGGTCGGCTCCAGCGTCGCCGGGCCGGCGGAGGTGGACGACGACCTCGTGGTCCGCTCCCGCTTCGTCGCCGACAGCCGCGAGGGCGTGCTGCGCCAGGGCGCCGAGTTCCTGAACGCCAGGCAGGCGGGTCGAGTCGGCGACCAGCACATCGTCGCGGAGATCGGCCAGGTGCTGGCCGGCGAGGTCGAGGGCCGCCGCTCGCCGGACGAGATCACCGTCTACAAGTCGCTCGGCCACGTGGTGCAGGACCTGGCCAGCGCCTGGGCGCTGTACGCCGGCCTGCCCTGAAGCGGGGTTGGCGACCCGCTAGTCCAGGGTGATCAGTCCGTCGGCCGCCATCCGGTCGAGGAGGTCGGACCAGCGACGGCGATCGGCCGCGGCGCTGTCCTGGCGGGTCTGTTCGAGCGCCGAGGCCACGACCTTGATGAGGGTGTGCGGACTGACGGGCTTGTGGCAGACGCAGTAGGCGCCGAGCAGGCTCGCCGTCTGCAGCAGGATATCCGCCCCCGCCACCGCGCTGCCGCCGGACACCGCGACGATCACCGTCCGCGGCCAGCGGCCCCGGATGTCGCCGATCAGTTGGATGCCGTCGCGGTTGGGCATGTTGATGTCGGTCACCACCACCTCGGCGGCGTGATCCGTCAGCCAGGCCAGGGCCTGCTGCCCATCCGCCGCGGCCTGCACGTTGGGGGTCAGCGCCGCCAGCGCCTCCAGCGCGATGGCCTGGAAGACCGGGTCGTCGTCCACGACCAGGACAAACGGATAAGCCGTGCTCATCGGCTCATCTGAGCTGCCCTTCATCAACAAACCCTTATGCGAGTCCCAATGTAAAAGTATCCACGGTTTGGGACAGCGTAAGACGCGCTATGTCGGAATGCGACATTAGCAAAGTTCACGGACCGTTTAGCGTCTTACTCTATAGACCCCGCCGTGGGAGCAATACGAGCTTTGCAATGGCGACTTTGAGCTCGCCAATACGCGGCGCGGCCAGGCGCCTGCTTGCGTGCGGCGGCGACCGCGCCGGCGGCGTGGCGGTCATCTTCGCCATGATCATGCCGGTCATCATCATCCTCGGTCTCGGCGCGGTGGAATTGTCCCAGGTCGCCACGGACCGCAGCCAGACCCAGGACGTCGCCGACGCCGCGGCGCTGTGGGGCGCGCGCCAGCTCAGCATCGCCCCGAACGGCGCCGATCAGCGCACCCAGGCCGACGCGGCGGGCCAGCTTTCCGCGGTCAGCGCCCATGCCCAGGTCACCGTCACCGCCAACGTCGCCAATACGACCACCATGACGGTCGCGGTCGACACCTACCGCATGTCGTTCTTCGGCAACCTGCTTCCAGCGGGCGGCTTCCGCACCCATGTGACGGCGACCGCCGAGACGCTCGGCCAGACGCCGCTGTGCGTGCTGATCATGGGTCCGGCCAGCAGCGACAACCTCCATCTCACCGGCGCTTCCCAGGTTCAGGCGCCGTGTCTGGTGCACGGCAACCAGTCGGTGGTGGTCGATCCCGCGGCGCTGCTCACCGCCACCGTCACCGAGGCGGGATCCACCGCGTCCGGGCCGATCAGCCCGGCCGCCAACGTCGGCGCGCCGCTGGTCTCCGACCCGTTCGCCGGCCTCAACACCAGCTTTCCGTCGCCCTGCGCGCAGAGCCCGGGTTCGAACAACGTCAACGTCACCACCAACGAGACGCTCGCACCCGGCGTCCACTGCGGCGCCATGACGGTGGTCGGCGCCACGGTCGTGACCCTGGCGCCGGGCGAACATTATTTCGGCGGCAATCTGACGCTGAAGGGGGGCGCCTCGATCACCGGGACCGACGTGGTGATGGTCTTCGCCAGCGGCGTGACGCTGAACTTCACCGGCGCGTCCAACATCAGTCTGACGGGCCGACAGAGCGGGCCGCTGGCCGGCTTCGTGATGATCGACGACCGCGCCGATACGGGGACGTTCAATCTGCAGAGCGATCCGATCACCAACCTTACCGGCGCCATCTATGTGCCGAACGCGATCCTCAACATCCAGGGCAGCTCGAAAACCGGCCAGGCCTCGGACTGGACGGTGGTGGCGGCCCGGGCGCTGCAGCTGACCGGCTCGCCGAACCTGATCATCAACGCCAAATACGCCGGCTCGAGCGTGCCCGTACCCACGGGCGTCGGGCCGGGCGCCGCCGGAAAACTCGTCCTGCTCAAATGAGACGACTGGATCGTCGACGCTGACGGTCACCGGGCCGGCTGCGCCGGCTGGCGGCGGGACCGGTGAAACGGCCATGCAACCTCCCAGCTCAGCCTCGCGTTGTGAAGCAGCCATCGCAGCCCGATGGAGGTCGCCCTCGAAGGGCCGGTCTGAAATCATATAGGGGAATCGAAATGGCCGAAGGCTCAAGCTCTGGCGCTGGCATGGGTATGGTGGTCGGCGCATTGGTGGTGATCGTTGCGATCATCGCGGCGGTCGTCGTTTTTGGCGGCGGAAATTTCCTTGGCGGCGCCACCAAGAAGGTCGACGTCAACGTTTCGGCGCCCCAGATCCCGTCCCCCAAGCCCAGCTAGGCGGGCTGAGGAAAGGCGCGGCGCGGTTTCCGCCCGCCGCCCACCCCGACGATCGAGAACCGGTCGCCCTGGGTCGTTCAGGCGGCGCCTGCAACGAGCCTTGCGCTGAGCCGCGCGGCGTCGTTAGGGTTCGGCCTGCGGGTTGGGAGCGGGCGCCGCCCCGGCGCCCCGCCTTTGCAAGGACAACGCCGCGCGAGGGGTGATCCATGCCTGTGATGCAAACCGCGCTGATCGAGCTGAACAGCCTGTTCGGCCTCCAGCGCATCGGCGAACTGGTCGAGCAGCGGCAGCTGTTCGAGCCCGGAAAATCGCTCGATCCCAGCTTTTTCGCCGAGCCCGGATCGCCGCTGCACGCGGCCTTCACCACCTATTTCGGTCTCTTGCCCGGGTCGATCCACGAGACCCTGCGCGGCGTGATCCACTATGCGCTGTCCACCAGCCCGCCGACCCAGATCACCTTCGCCTGGGCGCCCGCCTATGACTACGAGATCAATCTGTGGCAGGCGCCCGACACCAAGCTGACCAAGGGGGGCATCACCCTTTTGCTGAAAAGCCGCTACCCCGACGACACCCACCCGCTGCTTTAAGCCGCCGGACCCTGCGAGGCGGGATTGGTTTCGCGGGCTTCCAGCGCCTGGCGGGCCTGCCAGAGCGCCTCGCGAAAGTTTTCCCGGTCGGCGGGCCTTGCAAAGGTGGGCGCCCGCGCGCCGCCCGGCCGCCGGCTCGGCTCCTGCGAGACCCGCCGCAGCGCCAATGCCGCCTCGTCGACCTTCCCCAGGCGGACCAGACTGACCGCCAGCACCACGCCGGCCTGGGCGTGGCCGAGATAGTCGGCCATCTTCGCCTGCTCGATGGCGGCCTCGTAGGCGCCGGCATGGAAATGCGCCCAGGCCAGCGCCAGGTGCATCGCCCCCACCTGCGGATCGTAGGGGCTGAAGCGCAGGCTGCGCTCGATCGGCGCCGCCGCCTCGGCGGGTCGGCCGCCATAGAGCAGCACCTGGCCAAGCCGGAAGTGGCCGAAGCCGAAATTGGGATTGAGCGCGATGGTCCGCCGCGCCGCGTCCAGCGCCGCCTCGTGCTCGCCGAGATAAAGCAGGGCGCCGGAGGAGGCGAAATAGCCGAGCGCGTCACGCGCATCGAGCCTGATCGCGGTCTGGGCCGCGGCCTTGGCCTCGTGCAGGTCCTCGGTCGGCTTCGGCGACCAGTTGTAGATGGCGCCGCCATAGAGGGCGCGGGCCAGGCCGACATGGCCGAGCGACAGGCTTCCATCCAGGCCGACCGCCTTGCGGAACAGCGACAGCGCCTCGTCATAGTCCTCCCGCGAGGCTTCGTTCAGGTGCCAGCTGGTCTTGTTCAGATGCCACATGCCGCGCTGGAAGCAGTCGAGCGCGCTCAGGTTGCTCAGCGGCTTGCGGGCGATGCGCGCCCCCTCGCTCTGGCGCATGGCCGGCTCGATGGCCGCGACCACCTCCTCGGTGATCTCGTCCTGCAGGGCCAGCAGTTCGACCAGGTCGCGATCGAAGCGGTCGGCCCAGATGTGCACGCCGGTGGCCGCGTCGATCAGCTGGGCGCTGACCCGCACCCGGGCGCCGACCTTGCGGACGCTGCCCTCCAACACGTAGCGGACCCCCAGTTCGCGTCCCACCCGGGTGACATCGATGTCCGCGCCCTTGTAGGAAAAGCTGGAATTGCGCGCGATGACGAAGAACCAGCGCCAGCGCGACAAGGCGGTGATGATGTCCTCGGTCACCGCATCGGCGAAATATTCCTGCTCCGGATCGCCGCTCATGTTCTGGAACGGCAGGACGGCGATCGAGGGCTTGGCCGGCAGGGCCAGCGGCTCGCCGTCGGCGCCGGGGAACGGCGACGGCGCCGTCGGCGCCCCGGCCGGCGTCTCGGGGGCCGCGGCGGGACGGCCGCGGCCGGTCAGCTCGGCCAGGCTGCCGATCACCTTGCGCCAGGCCGCGGCCTTCCCCTCGCCGTTCCAGCCGCGCAGGTCGGCGAACTGGATCTGGTTGAACGGCAGGGGCGGGACGGCCTCGTCGATCACCGCCTGCACCAGCATCTTGGCCTGGCGGCCGAAATCGGCCTCGGCCAGCACCCATTCCGATTCCAGGCCGGCTTTCGACCAGATCACCAGCACCGCCTTGGCGGCGCGCAGGTTCTCCTCGATCACCTTGGAATAGGCCCGGTGCACCGGCAGGTGGGAATCCCACCAGACGTCGTAGCCCTCGGCGATCAGCGCCTGGGCGATGCGGGCTGCTTCCGGCTCAGCCTCTCTCGCATAGGAGATGAAGATTTCAGCCACGGTCTGCCTCGGCCGCCGGCGACATTGGGCGTCCGCGACCATCTAGCGCCAGGAATGAAGCAAAGGTAAAGCCGCCACGGCGCGGCCGCTTCGACCATGAACCGAAGGCGGTGAAGACCTCGCCGCGTGATCAGACAAGATTCCGCCGCCGGTTGCGGGCGCTGGCGCCCGCCGGCAGGCGCTTACGATCACGTCTGCTCGCGTATTAGCCTTCCGTTATCCCGAACCGTGCTTTGTCAGGTCGCGGGACCACTGGATCTAGCCGTCGCTGACAAAGACCACCTTGATGGAACTACCGTCGCTACTGAGGCGATTGTTCCGCCTGACTCGCAGTGGGCGTGGCAGCATCGCGGTGATCGCGGCCCTATGCGCGCCGCTACTTGTCGCGGCGGCGGGTTTCGCCATCGATTTCACCTATGCATCCTACATCAACCAGCGACTGAGCGAGGCCGCCGACGCCGCCGTGCTCACGGCCGTTTCGCAGAGCGCCGCGACCTCCGTGGGCGGCTACTCGCAGACGGCGAAGCTGCGAACCTATGGGCAGAACGTGTTCCAGGGGAACATCGCAAATCTGCCCGTCTCGCTCACTCCCAACCTTACGGTTGTCTCCAACGCCACGGGCGGCGTGGTCGCCACCCTGACCTATACATACAATGTAAAAACCTTCTTTGGCGGCGTTGTCGGCATCCCATACCTGACCGTCACCAATACGGTGAGCGCGACCGCCAACCCGGTCGTCTACATAAACTACTACATCATCGTCGACATCTCGCAGTCGATGGGCATCGGCTCGACCGCGGCGGACATGCAGGCGCTCTACAATCGCACCAAGGCGGCCAACAACACCACCGACGGCGAACCGGGCTGTGTGTTCGGATGTCACGTCCCGCTGGCGGGACAGACCCAGTCGACCGAATACCTGGCTCACAATGTGAGCCCGAAGATCACGCTGCGCGTCGATTCGGCCGTATCGGCGATACAGACCATCGTCGCGGCCGCCCAGGCGAGCGCCGGAAGCCGGCAGAATATCAAGATCGGCCTGTACACCATGAGCCAGGACCCGACGGCGCCCAGCCCGCCCTATATAAACACCGTCGCGCCGTTGTCGGCCAACTACAGCGCGATCAACGCGGATGCAGCGCTCATAGACCTCGGCAACAACACCTCGGGCGGGATCGGCGACACCAATTTCCCCAGGCAGCTGAGCAGCTTCAACACCTCCATCCTGGCGGCGAACGGCACGGGCGCCACGGCGGCGTCGCCGCTGAACTACGTGTTCATCATCACCGACGGGGTCGAAGACACCTATGGCGCGGGATGCACGGACACCCATTGCACCGCCGTCTTCGACTCGACGCAATGCACCGCGCTCAAGGCCAAGGCGACGGTCGGGGTGATCTACACCACCTACCTGCCGATCTACTACGCCAACGGAACCAGCGGAACGCTTGACGCGGCCTACTCCGCCCTGGTCAACCCGTTCGCCGCCAACATCGCGCCGGCGCTGCAGGCCTGCGCTTCGTCGGCGACCTACTATTACGAAGCCAGCGACGGCCCGGCCATCACGACAGGCATGGATTCGCTGTTCGCCTCCAGTGAAGAGGCGGCTCGGTTGTTGCGATGACGGGGCCCCGCCGCATGCGCCGGCCGGCGGCCGGCCGCAGTTCCGGCCGCCGATCGGTCTGCGCTCGCTTGCTCGGCGATCGAGCCGGCGCCACGGCCGTCGAATTCGCGTTGCTTTCCATTCCCTTCTTCGCCCTGCTGTTCGGGATCCTCGAGCTGGGGCTTGTCTTCCTCCTCAGCGTCAGTCTGACCAACGCCACGGCCAACGAAGCGCGCCAGATCCGCGTCGGCAGCCTGGAGGCCGCCGGGGTGGGCGCGACGACTTCGAATGGAAACCAGCTGGATGTGCCGGCCTTCAAGGCGGCGATATGCAACCAGATCGCCCTGGTCCCAACCTCGACATGTCTCGGCCAGCTGCAGGTGGACGTCCGCACCCTGAACTCGTTCCAGCAGTCGCCACCCGCGAGCCCGGTCAGCGGCTCGACCTTCAACACCTCCAACCTGTGCTTCTACTCTGGCAGCGCCGGATCGATCGTCGAGGTGCGCACCTATTATCTCTGGTCATTGCTCGATCCCATCCTGCTCGCGCCGCTCGCCAACCTGACCAGACTTACCGGCCCGAACGGATCGACGTCCGGCGCCTGGATCCTCGTTTCGTCCACTGAAGTGATGAAGACCGAAGCGGTGCCGGGCGAGTCCAACACGAGCGTCAGCTGCTGATGGCCCGGCCAGCGCCCCGCGCCCCGGGAGCTCTCCGGCGAGCCGCCCGCAAGTTCGCGTCGATGGTCGCCGACCGTGGAGCCTTGTCCTCCATAGAGTTCGCCTTCATCGTCCCCGTGCTGCTGCTGCTGTTCCTTGGCATGACCGACCTCGTGCCGGGAATATTGGCGCAGTCCCAGGTCGATCACGCCAACGAATCCACCGGCGACATGGCGGGCGAATATAGTCTGATGCAGACGTCCGACATGGTGGATGTCTTCTCTGTCGCGCCGGACGTGATGGAACCGCTGACCAGCGTCGGCCTGCGCCTCCGCCTGACCAATATCTACACCGACGGCCATGGACACGCCAAGGTATACTGGAGCTGTGGCCAATCCCCCCTCACCCCGTACACGGCCAATTCTAGTGTCACGACCACGCCAACCAATAGTCCCATGGCCTGGTTCTTGAAGACCTCCACCCCCGTGGCGGCGAACACAAGCTATATAATGTCGGAAATCCAGTACAGTTATGCGCCCGTTACCGGCTACGTCCTCACGGGCCCTGTCGTCATGCGCGACACCTCCTACCTGCTGCCCCGCTCGTCCAGCTATGTCGGCTTTCCGTGGGATGGGGTGTCCTCCGACCCGCCGCCCGTTCCCACGAGCACCACCACAAGCGCATCCGTGACGCTGAGCAACGGCGCGACCTGCAGCTACGCCAAGTGAGGCGGCGAGCCTCGACCGCTGAATCCACGGCGCGCTGACTGAGCGTGGGCGCGAGGCGCCCTTAGACGGCGGCGGGGCTCCCCTGTGCGGCCGCGCGCCAGCCGGCGACGATCGCCCTGAGTTCGTCGAGCGAGCCCAGCAGTTCGACCGCGCCGACGGGCAGGCCGAGGATGCGGCCCGTGATCGCCTCCTCGGCGCGGAGGCGGCGCACCAGCATCGCCAGGCCCGCCTCGACATCGGTCTCCGCCAGCGCCAGGGCGGCGATGACGATCGGCCGGCGGGCGTTGCTCAGCCACAGCAGCGTGTCGGCGGCGGTGCGGGCGTCGCCGGCGGCGAAGACGCCCTCGTGCTCGCCCTCGTCGATGATCGCCGCCAGGGCCGGCGCCAGCTCGGAAAACACCGCCTCGACGATGCGGTGATAAAGGACGGCGTTCTGCGGCTTGAGCAGGGTGGTGAACATGGCCTTGAGCTCGGCCACATGCTGGAGCTTCCACTCGCGGCCGAACGCCAGCAGCCGGTTCAGCCGCTGAAGCGCGTTCAGGCCCTGCGTCGCCCGCAGTTCATCGACAAAGGCGACGCTTTGCCGGGCGAAGCCGCCGGCGATCGCCTCCAGCAAATCCTCCTTGGAGCGGAAGTGATGGTAGAAGGCGCCCTTCGACAGGCCCGTCGCCGAGATCACCTCGTTGATCGTGGTCCGCTCGTAGCCCTGCCTCAGGAAAAGCCGCTGGGCGCAATCGATCAGCTCGGCGCGGCGCACCGCCGGCGCCTTCACGACGCGCGGCCGGGCGGCTGAAATCGTCTCGTCCTGGCCCATCGCCAAGCGGGTCTCCCCTTCATCGAGGACGGCTCGGCTATTGGCAGACCGACCGTCGGTCTGTTAATCTACCCGAAGGCGCGCGGATTGAAAGAGCCCCGACCCCTGTGCGCCGGCTCGAAGGAGCGCGCCATGTCCGTGGTCGAGTCCGCCCTCGAACGTCCAACCCCAGCCTACCGGCTGTCCAGCCCCTTGCGCTTCGACCTGGAGGGTCAGGCGTTCAAGCGCGATCCCTTCCCCGTCCTGGCCGCCATGCGTGCCGCCGGGCCGGTGATCCCGGTCAGGCTGCCGCTGCTGGGCAAGGCCTGGATGACCACCACCCACGCGGCCACCCTGGCCATGGTCAAGGACAACGGGCTGTTCGTGCAGGAGGGCCGCCACGCCGGCAGGTCGGGCGTCACCGGCATGCAGTGGTGGATGCCCAGGTCGCTGAAGCTGCTCGCCAACAACATGCTGATGAAGGACGAGCCCGACCATCGCCGCCTGCGCACCCTGGTCGACAAGGCCTTCGCGCGCCGCGACGTGCTGGCCATGCGCGGCGATATCGCGGCCATCGCCGACCGGCTCCTGGACGGGTTCGGCGGCCGCGATGAGGTCGACCTGGCCGAAGCCTATTCCCGCCGCCTGCCGCTGGAGGTGATCTGCGACCTGCTCGGCCTGCCTGAAAAGGACCGCGGCGACTTCGCCCGGCGCAGCCAGGCCGCTCTCGCCGTCAAGGGCGCCATCGGCCTCTTCCAGGCGGCCGCCTCGTTCGAAAAGCTGACCGACTACCTGCGCGGCCAGATCGAAGAGGTCCGGCGTACGCCGCGGCGCGGCCTGATCGGCGAGCTGGTGCTGGCGGAGGAGGCTGGTGACAAGCTCGATGAGGACGAGCTGGTCTCGATGGTCTTCCTGCTGCTGGTCGCCGGTTTTGAGACCACCACCCACCTGATCAGCGCCAGCGTCGTGGAGCTGGAACAGCATCCCGACCAGAAGGCCTGGCTGCTGACCAATCCGGCGGCGCGGATGGAGCGGGCGGTCGAGGAGCTGGCCCGTCACGCCTCGCCGGTGCAGGGCACGAAGGCCCGCTATGTGTCGCGCGACGTCGACTTCTTCGGCCAGCGCCTCGGCCGCGGCGAGCTGATCATGGCCTTCACCGCCTCGGCCAACGCCGACCCGGAGGTGTTCGACCAGCCGGAAGCGCTCCGGCTCGACCGCTTCCCCAATCCGCACCTGGTGTTCAGCTCGGGCATCCATTTCTGCCTGGGCATGCAGCTCGCCCGGGTCGAGGCGCAGAGCGCGCTGGCGCGGCTCTATGCGCGGTTTCCCGAACTCCGCATCGTCGAGCCCGACCGGCTGGTCTGGATGGAGCGGCTGGGCATCCATGGACCGAAGTCGCTGCCTGTCCGCCTGGGCGCGGGCTCGGCGCCCGGTCCTGAAGCAAACCCTTCGCCCGCATGGGGATTCCGCGCCGGCGCCCAAAGTCTTGGCGCCGACCCGGGGGCCCCAGGTTGAACTTCCGGGGGCGGATCGACTGCACATTGACTGATCAGCGGTATTTTGAGCATTCTGTGACAGATTTGCTGGGGGACTATCATGGCTGCCAAACTCAACAACACTCGGTTCATGGCGCTTGCGAGCGCCGGGCTTATCGTCGTCGCCGGCGGGGCGATCTATTTCGGCCACGCCTATCCGCTGCAGGGCGGCAGCGTCTCGGGCACCATCGCCCCGGCTGAGCGCTACCGCGCCAGCCAGATCCAGGACTCCGACGTGCAGCTCGGCGACAACGCCGTGCCGGTGCTGATGCAGACCGACGCCTTCGAGCTGATGGTCAAGAATCCGTCCTTCCGGACGCTGGCGTCCAATCCGGGCTTCCTGGCCCTGGCGCAGAACCCGGCGGCGATGAGCGCCATGGCGGCCAATCCCAAGGCCTTCATGGCCCTGGCGTCCGATCCCAAGGCGTTCGCGGCGATGTCGTCGGCGGCGCTCGCCAGCCAGGCCTTCAGCGCGCAGGCGTTCAGCGCCATGGCCTCGAACGCCAAGGCGATGAGCGCCCTGGCCTCGCAGCCCCAGGCCTTCTCGGCCATGGCTTCGCATCCGCAGGCCTTCGGCGCGTTCGCCAGCCACCCGCAGGCCTTCCAGATCATGGCCTCCAATCCGCAGGCCTTCGCGGCCTATGCCGGCAACCCGCAAGCCTTCGCTTCCGCCGCCTCCAACGCCAAGGCCGTCTCGGCCATGGCCGCCAACGCCCAGGCCTTCCAGGCCCTGGCCGCGGACGCCAAGGCGATGTCGGCGATCCACGCCGACCCGCAGGCCTTCTCGGCCATGGCCTCGAACGCCAAAGCCTTCCAGGCTTTCGCCGCCGACTCCAAGGCCTTCCAGTCGGCGGCCTCGGCGAGCGCCTTCTCGGCCATGGCCGCCAACGCCAAGGCCTTCCAATCGCTGGCGTCCGACCCCGCGGCGCTCAGCAGCGCCGCGACCGCGGCGGCCTCGTTCGCCAGCGCCGCGACGGCGGCCCAATCGCGGATGGTGCTGGCCTCGGCCTCCCAGGCCGCCAGCTCCCAGGCTTTCGGCGCCTTCGCCAGCCAGCCGCAGGCGTTCGCGGCGATGGCGTCGAACGCCAAGGCCTTCCAGGCCTTCGCCAGCCAGCCGCAGGCCTTCCAGGCCATGGCCTCCAACCCGCAGGCGTTCGCGGCCTACGCCGGCAACCCGCAAGCCTTCGCTTCCGCCGCCTCCAACGCCAAGGCCGTCTCGGCCATGGCCGCCAACGCCCAGGCCTTCCAGGCCCTGGCCGCGGACGCCAAGGCGATGTCGGCGATCCGCGCCGACTCCCAGGCCTTCTCGGCCATGGCCTCCAACGCCAAGGCCTTCCAGGCGCTCGCCGCCAACGCCCAGGCCTTCCAGGCCCTGGCGTCGAACCCGCAGGCGGTCGCCTCCATGGCCTCCAGCGCCTCGGCCTTCATGTCCCAGGCGGCGGCGGCCAACATGCAGGCTTCGGCGTTCAGCTCCCAGGCGGCCGCGGCGATGGCGTCCTATCCTCAGGCCTTCTCGGCCATGGCCGCCAACCCGCAGGCCTTCCAGGCGCTGGCCTCCAATCCCCAGGCCCTGTCCGCCCTTGCCGCCAACGCCTCGGCCTTCCAGTCGGCGGCCAGCCAGCCCGCGTTCGCGGCGCTGGCGTCCAACCCGGCTTTCGGGGCGGCGCTCTCCAGCCCAGGCTTCGCAAAGGCGCTCGGCCAGTAAGGCCCTTTGCGGGGGCGAGGGGCAGCGTTTGTGGTTTAAGTCCGGCCTTATCGGCGCGGCGCTGGCGCTTATCTGGTGCGGCGGCGCGCTGGCGCAGATCGAGGTCGGCGGCAGCACCGTGCCGTTTCCGGTCGCGCCCCCGGCGCCGACCACCGAAGGCGGCCCGGTGGCCAAGCCGGAGCCGTCGGGCCAATCCAACACCGCCCAGCCGACGCCGGCCAACAGCGCCCCCAAGCCGCCCAGCTTCCTCGACGAGATCGACCTGAATTCGCTGCAGACCAAGGACCTGCGGCTGCTCTATTTCGACCCGTCCGAGACCTATCTGACGCCGTACGTGGCGCGCAGCTTCGAAAACTCCATGGCCTTCCAGCGGCGGACCTGGGACTGGAAGCCGTGGGACAAGACCACGGTGCTGCTGAAGGACTTTTCCGACTACGGCAACGCCGCGGCGCGCTCCTCGCCGAACAACGCCATCCTGGTCGACATCGCCCCGCTCAGCCAGACCTTCGAGACCTTCAGCGCCGGCGAGCGGTTCTTCACCCTGATGAACCACGAGCTGACCCACGTGGCGACCATGGACGTGTGGGACAGCCGGGACGCCCGCTGGCGGACCTTCTTCCAGGGCAAGCCCATGCCCCTGCAGGACCACCCGGAATCCATCCTCTACAACTATCTGGCCACGCCGCGGGTGAACGTGCCGCGCTGGTACCTGGAAGGCAGCGCCGTCTTCATGGAGACCTGGATGGCCGGCGGCTACGGCCGCGCCCAGGGCGGCTACGACGAGATGGTCTTCCGCTCCATGGTCCGCGACCATGCGCGCTTCTACACCCCGCTGGGGCTGGAGTCGGCGGGCACCGCCGTCGACTTCCAGGTGGGGGTGAACGACTATCTCTACGGCACCCGGTTCATGAGCTACCTGGCCCTGACCCGTTCGCCGGAGAAGATGGTGCAGTGGCTGCGCCGCGACGAGGGCAGCGCGCCCTACTACTCGGTGCAGTTCAAGAAGGTGTTCGGCCAATCGCTCGACGAGGTCTGGAACCAGTGGATCGCCTGGGAGCACGACTTCCAGGCCGCCAACCTGGCCTCGGTCTCCCAGTATCCGCTGACGCCGCTGCAGCGCCTGAGCCCGCGCGCGCTCGGCTCGGTCTCGCGCGCGTTCATCGATCCGCACACTGGCGAGCTGATCGGCGCCTTCCGCTATCCCGGCGTCATCGGCCACGTCGGGGCGCTGACCCTGGGCGACGGCAAGATCCGCCACCTGGTCGATATCAAGGGCGCGATGCTCTACCAGGTCACCTCGATGGCCTACGATCCGGATTCGGAGAAGGCCTACTACACCACCGACAACTACGCCTACCGCGACCTGGTACAGGTGGACGTGGCCACCGGCAAGACCCGGATGCTGATCCGCGACGGCCGCATCGGCGACATGGTGGTCAACCCCCGCGACAAGTCGATCTGGGGTTTTCGCCACCTAAACGGCCTGGTCACCCTGGTGCGCATCGACCCGCCCTATACCGGCTGGAGCCAGGTCCACACCTTCCCCTACGGTCGCATCCCGTTCGACCCGGACATCTCGCCGGACGGGACCCTGCTGTCCTTCTCGGTCGGCGAGATCAACGGCGACCAGGCGGTGAAGGTCTACAGGATCGTCGACCTGGCCGAAGACGACCCGCAGCCGGTGGCGCAGGGAACCCTTGGAACCTCGCAGCCGGAGAGCTTCGTCTTCTCGCCGGACGGCAAGTACCTTTACGGCAGCTCCTACTATACCGGCGTCTCCAACATCTGGCGGCTGGACCTGGCGACCCAGAAGATGGATGCGGTCAGCAACGCCTCGTCCGGCCTGTTCCGGCCGATCCCGCAGGCCGACGGCTCGGTGATCGCCTTCGAATATACCGGCGAGGGCTTCACGCCCGTCCGCTTCACGCCCAAGCCGCTGGATGACCTCGGATCGATCAAGTTCCTCGGCGCCCAGGTCGCAGACCAGCATCCGGAGCTCAAAACCTGGGCGGTGGGCTCGCCGGCCAAGGTTCCGCTGGACCAGATGATCGTCTCGCAGGACAAGTATTCGCCGTTCCAGTCCATGCGGCTGGACGCCGAGTATCCGGTGATCGAGGGCTACAAGCAGCACCCCGCCTTTGGCTGGCACTTCATTTTCGAAGATCCGATGCAGTTCGATGCGCTGACCGCGACCTTCGCCTATTCCCCGGCCACCGACCTTTCGGCCGGCGAGCGCTGGCACGCCGACATCGACTTCCACACCATCGCCTGGAATTTCGAGTACTGGCACAACGACGCCGGCTTCTACGACCTGTTCGGCCCCACCGAGCGGGCGCGCAAGGGCGACGCCTTCATCGTCGACTACCACAAGCCGCTGATCTACGACCTGCCGCGCGAGCTCGACTTCACCTTCAAGGCCGCCCAGTACATCGGCCTCGACACCCTGCCCGGGGCGCAGAACGTCTCCACCCTGGGCGAGGACGCCAACATCACCGCGTTCCGCGCGGCGCTGAACTACACCGACACCAGCAAGTCGCTCGGCGCCGTCGACTATGAGCGCGGCCTGTTGTGGAACCTGGCCTATGACGACGACGTCTCCGACGGCGGCAACTATCCGAAGGCCCGCGGCGGCTTTGGCTTCGGCGTCCCGTTCGGCTGGAACCACTCTTCGATATGGTTCTACGAGGCGGCGGGCATCGCCGGCGGCACCAGCTCCAACCCGCTCGGCGCCTTCTATCTCGGCGCCTTCGGCAACAACTATGTCGATGACGGCGAGGTGAAGCGCTACCGCGACTGGGACAGCTTCCCCGGTTTCGACATCGACGGCATCACCGCCCGCAGCTTCTCCAAGAGCCTCATCGAGTGGAACCTGCCGCCCGTTCGCCTCACCGAGGTCGGCCGGCCGAGCCTCTACCTGAGTTCGCTGCGGCCGGCGCTGTTCGGCGGGGTCATGGACGTGGAGACCCCCACCGGCGCCAGCCAGACCTACGAGTCCGTCGGCGGCCAGATCGACCTGAACTTCACCGCCGCCCTTCGCCTGCCGATGACCCTGTCGTTCGGCGCCGCCGAAGGGTTCCAGAACGGCCAGCCGCCGCACAGCGAGCTGATGGTCTCGCTGAAGATCCTATAGGTCTGGCCATGGACCCCATGCTGCTCAAGGCCGTCCTCGCCCTGGCGCCGGTGCTGGTCTGCCTGGTGGTGTTCGAGCGGGTCGACGCCTTCCGGCTGATCGACCTGCGCGAGATCGCCCTGCTGCTGCTCGGCGGCGGGCTACTGGCCGCCGCCAGCTACGCCGCCAACGGCGGCGTGCTCGACCAGTTCCCGCTGCGCCAGGACGCCTATTCGCAATGGATCGCGCCGGTGGTCGAGGAGAGCCTCAAGGGCCTCCTGCTGATCGGCCTCTTCGCCTACAACCGGGTCGGCTACCTGATCGACGCGGCCATCGCCGGCTTCACCATCGGCGCAGGGTTCTCGCTGGTCGAGAACCTGTTCTATCTGCACCAGTTCACCCATGCGACCCTGGGGGTCTGGCTGGTGCGCGGCTTCGGCACCGCCATCATGCACGGCGGCGCGACGGCGATCATGGCGGTGCTATCGCAGGTGCTCTACGCGCCGCGCCTGCGCATCGACGCCGACCGCTTCCACTTCAACCTCTTGCTGTTCCTGCCGGGCCTGGCGGCGGCCATCGTCCTGCACGCCGGCTTCAACCACTTCACCGGCGCGCCCTTGACCGCCATGGCGGTGGTGCTGCTGGCGGTGCCGCTCGGCCTCTTCGCCATCTTCGCCCTCGGCGAGACCTACGCCCACCGCTGGCTGGCCGAGAACCGCCAGGCGCACGGCAAGCTGCTCGCCGATATCGACAGCGGCGCCTTCGCCGAGACCAGCAACGGCCGCGCGCTGCAGGCCCTGGCCGACCGGCTGGGCGAGCCAGGCGGCCGCGACCTGCTCGACTATGTGCGCCTGAGCATCGACCTGGTGGTCCGCGCCGAGACCAGCCTCCTGGCCATGGAGGAGCACGAGAAGGTCGCCTTCCGCGACGACCTGCGCGAACGCTTCCAGCGCCTGCACGCCCTCGAACGCGAACTGGGCATGACCCCGGTCATGGCCGTCCGCCAGCACCTGCACTTCACCCGCAACGACCTGTGGGAAATGCACGAACTGGAATCCCACGCGCCGAAGCGGGGATGAGAAGGCGGGGGCTTCTTAGACCTCTCTCAAAGGGGGCTTGAAGGGACGGCCTTGCGCGTCCCTAGGCCGGTTCGAACACCCTGCCGGCGGTGAACGCCGTCTTGGCGGCCAGGTCGGCCTTGGCCGCCTCGTACTCGGCCGACAGCCGCGCCACCAGCTCGGCGGCGGTCGGCACGTGCTTGACCGCGCCGATGCCCTGGCCGCAGCCCCAGATGTCGCGCCAGGCCTTGGCCTCCTGGTTGCCGCCGGAGCCGAAGTCCATCTTCGAGGGATCGGCGGTCGGCAGGTTTTCCGGATCCAGTCCGGCCCGCTCGATCGACGGGCGCAGATAGTTGCCGTGAACCCCGGTGAACAGGTTGGTGTAGACGATGTCCTCGCCGCCGCTCTCGACGATCATCGCCTTGTAGCCCTCGGCCGCGCGCGCCTCCTCGGTGGCGATGAAGGCCGAGCCGATATAGGCGAGGTCCGCGCCCATGGCCTGGGCGGCCAGGATCGCGGCGCCGTTGGCGATGGCGCCGGAAAGGGCGATCGGCCCGTCGAACCAAGCGCGCAGTTCCTGCACGAAGGCGAAGGGCGAGAGCCCGCCGGCATGGCCGCCGGCGCCGGCCGCCACCGGGATCAGGCCGTCGGCGCCCTTCTCGATCGCCTTGTGGGCGAAGGTCTGGTTGATCACGTCGTGCAGCACCACCCCGCCCCAGCCGTGCACGGCGTCGTTGACGTCCTGGCGCGCGCCCAGCGAGGTGATCACCAGCGGCACGCGATACTTGGCGCAGAGGGCGACGTCCTCCTCCAGGCGGTTGTTGGTCTTGTGAACGATCTGGTTCACCGCGAACGGCGCCGACGGCGCCTCCGGATGGGCGCGGTCGTAAGCCGCCAGCTCCTCGGTGATCTGCGCCAGCCATTCGTCCAGCTGCGAGATCGGCCGCGCGTTCAGCGCCGGGAAGGAGCCGACCACCCCGGCCTTGCACTGGGCGATGACGAGGTCGGGTCCGGAGACGATGAACAGCGGCGAACCGATCACCGGCAGACGAAGGCGATCGCGAAGCACAGACGGCAGGGCCATGAAAAATCTCTCTCGAAAAGCGGCAGGACTAAACGGCCGCCCCGCATAGCGCGACAGATTTACGCCGTAAAGAATAATTGAGCGAAAAGCCTCAGCCGGCCGCGAAGAGGGCCTCGCCGAGCCTCGGCCAGGTCTCATGCGGCCGCATCGGCGCGCGCAGGGTCTGGTAGTGGCGCTCGCAGAAGCTGGTGAAGACGGCGCGGACCTGGTCCTCGTCGAGGTCGATGCTGGCGATCAGGTGGATGCACCGCGCCAGCACCGACGGGGCCAGGAAGGCCTGCTCGAGCGCGAAGCCGGTCACCATCCCCGTGACGCGGGCGGCCGCGCCGTCGAGCCCCGCGGCCGGGGGATTGCGCGCGCCGTTCAGGTCGAGGAAGCAGACGCCCAGATAGCCCGCCAGGGCCTCGGCCTCGCGGCCCTGCTGATCCAGCAGCGAGGCCTTGGCCAGCTGGAAGTCGCGGTAGCCGCCCAGCTCCAGCCGCCGCATATGGTCGAAGGCGCGGTGCGAGATCAGCGAGGCGGCGACGTCGTCCTGGGCCGGCTCGCGGCCGAAACGGATGCGTAGCGAGGCCCGTTCGGCCTCCAGCTCCTGCTCGTCGAGCAGCGGCCGCAGCGGCGAGGCGCCGCCGCGCTCGCGGGTCAGCTCCCACTGCATCTCCAGCGCCTCGGCCTCCGCCTCGGTGACCAGCACCCGCTCGTGGTCCAGCGGCCGGGTACGGACCAGGATCTCGTTGGCGCAATAGGGGCAGGGGCCTGACCTCGTCGGCCATTCCGGCAGGTCGCGCTGACAATAGGGGCAGGCGCCGTCCATGCGCCCGGAGGCTGTATAAGCCTGAATACGCCGACCACCCATCCCCCACCCCTCGGGAAGCGGCCTTCCGCGAATCTCCACCGCGCCCCATCCCGAGGCTGGTCAGCGCTTGTGGCGGAACCAAGGCAGGCCCGCAGCGGCGCTCGGTCGCAGCTTTCCGGGCATGCGCGGTCGCGGTCCGAACGCCGCGGAACCCTAGAGCGTGGCGTTTCCAGACCGACATATGGTTGGGGTATTGATCTCCTATAAGCCCCGGCTAGTGTCGATCCGCGGCCCGGAGCCGCAGCGACCTTTTTCCGTCGGCCTTTTTTGAGCCCTTTCCCGGTCGCCCCCGAGCGCGCAACGACGAGGCAAAGAATTAATGGTGGCGCAGCATCGGCGGTTTCGCTGGGGTTTCGCGGTCGTGGGCGCTGTGATCATCGCCTTGCTGGCCTGGGTGGTCTTTCACCCGAAGCCCCCGCCGCCCCACAAGCCGCCGCCCGTGGCCGTGACGGCCGCCAAGGTCGTGGTCCAGGACATCCCGGTCTCGATCAGCGGCCTCGGCGCCGCCCAGGCCTGGAAGAGCGTGCTGATCAACACCCAGGTCAACGGCATGCTGACCTATGTCGCGCCGGAAGGGACCGACGTGGCGGCGGGCGCGCTGCTGGCGCAGATCCAGGTCGCGCCGTTCCAGGCGGCGCTGACCCAGGCGCAGGGGCAGCTGAAGCGCGACCAGGCGCTGCTGGCCGGCGCCCGCGTCGACCTGGCGCGCTTCCAGCAACTGGCCGCCCAGGACTCCATCGCCAAGCAGCAGGTCGACGACCAGGTCGCCCTGGTGAAACAGGACGAGGGCGTGGTGCTGGCCGACCAGGGCGCGGTGGCGGCGGCCCAGTTCAATGTGAACAACTGCCGGATCGTCGCGCCGGTGTCCGGCCGGGTCGGCGTGCGGCTGATCGATCCCGGCAACATCGTCACCACCTCGACCACCACCGGCATCGTCAGCGTCAACCAGATCACCCCGATCGCGGTGACCTTCTCGGTGCCGCAGGGCGACTTCCAGCGCCTGTCGCAGGCCTCCAACGCCTTCGCCCGGCCCATGCCGGCCGAGGCGATCAGCCAGGAGACCGGCGCCTCCCTGGGCATGGGCGAACTCAGCATCGCCGACAACCACGTCGACGCGTCGACGGCCACGGTGGAGCTGAAGGCCAGGTTCCCCAACGCCGCCAAGACCCTGTGGCCGGGCCAGTTCATCACCGTGCGCCTGACCCTTGAGACCTTGCCGAACGCCGTCACCATTCCGGCCGCCGCGGTCAACCAGGGGCCGAAGGGGCCGTACGTCTATGTGATCGGCGCCGGCGGCAAGGTGAGCCTGCAGCCGGTCGTGGTGGCGACCACCCAGGATACCACCGACGTGATCCAGAGCGGCCTGAAGGGCGGCGAGACGGTGGTCACCGACGGCCAGATGTCGCTGAAACCCGGCATGACCGTGGCCATTCAGCAGACGGCGGCGGCGGCGCCCACCGGGCCGGCGGCCTCGGCGGGAAAGCCCGGCGCGTGAACCTCTCCAGCATCTTCATCCTCAGGCCGGTCGCGACCTCGCTGATCGCCGCGGCGATCCTGGTCTTCGGCATCGTCGCCTTCTTCAGCCTGCCGGTGGCCGCCCTGCCGCAGGTCGACTTTCCGACCATCCAGGTCAACGCTTCGCTGCCCGGCGCCAGCCCGGAGACGGTGGCCTCGAACATCGCCACCCCGCTCGAGCGCCAGCTGTCGCTGATCCCCGGCGTCACCC
This sequence comes from Caulobacteraceae bacterium, assembly GCA_036272595.1. Lineage (GTDB taxonomy): Bacteria > Pseudomonadota > Alphaproteobacteria > Caulobacterales > Caulobacteraceae > Poindextera. The sequence continues at coordinate 75,479 of DATAYM010000077.1, forward strand.
AGATGACCTCGGTGAGCGGCAACGGCTCGACCTCCATCACCATCCAGTTCGAGCTGTCGCGCAACATCGACGCCGCCGCCCAGGACGTGCAGTCGGCGATCAACGCCGCCGGCGGCCAGCTACCGAGCAACCTGCCCAGCCCGCCGACCATCCGCAAGGTCAACCCGGCCGACTCGCCGATCATGATCCTGGCGCTGACCTCGGACAGCCTGCCGATCCAGACGGTCGACGACTATGCCGACAACATCCTGTCGCAGCAGATCTCCCGCATCGACGGGGTCGGGCTGGTCAATATCGGCGGCCAGCAGAAGCCGGCCGTGCGCATCCGGCTGGACCCGAACAAGGCCGCGGCGCTCGGCCTGCAGATCGACAACATCCGCGCCACCATCGCCAGCGAGACGGTCAATGCGCCCAAGGGCCTGATCAACGGGACCCAGAAGGCCTCCACCGTCTACGCCAACGACCAGATCATGGACGTGTCGGTCTGGAACAACCTGGTGGTCGGCTATCACAATGGCGCCGCGGTCCGGGTCAGGGACATCGGCAGCGCGGTGCAGAGCGTCGAGAACGACGAGCTCGGCGCCTGGGTCGAACCGGGCAAGGCCAATACCGACAAGACCCTGGCCGGCGGCCGCGGCATCCTCCTGATCGTCTACAAGGAGCCGGGCGCCAACGTCATCCAGACCGTGGACCGGATCAACGCCGCCCTGCCCGGCCTGCAGGCGAACATCCCCCCGGCGATCAGCGTCCACGTGATCGCCGACCGCACCCAGACCATCCGCGCCTCGGTCCGGGACGTCGAGATCACCTTGCTGATCACCATCTTCCTGGTGGTCGGGGTCATCTTCCTGTTCCTGCGCGATGTCCGCGCCACCCTGATCCCCAGCGTGGTGATCCCGCTGTCCCTGCTCGGCACCGCGGCGGTGATGCTGGTGGCCGGCTTCAGCATCGACAACCTCTCGCTGATGGCCATGTCGATCGCCGTCGGCTTCGTGGTCGACGACGCCATCGTCATGGAAGAGGTGATCTGGCGGCGCATCGAGGCGGGCGAGGCGCCGCTGCAGGCGGCGCTGGCTGGATCGAGGGAGATCGCCTTCACCATCCTGTCGATCTCGCTGTCGCTGATCACCGTGTTCACGCCGCTGATGTTCATGGGCGGCGTGGTCGGGCGGCTGATGCGCGAGTTCGCCCTGACCCTCAGCGCCGCGGTGGTGGTCTCCATCGTGCTGTCGCTCAGCCTGACCCCCATGCTGGCCGGCCGGTTCCTGCGCGAACCCGAGCCGCCGAAGAACCGGTTCATGAAGGCGCTGGAGACCGGCTTCCACCACATCGAGACCGGCTATGCCCGGGCGCTGGACGTGGTGCTGCGGCACATGCGCGTGACCCTGGCCGTCTTCATCATCACCGCGCTGGCGGCGGTGGCGCTCTACGCCACCGTGCCGACCGGCTTCTTCCCGCAGCAGGACACCGGCTTCCTCAGCGGGGTGTTCGTCACCTCCCAGGACGCCTCGTTCGAAAAGGCGGGCCAGAAGGCCGAGGCCGTCGCCAGCGTGCTGCGGCAGGATCCCGGCGTCTCCGGCTTCGGCATGTTCGTCGGCGGTCAGAGCACCAACCAGGGCAACCTGTTCATCAGCCTCAAGCCCAAGGACGAGGGCCGCAAGGCCACCGCCGACCAGATCATCACGCGGTTGCGGCCGCAGCTGGCCAAGCTGGTGGGGGTGCAGACCTTCCTGCAGGCCTCCCAGGACATCAATGTCGGCGGCCGCGCCGGCCGGGCCCAGTACCAGTACACCCTGGCCGATTCCGACCTAGATGAGCTGAACACCTGGGCGCCCCGGCTGCTGACCGCGCTCTCGGCGCTGCCGCAGCTCAGGGACGTCAGCTCCGACCAGCAATCCGACGCCTCGGCGGTCATGCTCACCATCGACCGCTCGGCGGCGGCGCGCTTCGGCATTTCACCGGCGGCCATCGATTCGGCGCTCTATGACCTGATCGGCCAGAACGAGGTGGCGCAGTACTTCACCCAGCTGAACGCCTACCACGTGGTGGTCGAGGCGCCGCCCAACATGCAGACCACCCCGGCGCTGTTCGACCGGGTCTATCTGCTGTCGCCGATCACCGGCAAGACCGTGCCGCTGTCCTACTTCGTCAAGGTGAACCCGAACGCGACCTCCAGCCTGACCATCAGCCACCAGGGCCAGTTCCCCGCCGCCACCCTGTCCTTCAACCTGGCGCCCGGCGTCGCCCTCGGCCAGGCCACCGACGCGGTGGAGGCCGCCCGCGCCAAGCTCGGCGCGCCGGCCACCCTGACCGGCTCCTTCCAGGGCACCGCCCAGGCCTTCCAGCAGTCGCTGTCCAGCGAGCCGATCCTGATCGTCGCCGCGCTGATGGCCGTCTACATCATCCTGGGCATCCTCTACGAAAGCTACATCCACCCCCTGACCATCCTGTCGACCCTGCCGTCGGCCGGCCTGGGGGCGCTGCTGATGCTGCTGGCGGTGGGCCAGAACCTCAACGTCATCGGCATCATCGCCATCATCCTGCTGATCGGCATCGTGAAGAAGAACGGCATCATGATCGTCGACGTGGCGCTCAGGCTGGAGCGCGAGCATGGCCTGCCGCCGGAGGAGGCCGTCGCCCAGGCCTCGCACCAGCGGTTGCGGCCGATCCTGATGACCACCGCCTGCGCCCTGCTCGGCGGCCTGCCCATGGTCTTCGCCCTCGGCACCGGCTCGGAGTTCCGCCAGCCGCTGGGCTTCGCCATCGTCGGCGGCCTCCTGGTCTCCCAGGTGCTGACCCTGTTCACCACCCCGGTGATCTACATCTATCTCGACCGCATCCGCCGCTGGCGCCAGAAGCCCGAGGCCGAAGACCCCAGCGCCAGCCCCTACGAACCGCACCTGCCGGCCGATCCGGCTGCGACGTAAATGACCTCTCCCAGAGGAAGAGGTCTTTTGAGAGCCGCTCCATGACGCGTTACGTCGCCGCCATCGACCAGGGCACGACCTCGTCGCGCTGCATCGTCTTCGACGCCAGGGGCGACATCGCCGCGGTGGAGCAGAAGGAGCACCGGCAGATCTTCCCGCGGCCGGGCTGGGTCGAGCACGACGGCGAGGAGATCTGGGCCAATGTCGCCGAGGTGGTCGCCGGCGCCCTGGCCAGGCTCTCGATAACCGCCGCCGACCTCGCCGCCGTCGGCATCACCAACCAGCGCGAGACGACGCTGCTGTGGGACAGGGCGAGCGGCAAGCCGATCCACAACGCCATCGTCTGGCAGGACACCCGCACCGACCGGCTGGTCCGCGACCTCGGCGGCCGCATCGGCCCCGACCGGTTCCGCGCCGAGTGCGGCCTGCCGCTGGCCACCTATTTCTCCGGCCCGAAGATCCGCTGGCTGCTGGACGGTGTCGACGGCGCCCGCGCGGCGGCCGAGCGCGGCGACATCCTGTTCGGCACCATGGACTCCTGGCTGATCTGGAAGCTCACCGGCCGCCACGTCACCGACGTGACCAACGCCAGCCGCACCATGCTGATGAACCTCAAGACCCTCGACTGGGACGACGACCTGCTGGACGGCATCGGCGTGCCGCGCGCCATGCTGCCGCAGATCCGCTCCTCATCGGAGGTCTACGCCAAGGCGGCGGGCGGGGTGCTGGACGGCGTCCCGGTGGCCTCGGCGCTCGGCGACCAGCAGGCGGCGCTGTTCGGTCAGACCTGTTTCGCGCCCGGCGAAGGCAAGTGCACCTATGGCACCGGCAGCTTCCTGCTGGTCAACACCGGCGGCAAGATCGTCCATTCCCTCAATGGCCTGCTGACCACCGTCGGCTACCGGATCGGCGGCGAAAAGCCGGTGTACGCCCTGGAAGGCTCGATCGCGGTCACCGGCGCCCTGGTGCAGTGGGTGCGGGACAATCTGGAGCTGATCTCGTCGGCGCCGGAGATCGAAGCCCTGGCGCGGACGGTGGACGACAACGGCGGCTGCTATTTCGTGCCGGCCTTTTCCGGCCTGTTCGCCCCCTATTGGCGCAGCGACGCCCGCGGCGCCATCGTCGGCCTGACCGGCTACATCACCCGGGGCCACATCGCCCGCGCCGTGCTGGAGGCCACCGCCTGGCAGACCCGCGAGGTGGTCGACGCCATGGTCGCCGACTCCAAGGTCGCCCTGACCACCCTGAAGGTCGACGGCGGCATGACCGCCAACAGCCTGTTGATGCAGTTCCAGGCCGACGTGCTGGACGCGCCGGTGGTGCGGCCGGTGGTGGCCGAGACCACCGCCCTGGGCGCGGCCTATGCCGCGGGGCTCGCCGTCGGCTACTGGCCTGACACCGCCGCCTTGCGCAAGAACTGGCGCAAGTCCGCCGAGTGGAAGCCGGCCATGTCCGAAACCACCCGCGCCGCCGGCCTGCGCAAATGGAAGAAGGCGGTCGAACGGACGATGGACTGGGTCGATGACGACGATGCTTGAGGCGAAGCCGTCGCCTAAGCCCCCTCCATCATCTCCGGCGTGACCACATAGGCGCCGTCGAGCCAACCCACGATCTCGCGGGCGGCGGGGTGGTCGAAGGCGGTGTAGCGGGCGCGCAGCCTGCCCATCGCCTCGGCGTCCAGCCGGTCGCGGCCCTGGTCCTGGAACAGCCGCGCATGACGCTTCAGCGGCCTGGCCAGTTCCGGGCCCAGCACCGCCTCGGCGGCGCGGTCGAAAGCCTCGAGATACTGATAGGCCTCGCCCAGCCGATAGCTCTCGGCCAGGGTCAGGGCCGGGATCAGGCTCAAGGTCGGCTGGGTCGCGGGATTGACCGCGTGGGCGGCGATGTGCGGGCCGATCGCCGCCGGCCGGCCGGTGAAGGCGCGCAGGTGCAGGAACGGGCTCATGCCCGGCCCGTCGTTGACCGGATAGTTGTCCCACAGGAAGGGTTTGCGCCCGAGCGCCGCGCCGACCCGCTGCAGATGGCCGGGGCTGAACTCGCGCGAGCAGACCTCCTCGCCGGTCCAGAACACCTCGATCGCCGAATCCAGCCCGCCGCCGAAGTCCTCCAGATAGCGCGGCGGCCGCGGCCCGTAGCCCCGGTCAAGGGCGGGATCGTCGCTGTAATAGGTGGGGCAGACGATCAGCCGGGTGGCGCGGGTGCGCTCGGCGATCCAGTGGACGATGCGCACCTGGGTCGCCGCCAGCTCCGGCAGGTCGCCGCGCATGTCGTCGAACAGGATGCCCAGGTCGTCGATGCCGACGCCGTCCAGCCAGTCCAGCTTGCGCGCCAGGGCGTCCTTGGCCTCGGCGTTGAAGTCGCGATAGATCTCGAACGGGCTTAAGCCGACGCCGAAGCGCAGGCCGAGACCGCGGCAATGAGCCGAGAGCGCGGCCAGGCCGTCGCCGATCTCGGCCGGCGAGTCCTCGCGCCAGCGGCGGCGCAGGAAGACGTCGGCCTTGGGCGCATAGATGTAGAAGCCGTAGCCGGCGGCCTTCAGCGCCTCGGCCTGCGCCAGCCGTTCCGCCCAGCTCCACGGTCCGCCGTAGAAGCCCTCGATCAGGCCGAGATCGACATCCATCGGCGTCAGCCCCGCCCGAGCCGCAGCAGTTCGAGGTCGGTCTCGTCCGAACGGGTGGCGGCATAGACCACCGCGCCGGTGGCCGGATTGACCGCGAAGCCCTTGTCGTAGGCATAGCCCGGCGCCTCGGCGATCACCCTGGGCGGGCCGCCGGCGATCGGCTGGCTGACGATGTGGGGCGGATGGCCGAACGGGTTGTCGACATAGTCGATGTCGGCGCCAGCGATGGTCCAGAGGTTGGGGAAGGCCGGCCGCGGCAGCACGGTGATCCGCTTCGGCGTCCCGTCGATGCGCCAGACCCCCGGCGCGCCGGCGCGCACGCCGTAGAGCGCCTGGCCGGACGTCTGCACGCTCAGCCAGCCGTAGGCCGAGGCCGGCGCGGCGTCGCCGACCGGCGAGGCCGGAGCCCGCCACAGGCGCCAGCCGCCGGCGTCGCGTCCGGCGAAGATCAGCGAGCGGCCGTCGCCCTCCCAGGCCGGCACGCCAAGCTCGCTGCCGAAGAACCGCACCGCGCCGAGATCGCGCCCGGTCAGGTCGACGATGCGGATGGCCAGGTGGCCGCCCGCCTGGGTCGGGAAGGCCAGTCGCTGTCCGTCCGGCGAGAAGCTGGGGCCGCCGTCGAGATCGCTGTCGGGATCGACCCTGACCAGTTGCCGCACCGCGCCGCCCGGCGGCTTGATCCAGATTCCGGCCTCGCCCGAGCGCCAGCCGGCCATGGCGATGGCGCCGTTCGCCGCCACGGTCGGCGCTCCGTCGATGCCCTTGCTGGGGTCGAGGATCACCGGCTCGCCGCCCTTGCGCAGCGGCGGCGAAGCCAGGTTGTAGACCTCTGTGTCCACCTCGACCGCGGCCAGGTCCTTCGGACCGGTGGCCAGCCGGCCCATGATCAGCGGGCCGGACATCAGGTGCTGCGGCCGGCGCCCGTCGATCGGATAGGCCCAGATGACGTTGTCGCCATTGACCCGGCCGGCCAGCAGCACGGCCCGGGAATCGCTGGTCCAGCCGCCCGGGTTGAGGTCGATCGGCTTGGCCAGGCTGCGTTCCGCCCCGCTGCGCAGGTCGCGGATCATCAGCGGGCCGGCCATGTCGCTGAGGCTGCGCTGGAAGCTGATGAAGCGGCCGTCCGGGGAAAGGCCGAGGTCGCTGTCGCCGGGACTGCCGGCCGGCGGATGGGTCAGGTCGCCGCGCCGGCCGGTCGCCAGGTCCAGCCGGACGATGCGGTCGCTGGCGTCCTGGCCGGACCGGTCGATGAAATAGAGGCTCTCGCCCGACCGGTCCCAGATCACCTGCGAGCGTTCGTCGACGGCGCAGCGGGCGACGTCCCGCGCCGCACCGCCGCGCACCGGCCTGACGACGATCCGGCAGGGCTCGCCGGCCGTCGCCACCACATAGGCCAGCCGGGTCCCGTCGGGCGACCATGAGGCGGAGACGTGGTCGCCGGGCTCACTGGTCAGCTGCATCGGCGCGCCGCCGGCCAGCGAGCGCAGATAGATCTGCCGCGTCATGATGTCGACGCCGCCGGAATAGGCGATGGTCCCGCCGTCCGGCGAGATGGCCGGATGCCGCTCGATCGGCAAGGCCGAGACCAGCAGTTTCGAGCTCTCCACCGTGTAGGGCCTTGGATGCGTGAGATGCCAGCCGACGGCGGCGCTCACCAGCAGCAGCGCCGCCGCCATGGCCAGCCCGGCCGCCATGCGGCGGTCCGTTCCCCTGGCCCGGCCAGCCGCCGATGGCGCGATTTCGCCGCCCGCCCCCTTCAGCCGATAGCCGACGCGCGCCACCGTATCGATCGCGAAACAGCCGTCGCAGGCCTCCGCCAGCCGCCGCAGCCGGGCGATGCAGCGGTTGATGGCGTCCTCGCCGACGATGCGCCCGCCCCAGCAGGCCTCGATCAGCTCATCGCGCGAGACCACCTGGCCATCCATCCGCGCCAGCGCCACCAGGACCTGCATCACCCGCGGCTCGAGGATCTGGCGGTCCGCGCCGACCTGGACCTCGCGCAGCGACGGGCGGATCAGCAGCGCGCCAAGGCGGAAATCGGCTTCGCGGGCGAGATTCACCGGCCGGGAGGCCCTCGCGGGCTCCGGCGCATCGATCATCGGCGATTGATCGGCGAAACGTCGCATCCCCATCCTTTCGGCGAACGCCGATCTCCCACTTTTATCAGTGCGGGGGCTCTGAGGCCATCGTGTGACCGAGGCCTAGCCAGTGGAGGCGAATGTGAATACCCGAATATTGCTGGGTCTGACCCTTAGCTTTGCGATCGCCGCCGGCGCCGAAGCCGCGCCGCCGGTCTTCTCGGATGCGCCGCCATCGGACTCCGGCGCGAGGCAGGTGGCGGTGCGCTATGCCGACCTCGACCTCACCCGCGCCGACGGCGCCAGCGTGCTGCTCAGCCGGCTGCGCCGAGCCGCCTCGCTCGCTTGCGGCGGGCGGCCGAGCTCCCCCGTCGATCTGGGCGCGATGCAGGACTACCGCGCCTGCGTCCGCAACGGCCTGGACGGCGCGGTCGGCCGGGTCAACGCCCCGCTGGTCACCGCCTTCTATCACCAGAGCGACCGGGCCCTGGCCAGCGCCGGAGGGCCGGGTTGAGCCGCGACGAGACCATCGAGACCCTGATCGCCACGGCGCGGGCCGAATTCCTGCGTCACGGATTCGACGGAACCGACGTCAACCGGATCGCGCGCCGATCCGGGATGGCGCCGACCACCTTCTATCGCCTGTTCAAGGACAAGGCCGACATCTTCATCGCCGTCTATCGGCGCTGGGAGGCGGAGGAGCAGCAGGCGATGAAGCGGCTGATGGCCAGGGGCGGCCCGCTCGCCGCCCTGGTCGAGGCCTGCGTCGACCAGCACCGCGCCCACGCCCTGTTCCGCCGCGGCCTGCGGCGGCTGGGCCATGAGGAGCCGCGGGTGCGAGCGGCCCTGGCTGCCGGCCGGCTCGAGCGCCTGGACCTGCTTCGGCTGTGCATGGGCCCGCCCCATCCGGCCGACCCCGACCTGGCGGTCGAGCTTTTGATGTTCGAGGCCCTCGCTCTGGCGTTGGCCGAGGGCGACCTCGGCGACATGGGCCTGGACGATGCGGCCGCGCGCCGCCAGCTCGGCGCCATCCTGGCCCGCTGGCGCACGGCGCCGGTGCGGGCGGCCAACGATCCCGTCGCGGAATTCCGCCGCAGCGCGACCCCCGCATGACGCCGATGTCCGGACGGGCGGCATAGGAGTCCGAAAACAGCGCGTGCGCGTCGGCCGATCCTTTAAAATCCGACCGATTCAAAACACGGTGGATTCGATGCCGGCTTCAAAACCCCTCGCCCTGCGGCGCGAGCTCATCCCCACGCCCACCGGCGTCATCGTGCTGCTGACCGACGTCGAGGGCCGCATCCGCGCCCTCGACTGGGACGACCACGAGGACCGGATGCAGCGCCTGCTGCGCCTGCACTATGGCGCCGGCGGCGTGACCTTGAGCGAGGCCGCCCCGCCATCGGCGGCGCGCGCGGCGCTCGAGGCCTATTTCGCCGGCGACATCGACGCCCTGGACCGGCTGCGGGTCGAGACCGCCGGCACGCCGTTCCAGCGCACGGTCTGGGCGGCGCTGCGGCGGATCCCGGCCGGCCAGACCCTGAGCTATGGCGCGCTGGCGGCGCGGATCGGCAAGCCGTCGGCGGTGCGCGCCGTCGGCCTCGCCAACGGCTCCAACCCGGTCGGCGTCGTCGTTCCCTGCCACCGGGTCATCGGCGCGGACGGCTCGCTGACCGGCTACGGCGGCGGCCTGCCGCGCAAGCGCTGGCTGCTGCGGCACGAGGGCGCCACACTGGCCGCCGACTGAAGAGGAGCCAGCCATGCTCGACCTGCGCCCCAACTGCGAATGCTGCGACCGCGACCTGCCGCCGGACAGCGGCGACGCGATGATCTGCAGCTTCGAATGCACCTTCTGCCGGCCTTGCGCCGAAGCCGTGCTGGGCGGCCGCTGCCCCAACTGCGGCGGCGATTTCAGCCCGCGCCCGATCCGCCCCGCCACCCTGCTGGCCAAGTGGCCGGCTTCCACCCGGCGGGTGCTCAAGGCTGGCAGCTGCGAAGCGGTGCAAGCGGCTTGAATTAATCCGTCATAGCCCGGCTTGTCCGGGCTACCCATGATCACCGTCTCTGATCAGTGCGTATGGGTCCCCCGCATTCCGCTTCGCTCCAGCGGGGGATGACGGTGATTTTTTGCGCCGGCCGCAGCAGCTACGTCTCCGCAGCCACGCGGTTCTTCAGCAGGCCGACCCTGTCGATCTCGACCTCGACCTCGTCGCCCGGCTTCATCCACAGCGGCGGGGTGCGCGCCGCGCCCACGCCGCCGGGCGTGCCGGTGACGATGACATCGCCGGGCCTGAGCAGGGTCCACAGCGAGAGGTAGGCGATCAGCTTCGGCACATCGAAGATCATGTGCCCGAGCGTCGAGTCCTGCACCACCTGGCCGTTCAGCCGCGTCTGGATCCGCTGCGGGCCGAGCGGGCCCACCTCGTCCGGCGTCACCAGGTATGGGCCGAAAGGGCCCGTGCCTGGAAAGTTCTTGCCCGGGGTGAACTGGGTGGTGTGCCGCTGGAAGTCGCGGATCGAGACGTCGTTGTAGCAGGCGAACCCGGCGACGTGGCCCAGCGCGTCGGCCTCCGAAACGCCCCGCGCCTCGCGGCCGATGACGACGGCGAGTTCGCCCTCATAGTCGACGGTCTCCGAGACCTTGGGCTTGATGATCGGCTGGCCCTGACCGACCTGGGTGTCGGCGAAGCGGGTGAAGACGGTCGGGTGCGCCGCCGCCGAGCGCCCGGTCTCGGCGCGGTGCTCCTCGTAATTGATCCCGATACAGATGATCTTGTCCGGATCCGGGATCACCGGCAGGAAGGCGACGGCATCCCACGGATGGTCCGCCGCCTGCCCGGCGAACGCCGCCGCCCGCGAAAGCCCGCCGGCGGCGATCAGCGCCTTCAGCGAGCCGACGCCGAGGCGCGACTTCAGGTCGATGACGCCGGCCTCGGCGGCGAGGCCGAAACGGGTCTCGCCGCCCGTGCTGTAACTCAGGAACCGCATCGCCGGCTCTAGACCAGGGCCGAGGGTTCGAGGTTCATTTCCTTCAGGAACGGCGCGGCGTGGTCGATGCGGCCGGTCATCGTCTTCGGGTCGCCCGAGGCCAGCCGGTAGACCGCTTCGGCGATGTATTCGATCGGCTGCACCCGGTCCTTGGACTGCTCGGTGATCAGGCCGTGCACGGCCACCCCCGGCGTCGCCACCAGGCCCGGCGAGACCACGTTGACGGCGATGTTGTCGGCATAGACCTCGGACGCCAGTCCGGTGGTGAACCGCTCCAGCGCCGCCTTGCACATGCCGTAGACCGTGCCGCCGCGCCCGGCGCCTTGCGCATAGGGCGCCTTGGGGTGGAAGGCCGCGCCGGACGAGATGTTGACGATCCAGCCCTGCTTGCGCGACTTCATCGACGGCAGGACGAGTTGCGACAGGTGGAAGGGCGCATAGACCTGCACCTCCATCATCAGCTTGAAGCGCTTTTCCGGGAAGTCCTCGACCGGGATGAAATAGGTGATGGCGGCGTTGTTGACCAGGATGTCGACCGGCCCGTAGGCGTCGACCGTCTCCTCGACCAGCCGCTCGCGCTCGCTCGACTGGGCCAGGTCGGCCTTGATGAAGCGGGCCTCGCCGCCGGCCTTCTTGATGCGCGCCACCGTCTCGGTCAGGGTGCCGGGCAGGCGGCTCTCGCCGTCCTCGGCGGTGCGGGCGGAGGCGACCACCCGCGCGCCCTCCATGGCCAGGCGGGCGGCGATGGCCTCGCCGATGCCGCGGCTGGCGCCGGTGACGATGGCGGTGCGTCCCTTAAGGGGACCGTTCGGATTGATCCTGGCGTCGCTCATGGAAATCTCCTCCGTTTGAAAATTGTTGATTGGCGAAAACCCTTCCCGCCAAACGGCCGGCGGCGCAAGGCTCGCCCGACGCGGCGCGGCGGCGAAATTGACCCCCGGAAGCCCCGGTGCGAGGGTGATCGGCGATCATAAGGTCCCGCGGCGACCAGCGGCGAACAACGGCGGAAACCATGCTCAGCGAACCCGAAACCAGGCCTGACGCCGAGATTGACACGGCGCTGGCCGACGCCCACCTGCCGACGCTGATGATGTCGCTGGTGCACCTGACCGGCGACGCCGGCATCCTCTCCGACGACATGAAGCCGGCCTACGACTTCTTCGCCGACGGCAAGCTCGGCGGCCTCGCACCGGACAAGCAGGAGCGAGTGCGCAGCGCCGCCAGGACCGCCATCCGCGAATACCTGGCCGGCGACCGCACCCTGCCGCCGCCGCCCCCGGCCAAGACGGTCCGCCGGATGATGGACTTCATCGTCGGCGGCGAGGTGCCCGAGCGTTACATGGGCATGATGATGGAGGAGCTGGCGGTCGACGGCGTCGACCAGAAGCGCCCGCACTGGGAGAGCCCGAAGCTCAGGTCCGCGGCGCAGAAGATGAAGGTGCTGATCATCGGCGCCGGCATGTCGGGCATCCTGTCGGCCATCCGGCTGCAGCAGGCCGGGGTCGGCTTCGAGGTGATCGAGAAGAACGCCGACGTCGGCGGCACCTGGCTGGAGAACACCTATCCGGGCTGCCGGGTCGACAATCCCAGCCACCTCTATTCGTACTCGTTCGAGCCGAACCACGAATGGCCGATGCACTTCTCGACCCAGCCGGTGCTGCGCGACTATTTCCAGGCCTGCGCCGACAAGCACGACCTGAGGCCGCACATCCGCTTCAACACCCAGGTGGTCGAGGCGCGCTTCGACGAGGCGGCCAAGCTGTGGCGGGTGAAGATCCGTAAATCGGACGGAACCGAGGAGACCCTGGTCGCCAATGCGGTGATCAGCGCCGTCGGCCAGCTGAACCAGCCGCGCCTGCCCGACATTCCCGGCCGCGACAGCTTCGCCGGCGAGGCCTTCCATTCCGCCCGCTGGCGCCACGACGTCGACCTGAAGGGCAAGCGCGTCGCGGTGATCGGCACGGGCGCCAGCGCCTTCCAGTTCGTGCCGGCCATCGCCCCGGAGGTCGGCCAGCTGACCGTGTTCCAGCGCACCCCGCCCTGGCTCGGCCCGACCCCCGACTACCATTTCGAGGTCACGCGCGGCGAACGCTGGCTGCTCGAGCACGTGCCCTATTACGAGAAATGGTACCGGTTCTGGCTGTTCTGGATGCTCACCGACGGCCTCTATGAGGGGGTCAAGGCCGACCCGAACTACCAGGGGCCCGACAACGCTGTCAGCGACTTCAACGCCGGCATGCGCGCCATGCTGATCGAGGCGATCCGGCCGCAGACCGAGGGCGCGCCGGGCCTGCTCGAAAAGATCATCCCCAACTATCCGATCGGCGGCAAACGCTCGGTGCGCGACAACGGCGTCTGGATCGCGGCGCTGCGCCGGGAAAACGTCGACCTGGTCACCGAGCCGATCACCGAGATCACGCCCAAGGGGTTGGTCACCGCCGACGGCGTCCTGCACGAGGTCGACGTCATCATCTACGGCACCGGCTTCACCGCCTCCGACTTCCTGAAGACCTTCAAGATCTACGGCAGGGGCGGCGTCGAGCTGCACGACCAGTGGCAGGGCGACGCCCGCGCCTATCTGGGCATGACCATCCCGAACTTCCCCAACCTGTTCGTGATCTACGGGCCGAACACCAACATCGTCGTCAACGGCTCGATCATCTTCTTCTCCGAGTGCAGCGTGCGCTACATCGTTGGCGCGCTGCAGATGCTGGCCGAGACCGGCCACGCCACCCTGGAGCCCAGGGCCGACGTCCACGACGCCTTCAACGCCAAGGTGGACGAGGCCAACCGCTGGATGGCCTGGGGCGCGCCGCAGGTGAGCAGCTGGTACAAGAACGCCAAGGGCCGGGTCAGCCAGAACTGGCCCTTCCCGCTGGTCGACTACTGGACCGCGACCCTGAAGCCCAACCCGGACGATTTCATCCTGGACTAGAGGTTCGAGGTGGGCTGGTCCGGGGCTCGTTGCGGCTCGCGGGTCAGGCGGCTCAAGGCCATCGACCCACCGATGAACAACAGCAGCAAGGCGACCGGAACCAGCCGCGGCGGAATACGGGTCTCGATCGTCAGGGCCAGGAAGGCCGGCGGACTGAGCAGCGCCCCAAGGAAGCCGATCCAGCGGTCGCGGGGGCCGACCTCGCTCAACGCCAGGCCGCCGATCAAGCCGGCATAGCCCCAGAACAGCGCGATCGAGACGCCGATGGCGATCACCAGGGCTGCGTACAGGCCCAGCGCCGGGGTGGGTCCGTCGGTGGCCTCGGCCAGACGGGTGGCGGCGGGCAGCAGCGCCACCAGACCCAACATGACCAGATTGAGCACGGTGGCCACCGCGTCGACGCGCGCCAGCCTGGCCATGAAGCGCCGGTGCATCAGCCAATAGACGCTGATCACCAGGAAGCTGAGCAGATAGGCGGAAAACAACGGCCGCAACGTCGCCCAGAAGCTGGCGAACTGGCCGTCCCAGCCGGCGGGCGGACGGATGTCGAAGGCCAGCAGGGTGATGGCGATGGCGAAGACGCCGTCCGACAGCATGATCAACCGGTCGTAATCGTGCCGCCTCAGCCGCGCCGCCAGCGGCTCGGCGGTATCGAGAGACTCAGGTTCGCCAGTCATCGCCAGGCCCCCCCTCCTCGCCGATGGTTCGCCCTATCCGGCACTGGAGTCCAGACGCAGCCAGGCGAAGGCGTAGGGCGGCAGCTCGACGCCGAAGTCGCTCACCACCGCGCCGCCGATCAGGGCAAAGGCCTGGGAGGCCGCCATCTCCGGGTGACGCACCCGGCCGGGCTGGCCGGAAAGCTCGAAGGCGCACAGCACCCGCTCGTCGCCCAGCCGTCGCTCGAAGGCCAGCACCCCCGGCCCGGCGTCCAGCATCCGGAAATCCCCCGCCTGCAGCGCCGCCGACCGCCGCCGCAGGTCCAGCACCGTGCGCGTGAAGCTGAGCATGGAGCCGGCGTCGCCCTCCTGCTCGGCCACCGCCAGCGCCAGGTGCCGCGGGTCCACCGGCAGCCAGGTCTCCGCGGCGCTGGAAAAACCGCCATTCGGCGCCGCGCTGGTCCAGGGCATCGGCGTGCGCGCGCCGTCGCGCCCGGACTCGCCGGTATAGATCGCCTTGGCGAACGGGTCCTGCAGCCGCTCGAACGGCACCTCGGCGTGCGGCAGGCCCAGCTCGTCGCCCTCATAGAGGAAGGGCGTGCCGCGCAGGGACAAAAGCAGGGCCAGCAGCCCCTTCACCTGCGCCGGATCGCCGGAGCGGGCCATGCGGGTGGGGAAGCGGACGAAGTCGTGGTTGCTGAACGACCAGGACGGCCAGCCCGCCGCCTCGGCCCAGGCCTGCATGGCGTCGGCGAACAGCGCCGGCGTCGGATCGCGCGCGTTGAGGAAATAGAAGCTGTAGGCGGTGTGCAGCCGCGTGGCCGTCGCCGTGTACTCGATCTGGCGGCCCAGCATGTCCGCATCGCCGATCTCGCCAAGGCTCATGCGGTCGCCGTAGCTGTCCAGCAGGGCGCGCAACCGGCCGAGGAAGGTCAGGGTCTCCGGCTGCGAGCGGTCGTGGATGTGCCGCTGCAGCTCGGTCGCCTGGCCCGGGGTCTTGCCCAGGTCGGCGGGCGGATTGTCGGTCAGTCGCCGATCGTGGAACAGGAAGTTGATCACGTCGAGCCGGAAGCCGTCGACGCCGCGGTCGAGCCAGAAGCGGGCCACGTCCAGGATGGCGTCCTGCACCGTCGGGTTCCAGAAGTTCAGGTCCGGCTGCTCGACCAGGAAGTTGTGCAGATAGTATTGCCGGCGCCGGGGATGCCAGGTCCAGGAGGGCCCGCCGAACACCGCCATCCAGTTGTTGGGCGCCGTCCCGTCCGGCTTGGCGTCGGCCCAGACGTACCAGTCGGCCTTGTCGCCATCGGCCGAGGCGGCGCTTTCGATGAACCACGGATGCCGGTCGGAGGTGTGCGACCAGACCTGGTCGATGATCAGCTTCAGGCCGCGCGCGTGGGCCCCGGCCAGCAGCGCGTCGAAGTCGTCCAGGGTCCCGAAGATCGGATCGACGCCGCGATAGTCGCTGACGTCGTAGCCGAAGTCCTTCATCGGCGATGTGAAGAACGGCGACAGCCAGACGGCGTCGACCCCGAGGCCGGCGATATAGTCGAGCTTCGCCGCGATGCCCTTCAGATCCCCGACGCCGTCGCCATCGGCGTCCAGGAAGCTGCGCGGATAGATCTGGTAGAAGACGGCGCGCCTCCACCAATCGGTCTGATCTGAAGCGGTCAGGGGAGTCTCCGGGTTTCGGGCGGGCTGGCGGCCAAGCCTACGCTGGCGGACGCGATGCGGTCACGGATTTCTCCATGACCGGCGGCGCCGGGGCGCCCGGCCGTCTTCAGCGCCGCCCCCTGATCGCGCGCACTATCCACAACCTTTAAGCGATCACGCACTCCTTTCAAAGTCATGGATTTAGCCGCCCGCGCGGACGCCGGCTGGCGCGCGCCTTGCTCCTTATGGTTGTCGAGAGGTTAACGGCGCCACGCCGCCCGCGCCGGGTCGCCAGGATGTCCCATTCTGGCCCGGCCGGCGTCGCGGAGCATCAGCGTGGAGCGCGCAGGCGACAGTCATGGCCAAGGTTAGATTCGGTTCCAACGACGATTTGATTCTCCGCTACGTCCGCCGCGGCCGCGTCTGGCGGCCCAGGATGCGCGGCCGCCGGATCAACTGGGCGATCGTCGTTGAATGGGGCCTGGTGACCGCAGCCGCCTGCCTGATCCTATGCGTCGGGCTGCTGGTCGGCCTCGACCATGCGCGGCCGGACCTCAACGCCGAGAGCCGGCGGTTCGCCGATGCGGCGGTCAACGCCATCACCGCCAGCGCCAACCCGGACGAACTGACGGCCAGGGCGACGCGGGATTTCGCTTTCGCCAACACCGTCGAATATTCCACGCTCAGCCGGCGCCTGAAGCGGCTGGGGCCGGTGGTGGAGAACCGCGGCTGCCAAGGCCAGGCCGACCTCGCCGGCTGGTCGCAGTCGGAACTGGTCACCGCCCACTACGCCTGCGAACTGAAACTGCAAAAGTCCAGCGCCATCGTGGCGCTGTCCTTGCGCGACGACGCCGACGCCTGGAAGATCACCAGCTTCTACGTCGGCCCGCCCAGGGCGCTGGACAGGCCGGCGAGCGACTAGGATCGAGGCCGCGAGGGGGCGCGCCGCCGTGTTCGAGCACGTGACGCTGTTGCTGTCGTTCGTCTACGCGATCGCGTTGACGCACCTGTTGTCGAGCGCCACCGAACTGGTGCTGGCGCGCGAGCGGGTCCGCTTCTCCGGGCTGCATGCGGTGTGGATGCTGAACGCGCTGGTCGGCCTTCTGGTCAACTGGCTGAGCCTCTGGGGCCAGAACGTTCTGAAACGTTGGACCGTCGGGGACGTGCTGCTGTGGTTCCTCGCGGCGATGGTGCAGTACTTCACCTGTTCGCTGGTTTCCATGCGGCCGGAGCCCGGCGGCCCGATCGACATGAGGGCCTTTTTCGAGCGCCAGCGGCCGATGATCGCCGCCGCCTTCGCCGCGCTGATGGTTCCCGCGATGACGCTGAACTATGTCTATCGCAATGCAACCCAAGGGCTCAGCCCGACCGCCTGGATCACCGAGGATCTGCTGGTCCTGCCCATGCTGATCGCGGCGCTGATCGCCGGCTGGGCGAGACCGCGCTGGCTGCAGTGGGTCGCCGGCCTCGCCATGCTCGGCCTGCAGACCTGGTTCCTCTGCACCTATGCGGTGACTGACTAGAAACAGCCCGAGCGCTGGCGCGGCTCGCCAGGAAGGGGGCGGCCCGGAAGGCGACGGCGGGCGGCGCCGCGCCGGCGTGCAGGCCGTGTCCGTTGCCGAGCCGAAAGTTACAATTCCGCCGAAAACCCCCTGGAAACCCCATTGTTGGGGTCTGGAATAGCGCGGTCAGGCGCCTATTCTAGACCCCGCGCGCGGAACGGGTAGCCGGGCGCTGACGGGGACGACGCCCATGCTGCGGAAGGCGGCCAGGTATCTTTATGCGCCGGCCATGATGGTCGGCATGAACGGGGCGGCGGTCTGGATCGTCGCCGCCAGAGGCATGGCCGGGGTCGGCTGGCTCCTGCCGCTGTTTGCGCTGGCGCTGAGCCTCTCCTTCCTGGTCGAGCGCTGGATACCCTACGCGCCCGAATGGAACGTCCGGCGCGGCGACCTGAAGCGCGACATCGCCCAGGCCGTCACCACCCAGACCATCACCCTCGCCGGCGTGCTGATGATCCCGGTCGCCGCCCACATGCGGCCCTGGCGCAACCCGTGGCCCTACGATCTGCCGCTCTGGGTCCAGGTGGTGATGAGCCTGTTCATCGCCGACGCCGGCGTCACGCTCGCCCACTATCTCAGCCACCGCATCCCCTGGCTGTGGCCGTTTCACGCCGGCCATCACTCGCCGGAGCGGATGTATGGGCTGAACGGCCTGATCCGCCACCCGATCCAGCAGATGCTGGAGATCTTCATGGCCTCGGCCGTGCTGATCGCCATGGGGCTGCCGATCAAGATCGGCTACCTGCTCGCCTTCGCCATCGCCGTCCAGCTTCTGCTGCAGCACTCCAACGCCGACATGCGGCTGGGGCCGTTGCGCTATGTGCTCGCGGTCGGGCCGGTGCATCGCCGCCACCATCTGCGGCAGGTGAAGGGCTTCGGGGTCAATTTCGGCCTGTTCACCAATGTCTGGGACTATCTGCTCGGCGTCGCCGATTGCGGCTACGGCCCCGAGGCGAGCGCGGGCGAGATCGGCCTCGAGGATTCCGCCTATCCGATCGGCTATTCCGCCCAGTTGGCCTATCCCTTCACCCGGCCCCGGCCCGAGGCCGGGAGCCGGCCGCAGAGCAAGACCGAAATCGGCTCGGAGGCCAGGTCCTGAGCACGGCCCGTGAGCAGCTGGCGCGGATGATCGCGGACGCCCGGCGCGTCGTCGTCTTCACCGGCGCCGGCATTTCCACCGAGTCCGGCATCCCCGATTTCCGCAGCCCCGGCGGCGTCTGGAGCCGGATGAGCCCGATCTATTTCCAGGAGTTCGTCGGCAGCGAGGACAAGCGCCGCGAGGCCTGGACCCGGGCCTTTTCCGGCGTCGCCGGCTGGGTCGGCAAGAGCCCCAACGCCGGCCACCGCGCCGTCACCGAGCTGGCCGGCCTTGGCAAGGTCGCCGCGGTCATCACCCAGAATGTCGACAATCTGCACCAGGCCTCCGGCATGCCGCCGGAGAAGGTGATCGAGCTGCACGGCAACGCCGGCTATGCCGCCTGCCTCGATTGCGGCCTGCGGCACGAGCTCGACGATCTGAAGGCCGCCTTCCTGGCGACGGGCGCCCTGCCCGCCTGCCGGTCGTGCGCCGGCATCGTCAAGACCGCCACCATCTCCTTCGGCCAGTCGCTGCCCGAAGCCGCCCTGGCCCGCGCCGAGGCCGAGAGCCTGGCCTGCGACCTCTTCCTGGTGCTGGGCTCGTCCCTGGTGGTCTATCCCGCCTCCGCCTTCCCGCAGATCGCCAGGCAGAACGGCGCGAGGCTGGCCATCGTCAACCGCGAGCCGACCGACCAGGACGCGGAGGCCGATCTCGTCCTGCACGACGAGATCGGGCCGGTGATGAGCGAGGTTGCGTCCCTGGTCTAGACCCTCGAAAAAGGCTTCTCTTTAAAGAGAGCCTCGCTTGGGCTCCGGCGATTCATTTCAAGCGCCCCTTCCCCCTCGATGGGGGAAGTGGAGGGTTGGGGGTGTGGCTGCGGCGTTGAGGGGCGAGCGCAATTGGGCTCGGCGCCCACTCGCGCGTTTCGCCATTTGCTGCGGCCACACCCAACCCTCCCCATCGAGGGGAGAGCTTTGTCAAAGTGAGCCTCGCCAAAAAGCGGGGCCATAAGGAAACGGGCGGAAGCGTCGATGTTCAAGAAGATCCTCATCGCCAATCGCGGCGAGATCGCCATCCGCATCGCGCGCACCGCCGCCGAGATGGGCGTCGCCACCGTGGCGGTGTTTTCCGAGGACGACGCCCAGTCCCTGCATCTGAAGGCCGCCGATGAACTCTATGCCCTGAGCGGGACCGGCGCGGCCGCCTATCTCGACGGGGCGCAGATCTGCGCCGCCGCCCGGGCCATGGACTGCGACGCCGTCCACCCCGGCTATGGCTTCCTTAGCGAGAACGCCGGCTTCGCCACCCTCTGCGCCGGGAACGATCTGGTATTCATCGGGCCGACCCCGGCGACGCTGGAGCTGTTCGGCGACAAGACCAGGGCGCGGGAGCTGGCCATCGCCTGCGGCGTGCCGGTGCTGGCCGGTTCGACCGGCCCGGTGACCGAGGCGGAGGCGCAGCATTTCCTGGCCGCCTTCGGCGAGGGCGGCGCGGTGATGCTGAAGGCGGTGGCCGGGGGCGGCGGCCGCGGCATGCGCCCGGTGACCCGCGTCGAGGACATGGCCGAGGCCTATGCCCGCTGCAGCTCCGAGGCGCTGAAGGCCTTCGGCAGCGGCGAGGTCTATGTCGAGCGCTTCCTGCCCCATGCCCGCCATATCGAGACGCAGATCCTCGGCGACGGCGAGGCGGTGGCGCACCTGTGGGACCGCGAATGCAGCCTGCAGCGCCAGCGGCAGAAGCTGATCGAGGTCGCCCCGGTGACCACCCTGGACCTCGACGTGCGGGCGAGCCTGCTGGACGCCGCCGTGCGCCTGGGCAAGGCCGCCGGCTACCGCGGCCTCGGCACCGTCGAGTTCCTGGTCGATTCGCGCCAGCGCGAGGGTGCCGAGTTCGTCTTCATTGAGGCCAATCCGCGCCTGCAGGTGGAGCATACGGTGACCGAGGAAGTCACCGGCCTCGACCTGGTCCGCCTGCAGATCGAGATCGCCGACGGCGCCACATTGGCGGCGCTGAACCTGACCCAGGACAATGTGCCCACTCCGCGCGGCGTCGCCATCGAGGCGCGGGTCAACCTGGAGACCATGGCCGCCGACGGGACCGCCCGGCCGAGCGGCGGGCTGCTCTCCGCCTACGAGGCGCCGTCAGGCCCCGGCGTGCGCGTCGACGGCTTCGGCTACAGCGGCTACCGCACCAGCCTGCGCTTCGACTCGCTGCTGGCCAAGCTGATCGTCCACGCCGGCGCCGGCGGCCTCGCCGACGCGGCGCGCAAGGCCCGGCGGGCGCTGGCCGAGTTCAACATCGCCGGCGCCGCCACCAACATCCCCTTCCTGCGCGCCCTGCTGGCCCATCCGGCCTTCGCCGCCGGCGAGATCGACACCGGCTTCGTCGAGGCCCACATGGCCGAACTGGTCGCCGCCGTCGCCGCCGAGGCCCCGGCCACGACAACCGGCGCGCCGGCCCAGCGCACCGCCGGCGCGAGGATCGACACAGTCGATCCCCTGGCCGTGCTGGCCCATGGCAAGGGCGAAGGCCTGGCGGCCGCCGTCGCCCGCGTCGCCGAGACGCCTGTCCTCGAGGACGTCGAAGGCCCGGCCGGGACCACCGCCCTGCGCGCGCCGTTGCAGGGCACGGTGGTCAGCCTGGCGGTCGAGCCCGGCCAGCCGATCCGCGCCGGCCAGGCCGCCCTGATCATGGAATCCATGAAGATGGAGCACGTGATCGAGGCCCCGGTCAGCGGCTATGTCCGTAGCCTGGCCGCCGCCGTCGGCGACGCGGTGTTCGAGGGGCACGCCCTGGTCTTCATCGAGGAGGCCGATCTCGGCGCCGCCGGCGCCGCCGAGGCCGCCGCCGTCGACCTGGACGCCGTCCGCCCCGACCTGGCCGAGGTGCTGGAGCGCCATCGGCTGACCCTGGACGAGGCGCGCCCCGGCGCCGTCGAGCGCCGCCGCAAGACCGGCCAGCGCACCGCCCGGGAGAATGTCGAGGATCTGCTCGACCCCGGCTCCTTCACCGAATACGGCCCGCTGACGGTCGCCGCGCGCCGCCGCCGCAACACCCTTGAGGAGCTGATCGAGCAGACCCCGGCCGACGGCATGGTCATGGGGCTAGGCCGGGTCAACGGCCAGTTCTTCCCCGACGAGGCCGCCCGGGTCGCGGTGATGGCCTACGACTACACCGTGCTGGCCGGGACCCAGGGCGCCTACAACCACCACAAGATGGACCGCCTGACCGAGATCGCCGAGCGGTGGCGACTGCCCACGGTCTTCTTCTGCGAGGGCGGCGGCGGCCGGCCCGGCGACACCGAGGGCGGCGGCTTCATCCGCGGCTTCGAGTTCTGGGGCCGCATGTCCGGCGTCGCGCCGCTGGTCGGGATCACCTCCGGCCGCTGCTTCGCCGGCAACGCCTCGGTGCTAGGCTGCTGCGACGTGATCATCGCCACCCGGGATTCGACCATCGGCATGGGCGGCCCGGCGATGATCGAGGGCGGCGGGCTCGGCATCTTCCGCCCGGAGGAGATCGGGCCGGTCAGCGTCCAGGAGCCCAACGGCGTCATCGACATCGTCGCCGAGGACGAGGCCGACGCGGTGCGCATCGCCAAGCAGTACCTGGCCTATTTCCAAGGCCCGCTACCGGCCTGGACCGCCGGCGACCAGCGGGCCCTGCGCAACATCATCCCGGAGAACCGCCTCAGGGTCTACGACGTCCGCGAGCTGATCGGCATCCTGGCTGACGAAGGCTCGGTGCTGGAGATCCGCCCCAAGTTCGGCCAGACCATGGTGGCCGCGCTGATCCGCATCGAGGGCCGCGCCATCGGCGTCATCGCCAACAATCCCAAGGTGCTGGGCGGCGCGATCGATTCCGACGGCTCCGACAAGGCCGCCCGCTTCCTGCAGCTGTGCGAAGCCTACGACATCCCGGTGCTGTCGCTCTCCGACACGCCGGGCATGATGGTCGGGCCGGAGATCGAGAAGACCGCCCTGGTGCGTCACTGCTCGCGCCTGTTCATCATCGGGGCCAACCTGACCGTGCCGCTGCTCAGCGTCATCCTGCGCAAGAGCTATGGCCTGGGCGCCATCGCCATGACCGGCGGCAGCTATCAGGCCTCGATGTTCGCCGTCGCCTGGCCCACCGGCGAGTTCGGCGGCATGGGCCTGGAGGGCTCGGTCAAGCTGGGCTACCGCAACGAGCTGGCGGCGATCGCCGATCCGGCCGAGCGGCGGGCGCGGTTCGACGAGATGGTCGCCCGCGCCTATGCCGCCGGCAAGGCGCTGAACCGCGCCGCCACCTACGGCATCGACGACGTGATCGATCCGGCCGATACTCGCGCCTGGGTGATGGGTGCGCTGCGTTCCATGCCGCCACCGACGCCGCGAGCGGAAAAGAAGCTTCGCTGGATCGACGCGTGGTGATATCGCGGCTCTGAACAGCAATAGGTGTGGAGGCTCGAGGATGCGGACGAAAGCCATACTGACCGGGGCCGTCGCGGCGCTGGCCCTGGCCGCGGCCGGCGCGGCCCTGGCCGCCGACATGGGCGCCGCGATCAAGGCGCGCCAGGACCACTACAAGGCCATCGGCGCGGCGTCGAAGGGCATCTATGACGAGCTGAACAAGCCCGCGCCGCAGGCGGCGGTGATCGCCGGCTATGCCCGCCAGCTCGACCAGCTGGCGCCGCAGATCCCGACCTGGTTCCCGGCCGGCAGCGGCCCGGACTCCGGCCTGAAGACCCGCGCCAAGGCCGAGATCTGGACCCAGCCCGCCGCGTTCAAGACCGCCGCCGACAACTTCGCGGCCGCGGCGCGGCATTTCGACGTGACCGCCGCCGGCGGCGATCTCGGCGCCATCCGCGCCGAATATCCGGCCCTGACCAAGACCTGCGGCGGCTGCCACAGCCAGTTCCGCGCCAAGGAGTAGCGTCGCATTCCGACGACGGACGCCCAGGGGCGCGCCCAGGGGCGCGCTAAGACCCGCACCTACATCTGGGACGGGCCGACGCGGCTCAGCCATTGGCTGATCGTCGCCCTGGTCGCCGCCCTGTGGTGGACCGGCGAGAACGACCAACTCGACCTGCACCGCGACGCTGGGTTCGTGCTGCTGGCGGTGGTGATCTTCCGGCTGATCTGGGGCTTCGTCGGCGGTTCCACCGCCCGCTTTGCCGATTTCCTGCGCGGGCCGCGCGCCATCGGCGCCTATGTCGGCGACCTCGTCCGTGGACGGATGGACAATGTGGTCATCGGCCACAATCCGCTGGGCGGCTGGAGCGTCGCGGCCATGCTGGCGCTGCTGGCCGCGGAGCTGACGCTCGGCCTGTTCACCGTCGACGTCGACGGCGATCAGCCCGGGCCGCTGGCCCGGTTCATCAGCTTCGACCAGGGCCGCATGGTCGCCGGCTGGCACCACTGGCTGTTCAACGGCCTGCTGGCCCTGATCGGCCTGCACCTGGCGGCCATCGTCTTCTACGCCGTGGTCAAACGCGACAACCTAGTCGGCCCGATGCTCACCGGCGCCAAGTCCCACGCCGGCGATCCCGCCCCCATGGCGCCCGCGTCGCTCTGGCGGCTCGCGGCTTCCGCGGCCGCGGCCGCGGCGCTGGCGTGGCTGATCGCGCGCGGATGAGAAACCCGCTCACCCCCGCGAAGCGGAAACTACGCGTTTTTATTCTGGAGCATTCGTGGGCGGCGCGCCGCGAAGGATGAACCGCCAAGTTCGCCAAGGACGCCAAGACAAGAGGAACCTTGGCGAACTTGGCGTTCTTGGCGGTAAAAACCCTTGGTCCCCCCTTCGCGGGGGCGAGCGGATGAAAGCATGAACCTCTACGCCCTGCTCCGATCGCGCTTTCCGGCCGACCGGTCATCGCCCTGCATGCTCCTGCCCGACGGAAGCGAAGTCAGCTACGGCGCGCTGGAAGTGGGCGTCGGCCGGCTGGCGGCGTTGCTGGTGGAGAAGGGCGTCGGGGTCGGCGACCGGGTCGCGGCGCAGACGGCCAAGAGTCCCGAAGCGCTGATGCTCTATCTGGCCGCCCTGGCGACCGGCGCGGTCTTCCTGCCGCTGAACCCGGCCTATACGGCGGCCGAGGTCGGCTATTTCCTAAAAGACGCCGAGCCGGCGCTGTTCGTCACCGACGCCGTCGCCCTCAGCCGCGAAGCCGACAGGCTCCGTCCACGGACCGCTATCCACGACGCCGCGCCGGGCGACCTCGCCGCCCTGGTCTACACCAGCGGCACCACCGGCCGGGCCAAGGGCGCCATGCTCAGCCACCACAACCTCGCCGCCAACGCCCTGGCGCTGCAGTCGGCCTGGGGCTTCACCGGCGACGACGTGCTCTTGCACGCCCTGCCCATCTTTCACGTGCACGGACTGTTTGTCGCCATCCATTGCGCCCTGCTCTCCGGCGCGCCCATGCTCTGGCTCGATCGGTTCGAGGAGGACGCGGTGCTGGCCGCCCTGCCCCGCGCCACGGTGATGATGGGGGTGCCGACCTTCTACAGCCGGCTGCTGGCCGACCGCCGCTTCACCGCTGAAGCCGCCGCGCACATGCGCCTGTTCATCTCCGGCTCCGCCCCCCTGCTGGAAAGCGCCTTCGACGCCTTCGAGGCCCGCACCGGAAAGCGCATCCTCGAGCGCTACGGCATGAGCGAGGCGCAGATGATCACCACCAACCCGCTGCACGGCGAGCGGCTGGCCGGCAGCGTCGGCTTCCCCCTGCCGGGCGTCGCCGTCCGCATCGCCGGCGGCGAGCCGGTCGGAGTGGTCGAGATCGCCGGCCCCAGCGTCACCGCCGGCTACTGGCGCAACGCCGAAAAGACCGCCCAGGCCTTCACCGAAGACGGCTTCTTCATCACCGGCGATATCGGTCGTCTGGATACGGATGGACGGCTGTGGCTGTCCGGCCGCGCCAACGACCTGATCATCTCGGGCGGCCTGAACGTCTATCCGAAGGAGATCGAGCTGGTGCTCGACGACCTGCCCGGCGTCACCGAAAGCGCCGTCATCGGCGTCGCCCACCCCGACTTCGGCGAGGCGGTGGTGGCGGTGATCGCCGGATCCGGCGACGAGGCCGCGGTCATCCGCGCCGCCCGCGAGCGGCTGGCGGCGTTCAAGGCGCCGAAACGGGTGGTGTTTGTCGACGACCTGCCGCGCAACGCCATGGGCAAGGTCGAGAAGGCGGCGCTGCGGCGCGCCTATGCCGGCCTGTTCGACGTCGGCTGAGGCGGGCCCGCCCACTTTTTTCCGTCATGGCCCGACGTGTTCGGGCCATCCATGATCACCGTCTCCGATCAGGTGCTCATGGGTCCGCCGCATCCCAGCGGGGGCGGTAGGGATGGCGCGGCCTTCGTCCGCACAAAGACAAAGGGCGCGCCGGTCAAGGCGCGCCCTCCCTTGAGGCAAAGAGTTTGACCAAGGACTAGAAGAACTTGTAGCGCACCTCCACGCCGAAGGTCCGCGGGGGGTTGAGGTTGTAGGTGGTGTCGTAGATCAACCGAGCCGCCGCCGACGTCCCCGTGGTCCCGTTGCCGGTCAGCCCGGCGCCGAGCGCCCCCGTCGGATATTGCAGCGAGTTGAACACGTTCTTGGCGTAGGCGATGATCTCGTAGCGATCGTGGTCGCCCGACCAGGTGGCGCGCAGATCGACATCATCCCACGACGGCGCGGTATTGTACGGCGTGTTGAACACCGTGTTGCCGATCTGGCTGTCGCGCCAAACATAGGTGGCGGCCATCGTCAGGTTGCCGGGATCGAAGTGGAAGGTGTAGGCGCCGGTCACGGCGACCTTGTTGCGTGGGGCGTTCGGGAGCGGCGCGCCCTTGATGCTTTGGAAGACGCCCGGGTTTGTCGTCGCATTGTACACCTGACCAGGGACGACCCTGGCTCCCGGGCCCGTTCCCGCCGGGTCCTGGGTATTAACCAGGCAGGCGGACCCGGCCGACGGCGTCAGGACCCCGGCGCTGAGCGTACCCGAGCAGCCGGTCAGCAGTTCGGTGTAGTCGAAGGAGTAGGACAGGGTGAAGAGCAGGTCCCTGGTCGGGTTCCAGATGCCTTCCAATTCGACCCCGGTCGATTCCGCCTTCGGATAATTGATGAACTGACCTTCCAGGATGCCGTTGACGGCGACCGTGATCGGCAGCTGAATCTGGTCGTAGTCGTAATAATAGGCGGCGACATCGATCGACAGGGTGTGGCCGAAGCTCTGCTTGTAGCCGACCTCATAGGAGTTGAGGAACTCCGGGGTCACCTCCGGATTTGCGCTGACGAAGCCGGCGTTGAACGACAGCGGCGCGTAGCCGCGGGCGTAGCGCGCATACATGAAGATGTCCGGGGTCGGCGTCCATTCGATGCCGGCCCCGCCGGTCACTTCGGTATCGCTGGCGTCAAGCTGGCGATTGGCCACGCCGTTGGCGCGGATCACGCCGATCGACTTCACGCCGGGAGCGAGCGGGCCGCTGGTGCAGTGCGCGCTGATGCCCGACAGGCAGACCGCCAAGCCGGTCACGTCGTAGGACGGGGTCGCGCCGCCGTACAGTGGGATCAGGATGTTGTACAGGGACGCCAATGACGAGCCGCCGAAAGCGACGTCGCGATCCTCTTCGCTGCCCCACTTGCGGTCGTTCGAGACCCGCAGGTTGCCGGTGAGCTTCAATGTGTCCGTCAGCTTGTAAGACACCTGGGCGTAGCCGCTGACGCTCTGGTCCTGGATTTGATAGTTGTTTTCGACCAGCACGTCCCGGGGATTAGCCGCGGCCCGGTTCGCCGGGTTCAGCACGACCGAAGGCGTGAGCGACAGCAGGGTTGTCGTCAGCGACGTCAGGTCGATCGACGAGGCGGACAGCGGGTGAGCGAGTTGCGGCTGATTGGCCGTAACGAATGACGGCTGACTGTATTGCTGGAAGTAGTATTGGGCGCCGACGATGTACTGGAACGGCGAGGCGTCGGTCGACTGCAGCGAGATTTCATGGCTGGTCCACCAGTCGTTCTCGACGAAGTTGATATTGTCGGTCGGGTTGATCGTCAGCGTGCTCGGCGCGGGCAATCCGGCGAATGCCGGCGCGAGCGGCCCAAGGCCCGCCAGTGCGGTCGCCTGCGCGCCGAACGCGCTGCCCGGAAGCGTATAGCTCAGGACGTCACTGTCAACGTCCGCATAGTTAAGCGTGTAATTGTACCCCTGAACGCCGCCCGTATACTTCAGGTCGGCGTTCGGAAAGTGATATGTCAGAATATAGTTCAGGTCGTTATAGTGCTGCAATTCCGCCGTCCGCGGTTCCACCGCGGCGAAATTGTCGACATTGTTGATCGATGGATTGTTGAAGATGTGCTGGTTCAGCAGGGTCGTGGCGATCGGCAGCTCCTGCGGGAAGCCGCCGGCCGCGAACTGCGCCGCACCGACGGCGGCGGCGCCCGCCGCGGCGGCCGGAACGATGCCCGCATAGCCATAGTTGGGGTTGAAGAACAACGAGCCGTCGGCGGCGCCGACATTCGGGTCGTTCAGATTGACCTCGTCCCAGCTGCCGGCGCTATAGAATTGGCGGGAGCCGGCGTTGCCCTCATCGACGTTCCACTCGCCGGCGAAGGCGCGAGCATAGACGTCGAAGTTCGGGCTGGGCTTCCAGTCCACCGAGCCCTCGAGGTGCCACTGGTTGTGGCGGTTGAATTCGGACGGGCCGCCGCCGGCGACATTGTTGAAGTAGCCTTGGCCCTGGTAGTCGTAGTTGCCGGCGATCCGGGCGGTCAGCCCAGGGGCGATCTCGTCGGAGGCGGCGGCCTCGACTTCATAGGACTGGAAGTTGCCGACCGACGCGCGGACCTCCGCATAAGGATGGTCGGTGGGGCGAACCGCGATCATGTCAATCGAGCCGCCCTCGGAGGGCCGGCCGCCGACGTTCTGCGGCCCGCGCTCGATCTGCTCCTGGCTGAAGAACAGCGACGAGAGTCCGAGGTTATAGGGCGAATAGACGAAGAACTCGTCCTCATACGCGGTCACGCGGGAGTCGTCGGTGACGTTGAACGACTGGCGGGTGACGCCGCGCATGCCGGCGTTGACGGTCACCGTGTCGTAGGAGAAGCCAGGGGTGAAGTTGGTGACGTCCTGCACGCTCTGGATGCCGACGCGGTCGCGCGAGGCGCCGGTGAACACCGAAACGGCTACGGGGACCTTTTGCAGCTTGGTCTGGCGGTGTTCGGCGGTGACGATGACGTCCTGGGCGCCGCCCTCGTCGGCGGAGGGGCTCGCGGGCGCCGCGCCAGGCGCGGGAGCCGCGGGTTGCGGGGTCTGCGCCAGGGCCGGGGCGGCGACGGCGGTCAGAGCGACAATGGAAACACCACTAATCAGAACGCTACGCATACGCGAACCATCGGACATAAAAATTCCCTCCCATGCCGCCGCTGTTCCTTTTTTGGAATCAGCCATCGGCTTGCTGCCAAACGGCGCTCTAACGACGCCGCCAAATTGAGTTGCGTGATGGGTTTTAATCGCCAAACACTGGGCGGGTTCTTCCGCGCCGGCCTGGGAGTGTAAACCGGCCGCGATAGGTGAACGGCGATCAGTTAGCCTTTTCAGGCCCAGCTGTGGCATTGGCGCATCGAAGTCTGCGCGCCGGGAGCGAGCCCTCGCCCGATGGTAAACCTGACCGAGAGCCGATCGTCGATCGGCTGGCCCGGATGCAGATAGGGGCGCGCCCTCAGGCGCGCCCCTTTGAAAAACCTGCGGCTAGAAGAATTTGTAGCGCAGCTCCACGCCATAGGTGCGCGGCGGGTTCAGGTTATAGGTGGTGTTGTAGAAGTAGCTGCCCGGGGCCGAGGCCGTCACCGCGTTGCCGGTAAGGCCGGAACCGAGGGCGCCGGTCGGGTACTGGATCGTGTTGGTCAGGTTCTTCACAAAGCCGATGATCTCGTAGCGGTCATGGTCGCCGCTCCAGGTCATACGCATGTCGACGTCATACCAGGAGGGAGCGGTGTTGTACGGGGTGTTGAACGTCGTGTTGCCGAGCTGGGTGTCGCGCCAGACGAAGGTCGCCGCGAAGGTCAGGTTGCCCGGGTCGAGATGCCAGGTATAGGCGCCGGTGACCGCGATCTTGTTGCGCGGCGCGTTGGGCAGTGGAGCGCCCTTGACGCTTTGCACGAACGCGGTCGCGGTCGACGGTTGACCCGGAACCACGCGCGCGCCGGGGCCGGTGCCGAGCGGATCCTCGGTGTTGATCAGGCAGGCCGAGCCGGCATTGGCGACAAAGTTGGGGCCGACCACCTTGCCGGAGCAGCCGGTTAGCAAGGACGTGTAGTCGAAGGAATAGGAGAGCGTGAAGAGCAGATCCCGGGTAGGATTCCAGATGGCTTCCAGTTCGACGCCGGTCGATTCGGCCTTCGGGAAGTTGATGAACTGGCCTTCCGTGAGGCCGTTCACCAGGACGCTGATCGGTAGCTGGATATCGTCGTAGTCGTAATAGAAGGCCGCCGCGTCGATCGACAGCGTATGGCCGAAGCTCTGCTTGTAGCCCACCTCGTAGGAGTTCAGGAACTCTGGACCCACCAGCGGGTTGGCGCTGACGAAGCCGGCGTTGAAGGACAATGGCGCATAGCCTCTGTTGTAGCGCGCGTACACGAAGATGTCGGGGGTCGGCGTGTACTCGATGCCGGCGCCGCCCGTCACCTCTGTGTCGCTCGCGTCCAGGAGGCGGGTCGCAAAGCCATTGGCGTTGATGGTGGCCGCGGTCTTGACGCCGGGCCCTTTGGTGCCGAGGCTGGCCGCCAGCGGAGTCACGTCGATCGCCGGCGTATTGGCGCCATAGAGCGGGATCAGGAAATTGTAGAGCGAGCCAAGCGTACCGCCGCCAAAGGCGATATAGCGGAGGGCTTCATAGCCCGACTTTTCGTCGTTGGACACCCGGATGTTGCCGGTGATCTTGATGTCGTCGGTAACCTTGTAGGAGACCTGCGCATAGCCGTCGACGCTTCGGTTCTCCAGCGAATAGGTCTGGCTGAAGAAGTTCCCGGTCGGGTTCGCCGCCGCGAGGTTTGCCGGGTTCAACATATACGAGGGAAGCAGGAAGGGTATGATGCCCGGCGGGTTCGCTGTCGCGTTAATCAGAGCCGTGCCAAAGGCTTGGCTGATCCCCACCGGATGGAACAGATTCGCCTGGGCGTTGCCGATGATATTCTCGTAATTCGGTTGACTGTACTGTTGATAATAGTACATGGCGCCGATCGTATACTGGAATCGGCCGGCGTCCGTCGACTGCAACGAGATTTCGTGGCTGGTCCACCAGTCGTTCTCGACGAAATTGACCTGCGCGTCAGGGTGGATGGTCAGCGTGCTCGGCGCTGGCAGCCCGGTGAAGCCAATGGCGGGGACGCCTGCGGCTTCAAGTGCGCCGACGATCTGGGCCTGTTCGAAGCTGCCCGGCAGTGTATAGCTGCGGACGTTGGTGTCGATGTCGGGCAGGTTCAGCGTATAGTCATAACCCTGAAATCCCCCAATATACCTCAGATCTGCGTTGGGGAAATGGTAGGTCATCGTGTAGTTCAAGTCGTCGTAGTTCTGCAGTTCCGCCGTCCGCTGCCGCGCGGAAGCGAACTCAAAGTTGCTGCGCGTCGTCGGATTATTCAATAGCCTCGGATTGATCAGCGACACGGCGATCGGCAGTTCCTGCGGGAACAAGCCTGCGGCGAACTGCGCGGCCGCGACATTGGCGGCTCCTATGGCCGCGGTCGGATTGCCGCCGGGAGCCGCATAGCCGTAGTTCGGATTGAAGAAGAGATTGGCCTCACCGGCTGCCGCGCTGTTGTGCGGGTCATCCAGATTGACCTCGTCCCAGCTGCCGGGGGTGATGAACTGACGGCTGCCGGCCTCACCATTATCGGTTTCCCAGGCGCCGGCGAACGCGCGCGCATAGACATCGAAATTCGGGCTCGGTCGCCAGAAGAGCGAGCCTTCGACGTGCCAATCATTGGTTTTGCCGAACTCCGACGGGCCGCCGGCGACGTTCTTCAGATAGCCATCGCCTTGGTAGTTCCACCGGCCGGCGATCCGCGCATCAAGGCCCGGCGCGACCTCGTCGGAGGCTGCCGCCTCGACCTCGTAAGCGTTATAGTTGGCGGCGGTGGCGCGGACTTCCGCATAGGGGTGGTCGGTCGGCCGCACGGCGATCATGTCGATCGAGCCGCCCTCGGCGTTGCGGCCGCCGACGTTCTGCGGACCGCGTTCGATCTGCTCCTGGCTGAAGAACAGCGAGGACAGGGAGAGGTTGTAGGGCGAATAGACGAAGAACTCGTCTTCATAAGCTGCGACGCGGGAGTCGTCGGTGACGTTGAACGACTGGCGGGTGACGCCGCGCATGCCGGCGTTGACGGTCACCGTGTCGTAGGTGAAGCCGGGCGTGAAATTGGTGACGTCCTGGACGGACGCGATGCCGACCCGGTCGCGGCTGGCGCCGGTGAACACCGAAACGGCGACTGGGACTTTTTGCAGCTTGGTCTGGCGGTGTTCGGCGGTGACGATGACATCCGGGGCGCCGCCCTGATCGGCCGCTGGCGGGGCCGGCGGCGGGGGCGCGGCCGGGGCCGCGGTCTGCGCCAGGGCCGGCGCGGTCAAGGCGGCCAGCGCAACCACCGAAGCGCCCATAACCAGCGCGCTCCGCAAACGCGAAGTGTCAGACATCCAGAATTCCTCCCCTGCCCGTGCGCCCTTCCCGATGTGGGATTCAGCGCGCGACCTGTTTTTTGAGCCCTTGAACGATACTCAACGCAAGCGAGCGCCGATGTGTCGATGCGAACACAAAGGGAGCGTTCATTACGGTCCTGTAAGAGTCAACCGAACAACCTTAAGTGAACAACGGTTAGTTACACTTTTAATGCGAGCTGTGACTTTCGCGCATTGGGGTTGCGGCTTCGACGGCGTTGCGTGGCGGCGGGGTTCGGCCTGAATTCGGGGTTGGCCGGCCTGGATCAAACAACGCCGCAGGGCGTTGCTGTCGCCGACGACACCCGCCAGGAGGCCGCGCCTTGAGCGAAACCGCCGCCGCGGCGCCCGCAAAGCGTGGCCCGCTCGCCATTCTGCAAGTCTTCGGCCCCGGCCTGATCACCGGCGCCTCCGACGACGACCCCAGCGGCATCGCCACCTATTCCCAGGCCGGGGCCCAATACGGCTATGGCCTGGAATGGACGCTTTTGTTCAGTTGGCCGCTGATGTGCGCCATCCAGGAAATCTGTGCGCGGATCGGCCGGGTGACCGGTCACGGCATCGCCGGCAACCTGAAGCGCGCCTACCCGAGGGGTCTGGTCTTCGCCCTGGTCGGCCTGCTGCTGGTGGCCAACACCATCAACCTCGGCGCCGACCTTGGCGCCATGGGCGCGGCGCTGAGGCTGCTGGTCGGCGGGCCGCAGTGGCTGCTGATCGCGGCCTTCGCGGTGCTTTCGGTGCTGCTGGAGGTGTTCGTCCGCTACAAGCGCTACGCCGCGATCCTGAAATGGCTGGCGCTGTCGTTGCTGAGCTATGTCGCCGTGGCTTTCGCGGTCAAGGTTCCCTGGGGCACGGTGGCGTGGAACCTGGTGGCGCCCAGCATGGGTTTCGACGTCGGCTCGCTGACCGTGGTGGTCGCCGTGCTTGGCACCACCATCAGCCCCTACCTGTTCTTCTGGCAGGCCAGCGAGGAGGCCGAGGAGGTCGAGGTGGATCCTGACGCCGAGGCGCTGAAAAGCGCGCCGGAGGAGGCGCCGGCCGAGTTCAGGCGTATCCGCATCGACACCTATCTGGGCATGGCCTTCTCCAATGCCGTCGCCCTCTTCATCATGATCGCCACCGCCGCCACCCTGCACGCCCACGGGGTGACCAATATCCAGACCTCGTCCCAGGCGGCCGAGGCGCTGAAGCCGGTCGCCGGGCCGCTGGTCTTCTTCATCTTCGCCCTGGGCATCGTCGGCACCGGGCTTCTGACCGTGCCGGTGCTGGCCGGATCGGGGGCCTACGCCCTCGGCGAGCTCTTCGGCTGGAAGACCGGACTGGACCGCGCCCTGACGAAGGCCAAACCCTTCTACGGCGTGATCGCGGCCGCCACCCTGATCGGCGCCCTGAGCAATTTTTCCGGACTCGATCCGATCAAGGCGCTGTTCTGGAGCGCGGTGATCAACGGCGTGGTCGCGGTTCCGGTCATGGTGATGGTCATGCTGATCGCCGGCGGCCGGAAGATCATGGGCGACTTCGTCCTGCCGCCGATGCTGAAGATCGCCGGCTGGCTGGCCACCGCGGTCATGGCGCTCGCCGCCGTCGGCATGTTCGCCACCATGGCCATGGGGTCGGGCGGCTGACGGCATTTGGCGGATGCGGCCGGGCGGCCGCCGCGCTAATCCTGGCTCAGGCCACACCGCCGCTTAGCGAGCCGACCGATGGACAAGACGGCCCAACGTTCAGACCGCCCGTCGCCGGTCGGCGATCGCGCCAGCCGCACCCTGGTGCGGCTGCTCGGCCGGCTGCTCGGCGACGTGATCCGCGAGCAGCACGGCCAGGCCGTCTTCGACCGTATCGAGCAGATCCGTTCCCGCTCGGTGGAGGAGCACCGCAGCGGCGAATCCGACGCCGGGCTGCGCGACATGCTGATGGGGCTGCCGCTGGCCGACACCCTGTTCCTGATCCGCGGTTTCGCCCTGTTCTCGCAGCTGGCGAACATCGCCGACGACCATCTGGTGCGCCGCCGCGCCCTGGCCGAACCCAGCCCGCTGGAGCGGGTGCGCGAGAACCTGGACCTGACCTCCGAGGCGGCCCGGGCCTTCCTGAAGGGCGCGGTGATGGCGCCGGTGATCACCGCCCATCCCACCGAGGTGCGCCGCACCAGCATCCTCGACCGCGAGACCGCCATCACCGCGCTGCTGGAAGCGGCCGACCGCGGCGAGCCCGCCGCCGAGGTCGAGGCGGCCATCAAGCGCCAGGTCCGCATCCTGTGGCAGACGCGCATGCTGCGCTCGGTCAGGATCAACGTCAGCGACGAGATCGACAACGCCGTCTCGATCTTCGCCGCGACCTTCCTGCCCGAGCTGCCCGCCCTCAAGCGGCGGCTGGCCACGCTGACCGGCGCCGAATCCGGCGCCTGCATGCAGGTCGGCTCCTGGGTGGGCGGCGACCGCGACGGCAATCCCTTCGTCGGCGCCCAGACCCTCGACTATGCCCTCGGCCGCCAGGGTGAGGCGGCGATCGACTGGTATCTGCAACAGGTCCATGCCCTGGGCGGCGAGCTCTCCCTGGCCGACGAGTTCACCGGCGTCAGCGACGCGCTGACCGCCCTCGCCGCCGCCAGCGGCGACGACAATCCGCAGCGCGCGGACGAGCCCTATCGCCGCGCCCTGGTCGGCTGCTACGCGCGGCTGGCCGCCACCCGCGCCGCCATCCTCGGCCGCGGGCCGGTGCGGCCGCCGCGGGTCGGCCTGGACGCCTATGAAACCCCGGCGGCGCTGGCGGCCGATCTCGACGTGGTCGCCCAGTCGCTGCGCGCCAACGGCGCCGGCGATATCGCCGACGGGCGCCTGTTCGACGTCCGCGAGGCGATCGACGCCTTCGGCTTCCACCTGGCGGTGGTGGACCTGCGCCAGAACTCCGACGTCCACGAGCGCGTGGTCGGCGAACTGCTGGCCAGGTCCGACGTGATCGAAGACTACGCCAAGCTTGGCGAAGCCGGGCGGGTCGAACTGCTCTGCGCCGAGCTTTCCAGCCCGCGCCTGCTGCGCTCGCCCTACCGCGACTATTCGCCCGAGACCGCCAGCGAGCTCGGCGTCGTCGACGCCGCCGCGCGGCTGCGCGCCCGCTTCGGCCCCGGCGCGATCCAGAACTACGTGATCTCCAAGGCGACCAGCCCTTCCGACCTTCTGGAGGTGGCCATCCTCTTGAAGGAGGCGGGGCTGTTCTCCCCCGGCGAGGCCCCCGCCTGCGCCTTGCGCATCGTGCCGCTGTTCGAGACCATCGAGGATCTGCACGCCAGCGACGCCACCATGGCCACCTGGCTCGACCTGCCGATCGCCCGCGCCATCCTGAAGGCGCAGGACAATCTGCAGGAGGTGATGATCGGCTATTCCGACTCCAACAAGGACGGCGGCTACGTCACCTCCAACTGGGAGACCCGCTCGGCGATCGGCCGGCTGGTGGCGCTGGGCCACGCGCGCGGCGTCGACCTGCGCTTCTTCCACGGCCGCGGCGGCGCGGTGGGGCGCGGCGGCGGCTCGACCTTCGAGGCCATCCAGGCCTTCCCCAAGGGCGCGGTGGCGCGCGGCATCCGCATCACCGAACAGGGCGAGGTGGTGGCCAGCAAGTACGGTCATCCGCTCGGCGGGCTGATCAGCCTGGAGACCATCGCCGCCGCCACCCTGCTGGCCGGCCTGGACCACGCGCCCGACGCCGCCGACGGCGAGTTCGGCGAGACGCTGGCGGCCATGAGCGCCGCGGCGCGCACCGCCTATCGCGGCCTGGTCTATGAAACGCCGGGCTTCGAGGACTATTTCCGCCAGTCGACGCCGGTCAGCGAGATCGCCGACCTGAAGATCGGCTCGCGGCCCGCCTCGCGCACCGCCTCCAGCCGCATCGCCGACCTGCGCGCCATCCCCTGGGTGTTTTCGTGGTCGCAGTCGCGGGTGATGCTGCCGGGCTGGTACGGCTTCGGCGCCGCGGTCGCCGGCGATGCGCTGGCCAGGCACGGCGGCCTTGAGGGTTTGCAGCGCCTGCACGCCGCCTCGCCCTTCTTCCGCGCCACCGTCGCCAACATGGAGATGGTGCTGGCCAAGTCGAACCTTTCCATCGCCCACCGCTATGCGGGGCTGGTCCAGGACCGCGACCTGGCGGGGTCGGTGTTCGCCCGCCTGGAGGCCGAATGGTGTGCCTGCCGCGACGCGGTGCTGGCCATCACCGGCCAGTCGGAGCTGCTCGAGCACGACGAGCGGCTGGCCCAGTCGATCCGCCTCAGACTGCCCTATATCGACCCGCTGAACGCGCTGCAGGTCGAACTCCTGCGCCGCCACCGCGCCGGCGAGGCCGACGACGACGTCCGCCGCGGCATCCACATGTCGATCAACGGCGTCTCCGCCGGCCTGCGCAACAGCGGCTGACGGCCGGGGCCGCTCGCCGCGACGGCGGGTTCAGGCCTTCTCCGCCGTGACCAGGCGGTGGATCTCGGTGGTCAGCCGGTGGATCTCGTCGGTGAGGTGCAGCACGGCCTCGGCGTCCTGGTAGGTCTGCAGCGCCTGCTTGTCCGAGGCTCGCGAAAGCACCTGCTGGCCCACCGCCAGCACCGGCAACGCCCAGAGCTGGACCAGGTTCGACAGGAACAGCAGGAAGGTGAACGGGTATTTGTCGTAGCGAAAGATCGAGAAGCCAACGGTCGCCAGCACCATCCAGCCGACCATCCAGATGATCAGGACATAGAACGCCCACATCGAGCCGAAGCCCTTGGTCATGAGGGCGGCCAGCCAGCCGTTGAAACCGACGTGCTCATTGGCCGTGGTCGCCGCGCCTTGAGCTTTTCTATGGGCGATATGGGGGTGGGGTAAATGAACTCCAGTCATCGCTAGCCTCCCGCGCGCTTTGCGCCGATCAGCTTAAATATCCGACCGAGCGATCAGCAAGAAAAAGCTGGCCATGCGACTAAGAACCGCCCTCATTAAGCGCCGGCTTTGCACTTATCTTGGACATTCCGGGCCGCCGCCTGCGCGAGTCGCCCGCGCGAACCCGAATCTTACGAGGACGCGGCCTGGCCGCGGGCGCGGCGGCGCGGAGCCGGGACGGCGGCCGGCGGCGCGGCCGGGTCCTCCTTCTGCGGCAGATAGGGGCCGAATTCGCGCGGATGCACGAACTCGGCGCGATACCAGGGCTTGGTCTTCGAATCGAAGACGTCCTTCAGCCAGTCGATCACCCGCCGCACCCGCGCCGAGCGGCCGATGTCGCGGTGATGCACCATCCATAGGCGGATGGTGTTGGGGATCGGCGATTCGATCATCACCAGCGAGGGCTCGAGCGCCAGGATCGCGGTGGGCATCGGGCCGATGCCGGCGCCGTGCTTGATGGCGTTGAACGACACCGCGCTCGAATTGGTCTCGATGCGCTTGTGCATGAAGTCCTGGAAGGCGACGAAGTTGGACTTCCAGTTCTCGCGGTGATGGGTCTGGCCGACGTGGTGGACGTAAGGGTGGGCGGCGATCTCCGCGCCCGTGGTCGGCGCGCCGTAGAGGTCAAGATAGTCGCGCGAGGCGAACAGGGCGTAGTGGAAGTAGGCCAGCGGCGTTGCGATCACGTCCGGATGCTTCGGCTCCTCGAAGGTCAGCGCGATGTCGGCGTCGCCGCCCAGCGGGCGATCCGGCCACATTTCGCAGTCGATCAGCAGGTCGATCTTCGGGTTGGCGCGGACGAACTCCGCCATGGCCGGGCTCAGGAATATCCCCGCCACCCCGTCCGGCGCCGCCAGCTTGACCCGGCCCTCGGGCAGTTTTTCGCAGTCGGCGACCTCGACCTCCAGCTGCTCGGCGAACCGCTCCATCGATAGCGCGCGGTCGTAGGCCAGCGAGCCGGCCTCGGTCAGGCCGACCCCTTGCGGCCCGCGGGTGAGCAGCTTGGCGTTCAGCTGGCCCTCGAGGCGATCGACCGCGCGGGTCACCGTGGTCAGGCCGAGCTTCAGGGCGCGCGCCGCGGCCCCGAAACTGCCGAGCTGGGCGACCGCCCAGAACACCCGGACGTCCGACCAGTCGGCCCTCCGCCTGACAACATCCTTCATCGGCGCCGTCACCTCAAAAACGGAAGACCCCCTTGCAATCTTCGCGGGTCCTCCGGGCGGGAAACAAGTTCTACGAACGCACCGCCTGAAGCAAGTTCGGAGTTCGATAGGTGCGACACTCAACCGTTACCCCGAAGCGCAGCTATCCCAAAACGGGATTCTCCTCAACGGTGATCGGAATCCGGGCGGCTTTCGCCGAATACGGCGTCATGCCGGCCAGGCCGGACCAGGTGGTCGAGGCCCAGGCCTTCGCCACCCGGCTGATCGGCGGCAAGCTGGTGTCG
The DNA here is from genome assembly GCA_036272595.1 of Caulobacteraceae bacterium. GTDB lineage: Bacteria > Pseudomonadota > Alphaproteobacteria > Caulobacterales > Caulobacteraceae > Poindextera. Next base: position 113,981 of record DATAYM010000077.1, read on the forward strand.
CCGGAAAAGCTCGCCAGCATTCATGAAACCACCGGCGCCGGGCTCTTCCTGGTCCACGAGGACGGCGAACTGACCGCCCTCTTCGCCATGGTGCTGCTGAACGCCGACGGCCGCCGCGCGGTCGAGGCCGACCAGTTCGATTCGCTGGAGCCGCCGCCGCACCATGTCATCGCCCGCGGCGAGGAGCCGGCGGCCATCTACGGCTGGGGCATCGCCGCGACCAACCACCCGGCTGCGCAACGGATCATCGACGCCTGCGGCCTGCTCGGACGAACGGCCGCCCCGCATCTGCCGGTGTTCGCGCGGCCCGTGACCCCCAGGGGCCTGCGCCTGATGGTCGAGCGGATGAATTTCAAGCCGGTGCCGGGCTCGACCACCGGTCTGGTCTGGGCCGGAGCCGGCGCGGACAGCCAGTCGGCCGCGGCGGCATGAACGCCCTGGTCAAGCCGATCATGCTGGCCGAAAGGCCGGCGCCGGCGGCGCGCCCGGCGATGCGGGTCGACATCGCCCGCAGCCTGAACGACCTGGCCCAGGTCATGGCGGTGCGGACCCTGGTCTATATGGGCGAGCAGGTCTGCCCCTACGACGAAGAGTTCGACGGCAACGACTTCTGCGGCGCCACCCACCTGATCCTCCGCGCCGGGCTCGAGCCGGTCGGGGTGGTGCGGATGCGCTGGTTCGCCGGCTTCGCCAAGCTGGAGCGGCTGGCCATCCGCAAGGAATATCGCGGCGGCCCCGGCCTGATGATGCTGGCGCGGGCGGCGTTCCAGCTGGCCGGGCGCAAGGGCTATCGCACCCTGATGGGCCACGCCCAGCTGCGGCTGACGCCGTTCTGGAAGCGCCATTTCGGCGGCTGGGTGCGCCCCGGCCGGCCGGCCTTCTCCTTCTCCGGCTACGACTATGTGGAGATGGAGTTCGCGCTCGAGCCGCCGGCGGACGCCGTCACCATCGACGCCGATCCGCTCGTCCTGGTGCGGCCGGAAGGCGACTGGGACCACCCCGGCGTTCTCGATCGATCGATCAGCCATTCCCCCGAACAGATCAGCGCGTAACCCGTCATGTTTCATGTCCGATCCGGCCAGGCGCAGGGCGCGCGCCATCTGGTCTGCCTCGATCTCGTCCAGTGCGCCGAGGCCCGCGACCTCGAAGCCCAGTCTCGCGTCGACCGGTGCCGCCGCCTTCTGACCTACGCCCGCACCGCCGAGTGGGCGATGAGCCATGTCTATCCGCACACCGCCGGGCGCTCGACCAAGCCGCTGGCCGGCCTGGAGCCGTTGCCCAGCGAGCCGGTCTACTACCGCACCGGCGCCTCGGCCTTCTCCAACCGGGTGTTCCGGCGCTCCCTGCAGGAGGCGCCCGACATGGAGCTAGTGATCCTGTCGCTGTCGCTGTCTTCGACCTCGCTCGGCACCGCGCTCTCGGCCTATGACCACGACATCGCCGTGACCCTGATCGAGGACACGCTGAGGCCCGACGCCGCCAACGCCTCGGGCCTTGAGGCGATCGAGACCGTCACCCGCGCCCTGGTCGCGCCCTTCGTGCAGCTGCGCCGGGTCGACGACCTGATCGACCAGCGGCGCGGATTGCGCCTCGTCCAACTGTGATCGGGCGCCCCGTTGCAGAGCTTGGCGCCGCCGCATAGGCTGGCCCGCCCGGACTCTGAAACTTCACGGGTTGCATCCACCAGCGAGCGAGGCCGCATGACCGCGACGCCGGATCCGATCGACATCGATGTGGGCGCGCGGATCCGCGCCCGGCGTGTTTTTCTCGGCCTGAGCCAAACCAAGCTGGCCAACGCCTTGGGGCTCACCTTCCAGCAGGTGCAGAAGTACGAGCGCGGCGACAACCGCGTCTCGGCCTCCACCCTGGTCAGGGTCGCCGGCGCCCTGGACACCTCGGTCGCCGCCCTGGTCGGCGAGGACGGCGGGCGGGCCGACAGGCCGATGTTCCGCCATCTGGCCATGCCGGGCGCCTTCGACCTGCTGGACGCCTTCGCCAAGATCCCCGATCCCGAGGTTCGCCGCGCCGTCGTCCGCCTGACCAAGAGCCTGGCCAAGTCCGCCGACCGCTCCAACGCCGCCTGAAGCCCCATCGAGGTATTCCCCGCCCCCTTGCGGGGCGGGGTCAGGGGTGGGGGTGCGCCGCCGAAGGCGGCGACGGATCTTTCCGAACAGGCGCAAAGACTGACGCCGCGGCGATGGCGCCCCCATCCCCAACCCCTTCCCCGCAAGGGGGAAGGGGCTTTGAGCGGTCGGCGGTCATCTGTTTCGGGGCTCCAGGCTTGCGCGACGCGCGGCGGCGGCTTCAATGGCCGCCATGAGCCCCGCCGAGCCACGCGAAATCGCGCCCAAAAACGCCGTCGTCATCCTGCTCGACAGCCTCAATCGCCACATGCTGGGCGCCTATGGCGGCCAGGAGTTCGCCACCCCGAACCTCGACCGGCTGGCGGCGCGCTCGGTGCGCTTCACCCGCCATTTCACCGGCTCGCTGCCCTGCATGCCGGCGCGCCACGACATCCTCTGCGGCGCGCTGGACTTCCTCTGGAAGCCCTGGGGCTCGATCGAGCTCTGGGAAGACGCCATCACCTGCCAGCTGCGCGCGGCCGGCGTCACCACCCAGCTGATCTCCGACCACCCGCACCTGTTCGAGGCCGGCGGCGAGAACTACCACATCGACTTCACCGCCTGGGACTACCAGCGCGGCCACGAGGGCGACCCGTGGAAGACCCAGCCGGACCCCAGCTGGATCGGCTCGCCGAAGTTCTTCCCGCGCGAGATGCCCTACGACAATTCCAGGGGCTGGTTCCGCGGCGAGGCCGACTTCCCCGGTCCCCGCACCATGCAGGCGGCGGCCAGGTGGCTGGACGACAACGCCGGCAAGCATCAGCGCTTCTTCCTGTTCGTCGACGAGTTCGACCCGCACGAGCCGTTCGACACCCCCGAGCCCTATGCCCGGATGTACGATCCCGACTGGACCGGCCCGCACCCGATCTGGCCGCCCTATATCGACGGCGGCCTCGCCAAGGGCGTCCTCGACCAGCGCCAGGCCCGCCAGGTCCGCGCCCTCTACGGCGGCAAGCTGACCATGATCGACCACTGGCTGGGCAAGGTGCTCGACCGGCTCGACCACCATGGCCTGTGGGACGACACCCTGGTCATCCTCTGCACCGACCACGGCCACTATCTCGGCGAGAAGGACATCTGGGGCAAGCCGGCCGTGCCGGTCTACGAGCCGCTCGGCCACATTCCGCTGATGATCGCCGCGCCCGGCGTCGCGCCGACCACCACCGACGCCCTGACCACCAGCGTCGACCTGTTCGCCACCCTGGCCGACCTGTTCGGCGTCGCCGGCGAGGTGCGCCAGCGCACCCACGGCGTCTCCCTGCTGCCGGTGCTAAACGGCCAGGCCGCCGGCGTGCGTGACTGGCTGCTCACCGGCGTCTGGGGCCGCGAGGTGCATCTGGTCGACGGGCGGCGCAAATACGCCTGCGCTCCGGCCGCCGCCAACGCGCCCCTGGACATGTACTCCAACCGCTGGTCGACCATGCCGACCCACATCCTGACCCGCGGCCAGGAGCTGCCCTATCCGGACCAGCGCGCCCGGCTGGACCGCATGCCCGGCAGCGGCATCCCGGTGATCCACCAGCAGTGGGACGCCAGCGACCCGCTGCCCTTCTGGGCCGGCCGCCGCTTTTCCGGCAACCACCTCTACGACCTGGAAGACGACCCGGCCGAGACCCGCAACCTGGCCGGCCAGCCGCTGGAAGCCGAATACCGCGACCGCCTGCGCGCCGCCCTGGAAGAGCTCGAGGCCCCGCAAGGCCAGTTCGAGCGGCTGGGGCTCGGCTAGCGGCGCATTGCTCCTCGGCCCGGAACGATCTGCCGGCCGCTTTCATTTTGAGACGGCGGCGCAGGATGGTCCTCGCTGATGGAGGGTCGGGACATCGCAGATTATCAAGGCGCCCTGCGCTTTCTCGACGGCGGCGGCGATATGGGCGGGCGCATGCGGGCCTTCGATTGGAACGCGACGCCGCTTGGGCGTCCCGAACATTGGCCTCAGGCGCTGAAGACGCTGGTCAACCTGCTGCTGGCGTCGAACCAGCCGATGTTCCTCGGCTGGGGGGCGGAGCGCACCTGGCTCTACAACGACGCCTTCACGCCCATTCTGGGCCGCAAGCACCCCGAGGCCCTTGGCCGTCCGGCCATGGAGATCTGGGCGGAGGCGCGCGATGTTCTGGAGCCGATGTTCGACCGGGTGTTCGCCGGCGAGCCGGTCTCGGTCGAGGACTTCACCCTGAGCCTCGATCGCCGGGGTCAGGTCGAGCAGGCCCATTTCGAGTTCGCCTACACGCCGGCGCGTGGCGAGGACGGCGCGGTCGAGGGCCTGTTCGGAGCCTGCATCGAGACCACCGCTCGGGCCCGCGCCGAGCGCCTGCAGGCCGACGCGACCGAGCGTCAACGGCGGCAATTCCAGTGCGCGCCGGGCTTCATCGCGATACTGGGCGGCCCCAGCCACGTGTTCGAGTTCGTCAATGACGCCTATGTCCGGCTGATCGGCGAACGGGAGCTCATCGGCCTGCCGGTGCGCCGGGCGGTTCCGGAAGTGGAGGGCCAGGGCTTCTTCGAGCTGCTGGACCAGGTCTATGCGACCGGGGAGCGCTTCCTCGCCAGCCAGGTCCCCATCCGTCTGATCCGCAGCCCCGGCGGCCTGCCGGAAGACCGCTGGCTGGATTTCGTCTACGAGCCGATTTTCGGCGAGGCCGGCCCGGTTTCCGGCATCTTCGTCGAGGGTTTCGACGTGACCGAAACCTACCAGGCGCAGCAGAGGCTGCGCGAGCTGAACGAAACCCTGGAACAGCGGGTCGAGGAGCGCACCCGCGAACTCAGGGTCGCCGAGGCGGCGCTGCTGCAGGCGCAGAAGATGGAGGCCGTCGGCCAGCTCACCGGCGGCATCGCCCACGACTTCAACAACCTGCTCACCGGCGTCAGCGGCAGCCTGGAGCTGCTGAAGACCCGCATCGCGCAGGGCCGCCTGGCCGAGGCGGATCGCTACATCGCCGCCGCCCAGAGCGCCGCGCGCCGGGCGGCCACCCTGACTCAGCGCCTGCTGGCCTTCTCCCGGCGCCAGACGCTCGATCCTCGGCCCACCGACATCAACAGGCTGATCGCCGGCATGGAGGACATGCTCCGGCGCAGCGTCGGGCCGGACGTCGAGGTCGAGTTCGCCGGCGCCGGCGGCCTGTGGCTGACCAGGATCGATCCGGCCCAGCTGGAGAACGCGCTGCTCAACCTGTGCATCAACGGCCGCGACGCCATGGCCCCCGCCGGCGGCCGGCTGACCATCGAGACGGCCAACAAGTGGCTGGACGAGCGGGCCGCGCGCGAGCGGGAACTGACGCCGGGCCAGTATGTCTCGCTGTGCGTCACCGACACCGGAACCGGCATGGCGCCCGAGGTGATCGCCCGCGCCTTCGACCCCTTCTTCACCACCAAGCCGCTCGGCGAGGGCACCGGGCTCGGCCTTTCCATGGTGTACGGATTCGTGCGCCAGTCCGGCGGCCAGGTGCGCATCTATTCCGAACTCGGAACGGGCACGACCATGTGCCTCTACCTGCCGCGTCTCGTCCAGGGAGCCGACGCGGCCGACGACGAAGACTCCGCGCCCGACGCCGGCCAGGGCGACGGAGAGACCGTGCTGGTTATCGACGACGAGCCGACGATCAGGATGCTGATCGTCGAGGTGCTGGAGGAGTGCGGGTATGCGGTGATCGAAGCGGACACCGGCCCCGCCGGCCTGCGCATCCTCCAATCCGACGCCCGCATCGACCTGCTGATCACCGACGTCGGCCTGCCCGGCGGCATGAACGGCCGGCAGGTGGCGGACGCGGCCCGCGAGGCGCGGCCGGGCCTGAAGGTGCTGTTCATCACCGGCTTCGCCGAAAACGCCGTGGTCGGCAACGGCCACCTGGCGGCGGGCATGGCGGTCATCACCAAGCCCTTCGTCCTGTCGACCCTGAGCCAGAAGATCCGCGACCTGATCGACAGCTGAGCCGAACCATCATCCGCTCATCCCCGCGAAGGCGGGATTCAGCGCTTTTGACCGCCAAGGACGCCAAGCTCGCCAAGAAGATAAAAGGACAGCGCGGCCCCTTGGCGTCCTTGGCGTCCTTGGCGGTGAATCCTCAGGCCCGCGGCGCCGATCTGGATCAGAATGAATCCGGAGCGGAAATCAGCGAGCGCGTTCGGAGCCCTAGTACACCACCACCGAGCGGATGCTTTCGCCGTTGTGCATCAGCTCGAAGGCCTCGTTGATCCGATCCAGCGGCAGGGTGTGGGTGATCATCGGGTCGATCTCGATCTTGCCGCCCATGTACCAGTCGACGATCTTCGGCACGTCGGTGCGGCCGCGGGCGCCGCCGAACGCCGTCCCGCGCCAGACCCGGCCGGTGACCAGCTGGAACGGCCGGGTGGAGATCTCCGCCCCGGCCGGCGCCACCCCGATCACCACGCTCTCGCCCCAGCCGCGGTGGCAGGCCTCCAGCGCCTGGCGCATCACGGTCACGTTGCCGGTGCAGTCGAAGGTATAGTCGGCGCCGCCGCCGGTCAGCTCGACCAGGTGGGCGACCACGTCGCCGGCAATCTCTTTCGGGTTGACGAAATGGGTCATGCCGAACCGTTCGCCCCAGACTTTTCGATCCGGGTTCAGATCGACCCCGACGATCATGTCGGCGCCGGCGAGCCTCAGGCCCTGCACCACGTTCAGCCCGATGCCGCCCAGGCCGAACACCACCGCGTTGGCGCCCGGCTCGACCTTGGCGGTGTTGATCACCGCCCCGACGCCGGTGGTGACGCCGCAGCCGATGTAGCAGATCTTGTCGAACGGCGCGTCGTCGCGGACCTTGGCGACGGCGATCTCCGGCAGCACCGTGAAGTTCGAAAAGGTCGAGCAGCCCATGTAGTGATGGACGCTCGCGCCCTTGTAGGAGAACCGCGAGGTCCCGTCGGGCATCACGCCCCGCCCCTGCGTGGCGCGGATCGCCGTGCACAGATTGGTCTTGCGCGACAGGCAGGACTTACATTGCCGGCATTCGGGCGTGTACAGCGGAATGACGTGGTCGCCCGGCTTGACCGAGGTGACGCCCGGCCCGACCTCGACCACCACGCCGGCGCCCTCATGGCCGAGCACCGAGGGAAACAGGCCCTCCGAATCCATCCCCGACAGGGTGTAGGCGTCGGTGTGGCAGATTCCGGTGGCCTTCAGCTCCACCAGCACCTCGCCGGCGCGCGGGCCCTCCAGGTCGACTTCGACGATCTCCAGCGGCTTGCCGGCCTCGAACGCCACCGCGGCCCGGGTCTTCATGGGCGGATTCTCCTATGCGCCAACTTGCAGGCCGTCCGCATAGGCCGCTTCAGCGCCGCGGGAAAGAGGGTGAGAAGGGGCCGCCCTTGATCCTCCCCCGTTGGGGGAGGGGGACCGCACGCAGTGCGGTGGAGGGGGTGCGAGGCCGGATGGGGCCGGTTTCAGGAATGACCCAGGTCCAGCATTCAAGCGCCGAGGCGCGGCAGGCCCCCTCCACCATGCTGCGCATGGTCCCCCTCCCCCGTCGGGGGAGGATCAGGAGCGGCGAGGCCAGCCCTACTCCGCCGCCACCAGGTCGACCTTGGCGCGGTCCTTGAAATTGATCGCCTGCAGATAGCGGATGCCGTCCTCGGCGATGTCGTCGCCGACCATCCGGTCGCCCTCGGCGCGTAGCTCGTCCATGTCGACATAGGCGCCGTAGAAGCCCATGGTCCGCTCGGTGATCAGGCCGGCGTTCAGCAAGGTCTTGATCAGTACCCGGAAGATGTTGGTCTCGCCGCGGAAGCGCATGGTCGGGTCGCGGTGCTTGCGCCGCTCGACGATGTCGGCGATCACCCGCTCGGGATCGAGGCCGAACTCGCCGTAGATCACCTTCTGCTGCTCGGGCGAACCCTGGTTGAACAAAAGGCTCTGGGCGCAATGGGCGGCCCAGTCCTCGACCATGTTGCGCTCGGATTCGGTCAGTTTCGGAATGGTCCGGTCGGCCCAGATCTTGCCGAACTTGTGGTGGAAGGCCTCGTCGGTCATCACCAGCTGGAACAGCCGCTTGGCCACCGGGTCGCGGTTGTTCTTGTAGCCCGAGGCGAAGGCGCCCATGGCCAGGCCCTCGACCAGCATCTGCATGCCGATGATCTTCTTGTAGACCTCCGGCGCCTCGATGATCTCGACCAGCAGCGACTTCAGCGCCGCGCCGCACGGCACCGGCCGGCCCCAGCGCGACTTGATGTACTTGGCGAAGGCGGTGACGTGGCGGGCCTCCTCGCGGGTCTGGTTGGCGGCGTATTCCTGTGCGCCCTGGTCATAGAGCACGTGGCAGAGCGAGGCCGAGAGGTTCAGCGCCCCCTGCTCGCCGTGCAGGATCGAGGAGAAGTTCCACAGCTGCATGTAGTTGATGAAGCGGACCTTGTCCTTCGGGTCGGCCAGCTTTTCGGCGACGTAGGGCAGCCTGAGGATGCCGTTCTGCTCCTCCGGGATCATGGCGACGTTTTCCATGTCGAACGGCTCGTCGAAGTCGATGTACTTCTTGTCGAGCGGGTCCCAGAAGTGGTCGTGGGTGGCCGAGATGATCTTGTCGAAGGCGGTCGAGCGGGCGTTGTAGCGGTCCAGCTCCAGCATCGATTCGAAGTCGTCGGGCGCCACCGCGCCGTACATCTTGTCCTTGGTGATGTTTCCGTCGGCCATCACGTTCGCTCCCTGAAGGCGTTTGGCGCGAAGGATGCCGCGAGGACAGGGCGCCCGCAAGCTTTAAGTGAACACCGTTCAGACTGGGGCCAGCATCATCTCCGCCGCCTTCTCGGCGATCATCACCGTCGGGGCGTTGGTGTTGCCGGAGGTGATGGTCGGCATCACCGAGGCGTCGGCGACCCGCAAACCTTCGACGCCGCGCACCCGCAGCGCGCCGTCGACCACCGCCTCCTCGTCCACGCCCATGCGGCAGGTGCCGACCGGGTGGAAGATGGTGGTGGCGATGCGGCCGATGGCGGCCAGCAGTTCGTCCGGATCGCTCACCTCGGCGCCCGGCCGGTATTCCCGCGGCTGGTAGGCGGCCAGGGCCGGCGCGGCGCAGATCCGGCGGGTCAGCGCAATGGCCTCGCGGGCCACCGCCTGGTCGGCGGGGTGGGACAGGTAGTTGGGCCGGATCGCCGGCGCCGCCGCCGGGTCGGGGCTCGCCAGCATGACCTCGCCGCGGCTGCTTGGCCGGATGTTGCACACCGAGGCGGTCAGGGCGTCGAACAGGTGCAGCGGCTCGCCGAAGGCGTCCAGGCTGAGCGGCTGGACGTGGTATTCCAGGTTCGGCGTCGCCTCCCGCTCCGAGGAATAGGCGAACATGCCCAGCTGGCTGGGCGCCATCGACATCGGCCCGGTGCGGAAGAGGCCGTATTCCAGCCCGATCATCGCCTTGCCGACGAGGCTGGCGACGCGGCTGTTCAGCGTCCCGCCCGAGACCTTGAACACGGCGCGGATCTGCAGATGGTCCTGCAGGTTGGCCCCGACCGCGGGCGCGTCCCGGACCACCGCGATCCCGTTCGCCCGCAGCAGCGCGCCCGGCCCGACGCCGCTCAGCTGCAGAAGGTGCGGCGAGCCGATGGCGCCGGCGGCCAGCACGACCTCGGCCCGCGCCATCGCCTCGACAACCCGTCCGCCGATACGGAACCGCACCCCGCGCGCGCGGCCCTGGTGCAGCAGGATGCGCTCGGCCTGCGCGCCGGTCGCCACCTTCAGGTTCGGCCGCCGCATCACCGGGCGCAGGAACCCGCGCGCCGCGCTCCAGCGCAGGCCGCCGTGCTGGTTCACGTCGAACAGGGCGCTGCCGAAGTTGTCGCCGCGGTTGAAGTCGCTGGTCTTCGGAATGCCGCACTGTTCGGCGGCGTCCCGAAAGGCGTCGAGGATCGGCCAGCTCAGCCGCTGCCTGGCCACCTTCAGCGGCCCGCCGGCGCCGTGCATCGCATCGGCGCCGCCGTAATAGTCCTCCGAACGGCGAAAGATCGGCACGACGTCGTCCCAGCCCCAGCCGGTCAGGCCGAGCTGTCGCCAATGGTCGTAGTCGGCCGCCTGGCCGCGCATGTAGATCATGCCGTTGATCGACGACGAGCCGCCGAGCAGCCGCCCGCGCGGATATTTCAGCGCCCGCCCGCCAAGTCCCGCCTCCGCATCGGTGGAAAAGCACCAGTCCGTGCGCGGCTTGCCTTGGGTGTAGAGATAGCCGATCGGCACGTGCACCCAGAACAGCCGGTCATGCCCTCCCGCTTCCAAGAGCAGCACCCGGTTGCGCGGATCGGCGCTGAGCCGATTGGCCAGCACGCACCCCGCGGTCCCGGCCCCGACCACGATGTAGTCGAATTCTCCGAACAGGCTCGCCGATTCCGGGGTCATGGCGGCGATATACACCGGTTGTCAGATCGGATAATATGGCGTGGCCAATGATCGCGCCATATTTTGGAGTTGAGCCATGAATGCGCAGAAAGGGCGTGTCACCGAGTCAGGTCGCGTCAGCTTGCCGGCTGATATGCGACGGGCGGTCGGCCTGGAACGCGGCGGGGGCGTGGTCTTCGAACTCGAAGGCGGCGAAATTCGCATCCGTCCGCTGGGCGAAGTCGTTGCGCGCGCCCAGGCTCTTTCCCGCCGGCTGCTCGGCGACGACCCTGACGCTGGGTCCGCCGGATTCATCGCCGAACGTCACCGAGAAGCCCGGCGCGAGCCGTGAACTCGGTTCTCGACGCATCGGCATTGATCGCCCTTCTCCGCGGCGAGCCGGGCGCCGACCGCGCCCAGGCAGCGATCGACGCTGACGCCGTCATGTGTACCGTCAACCTGGCTGAAGTCGCTCGCCACTACGCGCGCCGCGGCGCGGGGGCCGATGATCTGCATGCTTTGCTGGATCCGCTGCCTTTCGAGCGCGTCCCATTTGACGACGAACTGGCCTTCGCCGCCAGCTTGATGCTGCCGAGCACGCAACGCGCCGGCCTCTCCCTCGGCGACCGGGCCTGTCTGGCTCTCGCCGCTCGCCTGGGCGCGCCCGCGCTGACGACCGATCGAATCTGGGCTACGGTCAGCGAGGCCGTGGGCGTCAAAGTGGAGGTCTTGCGATAGGCACGCCGTCTCGCCTCTGCGAGGGCGCGCCTACTCCGCCGCGATCAGGTGCGCCGGCCGCCGCAGGTCCGCCGCCAGGCCTTCGCCCATCAGGTCGATGAAGTTCTCCCGGTAGAAACGCTCCACCGCCGGCTGCGGCGTGCCGGCCAGGGAGTCGTTGAAGCGCTTCAGCGGGTTGCGGCCACCTTCGACGTGCGGGAAGTCCGACGAGAACAGGCAGATCTGCTCGCCGGAATTGGCGATGATCCAGCCCGCGTCCTCATGCGGATAAGGCGTCACGCGCACCTGGCGGCGGACGATCTCGCTGGGCGGGGCCGAGAGCCGGTGCAGCCGCTCCTCGTTCTTGAAGAAGGCCTGGTGCGAGGAATCCATGAACCGCATCCAGCTCGGAACCCATGAGGCGCCCAGCTCGATGGCCCCGAACTTCAGCCGGGGGAACCGGTCCATCACCCCGTCGATGATCAGGCAGGCCAGGGTCTGCATCACCGAACCCGGGATGGCCATGAAGGAGACCGAGGTGAAGTTCTCCTCGCCCCCGTGGAAGTCCTTCACCCGCGGCAGGCCGTTCTCGAAATAGTCCGGGTTCAGCTTCTCCTCGCCCCCGACGTGGAACAGGATCGGCAGACCCGCCTCCTGCGCCTGCGCCCAGATCGGATCGAAGCCGACGTGGCTGGGCGAATGGCCCTTCGGGCAGCGCGAGGGGATCAGGATCGCCTTGGCGCCCAGCGCGATGGCCTCCTTGGTCGCCGCCGCCGAGCGCTCGAAGTCCATCAGCGGCACATAGCCGGTGGGCAAGAGGCGCCGATCGACCGAGCAGAAGTCGGTCATCATCCGGTTGTGGGCGGTGGCGGCGGCATAGGCCAGCTCGACGTCGTCGCCGTATTCCAGCTGGAAATTGCCCAGGCAGAAGGTGGTGAAGACCAGCTGGCTGGCGAACCCCAGATAGTCGATGGCGCGCGGCCGGTCGGCGGGGATGAAGGCGCCCAGGGCCGCCTGGTTCTTGCGCAGCAGGATGTTCTCCTCGGCCCCGGCGCGGAATTCCGGGTCCTGGTGCTGGCGCCGCGCCGCCTCGGCCCAGCCGGTCGGCTTGCCCAGCTTGTGCTGGTAGATCGGCAGGGCGTGGTAGCGGGCCTTCAGCCGGGCGTCGAAATAGGGATCGAGGCAGTCCGGCAACTCCATCAGGTGGGAGTCGGCGTCGTGGATGATCTGGTCCTGCACATAGGGCATGGGCGCGTCCTCCAGGTCTTTGGTCTTTGCGCCGGAGGATACGGCCAGCGGCGGGCCTCTATCAACCGGCGCGAACGAAGCGGCCCTCCCAGGCGGCGCCGGTCGCCTTCGCCGCGCCGTCGGCCCTCAGTCCCGGCGCGGCGGCGAGGTGGACGGGCGTGCCGGCCGGGCCGGAAACCTGGGCGATGAAGCCGTCGCCGTCGCGCGCCAGCCTGACCTCGACGTCGCCGCGCGCGGTGGGGACGACGCCCTCGGCATGGTCCAGGTCGGTCAGGTCCGGCTGGACGCCGATCTCGGCGAAGCCCGGCTGGGCCGGGAACACGCCGAGCATCCGCCGCGACAGCTGGTAGGTGGGCGAGGCGGAAAAGCCGTGGCAGAGGCTGGCGGTGGGCTCGAAGCTTTCCCACAGCGTGGTCGCGCCGCGCGCCAGCATCGGGCCGAACCGTTCGCGCATAAGCCGCAGCGCCGCCTCGAACCGGCCGTGGTCGGCCAGGGCCCCATAGACGAAGTGGCTGTAGAAGGTGTTGGCCAGCACCACCCCCTCCTCCGGCTCCAGCGGCTGGCCGCGTGGCGCGACCGGCGGGCCGGGGGTGAAGGTCAGCCGGTTGCTGTTGGTGATCCGATCGAACGCCCGCTGGATCCGCTCGGCGGGCGCCTCGCCCCAGAGCGCCATGGCGGCGTTGGCGTGTTGCGAGACCCTGAGGTCCTGGGCGCCGCTGACCGGATCGACGATGTCGACATAGGCGCCGCGCCGCTCGTCCCAGTGGCGCGCGTTCAGCGCCGCCGACAGCGAGCGGGCGCGCGCGGCGCAGCGCTCGGCCGCCCGCTCCCAGCCCAAGGCGCGGGCCAGCCGCGCCGCCACCGCGAACGCGCCGGCCAGCTGGGCGTTCAGCGCCCCGGCCTCGCCTTCGCGGCCCACCCCGGCCCAGTCCATGAAATGCCAATAGGGCATGTCGGCCACCAGGCCGGACGGGCCGATCAGCCGCTCGAACCAGGCCAGGGCTTTCAGGATCGAGGGGAAGATCGCCTCGATGGTCTCGACATCGCCGGTGTAGTCCAGGTGGTCGCCGGCGGTCAGCACCCACTGCAGGGTCCAGTCGGGGATCAACAGGCCGTTGTTGCGGTGGTCGCCGGGCGCGAACATCTGGGTCAGGCCGTCCGGGCGCTGACTTTCCGCCACCTGCGCCAGGTACTTGGCGTTCAGCGGCGCCACGCACGGTCCGAAGGCGGCGTGGCCGACCAGGTTCTCCACCGTCACGTCGCCCAGCCACTGGCGCTGTTCGCGGCTGGGGCAGTCCTCCCAGGCGTCGTGCATGCACTGGCGCAGGGTATAGGCGCCGGTCGCCCAGAGCCGGTTGAGCAAATCGTCCGAGGACTGAAAACGCCCGCGCTCCTCGACCGGATAGTTGACCAGCCTGGCGCCGAGGCCGCGGATGACGAGGCCCTCAGGGGCGTCGCGGACGGTCAGCTGCATCCAGCGGATGGCGCACCATTCGAACCGCTCGAACACCTGCGCGCCCGCCCTGGCGCGATAGCGGCAGAGGTGGGCGTCGGAGCCCAGCCAGGGCTTGCGCTTGATGCGGGCGTCGGGGGCGGGTCCGCCCTCGCGCCATTCGCCGGGCAGGCTTTCGGCGCAGGCGATCTCGACGATCTCGCCGCCGCGCGCCTCGATCTCGATCCGCGGCCGCCCGGTCATGATGCGGCCGAAGTCCAGCAGGATCGAAACGTCGCGGCCGGGCGCCGTGCGCACCACCGCCTGGCCGCCTTCCAGCCGCAGCAGGTCGTCCGGCCGGCTCACCGCGTCTTCGGGGGCCTCGACCAGCGGCTCCTCATAGGAACGGCGCCAGAAATCGAGCGCCGGATCGGGCGCCAGGCCCTTGATCCAGACGATGCGTCTGGCCGCCGCCGGCCGCTCCTCCAGCATGGGGATGCCGCGCGGCAGCAGGACCGGAAACGGCCGCGCCACGACGCCGCCATAGGTCGCCTCGGGACCACCGCCGCCGGAGACCAGCGGCCGCGCATCGTCCCAGCCGGCGTCGTCATGGTCCACGCCGGTCCAGCCGGACGGCAGCTTCGCCGCGTCGAGGTCCTCGATGAAGCCCAGGGAATGGTTCGACTGCGGAACCTCCTGGGTCCAGGCGTCGGACTGCAGGCAGCGCCAGCCGCCGCTGGTGTCGAGCGGCGCCGTTTCGCCCCCGGCCTCGATGCTGCCGTCGACCCACAGGCCGCCGTCGCCGAAGGTCGGCTGCCACATGCCCTTGACCGTCTCGTAGAAGGCCGTGTCGGTCCCATAGGTGTGGACCAGCACCGCCACGACGTTGCGGCCCGCGCTCAGCGCCCCGGCCAGGTCGTAGTCGTCATAGCGCTGGTGGAGCGGGCTGGCCCGCACCGGCCCGCGGCCGATCCGCTCGCCGTTGACATAGAGGATGTAGCGGCCGTCGACGGTGATCGAGATCGGCGCGGCGTCCGGCGCGGCCGGCAGGTCGAGCCGCTTGCGGAACAGGAACCAGCGGTTCTTCTCGAACGGCCGTCCCGGCTGGCCGAGATAGACGCTCCGGCCGCCGGCGGGATCGATCTCCTGGCGCGGCGTCCAGACGAAGGGCGGACGCAGCATCCGCGTCATGGAAACTCCCGATGAGCCCGTTGGGGCGGCCCGCTTCGCCGGCTGGTTCTGAGCGATTTTGATCTCTCCTGAGCAACCATGGCCGGTCGCCCGGAATCAAGCCCCGATCGCTACATCACCGCGCCGATCAGCCAGGGCACGAACTCGGCGCCGCCATAGCCTAGGGCCTCGCTCTTGCTGCGCCGGCCCGAGGCGACCTCCAGCAGATAGTCGAGGATTTCCGCGCCCTTCTGCGGGATGGTCGCCGCGCCGGTGGCGATGCCGCCGCAATCGATGTCGATGTCCTCGCGCATCCGCTCATAGACCTCGGTGTTGGACGAGAGCTTGATCGACGGCGACGGCTTGCAGCCGAAGGCCGAACCGCGGCCGGTGGTGAAGGCGATCAGGTTGGCGCCGGAAGCCACCTGGCCGGTGGCCGAGCAGGGATCGAAGCCGGGGCTGTCCATGAACACCAGGCCCGGGCGGCGGATCGCCTCGGCGTATTCGATCACGTCGACCAGCGGCGAGGCGCCGCTTTTGGCCACCGCGCCAAGCGACTTTTCCAGGATGGTGGTCAGGCCGCCGGCCTTGTTGCCGGGCGACGGGTTGTTGTTCATCTCGGCGCCGTGGATGGCGGTGTAATGCTCCCACCAGTCCAGCCGCGCGCGCAGGCGCGCCTGCACCTGCGGCGTCACCGCGCGCGCATAGAGCAGGTGCTCGGCGCCGTAGATCTCCGGGGTTTCCGACAGGATCACCGTGCCGCCGAGGGCGGTGATCCGGTCCGCCGCGTCGCCCAGCGCCGGGTTGGAGGTGACGCCCGACCAGCCGTCGGAGCCGCCGCACTGCAGGCCGAGCACGATCTCGCCGGCCGGGACCTCCGTACGCACGTGGGCGTTGGCCAGCGGCAAAAGCTCCCTCAGCCGCTCCAGCCCCTGCTCGACCGCCTTGCGCGTGCCGCCGACCTCCTGGATGGTGAAGGCCTGGAAGTCGTCGCGCCCGGCCAGGCCATAGTCCTTGGCGAAACGGCCGGTCTGGATCACCTCGCAGCCCAGGCCGACCAGCATCATCGCCCCGAAGTTCGGATTGGCCGCCGTGCCCCACAGGGTCCGGCGCAGCATGTCGAAGCCCTCGCCGTCGCCGGCCATGCCGCAGCCGCTGCTGTGGGTGATCGGGATGACGCCGTCGACGTTCGGATAGTCCTCCAGCAGGCCGGTGCGGTCGGCCGCCTCGGCGATCAGCCGCGCCACCGTCGCCGAACAGTTCACCGAGGTCAGCACCCCGACATAGTTGCGCGTGCCGACCCGGCCGTCGGCGCGGCGAAAGCCCATGAAATGCCGCGGCTCTTCGTTGCGCGGCGTCCACGCCGCCGCCTCCGCCGCCAGCCGCAGGTCGCAGACGGCCAGGTTGTGCACATGCACATGGGCCCCGGCCGGAATGTCCGCCGTCGCCGCCCCGATCGCCTGCCCGTACTTCAGCACCGGCTCCCCCGCGCCGATGAAGCGGGTGGCCAGCTTGTGGCCGAAAGGGATCGCTTCCAGGCTGCGCACGCCTTCGCTGACCACGAACGCGTCGGCCGGGATGCGCGCGGCGGCGACCACCACGTTGTCGCTCGGATGCAGCCGGATCACGCCCGCCGCCGCCTCGATCGCCACATCCGACATGCGTCGCCTCTCCGGTTTCGCCCCGCTCCAGTCTGGGCCGAAGGGGCGGCGAGTTCAACGCGGCGCGCCTTGCGGACCAGGGAGCGTTCGCGCTGGTCCCACCGACCCGCGCCAGGACTGAACCGTGCCGCCCTGAACGAGCGGGCCTGATGGGCTCTGACGCGCCGAGCCCGGAGCGATCGACCAAAGCCCCTGGCGCGCATCGAGGCCGATCCGACACCCTCGCTCGACGCCGTCATAGGGCGCGGCTAATACGTGGAGACGGGTTGACGGCTTGGACAGTTGAGCCGCGACACGATCCTTGAGGGCCTTCATGCAGTACGACGACGTCATTCTCGGTCGCCGCAGCATCCGCGGCTACAAGCCCGACCCGGTGCCCAGGGCCCTGATCGAGGAGATCATAGCTCTGGCGATGCGAGCGCCGTCATCGATGAATACCCAACCGTGGAACTTCTACATCATCACGGGCGAACCGCTCGATCGGATCCGCGCCGGCAACACGGAAAGAAACCTGTCAGGGGTCCCGCAATCGCGCGAGTTCCGCACAGGAAACACGCCTTTCGCGGGGCAGCACCGCGAGCGGCAGATCGGCGTCGCCAAGCAGCTGTTCGGTGCGATGGGGATTGCGCGCGACGACAAGGAAGGGCGCCAGGACTGGGTGCTGCGCGGCTTTCGTCAGTTTGACGCGCCCGTCTGCGTGATCGTGACCTATGACCGCGCGTTGCACGGCATGGACGACGCGCCCTTCGACTGCGGCGCCGTGGCGACCGCCCTGGTCAACGCCGCCTGGTCGCGTGGGCTCGGCGCGGTGATCAACAGTCAAGGCATCATGCAATCACCCGTCGTTCGGGAGCATGCCGGAGTCGCCGAAGACCAGGTGATCATGAAGAGCATCGCCCTGGGCTGGCCCGACGAGGCCTTCCCGGCGAACGCGGTCGTGTCCGAACGCAAGTCGGTGGCCGAGGCGACCGTGTTCGTCGGTTTCGACGACTAAAGGCCCGACGGCGCGGCGCCAGGCCGGAGGCAGCTCGCAGAGGTCGGTCAGGCGCCAACATCGGCCGTTCGTCCGAGGTCGGTTCCGTTCAGGAAATCCCTGACGCCTCTCTGCCGCGTGCTTAACTCTCCGCATGTTCAGCCGTCACAGCACCTGTCGACCGATCCGTTCGAACCGCGCGTCTGCAGCGCGCGTGTCGGCGGCGACGGTCGGGGCTGTGATGGCTGGCGAGGCACGGACGGCGCGGGCGGGCGATGCGGTGCGGTTGAAGTCGGGCGGCGTGGTCATGACCGCCGCACGGGTCGGCCACCCGGTCGAGCAGCCCTTCGCGCGCTGCGTCCAGCCGGATGCGCGCCAGGCGCTGTGCGCGGCGTTCGTCGCGGTCGATGCCCTCGATCTCGGGAGTGCGGAAGCGTTCACCAACACCGATTGTCCAGACGCAAGGATGGCCGGCGGCAACAACAACAACAACAGCAAACGACGCTAGCCATCCTTTCGTCTGGACAATCTCCGACGCCGCCCAGCCGGGGCCGGCGGCAGCGGCCGCACGCCCGTGCATCGACGTCCGGGGTGGACGAAGCCCTACACGTCCGCGCCGCTGAGCCTGGCCTCGGCGCGCAGCACCGGCGTCGTCGCCGAGGTGGCGATGGCGATGCCGTAGGCGCCGTCGGCGATGCGCCAGCCGCCGGCGTCCAGGTCCCAGTCAGCCAGCAGGCGGGGTTCGGCGGCGATGGTCACGCTCTTGGTTTCGCCGGGCTCCAGGAAAACCTTGGCCCAGCCGAGCAGCCGCGAGGTCGGCCGCCCGTCCGCTTCGGTCAGGTAGAGCTGCACCACGTCGGCGCCGGCGCGCTCGCCGGTGTTGGTGACGTCGAGCGACACCGCCAGCGCCTCGCCGTCGTCGACCACCAGGTTGGCGTAGGCGAAGCTCGTATAGGAAAGCCCGTGGCCGAAGGGGAACAGCGGCGGGCGGCCAGTGCGGGCGTACCAGCGGTAGCCGACGTCGGCGCCCTCCGGATAGGTCACGTCGAACTTGCCGCGCTCCTGTTCGATCCCGGGCAGCACCGGGTTGGGCGTATCGGCTTCGGACCTCGGGAAGCTCAGCGGCAGGCGGCCGGACGGATTGACCTCTCCGAACAGCACCGCGCCGATCGCCTCGGCGCCGCGGCCTCCCGGATACCAGGCCTCGAGCACCGCCGGGACCTGGTCCAGCCACGGCATGGTCACCGGCCCGCCGGTCTCCAGCACCACCACCAGATTCGGATTGGCCTTGGCCACCGCCTCGATCAGGGCTTCCTGGCCGTTCGGCAGCGACAGGCCGGGCACGTCGATGAACTCGCTGGTCCATTGCTCGGCGAAGACGATGGCCACCTCGCATTGGGCGGCCAGCGCCGCCGCGGCGGCGACGTCGGTCCCGTCGTTGAACCGCATCGCCGCGTCCGGCGCGGCGGCCTGCAGCGTCTTCAGCGGCGAGGACGGCAGGTAGCGCTGGCGCAGGTAGGAGGCCCAGCGGCTGTTGGACTCCGGCTTGAACGCACGCGCGAAGCCGTCCCACGGCACCACGCTGGACGAGCCGCCGCCGGACAGCACGCCGATATCGGCGCTGAAGCCGATCACCGCGATCGAGCCGACCTCGCGGGAGAGCGGCAGGAGCCCGTCGTTCTTCAGAAGCACGATCCCCGCCTCGGCGGCGCGCTGGGCGGCGTCCAGGTGCGCCTCGCGGTCGATGGCCTCGCCGGGCTGGTTCGGATGGTCGAACAGCCCGTGCTCGAACATCGCCCAGAGGATGCGGCCGACCATCTCGTCCAGCCGCGCGGCCGGCAGCCGCCCGGCGTCGATCGCCTCGCCGAGCGCCTGATAGTAGGGCTCCTTGTCGATCTCCTGGCCGCTCTCCTGGTCCAGCCCGGCCAGGGCCGAGGCCTCGGTCGAATGGCAGCCGCCCCAGTCGGACATGACATAGCCGGGGTAGGCCCATTCACCTTTCAGCACCTGGCCGAGCAGGAAGTCGTGCTCGGCGGCGTAGGTCTGGTTGATGCGGTTATAGGCGGTCATCACCGAGCCCGGCCTGCCGCGCTCGATGCCGATCTCGAAGGCCAGGAGGTCGCTCTCGCGCAGCGCCGCCTCGTCGATCTCGGCGCTCAGCACCATGCGCCCGGTCTCCTGTGCGTTCAGGGCGAAGTGCTTGATGGTCGCCACCAGGTGGTTGGACTGGATGCCGCGCAGGCTGGCGCCGACCAGCACCCCGGCCAGCAGCGGGTCCTCGCCCAGATATTCGAAATTGCGGCCGCAGCGCGGCTCGCGGGTCAGGTTGACCCCGCCGGCCAGCATGACGTTGAAGCCCTTGGCCCGCGCCTCGGCGCCGATCATCGCCCCGCCCGCCTCGACCAGCGCCTCGTCCCAGCTGGCCGCCTGGGCCAGGCCCGACGGCAGGGCGGTCGAGCCGACGCCGTCATGCAGGTTGGCGACGCCGAGGCTGGCGTCGGTCTGCTGCTGGAACGGAATGCCCAGCCGCTCGACGCCCTGGACGAAGCCGGCCGAGCCCATGCCGCCGTCGGGCGGCTTGGGCAGGTTGGGCGAGGGATTGCCGATGTGGCCGTTGACCAGGATGAGCTTTTCCTCGCGGGTCATCTCGCCAAGCACCAGCGCCGCCCGCGCCTCGCTCGTCAGGGCGCGGTTCATCCACGGCCGGTCGCTCATCGATCTCTCCATTCCACCCTGTTCACCCGTCGTATGTCACAGGCGCGCTCCGATGGCCCAGCCTGAAAGCGCCACACGGTGCGGCGATTTCAGGCTAGAAGCCTTGCCGATGCCGAGCCTCGCCGACGTCCGTGACCTGTTGCGCGCCCGCCGGCCGCAAGCGGCGCCCTATGTGGTGGCGATCACCGGCAGCGTCGCCGCCGGCAAGAGCGTCTTCGCCGGCGAGCTGGCCGCCGACATGGCGGCCTGGCCGGAGCATCCAAGCGTCGAGGTCGTCTGCACCGACGGCTTCCTGATGGACAACGCGGCGCTGGACGCCCGCGGCCTGACCCAGCGCAAGGGCTTTCCCGAGAGCTACGACGCCGAGGCGATGCGCGCCGCCCTCGCCGCGATCCGCGAGGGCCCGGCGCGGTTTCCGGCCTATTCCCACGTCACCTACGACGTCGATCCGGACCTGGCGCGGACGCTGCAGCCGCCCGACGTGCTGATCGTCGAGGGCCTCGGCTTGCAGGGCGACCGCGGCGGCCTGATCGACGCGCTGATCTATCTGGACGCCGACGAGGCGGACCTGGAAGCCTGGTTCACCGAGCGCTTCATCGGCCTCTGGGCCGCGGCCGAGCACGACCCGGCCTCCTTTTACGCCCGCTTCCGCAACCTCGACGAGGCTGGCGCGCGCGGCTTCGCCCGGATGATCTGGCAGGCGATCAACCTGCCCAACCTGCGCAACCACATCGTCCAGGCCCGCGACCTGGCCGACATCGTCATCCGCAAGGGCCCGGGCCACGCGATCGAGGCGATCGGCGGCAGGTGGGCGAACGCGTCCGCACAATAGCCATGCGCACGAGTTGACGATGCGCGGCAGGCGATCACAAAGCCCCTTCCCCCTCGCGGGGAAGGGGTTGGGGATGGGGGCGCCGGCGCGAACCTCGCCGATCCGGCGCCATCCTGCTGGAGCGCAGCGCAGCCGAAACGTCGGATGTGCAGGCCCAGCCTGTCGCTAGCCAGACGCCCGCCTAGACCCGTTCGATGATGATGGCCGGGGCCATGCCGCCGGCGGCGCACATGGTGACCAGGCCGCGCTTCAGGTCGCGGCGTTCCAGCTCGTCGAGGATGGTGCCGATCAGGATCGAGCCGGTGGCGCCGATCGGGTGGCCAAGGGCCATGGCGCCGCCGTTCACATTGACCTTGTCGCGGTCGAGCTTCAGGTCGCGGATGAACTTCTCCGCCACCACCGAGAAGGCCTCGTTGATCTCGAACAGGTCGATGTCGTCGAGGGTCAGGCCGGCCTTGTCCAGCACCTTGCGCGCCGCCGGCACCGGGGCGTTGAGCATCAGGGTCGGCGAGTCGCCCATATTGGCCATGGCGACGATGCGGGCGCGCGGTTTGAGGCCGTGCTTCCTGGCGTATTCCGGCGAGGCCATCAGCACCGCCGCGGCGCCGTCGACCACGCCCGAGGAATTGCCGGCGTGGTGCACGTGGTTGAACTTCAGGTCCGGATAGACCTGCCGGATCAGGCCGGCGAAGGTGGTGCCCTTGTCGTCGATCGGGAACTCGGCCATCGCCTCGAAGGCGGGCTTCAGCTGGCCCAGGCCTTCCAGCGTCGTCTGCGGACGCGGGAACTCCTCGTGGTCGAGCGCCAGGCTGCCGTCTTCCTTGTAGACCGCCACCAGGCTCTTGTTGAAATGGCCGCCGCGGATGGCGGCGTCGGCGCGCTGCTGGCTGACCAGGGCCAGCTCGTCCACCGCCTGGCGGTCGATGCCTTCCAGCGTGGCGATGGCGTCGGCGCAGACGCCCTGGTGCGACTGCGGATGCTTGGCGCGCAGGCGAAGGTTGCCGGAGTCCATCAGCATCGGACCGGCCGAACGGTCGGCGCTGGCGGCGCTGGAGGCGGTATAGGACATCATCTCGGTGCCGCCGGAGATGACCAGGTCTTCCATGCCCGACATGACCATGGCCGCGCCCAGGTTCACCGAGGTGATGCCCGAGCCGCAATAGCGGTCGAGGGTCACGCCGCTGGCCTTGATGTCGTAGCCGGCGTCGAGCGCCGCCATCCGGCCGAGGTCGCCGCCCTGCTTGCCGCGCTGGCTGGAGGTGCCCCAGATGATGTCGTCGACTTCGGCGGTGTTCAGGCCGTTGCGTTCGGCCAGCGCCGCCAGCACCGAGGCGGCCAGCTGTTGCGGATGGATGTCGGCGAGGGCGCCTTTGCCGACCTTGCCGATGCCGCGCGGGGTGCGGCAGGCGTCGATGATGAGGGCTTCGGTCATTGCGGGCATTCCTGTTCAGGGGCGGTGGGAGGCCGTCGGGATTGAGCTTGCTCTCCTATACCCCTCGTGGAAGGCGGCCGGAACCGTGCCCTAGGGGAAGCTCGAAAGCCGCTCCGCCGACCGCGTCCGAAAACCGCGAGACTTGCGCGCTCGCCGGCGCGATCATGCGAGCATGGATATGGATCCGGACGCCTGCTACCGCGCGCTCTCGACGCGCGACGCGCGCTTCGACGGACGGCTGTTCGTCGGCGTGAAGACCACCGGGATCTATTGCCGGCCGATCTGCCCGGCGCGGACGCCGAAGCGCGAGAACGTGCGTTTCTTCCCGTCGGCGGCGGCGGCGCAGACGGCCGGGTTTCGCCCCTGCCTGCGCTGCCGGCCGGAGACGTCGCCGGACTCCGGCGCCTGGCGCGGCTCCTCCAGCACCGTCTCGCGCGCCCTCGGCCTGATCGAGGACGGCGCCCTGGACGAGGCGGGGGTCGACGCCCTGGCCGCGCGGCTGGGGGTCGGCGAGCGGCAGCTGCGGCGCCTCTTCCAGCGCCGGCTGGGCGCCTCGCCGATCGCCGTGGCGCAGAACCGCCGCATCCACCTGGCCAAGCAGCTGATCCACGAGACTCGCCTGCCCATGACCCAGGTGGCGCTGGCCTCCGGCTTCGGCAGCGTGCGGCGGTTCAACGAGACCTTCCAGCGCCTGTTCGGCCGCCCGCCGGCCTCGCTGCGCCGCACCCCGGCCGACGCCGCCGCGGCGGTGTCGCTGCACCTGGCCTACCGGCCGCCCTATGACTGGGACGGCATCCTGGATTTCTTGAGCCTGCGCGCCATCCCCGGCGTCGAGCGGGTGGAAGCCGACGCCTATGTCCGCACCATCGCGCTCGGCGGCGAACAGGGGCTGATCCGCGTCGAGCCGGCCGGCCGCGACCGGCTGAAGGTCGGCGTCCAGTTCGGCAAGCTCAGCCTTTTGCCCTCGATCATCGCCCGGGTGCGGCGGGTGTTCGACCTGGCCGCCGACCCCGTCGCCATCGCCGCGCATTTGAGCCAGGATCCGGTGCTCGCCCCCCTGGTCGCGGTGCGGCCCGGCCTGCGCGTGCCCGGCGCCTGGGACGGCTTCGAGCTGGCGGTGCGCGCCATCCTCGGCCAGCAGATCACCGTCGCCGCCGCCACCAGCCTGGCCGGCAAGCTGGTCCGCGCCTATGGCCGACCGCTGCCCGAGCCCACCGAGGGCCTGACCCACACCTTCCCGACCCCCGACGCCCTGGCCGGCGCCGACATCGCCGCCCTCGGCATGCCGCGCAGCCGCGGCGCGGCCCTGGGTTCGCTGGCCGCCGCGGTCGCGGCCGATCCCGGCATCTTCGGCCCCAGCCGCGGCCTGGAGGCGGCGATCACCCAGCTGCGCGGCCTGACCGGCGTCGGCGAATGGACCGCCCAGTACATCGCCATGCGCGAACTGCGCGAGCCGGACGCCTTCCCGGCCGCCGACATCGGCCTGATGCGCGCCCTGGCCGACAAGGCCGGCCGCCGCCCGACGCCCGCCGAGCTGCTGGCCCGCGCCGAACCCTGGCGCCCCTGGCGCGCCTACGCCGCCCTGCACCTCTGGGCCAGCGAAACCCCCCGCGAAGCGGAGCGCCGCCGGGCGGCGTAACCGACCTTGAACGGCTCAAATAATCCCGTCATCCCCCGCTGGAGCGCAGCGGAATGCGAAGCAGAGGCGCGTAGCAGCCAATGCGGGGGACCCATACGCACTGATCCAAGACGGTGATCATGGGTGCCCGAACAAGTCGGGCCATGACGGTTGGGGGTTGGGCGGTGTGCTCAGCGCACCTCGAACCGCCAGTCGCCGGAGCCGACCTCGGCTTCCACGCGGCCATCATGGCTCACCGCGCCTTCGAACGGCGCATCGCCCTCGTAGAGGGTCTGGACGGCGCGGATCGGCAGGATCACCCGTCCGGTCACATTCGGCGGCAAGGTCACGTCAAGGCCGAAGCGGGCTTCGCCGTCGCGGCGCCAGGAGGTCGAGATCGGGCCCCTGGCCGAGCGGTAGCGGCCGCCGCCTCTGGTGATCCGGGCGTCGTCCAGCGGCCGCACGACCACCGTCTCGAACCCCGGCGCGCCCGGCGCGATGCCGGCCAGCCGGCGATAGAGGAAGCCGGTGATCGCGCCGTAGGCGTAGTGGTTGAACGAGTTCATGCCGACGTCGCCGGTGTCGCCGTTCCAGCGCTCCCACATCGAGGTGGCGCCCTTGGAGACCATGTAGCCCCAGGAGGGGAATTCGGTCTGCAGCAGGAGGCCGACGGCGACGTCCTCGCGGCCGTTGTCGGCCAGGGCGTCGAGGATATAGGGCGTGCCGAGGAAGCCGGTGGAGAGCTTGCCGCCGCGGGCCGCGATATCGGCCGTCAGCCGCGCCACCGAGGCGGCGCGCAGGGCCTCGGGGACCAGGCCGAAGCGCAGCGCCAGCACGTGGCTGGTCTGGCTGTCGTTGCCGACGCCGCCGTCCGGGCTGACGAACTCGGCCTCGAACGCCTGGCCGAGGCGCGCGCGCAGCTGGCGGTAGGTTTCGGCCTCCTCCAGGCGGCCGGTGGCCGCCGCCATCTCGGCCATCAGCGCCGCGTCGTAGGCCCAGAAGGCCGTGCCGACGAGGTCCTTCGGCGTCGTCTCGTCGCCCGGCTTGACCGCGTCGACGGCCAGCCAGTCGCCGAAGTCCATGCCGCGCTTGTTGCGCCAGATGAAGTCGGGATTGTTGGCGGCGATCCAGGCCAGCCAGCGCTCCATGGCCTCCCAGTTCTCGTCGATCACGGCGGTGTCGCCGTACTTGCGATAGAGGGTCCAGGGCAGGATGACGCCGGCGTCGCCCCAGCCGGGCGAGCCGTCCCAGCGGCGCTCGTAGGGCGTCACGTCCGGAAAGCCGCCGGTGCTCCGCTGCGCGACCCGCACGTCGCCCATGAACCGGCGGGTGAAGGCGTCGACGTCCATGGTGTAGGAGGCGGCGTCCCAGAACACCTGGGCGTCGCCCATCCAGCCCAGCCGCTCGTCGCGCTGCGGACAGTCGGTGGGCACGCCGAACAGGTTGGAGCGCTGGCTCCAGACGCTGTTGCGCCAGACCTGGTCCAGCATCGGATCGGCGATGGTGAGGCCGCCGGTGAGGGCGCAGTCGCTGTGCGCCACCACGCCCTCCAGCGACGCCGGCGTGGGCGCGCCGGGATAGCCGGTGACCTCGACATAGCGGAAGCCGTGATAGGTGAAGTGCGGCTCGAAGCGCTCCGGCCCGCGCCCGGCCAGGATGAAGACGTCGGTGGCCTTGGCGCCGCGCAGGTTCTCGACGCTGATCCGGCCGTCCTCGCCGAGGATCTCGGCGAAGCGCAGCCGGACCGTGGTCCCGGCGGGGCCCTCGGCGTGCAGCCGCGCCCAACCGGCGAAGTTCTGCCCGAAGTCGTAGAGGAAGACCCCGGGATCGGTCTCGGTCATGGAAACGGCGGCCAGGACCTCGGTGGCGCGGATCGGCGGCGAGACCTGGGCCGCCAGCGCCAGGTCGAGGGTCTCCGGCAGGGTGACGGGCGTCCAGCCGCCGTCGTCGAAGCCGGCCTCGCTCCAGCCGGGCTGTTCGCGGCGGGCGTCGTAGACCTCGCCGTCATAGATCTCCGAACTGAGGATCGCCGAGGGCGATGTGCGCCAGGCCTGGTCGGTGCAGACGCGCTCGCGCCGGCCATCGGCATAGGTGAGCTCGAGCTGGACGCGCAGCCGGTTCGGCGGCGGCCCGAAGATGCCGCGCTCGTTCTTCCAGGCGAAGGCGCTGGCGTACCAGCCGTCGCCGAGCAGGCCGGCGATCACATTCTCGCCCGGCCGGACCATGCCGGTGACGTCATGCACCTGGTAGAGGCCGCGGCGGCGAAAGTCGGTGGACTCCGGCGCCAGGCAGGCGTCGCCGACGCGGGCGCCGTTCAGGCTGATCTCATAGGCGCCGAGGGCGGTGACGTAGAGCCGGGCGGCGACCGGCGGCTCCGGGCTGGCGAACGGACGGCGCATCAGCACCGCCGGCAGCGGGGTCTTGCCGTCGTCGCCGTCGGGCAGCGGCGCGGCGATCCAGCGCGCGGTCCATTCGTCCGGGCCCAAAAGCCCCATCTCCCACCAGGAGGCGGCGCTGACCATGGCTCCGCGCCCAGGTCCAGCCAGGCGCTGACCCGCCAGAACAGCCGCTGCCGGGACGCCGGCTCCGGGCCGTCATAGACCACGTCCAGGCTGCGCGAGGAGGCGACGCGCCCGCTGTCCCAGAGCCATGGCCCCTCGGCGAGCGCCGCCGCGTCGGCGGCGACCTGGACCCGCCAGACGGCCTGGCGCAAGGCCCGGCCCTCGCCTTCGATGGTCCAGGAAAACCGCGGCCGCCGGTTTTCCAGGCCCAGCGGCCGGTCGATATAGTCGACGCGGAGGTCTGCAAGACTGGCCATCACTAGATCACTTCCAGATAGTCGCGGTCCGGCAACGCCGGGAACGGGGCGGTCGGCAGGGTCTGGTACCAGAAGGCCACCGAGGCGATGTCGTCCTGCAGCGGCAGGTAGCGGCGGTCCTTGTCGGTGCGCCAGCCCAGCGCCTGCATGGTCACGCGCAGGTCGGTCTCGAAGCGCACCGGGTCGGGGATATGCCAGCGGTACAGGCCGAAGCGCTGCTGGCTCTTGTAGAGGCCGTCGGGGCGGATCACCTGCGGCAGGCCGGCGTAGGGGGTGGTGAACTCGACATAGTTGGGCGTGATGGCGCGGTCGCGGGCGATGGAGCCGACGTCGAAATTATAGGCGCCGCAGAAATAGTCCTCGGTGCCGGTGCCGCAGATGGTCGGGAACTCGCCGTCCCCGTCCATGTAGAACTTGATCTCGCCCTCGCCCCACCAGCCGGAATTGTTCACGCCCCAGGCCATGTAGGTCCCGACGTAGTGGCCCTGGCCGCTGACGCCATCCAGCAGGGTGTAGACGTCCTTGTAGGGCAGCGGATTGGCGCGGCGGAACTGGGCATGGAAATATGCCACGTCCTCCGGCACGTCGGTCAGGGCGTAGTTGATCTGGTAGTAGACGTAGATCGCCTCGTCCGAGAGGTTGGTCATGGTCATCCGCGCGCGCCTGCGGAACGGCATCTCCCAGTAGCAGTTGAAGGCCCGGCCGGGATTGACGCAGACCGCCAGCGACGAGACCTGGGCGAAGCTCTCCCAGCCGCAGGCGAAGAAATCGCCCGCCGGGCATTCGATCGACGGCTGTTCCTGCTCGTCCCAATAGGCGCGCAGGATGGTGTGGCGCCACTTGCCGCCCGCCAGCGTCATCCAGATCGACTGGATGGCGCCCGAGCCCTCGATATCGGCCATTGTGAAGGTCTCCCCGGCCGGGATGATCACATAGGGCGAGACCTTCCAGCCCTGGCCGAGCCCGCGCGCGGCGTTGGCGGCCGGGCCGTCGGTGGACATGCCGCCCCCGCCCTTCTCGCCGGTGAAGTTCTCCGGGCTGATGGAGCGGGATTTGGCGTGGCTGAGGCGCGCCAGGTTGCCCAGGTTCACGCCCAGGCCTGAAAACTCGGTCATGCTTCCTCCCCAAAACCGTCGGTCAGCCGGCGGCGCCCTGGCAGGCCTTGTTCAACGCCGATGCGCGCTCGGATTTCAACACGAAGGGCCTGGTCCGCCAGGCGTCGGCGTAGGGGCCGAGGTCGAAGGGCGCCGGCTGCACGCGGCGAAGCGGCGCGGCGGGCGCCAGGGCCGGCCAGACCAGCCGCGCCGCGCCCAGGGCCACGGCGTCGCCGCCGCCCTCGACCGCATAGACGGGGCGATCCGGGCGCAGCGCCGCCAGGGCGGCCGGGAAGACCGGATCGTCGGCGAAGCGGCCCTCGATGACCACGGGACCTTCGGCGCCGACCAAGTCGAGCTCGACGTCGCTCATCAGGGCCAGGTGCAGCGAGGCGAGCGCCGCGCGCTGGGCCGGCGTCTCCGGCGCGCCGACGAGGGCGCCGGCGTGGCCCGGAAACGGACCGCCGGAGGCGAAGGCCGGCCGCGTCAGGACCCCCGCCGCGACCACCGCCGCGGCGTCGGCGAGCGTGGCGGCGGCGCCCATGTCGTCGCCGAGCAGGACGGCGTATTCGCGTCCGCCCATGAACCGCGCCGACGGGACCGGGCGGCCTTCGACGTCGACATTGGCCAGGGTGTCGCGGGCCGCATCCAGCCGCGCCCGGCCCTCACGACCGGACTGGAAGGTGACGAACCAAGTGCCGGTGGAGACCAGGGTGAAGGCGCCGCCGGCGACCTCGGCGAACCCGCGCACGGCGTTCAGCGAGGCGTTGTTGTCGTGCAGGCCGCACAGCACCCGACAATCGGCCGGCAGGCCGGTCGCCTCGGCCAGCGCCTTCCGCACCGGTCCGAGCACCGCCGCCGCCGGTCGCAGCGGCCCCAGGCGTTGGTCCCAGCCGCGCCGCTCGGCCAGAACCGACCAGGCGGCGTCGTAAGGTCGCCAG
Source organism: Caulobacteraceae bacterium (assembly GCA_036272595.1). Taxonomy (GTDB): domain Bacteria; phylum Pseudomonadota; class Alphaproteobacteria; order Caulobacterales; family Caulobacteraceae; genus Poindextera. Next base: position 143,063 of record DATAYM010000077.1, read on the forward strand.
AGGTCGGTGTGGCAGCCGAGGCTGGTGGCCTCCGCCGCCCGCTCGCCGGAGAGCCGCCAGGCCCAGTATTGCGGCCAGAGCAGCGCCTGCGCCCCGCCCGGCCAGAGTTCGGGATAGAGCTGCTCCTGCCAAAAGAGCTGCAGGCCCAGATTGAGCCCCTGCGGCAGCGGCGGCGACAAGGTCGCCTCGAAGGGATCGCGCTCGGCGGCATAGGCGGCGGCGACATCCGCCGGCGGCGCGGCCTCGTAGTCCAGCACCGGCGCCGCCAGCCGGTCGCCGGCGACCAGCGCCGCCGTGGCGCCATGGGCGACGGGCGCGATGGCGATGATCTCGGCCAGGCCCGCCAGCTCTTTCAGCCCGGCCCGCATCCAGGCCTCGACGCCTGCCGCATCCAGGGCCGGCCGCCCGTCGGCCATCTCCGTCGCATTGGCGCGCGAACGAGTCGCCAGCACCGCGCCGTCGGGGCCGACCAGGCTCAATTTCGCATGGGTCTTGCCCACGTCCAGGACGGCGACGGCCTCGGCCAAGCGTTTCCTCATTCACGGTCTTGATCGAACTTAACGCATTTTGATTGTTTCCGACCATCCCTCGCGCTAGCGTTTTTCAAACGCGAAAGCCTGGAGGATCCGGCATGGACGAGGCGGTGATTTCCCGCGAGCTGATCGAACGGGAGAACGCCGCGCGGCTGGACGCCCTGACCGACGACTATGAGAGCCTCGGCCGCTCGCTGGACCGGCGCGGCGTCTCCATCGACGAGGTCAAGGCGGCGCTGAAGGGCTTCGCGGTGGCCATCCCCAGCTGGGGCGTCGGCGTCGGCGGCACGCGCTTCGCCAAGTTCCCGATCCCCGGCGAGCCGACCAACATCTTCGAGAAGCTGGAAGACTGCGCCGTGGTCCAGGCGCTCGGCCGCAACACCCCGACCGTCTCGACCCATTTCCCCTGGGACAGGGTCGACGACGTCAAGGCGCTGAAGGAAAAGGCCGCCGCGCTGGGGGTCGGCTTCGACGCGGTCAATTCCAACACCTTCCAGGACCAGCCCGGCCAGCCGCTCTCCTACAAGTACGGCTCGCTGAGCCATGCCGATCGCGCCGTCCGCGACCAGGCGGTGGCGCACAATATCGACTGCATCGAGATCGGCGAGGCCCTGGGCGCGGAGGCCATCACCGTCTGGATCGCCGACGGCGCCAACTTCCCCGGCCAGTCGGACCTGACCGGCGCCCTCGACCGCTATCTGGACTCCATGGCGCGCATCTACGCCGCCCTGCCGCGCCACTGGCGCCTGTTCATCGAGCACAAGTTCTACGAGCCGGCCTTCTACTCCACCGTGGTTTCCGACTGGGGGACCAGCCTCGCCTGCGCCCAGGCGCTCGGCGAAAAGGCCCAGTGCCTGGTCGACCTCGGCCACCACGCCCCGAACGTGAACATCGAGCAGATCGTCGCCCGGCTGGCGCGGTTCGGAAAGCTCGGCGGCTTCCACTTCAACGATTCCAAGTACGGCGACGACGACCTGGACGCCGGCTCGATCAACCCGCACCAGCTCTTCCTGGTGTTCAACGAACTGGTGGAGGCCCAGCGGCGCGACCCGGAGGGCTTCCGGCCGGCCTACATGCTCGACCAGTCGCACAACGTCACCGACCCGATCGAGAGCCTGCTGAACAGCGCCGCCGCCGTCGCCGCCGCCCATGCCCGCGCCCTGGTGGTCGACCGCGACGCCCTGTCCGAGCAGCAGAAGGCCAACGACGTGATCATGGGCTTCAACACCCTGCGCCGCGCCTACGACACCGACGTCACCCCGATCCTGGCCATGGCCCGCTACGAGCTGGGCGGCGCCATCGACCCGATCGCCGCCTACCGCGCCAGCGAATGGCGCGTCCGCAAGGCCCAGGCGCGCAAACCGATCGCGGTCGGCCAGGCGGGGATCGTCTAGGGTCGGCGCCGCCCTCCAGGGCCCCCCGAACGAACGGCCGCTCGGTTATTCCGGCTTCGGCAGGCCCAGGGCGCGGCGCATCGCCTTCAGGTTGCCGCCGCAGAAGCGGCCCATCTGGTCGCGGGTCTCCTCGAGCTTGTCCGGGTCCTTCGGCTCGAACTTGACCACCAGTTCGATGCGGGAGACGTCCGCACCCTTCGGCCGCACGGAAACCGTCGAGAAGTAGGCCTTCATGTCCGGGCGATCGAGCGTGTAGGTGTAGAAGTGCTCGCCCTCCTCGGCCAGCAGCTCGCGCACCGTCCGGCCGCCGGGCATGTTCAGGGTGCGCACCTTGCCCTCGGAGGTTTGTTCGGTGCTCTCGCCCTCGACGGCGGTCGCCCATTTGCGGATGCCGGAGAAGTCGCCGATGACGCTCCAGACGGCGTCGGCGCTCAGCGGCACGTCCTCGCCTACGGTCACTTCATGCATGGGAATATCCTTTCCGGGCCCTATCAAATCCAGCCGTTGTTCCGCGCCGTTCGTTCGCCGCCGGCGTCTGCGTATTCAGCACCCCGAGCGGCCGGGTGGGCAAGACCCTTGCCTCGCCGTTGTGCGCATCCTACGGCGTTCGAGAGACGGCTCCCGCCTTGCGGGCCTTGACCGCGGCGATGAATTTGTCGCGCATCGCGTTGAAAAGGCTCGCCGGCAGCAAACCGTACGCGACGCTTGATGTGTCGCCGGACCGGGCGAACCGCAGATCCGGCCTGGCCAGATGAAACGGTTCGCGTCGGTCACGACGATCCACGAGCGCTCGTCGTCAAGTCCCAGGCGCCGCTTGGTCGCCGTGGGAAGCTCGACCGCAAGTGATGGATCGGCGGGCGGCGCGTGGGTGATCGGCAAAACGGTGACGATCGGTCCTTCAGAATCGTCCTCCGTGACCAGGATCACGGCGCACGGACGGTCTTTCACGCCTTCATCGAGACCTGCGGCGGCCTCCTGGCGCCAGAGGAAGGCGTAGCGAATGACCAGGCCCGCGACGGGCGTCGGAAACGCCACGATCAGTCATTTCGCTCATTGTCGAAGCCGGCGGCTTCGGGCGGCGGCTCACTGTTTTCGATCGCCGCGATATCGGCGTCGGTAAAGTCGCCCAGACCCATCACGCGACGCTCACGACGCTTCAGGCGGCGATATTCGTCGGCGGCCATGAGCACCAGACTTTCCCGCCCGTGATTGGTGATGGTCAACGGCTCTTTCAGCGCCGCTTCGCGAAAGCGGCCAAAGCCCTTTTGAAATTCCGCCGACGTGACGCTCGGGTTCGGCATGAGGAACCTCCTAAATCCATATTATCAAAATTATCCGGATTTTCCAGCGCCGGCGCCAGGCACATCGTCTTTGCCCGCCGCCGCCGCCGGTCGTAGTCTGAAGCCGGCTATTGGTCGCGGCCGCGCGCATCGTCCTCGGTCGCCAAAGACATTGGGAGAGACCCTATGATCGACGTCTATTTCTGGCCGACCGGCAACGGCAAGAAGGTCATCATCCTGCTCGAGGAATGCGGCCTGCCCTACAAGATCACGCCGGTGAACATCGGCAAGGGCGACCAGTTCACCGCCGGCTATCTGAAGATCGCGCCGAACAACCGCATGCCGGCGATCATCGACGACCAGCCCATGGGCGGCGGCGCGCCGCTGTCGATTTTCGAATCCGGCGCCATCATGATGTATCTGGCGGAAAAGGCCGGCAAGTTCTGGCCGCAGGAGCCGCACAGGAAGTACGACGTCGCCCAGTGGGTCCTGTGGCAGACCGGCAACCAGGGCGCCAAGCTGGGCGAACAGGGCCATTTCCGTCGCGCCGCGCAGAACCCCGAGAACGGCGACCTGAGCTACGCCGTGCGCCGCTTCGACAACGAGGCGCACCGCCTGTTCGGGGTGATGAACCTCGGCCTGCACGACAAGGAGTGGCTGGCGGCCGGCGAATACACCATCGCCGACATGATCTGTTATCCCTGGAGCGTCGGCTGGAAGATGCGGGGCCTCGACATCGAGGAATTCCCCAATGTGAAGCGCTGGCTGGCGGCCATGGAAGCGCGGCCGGCGGTGCAGAAGGCGATGGCCATGGGGCCGGAATTCCGTGAAGACCCGGCGACCATCGCCCCGGAAGAGCAGGCCCGCCGCGCCGGCCTGATGGCCAACCAGCGCGCCCGGCCGGTGCCGGACGAGTGGAAAACGGCCGCCGCGGAATAACCTTTTCCGTCATGGCCCGACTTGTTCGGGCCACCCATGATCACCGACTCTGATCAGTGTCTATACCCCCCCCCCGCGTTCCGCTCCAGCGGGGGGTGATGGATCAAGAGTTCGCGTGGCCCCCTTACGGCGCCGTCCAGACGTTGTTGGAACGGTCGCGGTCGGGAAGGCGGCGGTCGGGGTCGATGGTGACGCTGGCGATCGGCTTGCCGTCGTCGAGGCTGACCACGTGATAGCCTGACTGGATCCAGGTCTCGGCCGGAATGACGATGTCCCGGCTCGAGCCGTCCTTGAAGCCGATCCGCATCGTCGCCGGCAGCACCAACTGGCCGAGGTTCGAGACGGCGACGCGCGCGCCCTTGGCCGGGTCGTTGTCGACATAGGCCAGGCCGTCGACGGCCAGGTCCAGGCTCCAGTTGTTGTAGAACCAGCCGCGCCAGAACCAGGACAGATCCTCGCCGCCCTCGCTTTCCATGGTCCGGAAGAAGTCCGCCGGCTTCGGATGCTTGTAGGCCCAGTCGCGGATGAACGTGCGGAAGGCGGTGTCGAAACGTTCCGGGCCCAGGACGTCCTCGCGCAGCAGCACCATGCCGTAGGCGGTCTTGAAGTAGCTGATCGGGTGGCCGAGCTTGAACGGGATGGCGTCGGCGCGGGTCATGATCGGCGGCGCGGCCGTATCGGCGACCAGGACGGCGATCTGCTCGCCGGGCGTCCCCTGCCCCGGCGCGAATTCCGCGTCGCGCTTCGGCCCCCATTCGCCGTGGTTGAAGGCGTCGGACTCGTAGGTGTCGATGAAGGTGTTGAGGCCCTCGTCCATCCAGGCCCAGCGCCGCTCGTCGGTGCCGACGATCATCGGGAAGTAGCTGTGCCCCAACTCGTGGACGGTGAGGTAGAAGAGGTTCTTGCCCTTGTCGGCCATGCTGTCGAACAGGATGGCCGGGTATTCCATGGCCGCCACGGGGCCCGCGACATTGATCGCGTTGGGCCAGGGATAGGGATACCAGCGGCGCGAGAAGTCCTCGACCGCGAACTTCAGGTACTCGGTCGAGCGCTGCCAGCCGTTTTCGGCCACGCTCTCCACCGGATAGACCGACTGCGCCAGCGCGGTCTTGCCGCCCGGCAGGTTGATGCGCGCGGCGTCCCAGATGAAGGCGCGCGAGGCGGAGAAGGCCACGTCGCGCGTGTGGTCCATGTGGAAGCGCCAGGTCTTCGTCCCGTCCGACGGCTGGGCCGCGGCAACGTCCTCCGGGGTGCGGATCATGACGGTCTTTTCGCTCCCACGCGCCGAGGCCAGCCGAGCGATCTCCGCGGCGGTCAGCACCTCTTCAGGGTTCATGAGCGCCCCGGAGCCGGCCACGAT
>DATAYM010000078.1:0-20342 GCA_036272595.1 Caulobacteraceae bacterium
TGCCCGCCCGTGGATCATCGACCTCAGAAAAACAGCTCGAAAACGTCTCCATCCGCCATCTCCAACCGATATGGAGACAACTTCAGAATCCCGTTCGAGCTAACAATCCGACTCCAGCGCCATATGCGATTCCCCTGCCCCAACGGGGAGGATCTTGAGCGTCCCGCCGTCAGATCTCGGGGACTACTCCGCCGCGGCCAGTTCCGCCGGGATGTACTTCTCATGCATGGTGACCAGCTCCTCGGCCGCGGTCGGGTGCAGGGCGCAGGTTGCGTCCCACTGGGCCTTGGTCAGGCCGGCCTTCACGGCGATGGCGGCCATCTGGATCATCTCCGGCGCGTCGGCGCCGACGATGTGGCAGCCGACGATCCTGTTCGTGGCGCGGGCCACCACCAGCTTCATCAGCATGCGCTCGTCGCCGCCGACGAAGCCGGAGCGCATGGGGCGGAACTTGGTCAGGTAGATGTCCACCTCGCGGTGGATATGGCGCGCCTGGCTCTCGGTCAGGCCGACCACGCCCACCGGCGGCTGCGAGAAGACCGCCGTCGGCACGTCGGCATGGTCGAAGGCCGTGGGCCGGTCGTGGAACACGGTCTCGGCGAAGGCCTGGGCCTCGCGGATGGCGACCGGGGTCAGCGGCAGCCGGTCGGTGATGTCGCCGATGGCCCAGATGTGCGGGGCGCTGGTCTGCGAAAACGCGTCGACGGCGATGGCGCCGCGCTCGTTCAGCTTCACGCCGGCCTTGTCGAGCTCCAGCGTCCTCACGTGCGGCTCGCGGCCGGTGGCGAACATCACCACCTCCGACTCCAGCGTGACGGAGTTGGTGATGTGGCTGAGCAGCACGCCGTCGGCGCGCTTTTCCAGGGTTTCGTGCTTGGACGACATCATCACCCGCAGGCCGCGCAGGCGAAGCTCGTCGGCCAGATGGGCGCGCACATCCTCGTCGAAGCCGCGCAAAAGGTTCGGGCCGCGATAGACCAGGGTCACGTCGACGCCCAGCCCGTGGAAGATGCAGGCGAACTCGACGGCGATATAGCCGCCGCCGACCACCACCATCCGCTTGGGCAGTTCGGTCAGGTGGAAGGCCTCTTCCGATGTGATGCCCAGCTCGGCGCCCGGCACGTCGTCCGGCAGTTTCGGGCGGCCGCCGGCGGCGATCAGCACCTTGGCCGCGGTGATCTTCTGGATCGCCCCCTTCTCGTCCTTCACCTCCAGGGTGTGCGGGTCGAGGAAGCGGGCGGTTCCATAGAGGATGTCGGCGCCGGCCTTGGCCAGGTTGGAGGTGTAGATGCCGGACAGCCGCGCGATCTCCTGGTCCTTGGCCATCAGGAAGGTCTTCCAGTCGAACTCGGGCTCGCACCTGGTCCAGCCGTAGCCGCGGGCCAGCTCGAACTCGCGCTTGAAGGCGGAGGCGTAGACCATCAGCTTCTTGGGCACGCAGCCGCGGGTGACGCAGGTGCCGCCGACCCGATACTCCTCGGCCACCACCACGCGGGCGCCGGTCATGGCCGCGAGCCTGGCCGCGCGCACGCCGCCGGAGCCGGCGCCGATGACGAAGAGGTCGCAGTCGTACTCAGCCATTGGGCAGGTCCTTGAAATCCCTGGGACCGAGGCGCTCGACGCCCAGGTCCGTTCCGATCAGCGCTTCCTTGGTCAGGCCGAGGAAGAGGCCGTGCTCGACCACGCCGGTGATGCTCTTCAACGCCGCCTCGACGCTTGGCGGGTCCAGGATGGCCCCGCACGTGGCGTCATAGATAAGGTTGCCGCTGTCGGTCACCAGCGGGGCGCCGTTGCGAAACCGCAGGCGCGGGCTGGTCAGGATGCCGCAGTCGGCCAGGCCGCCGACGATGCGCCGCAAGGTGGTGACGTGGCCGAAGGGCACCACCTCGATCGGCAGCGGGAAGGCGCCCAGGGTGCGGACCACCTTCGAGGCGTCGGCGATGGTCACGCAGCGCCGCGAGGCCTCCCAGACCAGCTTCTCGTGCAGCAGGGCCGCGCCGCCGCCCTTGATCAGGGCCAGGTCCGGCCCGATCTCGTCGGCGCCGTCGAGGGTCAGGTCGATCTCGCCGGCCTCGTCCAGGTCCAGCAGCCTGAAGCCGAGTTCCCTGGCCAGGGTCGCCGTCGCCTCGGAGGTGGGCACGCAGCGGATGTCGAGGCGCCGTTCGGCCAGCGCCCGGACCAGCCAGGCCGCCGTGGTGCCGGTGCCGAGGCCGACGACCATGCCGGACTGGACCAGGTCGGCCGCCGTTTCGCCGACCGCGCGTTTCTGTTCGTCGGGGCTCATCGCCAAGCCAATAGGTCAAAGCCGGCCAGGGCGCGACTCCCGTCAGGCGCGCTGCACGGCCAGGTGCGGCGCGGTCTCGCGCACCAGCACCATGGCGACGATGCCGACCACCGTCGTCGCCATCAGGTAGAAGGCCGGCGCCATGGCGTTGCCGGTGGCGTGGATGACCCAGGCGATCAGCGGCTGGGTGACGCCGCCGAACAGGGCGACGGCGACGGCGTAGACCGTGCCCATGCCGGTGGAGCGCAGCTCCTTGCGCAGCCCCTCGGCCAGCACGATCAGGGCCGCGCCGGTGCTCATCGAGCCCAGGGCGCTGATCACCCCGGTCGCGGTCCACAGCGTGACCGCGTCATGGTTGCGCACCATCAGCCAGAAGGCGGGATAGATCACGATCAGATAGGCGACCAGCGGGACGATCATCAGCGGCTTGCGGCCGTACCGGTCCGAGAGCCAGCCGCCCGCCAACGTGAAGACCACCCCCGCCGCCCCGTTCACCACCGAGGCGCCATAGGCGGCCGCGGCCTGCATGTGCAGGGTCGTGGTGGCGTAGGTGGTCATGTAGAGCCGCACATAGGTCGAGGTGGTGAAGCAGAGGATCGAGGCCAGGCCGAACAGCAGGATCGGCATGTGCGCCAGCATGCCGCCGGCGTTCTGGTCATGGGCCTCGGCGGCGGCGTCGGGCCGGTGCAGGGTCTCCGGCAGGCTGCGGCGGATGATCAGGCCGAACGGCAGCACCAGCGCGCCGAGCAGGAAGGCGGCGCGCCAGCCGTAGGTCTCCAGCAGGTGGGGGGCCAGCATGGCGGCGAAGATCGCGCCGACCGCCCCGCCGACCAGGGACGACACCGACTGGCTGGCCGACTGCCAGGCGCCGATCAGGCCGCGCTGGTTCAACGGCGCCGCCTCGATCAGGAAGGCGGTGGCCGGACCCACCTCGCCGCCCAGGGCGAAGCCCTGGATCAGCCGCAGCAGCACCACGATGATCGGGGCGGCCAGACCGATCTGGGCGAACGACGGCGTCAGGCTGAGGCCGAGGATGGCCAGGCCCATCAGGCCGAAGCTCAGCAGCATGGCCGGCCGGCGGCCGATCCGGTCGGCGACGCCGCCGATCACCAGCGCCCCGACCGGCCGGGTCAGGAAGCCGGCGCCGAACGTGCCCAGCGAGGCCATCAGGCTGGCGAACGGCGAATGGCTGGGGAAGAAGGCCCTGCCGATGTCGACGGCGAAGATGGTGTAGGTCGTGAAGTCGTAGAACTCGAGCGCATTGCCCATCACCGCCGCGGCCACCTGGCGGCTGGTGATCGGGGGATGTTCGGCGGAAACAGGCGCTGCGGTCATAAAACCGGGATACGGTAAGCCGCGCGCGAGCGCGAGCCCCTTGTGAGCGCGTCAGGGACCGGCGCTGGTAGCAGCCCTCCCCCTCGATGGGGGAGGGTTGGGTGGGGGTGTGTCTGCTGAAATGAAGCAAGGGCCGAGGTCGGCGCCGAACGCGATCCTTCGGCGGCTCATTGCGAACGCCCCCAACCCCGGCCCTTCCCCCAACGAGGGGGAAGGGAGAAGACCCGCGTTCAGCCCCGAGAGACCCCCTACCGCTTCCGCTCCGCCATCTTCCGCGCCCGGAATTCCGCCGCCCAGCCAGGCTTCTCCACCTGCTGGCCGCGCGCGACCGCCAGGGCGTCGGGCGCCACGTCCCTGGTGATCACCGAGCCGGAGCCGGTATAGGCGCCCGCGGCGACGGTGACCGGCGCGACCAGCGCGGAGTTGGAGCCGATGAAGGCCCCCTCGCCGACGTGGGTGTCGTATTTGTCGAACCCGTCGTAGTTGCAGAAGATGGTCCCGGCGCCGATGTTCGCGCCCGCGCCGACGCTGCCGTCGCCGAGATAGGACAGGTGGTTGGCCTTGGCGCCCTTGCCGACCTTGACCTTCTTCACCTCGACGAAGTTGCCGATATGGGCCTCCGCGCCGATGTCGGCGCCGGGCCGAAGCCGCGCATAGGGCCCGATCAGCGCGCCCTCGCGCACGATGCAGCCTTCCAGGTGGCTGAAGGCGCGGATCACCGCCCGGGATTCGACCACCACGCCCGGGCCGAACACCACATAGGGCTCGACCACCGCGCCGCCGGCGATCTGGGTGTCCGCCGACAGGTGCACGGTCTCGGGCGCGACCATGCTGACGCCGGCCTCCATCAGCTCGGCGCGGCGGCGGGCCTGGAAGGCGGCCTCGGCCGCGGCCAGCTCGGCTTGAGAATTGACGCCCATGAAGGCCTCCTCCGGCGCGAACGCGACGCGCACCTGTTTGCCCGACCCATTGGCCAGGCCCACCACATCGGTCAGATAGTATTCGCCCTTGGCGTTGTCGTTGCGCACCTGCGCCAGCAGCTCGAACAGCAGCGCGGCCGGCGCGGCCAGCACGCCGGAATTGCACGCCTTGACGTCAAGCTCGGCCGGGCTGGCGTCCCTCGCCTCGACGATGCGCATCAGCCGGTCGCCGTCGCCCAGGATCAGCCGGCCATAGGGTGCGGGATCGGCGGCCTCGAAGCCGAGCACGGCGAGGTCGGCGCCGGCGCGGCGCAGGTCCAGCAGCGGCTCGATGTCGGCCGCGGTCAGGGTCGGGCCGTCGGCATAGTTGACCACCACGTCGCCGTCGAAACCGGCCAGAACCTGCCTGGCCGCCAGCACGGCATGGCCGGTGCCCAGCGGCGGGTCCTGCACCGCCAGATGGCCGGGCCCGAGCCGGGCGGTCACGTGGGCGGCGACCGCCTCGGCGTTCGCGCCCACGACCACGACGATCTTCTCGCAGCCCATGGCCTCGGCCACGTCGATCACCCAGTCCAGCATGGCGCGGCCGCCCACCCGGTGCAGCACCTTCGGCGTCGGCGACTTCATCCGCGTGCCCTGGCCGGCGGCCAGGATGACGGCGGCGCGTGCGGCCATGGAGGCTCCTTCGACTTTACGGCCGTGCGACTCTGGCCATTGCGGTTTGGCTCGATTTAGCCGAAACGGCCGCCCATGTCCTTGGCTCCCGCCAGATCCTTGACCGCTGGATGTCTTGCCGGCGCCGTCGTCGCCTTCGACCTCGACGGCACCCTGGTGGACTCGGCCCCCGACCTGATCGGCTCGCTGAACGTCGTCCTGCACGAGAAGGGCCTGCCGACGCTTGCGCTGCAGCAGGCGCGGCCGATGGTCGGGCGCGGCGCCCGCGCCATGATCGAACAGGGCTTCGCCGCCGCCGGCGAGCCGCTGGACCCCGGCGAGTCGCCGGCGCTGGTGCGCCGCTTCATCGCCGTCTACCGCGACCGCATCGCCCTGGAGAGCCGCCCGTTCGACGGCGTCGAGACGGCGCTGACCGACCTCGCCGGCGCCGGCGCGAAGCTGTGCGTCTGCACCAACAAGTTCACCGACCTTTCCATCGCCCTGCTCGACGCGCTGGACTTGAGCCGCCATTTCGCCGCCGTGGTCGGCCCCGACCTCGCGCCGGCGCCGAAGCCTGACGCCCGCCACCTGATCGCCGCGGTCGAGGCCGCCGGCGGCTGCGTCCAGCGCGCCATCATGGTCGGCGACAGCGCCTCCGATGTCGGGGCGGCGCGGGCGGCCGAGGTTCCCTCGGTCGTGGTCAGCTTCGGCTATACCGAGATCGCCGCGGCCGAACTGGGCGGCGACCACCTGATCGACCGGTTCGCCGACCTGCCGCCGCTGGCCGGGCGGCTCTTGGCCTGACGCCCGCGCCTTGCCCGCCGCAAGCGGCGGCGCTATAGGCTCGCCCTCCTCCGGCCGGCCGGATGCGTAGCTCAGCGGGAGAGCACCTCGTTCACACCGAGGGGGTCACAGGTTCAATCCCTGTCGCATCCACCAGGCCCGCCCTTCCCTAGACCCTGCGGAATTCCAGGTTGCGCGTGCGCGGGCTGTCGAGGCGGAAGCCGACCGGGGCGCCGTCCTCGACCAGCAGGCTGACCGTGGAGTGGAAGCCGGTCGGCGAGCGGGGCTTGGCGTGGGCCAGGGTCGGGGCGAGCACGACCAGGCTCGCCCGCGCCGCGCCGTGGCCGTCGGCGATGTGCAGGGCCAGCCGGTCGTCCTGCGGCTCGATGGTCGCGGTCGCGCCGGCGTCGGCGCTTTCGTAGCGGCCCGCGGCGGCGGCGGCGAAGGCGGCGGCGTCGGCCGGGTCCTCGACCAGCCGCCGATAGTCGGCCGTCTCACCGCCGAAGCGGATCTTCAGCCGATCGCCGGCGGGCTCCAGCGCGATCTCGCCCATGCCGCCGGCCGGCGAGACCAGCCGGCCGTCGTCGGCCCGCACCAGCGGCGATCCCATCGCCGACTTGGCGATCCCGAGCTTCAGCACCCCGGCCTCGTCCAGCAGGCTGTAGATCATGCCGGTCTGCGGCGACCACCAGTCGCCGAGCATGGGCTTGAACTCTTCGGCCGGAATGGTCGGCGTCTCCGGCCCCACCCGGTCGGCCAGCACGATGTCGACCACCTGCTCGGCCAGCCGCACCGGATTGGCGTCGCGGCCGCCATTGGCGATGACGATCACGTCGACGCCGTCGTCCGGCAGGGTCAGCATCTGGCTGGAGCCGCCCATGACGCCGCCGGCGTGATGGATGATCCGCAGGCCCCGATAGCGATCGACCATCAGGCCCAGCGCATAGACGCCGAGGCTGCCGTCGGCATAGCGCGGCAGTTCGGTGAGCGCCGCCCAGGTCTCCGGCGAGCCGAACCGGTCGCGGGCGCGCAGGTGCGCCATCCAGCGCAGCATGTCGTCGACGGTGGAGACGATCGCGCCCTCGCCGCGCACCTCGTCCGACGGGAAGAGGCCGCGGCGCCAGCCGTTGCGGCCGGGGACGTGCATGGTGGCGATGCCCGGCGTGATGTCGTGGTCGCTGGGGATCGAGGCGGTGTCCGGCATGCCGACCACGTCGAACAGGCGGGTCTTCAGCTGTTCCTCGAACGGGGCGCCGCCGATCCGCTCGATGGCGATCGAGACCAGGTGGTAGCCGCCGTTGTTGTAGATCATCGCCGTGCCGGGCGCGAAGTTGCGGCCCGACTGGCGCGCCTGCGCCTCCAGCGCCGCCCCCTGCGGCGGCACGCCCATGCCGTGGCCGATGAAGCCGAGGTCGAGATAGCAGCGCGAGCCGCCGCGATGCTGCACCAGCTGGCGCAGGGTCGGCTCGCCGCCCGGGCCGGCCAGCTCCGGCAGGTAGGTCCGGATCGGCGCGTCCAGGTCGAGCTTGCCCTCCTCGGCCAGCAGCAGCGCCAGGAGGCAGGTGAAATGCTTGCTGGTCGAGCCGATCCGCATGCGGGTCTTCGGCGTGTTGGCGGCCCCGGTCTCCAGGCTGGCCATGCCGAAGCCGCGCCGATAGACCAGCGCCCCGTCCTTGACCACGCCCACCACCAGCCCCGGCTCGTCGGTCCGGTTCCACGGCGCGAAGATCGCGTCGAGCTGTTCGGTGACGCTCTTCGCGGGCGCCTCGGCGGCGGCGGTCTCGGCGGGCATGGGCGGTTCCTCCTTATAGGCCTGGACAGCAGCCCCGACGCTCCAGCCTAGCCGGTTTCCTCAACGGTCCGATAGACCCGGCGAGACCGTTGGCCGACGGCCTTGCTGCCCTTAATTGCGGGCTCAGGCGGTGCGGAGCTGCGCTGCCTGATGAACCTGGACCAGAGCCCCAAGGCCGATCGCCAGCGTTTCCACGCATTGCTCAAGCGGCTCGTTGGTGCAGGCTTGATCGTAGGTCGCGCCGGACACTAGCTTCATGTGCAAAGACGCGGTGCGCTCCACACCAAGCGGAAGACTGATCGCGCCGGCGTCACATAGCCGGGTCAGCTGTCGACGGAACCAGGCCTGCCGTCGTTGGAACAACTCGGCGAAACCTTCGGGCCGATGGTCGTCGCCCAATAATTCGCCCACAAACTGGAGCGACAGGCGCATCCGGCGGCGCCGGCGAAGCGACCCGGAGTCAAGCACGGACTGTCGGAAAGCCGCGACGTACTCCTCCCAGGAGTCCACGTCTTCCGTCTCCAGATTCTCATGATCCAGTTCACAGGCGGCGAGCACCGCATCGTCCTTGGTCGCGAAGTGAATGTAGAGAGCGCCGATCGATACGCCGGCGCGGCTGCAGATGTCGCGGAGGGAGGTCTCGTGCATGCCCTTTTCGAGCAGCACTTCGAGCGCGGCTTCCGCGATCGCTCTGCGCTGCGCCTCCATATAGCTGTCTGACCGCTTGGGCATTGGGGACGTCTCTCTGGTTCGCGCCAATTTGAAGCGACACTAAAGAAAAAGCTTGCGAAATTAAAAAAACCGATCGAATGATTTTTATCAGACGCGGGGGAAAGATGAAAGACAATCGCTGGACCAGGTCGTCAGCCGCCCTCGCGAACGTCCACGCGCCTCCGAGCCTCGCACCCGCTGTTCTCTGATGAGGAGCGGCCCGATCAACCGGTTGTCACGTGACGTCGGAACGCTCCTGGCGGACGGCGCTCACGGCTAGCTCATGTCTGCACCGCCGCCACTTTCAGTGATCTCCATTCCAGGGTTTCAAAAATGACGTCAATCTCCTGGCCAGAGCGATACGCCCTGGCTCGCTCGATTCTGTTCGCCCAAGATACGGTCGCCAACGGCAGCGTTCATCCGGTGTGGATCGACGACGAGAGGTTCTGGTACGAGCGCAAGGGCCCAGAAGGCCGCGAGTACCGGTTGGTGTTGGCCTCAAGCGGCGAACACCGCCGTTTGGTGACGGTGAACGAGATTGTCGCCTCCCTGGGCGAACACCTTGGAGTGAAGGTCGACGGCGAACTGCTCAACCTCGTCGATCTGACCTTCGACGCGCAAGGAACCGAGGCGCGCTTCATCGCCTTCGGCGAGGCCTATAGCTATCGGCTCGCCGGCGGCGGGCTGACGGCGGTCGAAAAGCGCTCCGATCCGAACTGGCTTGCCTCTCCGGATGGCGCGACCGCCGCCTTCCTGAGGGACGGCAACATCTGGGCCGCGGATCGGCAGACGCATCAGGAGCGTCCGCTGACGACCGACGGCGTCGAGTTCTACGCCTATGGCGACGTACCGGCGAGCCGGCGCGCGGGTCTGCGCCGTTTGAACATGGCGGTCCCCGAGGCCATATGGTCCCCGGATTCCCGATGGCTTCTGACCCTGCAAGTCGATGACCGGCAGGTCCCTGACCTCGCCTATATCGAGTTCGCACCGGTCGACGGATTGCGGCCTCGGGTGCATTCGAACAAGACGAGCCTGCCCGAGGACCCCAAGCCGACTGAATTCAGGATGCTCGCGCTGGAGGTCAAGACCGGACGTCAGGTTGAAGCACGCTATCCTCGCCTGGCCGCGGTCCGCATGAACGATACGCCTTTCACCGCGAAGGCGACCTGGTGGAGCGAAGACAGCCAGACGGCCTACTTCGTCGATCTCGAACGGGGCGAAAAGGCCGCCCACGTCGTCGCCTTCGACGTCTCGACGGGCTCAACCCGGGTGGTGTTCTCCGAGACGGCGGACACCTATTTGGAGCTTGGGGTGAACGTCTATACCCCAGCCAACGTATTCCCGATTCCCGGGCGCAACGAACTGCTGTGGTATTCCGAGCGGAGCGGGCACGGGCACCTCTACCTTTACGACCTGGTGACTGGAGCCTTGAAGCACCCGGTCACCGCCGGTCCGTGGCAGGTACGGGAGGTGCTGTCCGTCGATACGGTGCGCCGGGAAGTCTTCTTTACCGCGGGAGGTATCGCCGGCGACGAAGACCCCTACATGCTCAAGCCGTGTGTCGCGTCGCTGGACGGCGACGGAACACAGGTGCGGGTGGTTTCCTCGCAGCCAGGCGAACACATCGTCTGGCGTCCGGGCGAGATGGCGACCTTGCTCGTGCGCATCCGCGGCCTGGACGGTGATCGGGTCTCGGGGCTGTCGCCCGGCGGCGACTATTTCGTCGAGACGGTCGGCCTGCCCACCGGCCTGACCACCACCTCCCTGAGGCGCCGCACCGGGGAACTGATCGCCGTCCTGGAGACAGCCGACGGCGCGGACCTGCCCGCGGGCTGGCGCTGGCCTGAGCCCGTTCGCTGCAAGGCCGCGGACGGTGTAACCGACACCTATGGACTGCTTTTCCAGCCGGCCGATCACGCCCCCGGCGAGAAGCGTCCGGTGATCGACTACATCTATGGTGGCCCGCAGGTCTCCAACGTGCCGAAAGGTTCGTTCGTGGACGGATCGCTCGGCGGCTCGGCGTTTCTGGAGGCGGCGCATCTGGCGGCGCTAGGCGCCTATGTCCTGATCCTCGACGGCCGCGGCACGGCCTTCCGCGAGCGGGCTTTCCGCGAGGCGTCTTATGGCGCCGTGCAAACCGCATCCGACCTGGAAGACCATATCGCCGCGGTCCGCGATCTCGCCCAGACCCACGACCTGGATCTGGATCGCGTCGGCATCTGCGGCTTCTCGGGCGGCGGCTACATGACGGCCTTGGCCGCGCTGCGCTTCGGGGATGTCTTCAAGGTCGCGGTGGCGGGCGGCGGCAACTACGACCAAGCCCTGTTCTGGCACTCCTGGGGCGAACGCTATCACGGCCCCTACGAGGCCGACGCCTATGCCGCCCAGGCCGCGAAAACCTATGCGGCGGGCATGACGGGCAAGCTGTTGCTCATTCACGGGATGATGGACACCGGATGTCATCCGTCGGCCTTCCTGCAGCTGGTGCAGGCGCTGATCGAGGCCGATAAGGATCCCGACCTGATTGTCCTGCCCCGAGCGGGCCACGAGCTCACCGGCTACGGCGTCCGCCGCCGACTGGACTACTTCGTCACCCACCTCTTTGGCGGGACCCCGCCGCCCGCCGAGCCGATACGGCTGGGCTCCGACTCCTTCCAGGAGCGCATCCTCTATAACGCCGCCCGCCCGGAGCCATCGGCGTGACTTCCGCGCCGCCTGCCTCCGACGCCGGCGAGCGAGTCCGCGCCGTCACCGATCTGGGCGACATCGTCATCGCTCTCGATCTGCTCCGCGCGCCCAAGTCAGGCTCGGCCTTCCTCGCCTACGTCGAACAGGGTCGTTACACCGGCGGCGCGTTTGTCAGGACCGTCCGGCGCGACAACGATCAAGGGACCCCCCTCATCGAGGTAATCCAGGCGGTCGCTGGCGGGCCCAGTCCAGACGATGGCGCGGTTGAGCACGAGCCGACATCGCGAACCTTTCTGACGCACACGGATGGCGCGGTTTCGCTACCCCGGCCCGCCGCGGGCTCGGCGACAGTTGCGGCCTTCTTCATCTGCATCGGCGATCAGCCCGCTCTCGACGCCGGGGAAGAGCGTCATGAGGACGGCCTGGGTTTCGCCGCTTTTGGCCGGGTCGTCGAAGGCATGGAGGTGGTGCGGGCGATTCATGCGGCCGCCACCTGCGAAGACGCCCCGGACCCATATCTTCTCGGCCAGATGATCGAGGAGCCAGTGGCCATCCATGCCATTCGGCGCGAGCCGACGTCCGCCGTGGACCAGTTTTCCGAGCTGGCTGAGGACTATTGGGCGTTCCGCGTCAGAGAGTTTCCGTTGGAGGCGTCAGAGGCGGGGGTCAGAAGCGCCAACCGCCAGTTGGACCGCGCTTCCGAGGCGGATCACGCCCGCAGAGCCTTGCTATGCTCGGCCCTGCTTAAGCGCGCGCTCGCCATCGATCCCACCGCGCTCCAAGGCGAGCGCCTGGTCTCACTGGAGCTTTTGCGCGGTCAGCTTGAGCGTCTGCTGGAAGCCCACGACCTCAACGACCACTTGCAGCCGGTGGTGTTTCCGTTCGGCTACTTCGACGTACCGGACCAACTCGTGCGCACCACCGCTTTCAACAGCCTGGAGGATCTCGAGGACTTCGGCGCGCGGATGGAGAGGCTCGACCTTTTTCTGCGGGAGCACCACGAGGCCTTTCTGACAGGTCTAGAAGCCGGCTACCCCCTGTCCCGCATCCTCCAGCCGCGCATTGTCGCCCTGATCGACGCCCACATCGCGCCCTCCGGCCTTGCGGCCCAGTTGCACGCCCGCCTCGACGCGGCCGTCCCCGAGCCAGGCGAGGCGGTGGTCATGGCGCTGAAGGAACGCATTACACAGATCTTCGTCCAGGTGGTGCTGCCGCGGTTGGAGATGATTCGTGACGCCTATCGCGACCTGCCACCGGAACACCTGACGGACAGCGCCTCTTGCTGCGATCGTCCAGGCGGTGAGGACTACTATCGCTTCAGGATCCGTCAGCAGACGTCCACCGACCTGGATGCGGACCAGATCCACGCCATCGGACTGGAAGAGGTCGCCGTTCTTGAGGGGGAGCTTGCGAATGTTTTGCTGCGTCTCGGCGACACCGACGCGCGGGCCGCGGCCGCGCGGCTCGGCGGTCGTCTCGCCGCCGACGCGGATGGCCTGCTCGCTCACCTGCGTGCGACCGCCAAGCGGATCGACGGCTTGTTGCCGCGCCTGTTTGGAATGATGCCACGCATCACCTATGCGGTGGAACAGATGACTCCCGAGCAGTCGCGCGAATTGCCGCCGGCGCTCGCGCAGCCGGCTCCCGCCGACCGCACTCGGCCAGGCGTTTACCTGGCGACCGCGCTGCCCGAGCGGTGCCCGCTGTATCTGGCCGTTCCGCTGACGCTGCACGAGGCTTGGCCGGGCCATCTGATGCAGTTCGCCATCGCCCATGAACTGGATCGGCTTCCGGCCTTTCGGCGCTACGGTTGGACGGACTACAATGGCTATATCGAAGGCTGGGCGCTTTACTGCGAGCGGCTGGGCCATGACCTGGGCCTTTACGACGACGCCGAAAGCCATTTCGGACGGCTGACGTTCGACCTGTGGCGGGCGGCCCGCTTGGTGGTCGACACCGGATTGCACTGGAAGCGATGGAGCCGCGGCGAGGCGATCGCCTATCTGGCCGAGCACACCTTTCTCCCGAACGACGTCATCGCCGCCGAGGTTGACCGCTATGTCGGGTTGCCCGCCCAGGCGTTGAGCTACAAGCTTGGCGAACGCGCGATCCGCATGCTGCGCGCCGAGGCCAAGGAGACGCTCAAGGCCGCGTTCTCCTTGCGCGAGTTCCACGACGAACTCCTGGCTGTCGGTCCTGTCAGCCTTAGCGCCCTGGAAGGCCACATGCGGCGCTGGATGAGCCTGCGGAATGCGAGGAGCGCCGCATGAGCGAAGAACTCTTGGGGCGCGAGGCGCTCCTCGCGGCCTCGGAGCCATCGCCCGCGGAAGGCTACGCCCTGCCAGGCGCGTGGTTCACGCTGACGGTCATGCTCTGCCTGACGATGTTCGGTTTCGTCGACAGGCAGGTCATCACGCTCGTCGCGGCGCCGATGGCGGCGAGCCTGCGCCTGACTGACGGACAAATCGGTGCGGTGCAGGGCCTGGCGATCACCGTCTTTACCCTACTTGTTAGCTACCCTGCGGCGTGGCTTGCGGACCGGGTGGACCGCCGGCTGGTCGTCGGCCTGATGATCCTCATCTGGTCGATCGGGACCGTGGCCTGCGGCTTTGCCCGATCCTTTCACCAGCTTTTCGCGGCCGCGGTGCTGATCGCCGCCGGCGAGGCCGGCCTGGCGCCCATCGGTCTGTCGCTTGTCGCCGACCTCTTTACAGGCCGCAAACGCGTGCTCGCCAACTCGGCGAACTACCTGGCGGGCCTTATCGGGATTTCTGCGGCGCTGATCCTGACCGGCGGCCTTGTGGCGGCGATCACGGGTGCTCGGGCTGGCCTTCCATATCCGTTGCGAGAGTTCGAACCGTGGCGGCTCGCCTTTATCGCCGCGGCCCTTCCGGCCCCGATCTTCTTCCTGCTGCTGCCTTTTGCGCGCCTGCGCCGCCCCCCCGCGACAGGTCAGTCCGGCCACCCGTCAAACGAGGCCCTCGGCGCCTATTTGCGGGCGCACGGCCCTGGCGCGGTCGGTGTCTTCCTGGGCCTTGCCATTTTCTCGTTCAGCTACGGTGGCTTCTTGGTCTGGCTGCCGGTGGCGGCGGCAAGGCTGTTCGGCCTGTCTCCGGCCCAGAATGGATTATGGATGGGGGGCGCCACGGCCATGGGCACGCTCTGCGGGGTGGCGGCAGGGACCCTCGCACTGCGTTGGCTACGGCCCAAGCTGGGCGCGCGCGCCTCGATCCGCCTGTGCTGGCTGGCCATGCTCGTAGCGGCCCCGCTGACGCTGGCCTTCGCCCTGGTCGGCAGCGCCCCGGAGTTGTTCGGCCTGGTCGCTGTGCTGATGGCCATCGGAACGTTCATCGGCTGCATGGTTCCCAACATGCTGCAGGATTTGGCTCCCGGCGGGATTCGTAGCCAGGTCATCGCGATCTACATCATTGTCACCACGCTGATCGCCGGCTCCAGTCCGACTGTGGTGGGCCTGCTGTCTGGCGCCCTGGGCGGACCGCGCAGCATTCTTTACGCGATCGCCATCTCGGCGGCGCCCGCTTGGGTTGTGGCCTGCGTGGTCTTCCGGCTGGTGGAGCATCCCTATCAGCGAATTGTTCAGGCGGTGGGCGGCGGCGCCTGAACATCGCCAGGGATGCCATCTGGAAGACATCGACAGCGATGGCATCGGCCTTCCACCGACATCCACGCCCAGTACGGCGCGCTCGACCGCCGCGCCGAGCTGATCTTCGAAATCTGACTTGGGGAGACACCTCCGTGACTACTGAAACACCACTGATCGAACGGACCCGGTTCTTCGGTAATCCGACCCGGACCGGCGGCCAGATCAGCCCCGATGGACGCTGGCTGTCCTGGCTTGCGCCGCGCGACGGGGTGCTCAACATCTGGGTCGCGCCGAGGGCCGATCCGGTCGCCGCACGGCCGCTCACAGATGAGAGAGTACGGCCGATCCGTCTCTATTTCTGGTCGCCGGACAGCGCCCAGGTGCTGTTCATCAACGACCAGGGCGGCGACGAGAACTTCAAGCTCTATGGCGTCCCGGCCGAGGGCGGCGAGACCGCGACTCTGACCCGGTTCGACGAGACACAGACGCAGGTCCTCAAGGTGAGCCCACAGGTCAAGGACCGCATCCTGGTCGGGGTGAACAACCGCGATCCGCGCTGGCACGATGTCTACGCGCTCGATCTGGCCGCTGGGGCGCTTGAGTTGGTGTTCGAGAACGATGGCTTCGAATCGTTTCTGATCGACCAGACCCTGACCCTCCGCGGCGGCTCGCGCTCGCGGGCCGACGGTGGAATCGACCATTATCGCATTGAGGGCGGCATCGCAGGGGTGGAACCTATCGACAGCGTAAGCTTCGACGACTCATCGACGGTCCATCCGCTGAGCTTCACCAGCGATGGTAAGACGCTCTACTGGATCGACTCCCGCGGCCGCGACACCGCCGCGCTGGTCGCCCAGGACATGGCCAGCGGGGCGCGGACGGTGCTGGCGGAAGACCCGCGGGTCGATATCTCCGGCGCCCTGTTCAACCCGACCACTGGCGTCGCGGAGGCCTATCCGACAACCTACCTGACCACCGAATGGGTTGCTCTCGACGACGCCGTAAAGGCCGATTTTGATTTCCTACAGGCTTCGCTGAAGGGCGAGATCGCCATCAGTTCGCGCAATGACGCCGACGATCTTTGGGTGGTCGCCGTTGATATGGCCACCGCGCCGCCGGCGGCCTGGCTCTACGACCGCGCCCGCCGCAGCCTGACCCAGCTTTACGTCACCCGGCCGGAACTGGTCGGCGCAACGCTGGCCGCCATGCATCCGGTGGAGATCCGCTCGCGCGACGGCTTGGTGCAGACCGCCTATCTGACCCTGCCGCCGGGGAGCGATCCAAGCGGGTCCGGACGGCCGAGCTCACCGGTCCCGCTGGTGCTGCTGCCGCACGGCGGACCGTGGTGGCGGGACGTCTATGGCTACAATCCGCTTCACCAGTTCCTGGCCAATCGTGGCTACGCGGTGCTTTCGCCAAATTTCCGCGCCTCGACGGGCTTCGGCAAGGCCTTCCTCGCCGCCGGGAACCTGGAATGGGGCTGCGCCATGCACGATGACCTGATCGACGCGGTGAACTGGGCGATTGACCAGGGCGTCACCCGCCGAGACCAGGTGGCGATCATGGGCGGCTCCTACGGCGGCTATGCGGTGCTGGCGGGCCTGGCCTTCACGCCCGAGGTGTTCGCCTGCGGCGTCGACATCGTCGGCCCCTCCAATCTTGTGACGTTCCTGGCCACGATCCCGCCCTATTGGGAGTCTGGTCGGGCCATGCTGTACAAGCGTGTCGGCGATCCGACGACGCCGGACGGCGAAGCCTTGCTGGAGGCCCGTTCGCCCCTGGCCAAGGTCGACGCTATCGTCCGGCCGCTGCTGATCGGGCAAGGCGCTAACGATCCCCGGATCAAGCAGGCGGAGTCCGACCAGATCGTTCAGGCCATGCAGGCCAGGTCGATCCCGGTGACCTATGTGCTTTTCCCGGACGAAGGCCACGGTTTCGCGCGCCCAGAAAACAACATCGCCTTCTACGCCGCCGCCGAGGATTTCCTGGCTGCCTATCTTGGCGGCCGGGCCGAGCCGTTCTCCGACGCCCTGCAGGGCTCGTCGATCACCGTCCCCCACGGCGCCGAATTCGCCCCCGGTCTGGGAGCGGCTCTAAAGGCCTGAGCTGGAGGGTCGAACGGGCGGGGCCGAGGTCGCGCTTGGCGATACGCTTAAATGATCGTATGATCGCTTTTGTGTCCTGTGTCCGGGGGGTGGATGCCCAAGCGTGATGACGCCTATATGCGCGCGCAACGCGATCTGATCGCGCGGGCGGCTCTGCGCGTTCTGCTCGAGAAGGGCGTCTATGCGACGTCTTTGCGGGATATCTGCGCGTCCGCGGGCGTCTCGATAGGCTCGCTCTACACGCATTTCACGACCAAAGAGGACGCGATCACCGCCGCCTGCGCGCTGGACTACCTCGACCACGAAGGCGCTCCGCCGGCGCCCGATTGGACCGCTTATCTGGACGGCCTTCGCCAGGAACTACATCAGCTCTACAACCCGACAAGGCAGAAGCGATACCGTCTCTCCTTACAGTTCGTAGCTGAACTCATGATGATGGAGCGTCCGCCGGAGGGCTTGGCGCAGATCTATTTCATATACCGTAGCTCCATAGCCTCCAGTCTGGCGCAGCTGCGGGACAAGGGCGAGATCGGTTTGCCGTTGGGCCTTGAGGTGACGGCCGACATACACATGCAGATGATCGCCGGTGCAGTTTATCGAAGCGCAGCGGATCGAGACTGCCCGCTCGATCAGATAGATCACGCGCTCGCCACCGGACTGGCGCTTACGGCTGGCCTCACCGATCGAGGCAGGCAAACCGCTCAGAACTAGCGCGCGACACCGCACGAGGCGAAAGACCTCCCCGCCTGTGCACGTCCGTGAGCGGCGCACAAACGACGCCCGCATGATGGTCAGCTGGAGCTGACGGTCGCCTTCTTCGGCCGGCGTATCTCTGGCGAGAGCCCGAATGGCGGGCCGTCGCAAAAGGGTCTTGCTCTTTTTAAAAAACGTTCGAATGATTTTTATATAAATGGGGGTTTGCAATGATCCAGTTCACGCGGAAACTCTGCGTCGCCGCGCTTCTATCGACCGCCGCGTTCTCATGCTTGGCGCTGGGCGCACCAGCCTTCGCAGCCGATGCTCCTCAGGGGGACGGCGCGAGTTCGACAACGGCGTCCGACGCTGGGGAGGTCATCGTCACCGCGCAGAAGCGCGCTGAGCGGCTCCGAGACGTACCGATGTCGGTCACCGCGATCAGCGGCTCTCGCCTGACAGCGACGCAGGCCACCACCTTGCAAGACGTCGTCAACAGCGTGCCGGGCATTCAGCTCGTCAGCGCTTCGCCAGTCACGGACGAACTGGTGATCCGCGGCCTCTCGGTTGGTGGCGGCATAAACTCTTCAGTCGCCACCTATGTCGATGAAGTTCCCTACACATCGGAGGGACCGTTCGCGTACAGTGCGAGTATCGCTCCCAACTTCGACACTTACGATCTGGCGCGAGTCGAGGTTCTAAGAGGTCCTCAGGGTACGCTCTATGGCGCCAACGCCTTGGCGGGCCTGCTCAAATACGTGACCAACGCGCCGGACCCATCGCATTTCAGCGCAAGTGTCCTGGCCGGGGGCAGCACCGTCGACCATGGCGGCGACGGCTACGAGGTCCACGGCATGATCAATGTGCCGCTGGGCGATAACGCGGCGCTTCGGATCGTGGCCAATGACAGCCTTTTTCCGGGCTTTATCGACGATCCGTCTCGGGGCAAAACGGACATCAACGACATCCAGCGATACGGCGGACGTGCGTCCTTCCTCTGGCAGGCGACACCGGATTTGAGTTTGCGGCTGAGCGCCAACTACCAGAACCTCAGCGCCGGTGACTTCAGCAGTGAGGATCTTGAGCCGGTCACCTTGAAGCCGCTCTTTGGCGATCTGATCCAGGAACGCGAGATCGCCCAGCCTCTACAGGTTACGAATGAAATATACAATGCAACGATCAATTGGAATCTAGGTTTCGCGTCGCTTCTCTCATCGACGAGCTTCAGTGAAGCCAGTCCAGTCCTGACTGAAGATGACTCGGCGGTCTACGGCCCGATCCTGGGTGCAATTTTTGGGGGCGCCTTCGGCGCCGCCGTCAAGGTGACGGAGCCCGTGGATACGTTCACACAGGAACTGAGGCTCTCGTCACCGACGGGTCACAATCTCGAATGGATGGTCGGCGGCTACTTCACTGACGAGTGGGCCGACGAACACGAATCGGTCCTTCCGGTCGATCTGGTCACGCACCAGATCGCGCCAAGCCTTCTGCCGAACCTTGGGGCTTTCCATATAACCTCCACCTACCGCGAGTATGCGGCTTTCGCCGATCTCACCTACCATTTCACGCCGGCGTTCGAAGTGAGCATTGGTGGACGGGAAAGCACCAATAGTCAGACCTATCATCAGGTGAATGCGGGACTGCTCACTGGAACGAACAATTTCTCCACCTCGAGCGATCAAAGCGTTTTCACCTACTCAGTTGACGCGAAATACCGCTTCAGTCCTGAAGCCATGGCTTATGCGAGGGTGGCCTCCGGGTTTGTCCCGGGCGGTCCAAACGATGTGATTCCCGGCTCCACGCTCCCGAGCACATTCCGCTCGTCGACCCTGACCAGCTACGAGATTGGCATAAAGGGAACCGCCGCTGACGGAAGGATCAGCTACGACTTGGACGGCTTCTACGTCGCGTGGCAGGACATCCAGTTGGAAGCCGTGATCGCTAACCTCTCTACCATCACAAACGGCGGCGCGGCGCGAAGCCAGGGCCTGGAAGGCGCGGTGAGTTATACGCCGATGCTGGGCCTGACGCTGTCGTTTGACGGCGCCTATACCGACGCGCGCCTATCCGAAAACACGCCGACCAGCTTTGGCGGCAAGGCTGGGGACAGATTGCCCCTGTCCCCCTATTTTTCGGGAACGCTCAGCGCCGAATATGACCGGCCGCTGTGGTCGGACTGGTCGGGCTTCGCCGGCGTCGATTGGCACTATGACGGCGAGCGGATGTCCGATTTTGAATTCGGAATTCCGCGTGAGAGTCTGCCCGGCTATTCCATGGTCGACCTGCGGGCGGGCGTCCGGTTTCGCAACTACACTATTACGGCCTACGTTAAGAATGCCGGTGATGCGCGGGGGATAAGCAACGTGGCCCCGGAAGCCCTGACCGCCACGGCTCCCTTGTCCGCTTCGATCGTTACGCCGCGTACGATCGGCGCGACTCTCGCGGCGCACTTCTAGTCTAGCGTCCGCTTCGGGTCGAAAGCGGCCAGTGCTTTACTGCCGCAGACCGGATGTTGGCACTCCGGCTCACAAGCGGACGCCTGGAAGGTCCGAGAAGGGTCGATTTCGTTGAAGAAGGCGGATCTGGACGCGAGCTTGGGTCGAGCGAGCGTGGTGCGGAGCCTCCTCACGCCATCGCCGGCGTGGACGGCGGGACCAGCTTGGCGAGCTTTCTGAGGTTCTGGGCGGTGGCGGCGAGGAGGAACTCGTCGCGGGCGCCGCAAGGCCCGCGTAGTCGTAATCGATCGAGCTTCAGGATGCGTTTGAGGTGGGCG
>DATAYM010000079.1:0-28194 GCA_036272595.1 Caulobacteraceae bacterium
GGCCAGAAAGGCGCGGTCGCCCACAATGCCGCCCCGATGGCGGCCACGGCCGGGATCACCAATGCCGAGACCATCGGCCGGGTGCTCTACACGAGCTACGTCTACTACTTCCAGGCCGCCGGCATGGTGCTCTTGGTGGCGATGATCGGGGCGATCGTGCTGACGCTGCGGCACAAGCCGAACGTGCGCCGCCAGGTGGTCGCCGACCAGGTGGCGCGCACCCGCGCCGCCGGCCTGCGCGTCGTCGGGATCAAGTCGGGCGAAGGGATCGGCCCATGAGCGGCGTCGGCCTCGCGCACTACCTGACCGTCGCGGCGATCCTCTTCACGATCGGCGTCTTCGGCATCTTCGTGAACCGCAAGAACGTCATCATCATCCTGATGTCGATCGAGCTGATCCTCCTGGCGGTGAACATCAACCTGGTGGCCTTCTCGGTCTACCTGCACCAGGTCACCGGCCAGATCTACGCCATGTTCGTGCTGACCGTGGCCGCGGCCGAGGCCGCCGTCGGCCTGGCCATCCTGGTCACCTATTTCCGCAATCGCGGCGACATCGCCGTCGATGGCGTCAACGTGATGAAGGGCTGAGCGACGTGAGCCCAGGCCTTGTCGTCACCACCATCGTGCTCGCCCCGCTGCTGGGCGCGCTGATCGCCGGCCTGACCGGGCGCCGGATCGGCGACCGGGCCTCGCAGGGCGTCACCACCGGGCTTCTGCTGCTGGCCTTCGCGCTCTCCTGCTACACCTTCTATCAGGTGGTCTGGGGCGGCTGGAGCCATCCCTTCATCACCGAGATCGCCCCCTTCATCCAGGTGGGGGCCTTCCAGTCCGACTGGGCGGTGCGCATCGACAGCCTGTCGGCGGTGATGCTGGTGGTGGTGACCACGGTCTCGGCGCTCGTGCACATCTACAGCTGGGGCTACATGGCGGAGGACGACTCCAAGCCCCGCTTCTTCGCCTACCTGTCCTTCTTCACCTTCGCCATGCTGGCCCTGGTGACCGCCGCCGACTTCATGCAGATGTTCTTCGGCTGGGAAGGCGTCGGCGTCGCCAGCTACCTCCTGATCGGCTTCTGGTACAAGAAACCGACCGCCTCGGCGGCCGCCATCAAGGCCTTCGTGGTCAACCGGGTGGGCGATTTCGGCTTCATCCTCGGCATCATGACCACCTTCTGGATGTTCGGCTCCATCCGGTTCGCCGAGGTTTTCCCCGCTGTCGCCGCGCACGCCAATCAGGTCTGGGCCTTCGCCGGCCAGAACTGGGTCGGCATCGACCTGGCCTGCGCGCTGCTGTTCGTCGGCGCCATGGGCAAGTCGGCGCAGTTCTTCCTGCACACCTGGCTGCCCGACGCCATGGAGGGCCCGACCCCGGTCTCGGCCCTGATCCACGCGGCGACCATGGTGACGGCCGGGGTCTACATGGTCTGCCTGCTGTCGCCGATGTTCGAGTTCGCGCCGGTCGCCCGCACCATCGTCATCGTCATCGGCGCGGTCACCGCCCTATTCGCCGCCACCGTCGGCCTGGCGCAGAACGACATCAAGCGGGTCATCGCCTATTCGACCTGCTCGCAGCTCGGCTACATGTTCATCGCGGCCGGCGTCGGCGCCTACCAGGCGGCGATGTTCCACCTGTTCACCCACGCCTTCTTCAAGGCCCTGCTGTTCCTGGCCGCCGGCAGCGTCATCACCGCCATGCACCACGAGCAGGACATGCGCCGGATGGGCGGGCTGTGGCGGCGGATTCCGCTGACCTATGCGGTGATGCTGATCGGCACCCTGGCCATCACCGGTGTCGGCATCCCCGGCCTCGATATCGGTTTCGCCGGCTTCTATTCGAAGGACGCCATCATCAACGCCGCCTATGCCGCCATGCATGACGGCAGCGGCGGCGCCGGCTTCGCCTTCGTCATCGGCGTCCTCGCCGCCGGCCTGACCTCCTTCTACTCGTGGCGGCTGATCTTCATGACCTTCCACGGCCAGCCGAAATGGGGGCCGGACGCCGTGCCCGCGGTGATCAACGAGGATCACGCCAGCCACGCCCAGATCGAGACCCACGACGAGCCGCTGGACGGCCAGGCCGCCCTCGACGATCACGGTGACCATGGGCACGGCGACCATGGGCACGGTGACCACGGGCACGGCGTTCACGATCTGGAGCCGCACGAGCCCAGCTGGTCCATCCGCTTCCCGCTGGTCATCCTGGCCATCGGCGCGGCCCTGGCCGGCGGCCTGTTCGTCGAGAAGTTCATCGGCGAGGGCAGGGCGGATTTCTGGCGCGGCGCCATCTTCACCAGCCCGGCCAACCATGTGCTGGATCAGATCGGCGGCCTGCCGGCCTGGGAGGTCTGGGCCCCGCTGGCGGTCACCATCCTCGGCTTTCTGGTCGCCTTCTGGATGTACATCCAGAACGAGGGCCTGGGCGCGCGCCTGGCCGCCCGCCGGGGGCCGCTCTACCTGTTCATCTACAACAAGTGGTTCTTCGACGAGCTCTACGACCTCACCTTCGTGCGCGGCGCCAAGGCGCTCGGCGACCTCTTCTGGAAGGTGGGCGACAAGCGGATCATCGACGGGCTGGGTCCGGACGGCGTCGCGTGGCTCTCGGCGCGCTTCGGCCGCCGGGTCGGCAAGCTGCAGAGCGGCTACGTCTATCACTACGCCTTCGTGATGCTGCTGGGGGTGGCTGGCCTGCTCAGCTACGCCCTCTACGCGTGGTCCAGGTAGGGAGCGGCGATCATGACCGGCCTTCTCAGCCTGACCACCTTCTCGCCCCTGATCGGGGTTGCGGCGATCCTGATGCTGCGGCTGTTCGCCAGCCCGGACCAGCAGGAGGCGTCCAACCGCGCCGCGCGCTGGATCGCCCTGGTCACCACCCTGGCCACCTTCGCCCTGTCGGTGCTGCTGGTCGCGCAGTTCGATCCGCACCAGTCCGGCTTCCAGTTCGTCGAGGACCAGGCCTGGTTCGCCGGCATCCGCTACCGCATGGGCGTCGACGGGCTCTCGGTGCTGTTCGTGCTGCTGACCGCCTTCCTGATGCCGCTGTGCATCGCGGCCAGCTGGCATTCGATCAAGGAGCGCGTGCTCGAGTACATGATCGCCTTCCTGGTGCTGGAAGTCCTGATGATCGGGGTCTTCTGCGCCCTGGACCTGATCCTCTTCTACCTGTTCTTCGAGGGTCAGCTGATCCCGATGTTCCTGATCATCGGGGTCTGGGGCGGCCAGAACCGGGTCTACGCGGCCTACAAGTTCTTTCTCTACACGCTGCTGGGCTCGGTGCTGATGCTGGTGGCCATCCTGGCCATGGCCGGGATCGCCCACACCACCTCGATCCCGGCGCTGCTCGCCTATCATTTCGATCCGAAGGTGCAGCTCTTCCTCTGGCTCGCCTTCTTCGCCTCCTTCGCGGTGAAGATGCCGATGTGGCCGGTGCACACCTGGCTGCCGGACGCTCACGTCGAGGCGCCGACGGCGGGGTCGGTGATCCTGGCCGGCATCCTCTTGAAGATGGGCGGCTACGGCTTCCTGCGCTTCTCGGTGCCGATGTTCCCCAGCGCCTCGCATTACTTCACGCCGCTGATCTTCACCCTCTCGGTGATCGCCATCGTCTACACCTCGCTGGTCGCCTTCCGGCAGACCGACGTGAAGAAGCTGATCGCCTATTCGTCCGTCGCCCACATGGGTTTCGTGACCATGGCCATCTTCTCCGGGACGGTGCAGGGCGAGCAGGGGGCCATCTTCCAGATGCTCAGCCACGGGGTGATCTCCGGCGCCCTCTTCCTCTGCGTCGGGGTGGTCTATGACCGCATGCACACCCGCGAGATCGCCTTCTACGGCGGGCTGACCGCGCGCATGCCCTGGTATGCGGCGGTGTTCATGCTGTTCACGCTGGGCAATGTCGGCCTGCCGGGCACCTCCGGCTTCGTCGGCGAGGTGCTGAGCCTGGTCGGCGTCTACCGCGTCTCCACCTGGACGGCGATCTTCGCCGCCACCGGCGTGATCCTCTCGGCCACCTACGCGCTCACCCTTTACCGGCGGATGATGTTCGATCCCCTGACCAACCCCAAGCTCGCCGCCATCGCCGACCTGGAATGGCGCGAGATCGCGATCTTCTCGCCGCTGATCCTCGGCACCCTGGCGCTCGGCCTGCAGCCTGGCCTAGTGTTCAACCTCACCGCCGCATCGGCCGAGAAGCTGGTCGCCGCCTATCACCTGATGGGTGGCTGATGGACATCTCCAGCGCCCTGCACCTGGCCCTGCCGGAGCTTTTCCTCGCCGCCGCGGCGCTCGGCCTTTTGCTGGTCGGCGCCCTCACCCCAAGGTCGGACGCGGTCACCGTCTGGCTGCTCTCCGGCGTCGCCTTGGGCGTCGCCGCGCTGCTGGCGGCGATCGGGCCGCTGGGGACCGCCTTCGCCGGCGGCTTCGTCGCCGACCAGGCGTCGGTCTTCGCCAAGGTCGCCATCTATCTGATGAGCGCGGTGGCGCTTTTGCTCGGCTCCGGCTGGCTCGGCCGGCTGAAGGCGCGGCAGTTCGAATACCCGATCCTGGTGCTGCTGGCCGCCCTCGGCATGGGGATCATGGTCTCGTCCGGCGACCTGATCTCGCTCTATGTCGGGGTCGAACTGCAGTCACTGGCGCTCTATGTGCTGGCCGCGTTCCGCCGCGACGATTCCAAGGCCTCGGAGGCGGGCCTCAAGTATTTCGTGCTCGGCGCCCTGTCCTCTGGGCTTCTGCTCTACGGCGCGTCGCTGATCTACGGCTTCGCCGGTTCGGTGAAGTTCGCCGACATCGCCGCCGCCGTCCACGCGGGCGCCGGCAACGGCGTCCTGTTCGGCCTGGTCTTCCTGATCTGCGGCCTGGCCTTCAAGGTCGCCGCCGCGCCGTTCCACATGTGGACGCCCGACGTCTACGAGGGCGCGCCGACCCCGGTGGTCGCCTTCTTCGCCGCCGCGCCCAAGTTCGCCGCCATGGTGCTGTTCGCCCGGGCCCTCGCCGACGCCTTCCCGGGCGCCGCCAGCCAGTGGCGCGAGGTGGTGCTGGTCATCGCCGTGATCTCCATGCTGCTCGGCGCCTTCGCCGGCCTGGTGCAGCGGAACCTCAAGCGGCTCTGGGCCTATTCCTCGATCGCCAATGTCGGCTACGCGCTGGTCGGCCTGTCCTCCGGCACCAACGAGGGCGTGCAGGCCATGCTGGTCTTCATGGTCCTCTACATGATCGACGTGACCGGCTTCTTCGCCTGCCTGATGGCGCTCAGCCGCGACGGCAAGCCGATGGAGACCATGGACGACATGGCCGGCCTGATGCGCGAGCGGCCCGGCATGGCGCTGGCGCTGACCGCCTTCTCGGTCTCCGCCCTCGGCTTCCCGCCCTTCTCCGGCTTCTGGGCCAAGCTGTACGTGTTCCGCGCCATCATCGACGCCGGCTACAGCTGGGTCGCGGTCGTCGGCCTGGTCTCCAGCGTGGTGGCGGCCTTCTACTATCTGCGGCTGATCAAGGTGATGTGGTTCGACCCGCCCGTCGGCGCGGTCGATCCCGAGCCGGCGGACGCCAAGGGCGTGGCCTATGCGGCGGCGATCTTCTCCTTCCCGGTGGTGCTGGTCGCCCTGATCGGCCTCGATCCCCTGGCCAAGGTCGCCGCGTCCGCCTTCGGGCTGGGCTGAAGGCTTCGATGATCTCGGCGCGGACCGCGGTTCCCATCCTGACGCTGGATGAGATCGACTCGACCAATTCCGAGGCCCGCCGCCGGGCCGAGGCCGGCGAGGCCGGGCCGCTGTGGATCACCGCCCTCAGCCAGACCGCCGGGCGCGGCCGGCGCGGCCGCGCCTGGGAGACCGGCCAGGGCAATCTGGCCGCGACGCTGCTGATGACCACCACCCGCGAGCCGCGCGAGGCGGCCCAGGTCTCCTTCATCGCCGCCCTGGCCGCCAGCGACCTGGCCCGCGCCCATCTGCCGGCCGAGCGCGTCCAGGTGAAATGGCCGAACGACGTCTTGGTCGACGGCCGCAAGCTGGTCGGCATCCTGGTCGAGTCCGGCCAGCGGCGCGAAGGCGACCTTTGGCTGGCCGTCGGCGTCGGCTTCAACCTGGCCAAGGCGCCCGACATGCCCGAGCGTCCGGCGACCAGCCTGGCCGCCGAGACCCGCACGCCGCCGCCGGAGCCGCGCGTCGCCCTGGAGGGCCTGGCCGCCGCCTTCGCCGACTGGCTGGAGGTCTGGGACCACAAGGGCTTTGCCGCCATCGTCGCGGCCTGGACGGCGCGCGCCTACGGCCTCGGCCAGACCTGCACCGCGCGCCTGGCCGCCGAGACGGTTGAAGGCGTCGCCGAGGGGCTCGACAGCGACGGGGCGCTGCGCCTGCGCCTGGCCGACGGCGGCTTGCGCCGCATCACCGCCGGCGACGTCTTCTTCGGGAGCGCCTGAACCATGCTGCTGGCTATCGAGCAAGGCAACACCAACACCCTGTTCGCCGTCCACGACGGCTCCAGCTGGATCGCCCAGTGGCGCGCGGCCACCGAATCGACCCGCACGGCGGACGAATACGCCGTCTGGCTGTCCCAGCTGCTGGCCATGCGGGACCTGGCCCTTTCGGCGCTGGACGCCTGCATTATATCCAGCGTCGTGCCCCAATCGGTCTTCAACCTGCGCAACCTGGCGCGCCGCTACCTGCATACCGAGCCGCTGGTGGTCGGCGAGAATGCAGAGCTCGGCATTGAGGTCCGGATCGACAAGCCGTCCGAAGCCGGCGCCGACCGGCTGGTCAACGCCATCGGCGCCCATGTGGCCTATCCCGGCGACCTGATCGTGGTCGATTCCGGGACGGCCACCACCTTCGACGTGGTGTCGGCCGACGGCGGCTTCGAGGGCGGGGTGATCACCCCGGGGATCAACCTTTCCATGCAGGCGCTGCACGACGCCGCCGCCAAGCTGCCGCGCGTCGCCATCCGCCGCCCCAGCCGCAACCAGGTCATCGGCCTCGACACCGTCGAGGCCATGCAGTCGGGCGTCTTCTGGGGATACATCTCGATGATCGAGGGGCTGGTGGCGCGCATCAAGGCGGAGTGGGGCCGGCCGATGACCGTGGTCGGCACCGGCGGCATCGCCTCGCTGTTCGAAGGCGACACCGACGCCATCGACGTCTTCGACCACGACCTGACCATCCGCGGCCTACTTGAAATCCATCGGCGAAACACCGACTTGGCGGTTTCATGACGCCATCCCCCGAAGACGAACTCGTCTTCCTGCCGCTGGGCGGGTCGAACGAGATCGGGATGAATTTCAACTGCTACGGCTACGGCCCGCCCGACGATCGCAAATGGATCATCGTCGATGTCGGCGTGACCTTCGGCGACCAGACCACCCCGGGCGTCGAGATCATCATGCCCGACCCGGTGTTCATCGAGGAACTGGCTGACGACATATTGGGCATCGTGCTGACCCACGCGCACGAGGACCATATCGGCGCCATGGGCTGGCTCTGGCCGCGGCTGAAGGCGCCGATCTACGCCACGCCCTTCACCGCCTTCCTGCTGCGCGAGAAGATGCGCGAGCGCGGCGCGCTGGATAAGGCGACGATCACCGAGGTCCCGCTGAACGGCTCGATCACGCTGGGGCCATTCGAGGTCGGACTGATCACCCTGACCCACTCGATTCCCGAGCCGAACGGCCTTTCGATTCGGACGCCGCTGGGCACGGTGCTGCACACCGGCGACTGGAAGATCGACCCGGACCCGCTGCTGGGCGGGGTGACCGATTCCGACGCCATCCGCCGGCTCGGCGACGATGGCGTTCTGGCCATGGTCTGCGATTCCACCAACGTCTTCGTCGACGGGACCGCCGGCTCCGAGGCCGAGGTGCGCCAGGTGATGAACCGGCTGATCGGCTCGCTGAGCGGCAAGGTCGCGGTGGCCTGCTTCGCTTCCAACGTCGCGCGCATGGACACGATCATCCGCGCCGGCCAGGCCAACGGCCGCAAGGTCTGCCTGGTCGGCCGCTCGATGTTCCGCATGGCGGCCGCGGCCAGTTCGGTCGGCCTGCTCAAGGGCCTGGAGCCGTTCGTCAACGACGCCGAGGCCGGGCGTTTTCCCGACGACCAGATCCTCTATCTCTGCACCGGCAGCCAGGGCGAGCCGCGCGCGGCGCTGTTCCGCATCGCCGAGGGGACGCACCCGCACGTCAAGCTGGGGCAGGGGGACCACTGCATCTTTTCCTCGCGGATCATCCCCGGCAACGAGGTGCCGATCCGCAACCTGCAGAACCGGCTCGCCGATCGCGGAGTTCGTCTGTACACGGAGAGAGATCATCCGGGTATCCACGTTTCCGGCCATCCCTGCCGCGACGAGCTGAAGGAGATGTACGCCTGGGCGCGGCCGAAGATCGCCGTGCCCACCCATGGCGAGCGCCGGCATCTCCTGGAGCACGCCGCCCTGGCCCACGACCTGCAGGTGCCGCAGACGGTGGCGCCGCGCAATGGCGACATGGTGCGCCTGGCCCCCGGCCGCGCCGAGATCATCGACGAGGTGCCGTCCGGCCGCATCTATGTCGACGGCGGCGTGCTGACGGTGGAGAACGGCGAGGCGCTGCGCGAACGCCGTCATGCCTCGCACTCGGGCATGCTGACCGTGGCTGTGGCGCTGGACGACAACGGCCGCATCGTTTCCGGCCCGCAGGTGCAGGCGGTCGGCCTGCCCGGCGACGAGAACACCCCGCTGGACGAAGCGCTGGACGACCTCGCCGCCGCCGCCGAGACCGCGCTTCGCACCCTGAAGGACTATGAGCGCGACGATGACCACGCCGTCGAACAGGCCCTGATCCGCACCCTGAAACGCAATTCCTTCCGCCTCTGGGAACGCCGCCCCATCGTCACCGCGACGGTGCTGCGGGTCTAGGCTCGCTGAGCTGCTCTCTTTTGTCCGCTCATCCCGCGTAGGCGGGCATCCAGGCTTCTTAAGCGGCACGCACGTCGCTGTCCGTGAGACCGAAGAATGACCGCCAAGAACGCAAAGAACGCCAAGGGCCGCGCTCTTCTTGGCGAGCTTGGCGGTTAGAACCTGAATCCCCGCCTTCGCGGGGGACAAGGCGGGTTTGAACAGGCCATTCAGACCTGTGCAGCCACCGCGGCGTCCTCCCATGGGCGCCGGCCCTCGGGGAGGATCGAGGTGCGTTCGCGGGCGCGGAATTCGGCGATGGCGCCGCGCAGCGCCGCCTCGTCGAAGTCCGGCCACATCTGGTCGGTGAAAAAGAGTTCGGCGAAGGCGCTTTCCCAGAGCAGGAAGTCCGACAGCCGCTTGTCGCCGCCGGTGCGGATCAGAAGGTCGACATCGGAGTCCTCGTCCGCATCCTCCGGCGCGCATTCCGCGACCAGGCGGCCGAACCCGTCGGCCGAGCCGCTCGCCCAGCGTCGCGCCGCCAGTTCGATCGAGGCGCGGGCCGAATAGTCGACGGCGACGCGGATGTGCAGCCGCCGCCCGCCGGCGGTCGCCTGTTCGACACGGGCCAGCCGATCGCAGTGGATGATCGGCAGCCGGTCGCGGCGGCCGATCAGGCTGAGGCGCGCGCCGCTCTCGATCAGGGTCTGGGTTTCCGAACGCAGGTAGTCGCCCAGCAACCGCATCAGCCCGTCGACCTCGGCCGGCGCGCGGCTCCAGTTGTAGGCGGAGAAGGCGAAGAAGGTCAGGGTGGTGACCCCCAGGTCCGGCGCGGCCCGCGAGATGCGGCGCATGGCCTCTGCGCCGGCGCGGTGGCCGGCGGTGCGTGGCAGGCCCTGTCGGGTCGCCCAGCGGCCGTTGCCGTCCATGATGATGGCGACATGGAGTCCAGGCCGGGGGAATTGGGGTTGGGGCTGGCGAGAACTTGCCATTGCAAAGCTTTCGGTGAAAAAAGAGAGGGTCAGGCGGGCGCCAGGCCGGAACGGCCGGGCTGGACGGGGGCGGCCTTCACCGCGGCGGCGGCGTCGCGGACCACCTGCTCCAGCACCGCCAGATAATCGAGATAGCGGGCGCGGCCCGGCTCGGTGATCCGGCAGAAGGTCTGCGGCCGGTTGTTCTCGAACGACTTGGAGACCTCGACCAGGCCGGCCTCGGTCAGCACCTGCAGGTGGCGGCTGAGATTGCCGTCGGTGAGTTGGCACATGCGGCGAAGGTCGCTGAACGCCAGCCCCTTGGGATTGGCCACCAGCGAGGTCAGCACGCCAAGCCGGGCGCGTTCGTGGATCACCCGGTCCAGGCCCTCATAGGCGAACTGGCCGGCCGCTGGGTCAGCCATGATCGTTTCCCACGCCGCGTTGCAAAACCACGGCCACCAGGCCCTGGCCGACCCCGAAGGCCAGGCCCATGCCCCAGGGCGAAAAGGCCTGGGCGCCGCCGGAATGGGCCAGGCAGACCAGGCCGATGGCCAGGTACCAGACGCCAACCAGCGCCATGGCCCTGGGCAGGAAGCGGCAGGAGGCGAAGACCCCGAGGCCGAAGATGATCTGCCAGAGGCCGGGGATGAGCGGCAGGCTCTGGGCTGCGAACCGCCAGAGCACCGCGGTGATCAGGGCTCCGGCGGCGGCGGCCGGCAGGAACTGCTCGACGGCGGCGCGGATCATCTCGCCGGCCAGGTCCGAATGCATCCGCCGCGAGCGGGTGACCATTTCCAGGCCGATGATGGCGGCCGAGGCCGCGGCGACGCCGATCCAGAGGCTCAGGTAGGCGCCGACATGGGCGGCGGGGTCCTTGAGCCAGATGTCTTGCGCGACGGCGGCGAGCACGGCCAGCAAAGCGGTGGCGGCGAAGGTCGCCGGCCCATAGCCGCGAAACTCGCTGGCGCGCGCCATCTGGCCGCGAATGGCGCTGATTTCAGCCAGCGCTCTGTCGAGGTTGCTCATCGGGACCCACCCTCTTTGCAATGCAAAGTACGTGTGATTGCAAGGAAAGCGCAAGCCCTCAGGAGCAGCAACCGGCAGCGCAATCGCCGCTGCGCCGCTCCCGCCCGCTCAGCGAGCCGACCTTCGGGCCTACCGATGTCCGCTGGAGCCGTCCCCGATAGCCACCTGAGCGCGTGTTCTGGCGGCCAGTTGCGGTGGCGCGCGGCAGGTGTCGGCCGACCCTCTCCGGCACCGAGCGACACACGGCCAATATACAGATCCACGCTAGGACCGCGCGCTATCGGCCTCGATCCAGGCTGCGGCGATGGCCCGAAAATCCTTGAAGGTGATCTCATCCGGGTCCAGTCGCTTGGCCGCGCACACTGCGGGAACGTCGCTGCTGAAGCGGGCGAATTCCGCTGCGATGGCCCTGCCACCGGGGACGTTCGGGTCCTGGACTTCGTCGCGTAGCCAAGTCGCGACCCGCTCGATCAGCAAGCCGACGTCACCGTTGTGGGCATGAATGTCCTGACCGGCGATATCAGACAGAAAGGCTTGATAGCGAAACGGCTCCCGATCGAGAATCAGAGCTTTCTTTGCCCGTCCGGCGCGCCCGGCAAACGTCTTCGCGCCCAGGAACAGACCGAGTTCGAACGGCATGTTGAAACGCGGCAACCCCGAACCCGGGTCACCTTCGGTCTTCGAAATGTCGTGCACCCCATAAGGGCAATCTCTGATGATGCGGCATATTTTGGCGTAGCGGTTCTCGCCGCCGTCATCGTTCTCCATCGCGCATCTTGCTGCGAAACCGGAACGCACAACCGCGAAAACGATAGCGCGAAAGTGGTTTCGGTAGTCGGCTGAGAACGGGCAGTTGATGAAAACGTCGCGTTCGCTCATCCAGCGCGCTTGGACGCCTGCACCGAGCGTATCGCCTCACGCAGCTCTTTTTGGGTAAAGTGCGTCGCTTTGCCCTGGTTTAAGATGCGCACGCCGTCTCGAGTCACGCCGAGCACCGAGCCGGCGACCTTCTTATGTGTCTTGCCGTTTGAGCCGGATTTTGCGGTGTGCTTGGCCATGTGGGTATGATGGCGCTTGCCCCTCATTCGCGCAAGCATCGATGACCCCTCTCATCCTGCGAACGCAACGGCAGGAAACATAGGGCGGAGCCAGACGACCATGCCAAGGATGACGGTGACAAAGTTTTAGTCGCCGTCTATCTCACCGAGATGTTTAGCCAAATTATAAATCCGCCGGGCTTCATTTCGACGAAGCGATGTGCGGCCGCTTTCGTGGATGGCGGCAATCCAGACTTGGTCCTCGTCGTCGAGGCCGAAGCGACTCTCGTAACATCCTTGCATCAAGGATCTGAGACTGAAGCCCATGTAACTAGACACTCTTTCCACGCCAGTGCGGATGTCCAGTAGCCATTCAGCCTGTCTATAGCTGAGCTGCTCCTGCCAGGTTCTCGCTGAGAGGCTTTCTAGAAAGCCGAAATCCTTGTCTCGCAGGGCGTCCTGTTCGGCCTGCCGGAGCAGCCCGCGGACAAGCAGGCGCCATTCGACATTGTTTTTTCGAATTCGCTCGATCTCGATTTCCGAGGCCAACACCAACTTCCCTCAAGCTGCATAAACGCGCAGAGGACAGAGCGGACACGGGACCAGATATTAAGATGAGTCGGCCTGAACGGGGAGCTATATTGAGCGTCTTGCAGCCATCGATCTAATGTTAGCTTCGCAAGAAACCTGACATCCTTCCATCAGGCGTCTTCGATGTGGATCGCTGCGAAGCTCTGTTTGTAAGCCAATTCCGAGATCGGCCTTCCACCTGCCCAGGTCAGGGGGTAAGCAGCGCGGACCTTGAGATCTGAGGAAGGTTGCTCACATGATCGGCAAGCTCAACCACGTCGGGATCGCCACGCCCTCGATCGAGGACTCGCAACGGCTCTATCGCGACATGCTCGGCGCGACCTCGATCACCGAAAAGCGCGCTCTGCCGGAACAGGGGGTCTGGGTCAGCTTCGTCAACCTGCCCAACGCCCAGATCGAGCTGATCGAGCCTTACGGCGAGGACTCGCCGATCAACGCCTTTCTGGCCAAGAATCCGCGCGGCGGCCAGCACCACGTCTGCTTCGAGGTGCCGGACATCCTGGCCGCCCGCGATGAGATGCGGGCCAAGGGCGCGACCATCCTCGGCACCGGCGAGCCGCGCATCGGCGCCCACGGCGTGCCGGTGATTTTCGTTCACCCGAAGGACATGGGCGGGGTATTGGTCGAGTTGATGAGAACTCCCGAGGCCGCCCACTGATGGGACCGGCGCTATCCTTCGTGGTCTATCTGACCCTCTGGTGGGTCGTCTTCCTGGCCGTCCTGCCCATGGGCGCGGTCAGCTATGCCGAGGCGGGCATCGATCCGGGCGACGGCGGCGACCCCGGCGCGCCGGTGAACCCCAACATCGGCCGCAAGCTCATCACCACCACCTGGGTCGCGCTGATCCCGTTCGCGATCGTCTGGCTGGTGGTCTTCTTCCACCTGATCACCCTGCCGAACCTCGGCGCCGGCGCTCCTGGCTCATGACGGCTTTGGGCGCATGACGGCCGACATCAAGCCTGCCCCGCCGTTCAGCTTCTGGGAACGGTCCGTCGCGATGCGCTATCTGCGCGCCAAGCGCAAGAACGGCGGCGTGGCGCTGATCTCGACCATCTCCTTCATCCTGATCATGCTGGCGGTGGCCATCCTGATCATCGTCATGTCGGTGATGAACGGCTTCCGCAGCGAACTGCTCGACCGCATCCTCGGCTTCAACGGCCATATGCACGTGACCGGCGCGGCGCTGATGGAGCCGGAGCGCGACCTGGTGCTGCAGCGCATCCGCGCCATTCCCGGCGTCGTCCAGGCCGCGCCGCTGGTCGAGGCCCAGGCCCTGGTCCAGGGCAGGGGACAGACTTCGGGCGCCATCGTGCGCGGCATGACCCCGGAAGACGTCCGCGCCACCCGGTTCATCGCCGACAACATCAAGTCGGGTTCGCTGCAGGGGTTCGGCGACGGCGACTATGGCGGCGACCTGATCCTGGTCGGCGACCGGCTGGCCGCGGCCATGGGGGTCGGGCCGGGCGACACCCTGACCCTGACATCGCCGTCGGGGCCGGAGACCGCCTTCGGCGCGGCGCCGGTCAGCAAGGCCTTCACCGTCGCCGGCACCTTCAGCGTCGGCATGAGCCAGTACGACGAGTCCTTCATCTACATGCCGCTGGCCCAGGCGCAGCTTTTCTTCGGGCGGGGGACCAGCGCCGATTCCATCGAGATCAAGCTGGACGATCCCGACCGCAGCGCCGAGATCCTGCCCAAGGTGCAGCAGGCGGTCGGGTCGGACGGGGTGGTCACCGACTGGCGCGACCAGGAGCAGGCCTATTTCAACGCCCTGGAGGTGGAGCGCACCACCATGACCCTGATCATGGGCCTTCTGGTGCTGATCGCGGCGGCGAACATCATCTCGTGCCTGATCATGCTGGTGAAGAACAAGAGCCGCGACATCGCCGTCCTGCGGACGCTGGGCGCCGGGCAGGGGGCGATCCTGCGCATCTTCTTCCTGTCCGGCTCGGCGATCGGGGCGCTGGGCACCGTCGCCGGCCTCCTGCTCGGCATCCTGTTCTGCCTCAACATCCAGCACATCCAGGGGCTGGTGGAATGGGCGACCGGCACCCAGGTGTTCAACGCCGAGATCTATTTCCTCTCCCACATCCCGGCCAAGATCGACTGGCGCGAGGTGGCGTTCGTGGCCGCCTTCTCGCTGACCGCCTCCTTCCTCGCCACCCTGCCGCCGGCCTTCCAGGCGGCCCGGCTCGACCCGGTCGAGGCGCTGCGCTTTGAGTGAGCCGATCCTGAGCCTGCGCGGCGTCATGCGCGACTATCCGTCCGGTGAGCGGCTGTTGCAGGTGCTGAAGGGCGTCGACCTGGACGTCCAGGCCGGCGAGGTGGTCGGGCTGATCGGCCCTTCGGGCTCCGGCAAGTCCAGCCTGCTGCACGCCGCCGGCCTGCTTGAGCGGCCGACGGCGGGGCGAATCGTCATCGACGGCCGCGACTGCTCAAAGCTGAACGACACGGTGCGCAGCCGCGTGCGGCTCGGCCTGATCGGCTTCATCTACCAGTTCCACCACCTGTCGCCGGAATTCAGCGCCCTCGACAACGTCGCCCTGCCGCAGATGATGGCCGGCCGCAGCCGCCCGACCGCCCGACGGCGCGCGGCCGCGATCCTCGAGCATCTCGGGCTCGGCGAGCGGCTGAACCATCAGCCGGGCCAGCTTTCCGGCGGCGAGCAGCAGCGGGTGGCCATCGCCCGCGCCCTGGCCAACGAGCCGCGGCTGGTGCTGGCCGACGAGCCCACCGGCAACCTCGACCCGACCACTTCGCGGGCGGTGTTCGAGAGCCTGTCGAACCTGGCCGGCGCCACCGGCGTCGGGGTGCTGATCGCCACCCACAACATGGAGCTGGCCGGCCACATGCACCGGGTGCTGGCCCTCCGCGACGGCCACCTGGAAGCCCAGCCGAAGGCCTGAGGCGCCGGCCTTGTCGCCTTTGCGCCGCGTCCTGGGTTATGCTTGTTCAGTTGAGACGCCGAGCCGCGATGCGAACCGGCAAACCGTTGGAGACCGACGCTTATGAGTGACGCCGCGACCGCCCAGCCCGAGGCGAAGACCTGGCCGGCCATGTCCATGGCCCAGGCGCACGCCATGCTGACCGCGCCGGGGATGCCCTTCGAGATGGAGGAGCTGGACATCATGGGCGTGCGTATCCGCACCTGGAAAAACGCGCCGCCCTCGCTGCGCAGCGTGCTGGTCGCGGGCCGCGCCCATGGCGACAAGATCTTCCTGGTCTATGAGGACGAGCGCGCCAGTTTCGAGGCCTTCTTCCGCGCCGTCTCGGCCTTCGCCCACGAACTGGCGGCCAGGGGCGTCAGGAAGGGCGACCGGGTCGCCATCGTCATGCGCAACCTGCCGGAATGGCCGGTGGCCTTCTATGCCGGCGAGGCGCTGGGCGCGATCGTCACGCCGCTGAACGCCTGGTGGACCGGGCCGGAGCTGGAATACGGCCTGACCGATTCCGGCGCCAAGGTCGCCGTTCTCGACGCCGAACGGCTGGAGAGGCTGCGCGAGCACCTGCCCAACTGCCCCGACCTGAAGACCATCTATGTCTCGCGCCTGCACGAGGACGAGGCGCTGCCGCAGGTGGTCGCCCTGGAATCGGTGATCGGAACCACTGAAGACTGGAAGGAGCTGCCCGACCGGCCGTTGCCGGACGTGGAGGTCGGGCCGGAAGACTACGCCACTATCTTCTACACCTCCGGCACCACGGGAAAGCCGAAGGGCGCGCTGGCCACCAACCGCAACATCACCTCCAACATCATGGCCGGCGGGATCGGCGGCGCGCGCGCCTTCCTGCGCCGCGGCGAAATGCCCCCGGCGCCCGATCCCGACGCGCCGCAGACCACCACCCTGCTTTCGGTGCCGTTCTTCCACGCCACCGGCTGCTTCGCGATCCTCGACCCGATGCTGTTCGCCGGGGCCAAGATCGTCATGATGCACCGCTGGGACCCCGTGCGCGCCTTCGAGCTGATCGAGCGGGAGAAGGTGACCAGCGCCGGCGGCGTGCCCACCATCGCCTGGCAGCTGATCGAGCACCCCTTACGCAAGAACTACGACCTGTCGTCGCTGCAGTCGGTGGCCTATGGCGGCGCGCCGTCGGCGCCGGAGCTTGTCCGCAAGATCAAGGAGACCTTCCCGAACTCCGCCGCCGGCAACGGCTGGGGCATGACCGAAACCTCGGCCACGGCCACCGGCAATTCGGCCGAGGATTACCAGAACCGCCCGGATTCCTGCGGCCCGGCCGTGCCGGTGACCGACCTGAAGATCATGAGCGTCGAAGGTGACCGCGAACTGCCGGTCGGCGAGGTCGGCGAGCTGTGGTGCCGCGGCCCGCAGGTGGTGCGGTCCTACTGGAACAAGCCGGAGGCCTCGGCCCAGACCTTCGTCGACGGCTGGGTCAAGACCGGCGACCTGGCGCGGCTGGACGAGGAGGGCTTCTGCTACATCATCGACCGGGCCAAGGACATGCTGATCCGCGGCGGCGAGAACATCTACTGCATCGAGGTCGAGAACGTCCTCTACGGCCATCCGGCGGTGATGGACGCGGCGCTGGTCGGCATCCCGCACAAGCAGCTGGGCGAAGAGCCCGGCGCGGTGGTCACCCTGAAACCGGGGGCCAGCGCCACCGAGCAGGAGCTGCGCGCCTTCGTCGCCGAGCGCCTGGCCGCCTTCAAGGTGCCGGTGAAGGTGGTCTTCTGGCCCGAGACCCTGCCGCGCAACGCCAACGGCAAGATCATGAAGAACGAGCTGAAGAAGCTGTTCGCGGAGGAAGGCTGAGGCTGCAGCGCAGCCACGCTCTGAGCGGCCTAATTGCTTCCCGGCGGCGGCATCCAGTGGCCGTTGTCGTCCTGGCAGGCCTCGATCGTATCGCGGATCTCCGTCCCGTCCGGGAAGGTGATCAGCCGTTGGGCTGGGCCGCAGTTGCGCCCGGAAGCGGGACGGTAGCCCGGAGGCGGCCCGCCGGGATAGGCCTGGGGCGGCGGCGCGTTGTCATAGGCGTTGGGGCCGCCGTCGTAACCGGGCGGCGGCAGCGGATGGTAGTCGGGTTGGCAGTCGGCGGTCGACGCGCCGGCGTCGGCCCCTTCCGCCACGCCGGCGCCGGTGACCCCGCCAAGAACCGCGCCGGCGACCGCGCGGCTGTTCTGCTGCTGCTCACACTGTTCCGCCGCGGTTTCGTTGTAGGGCTGCGCCAGGCTGGCGGCCGGGAAGGCCAGCGCGGTGGCCAGGACCAGCGCGCCGGCCGCGGCCAACAGGGCGGCGTTGGCGAACCTCGAACCCAGTCTCATCGGATACTCTCCCCCTGAAGGCCGCCGACGGCCGGAGTGATGCTAACACGCATCCTCGAACATGGGGGTTGATGATCTCCTGCCAAGCCTGAACATCGCTTGAGCGCACGGTTCTTCTGCGCTCATGGTCGCCCGCATGCAGGATCTGATCATCGACAGCGTCGGCGCCAAGGGCGATGGCGTGGCGGCCGGGCCGGTCTATGCGCCCCTGACCCTGCCGGGCGAGGTGGTGCGGGCCGAGCGGCAGGGCGACCGCGCCGAGACGGTCGCGGTGCTGGCGCCCAGTCCTGATCGCGTGACGCCGCCCTGTCCGCACTTCGGCGACTGCGGCGGCTGCGCGCTGCAGCACTGGGCGCCGGCGCCGTACCTGGCGTGGAAGGCGGACCAGATCCGCCTGGCCCTGGCG
This sequence comes from Caulobacteraceae bacterium, assembly GCA_036272595.1. Classification (GTDB taxonomy): domain Bacteria; phylum Pseudomonadota; class Alphaproteobacteria; order Caulobacterales; family Caulobacteraceae; genus Poindextera. The sequence continues at coordinate 18,167 of DATAYM010000079.1, forward strand.
CGCGAGCGGATCGAGGCCGAGATCGCGCCGGCCTTCGCCGCCCCGGCCCATGCCCGGCGCCGGCTGGCCCTGCATGCGCGCGCGGCGGGCAAGGGCGTGGCGCTGGGCTTCAAGGCGCGCCGCTCGTGGCGGCTGGTGGAGATCGGCGTCTGCCCGATCGCCCATCCGGCGCTGCAGGCGGCGCTGCCGGCCCTGGCCGCCCTGGCCAAGCCCTTCCTGGAGCACCCGAAGTCCGCGCCGACCCTGCATGTCACGCGCACCGAGACCGGCCTCGATGTCGACGTCACCGGCGTCGAGCGACGCAGCGGCGGGCTTTCCGCCGACGCCCGGGTGCAGGCGGCCGAGCGCGCCGCCGCCGGCGACTTCGCCCGTGTCACCCTGGCCGGCGAGATCGTCTACCAGGCCCGCCAGCCCATGGTCCGGCTAGGCCGGGTGCTGGTGGCGCTGCCCCCTGGCGGCTTCCTGCAGGCCGTGCCGGAGGCGGAAGCCGCCATGGGCGATTTCGCGGTGCGGGCGATCGATGGCGCGTCGCGGGTCGCCGACCTGTTCTGCGGCGTCGGGACCTTCAGTTTCCGGCTGGCCGAGGTCGCCTCGGTGCAGGCCGCCGACGTTTCCGCGGCCTCGATCAAGGCGCTGATCGCCGCCAGCGGCACGGCCAGGGGCCTCAAGGCCATCACCGCCGAGGCCCGCGACCTGACCCGCCGCCCCATGCTGGCGGCGGAGATGAAGCGGCTGGACGCGGTGCTGTTCGACCCGCCGCGCGCCGGCGCGGCCGAGCAGGCGCGGGAGATCGCTGCCTCAAAGGTCTCGATCGCCGTCGGCGTCTCCTGCGATCCCGCCACCTTCGCCCGCGACGCCCGCATCCTGACCGACGGCGGCTTTTCCCTGGCCCGCGTCCTGCCGGTGGACCAGTTCCTCTGGTCGCCGCACGTGGAGCTGGCCGGGGTGTTCGTCCGTTAGCCGAACAGCTCCAGCTGGTTGGGATCGGCCGAAGGGCGCTGGAACAGGCCGACGTCCATGGGCGGGAACGGTCGGTCGAGGCCGAACTTGCGCACCGCCAGGCGAAAGCGGGTGGCGATCAGTTCGGCCACCGGGCCCTCGCCCCGCATGCGCTTGCCCCATTCGGGATCATAGTCCTTGCCGCCGTGGGTCTGGCGCACCAGCGACATGACCCGTTTGGCCCGGTCGGGCCGTTCGGACTGCAGCCATTCGCGGAAAAGGTCCTTGATCTCCCTTGGCAGCCTCAGCACCGTGAAGTGCGCCTGCACGGCGCCGGCCTCGGCGCCCCGCTCCAGCACCGCTTCCATCTCATGATCGTTCAGCCCCGGAATCACCGGGGCGAAGCCGATCATGGCCGGGACCCCGGCGGCGGCCAGCTGGCGGATGGCGTCGATGCGGCGCTCGGGCGTCGAGGCGCGCGGCTCCATGGCCCGCGCCAGCTTGCGGTCCAGCGAGGTCACCGACACCGAGACGGCGGCCAGGCGCTGGGCGGCCATGGGCGCCAGGATGTCGATGTCGCGGGTGACCAGGGCGTTCTTGGTGGTGATGCCGACCGGGTGCCGGTAGCGCGCCAGGACCTTGAGGATTTCGCGGGTGATCTGCAGCTTGCGCTCGATCGGCTGGTAGGGATCGGTATTGGCGCCCAGCTGGATGCGCGCCGGCTGATAGCTGCGCCTGGCCAGTTCGCGCTCCAAAAGCTGGGCCGCCTCGGGCTTGAAGAACAGCTTGGTCTCGAAATCCAGCCCCGGCGACAGGCCCATATAGGCATGGCTGGGCCGGGCGTAGCAGTAGATGCAGCCGTGCTCGCAGCCGCGATAGGGGTTGATCGAGCGGTCGAAACCGATGTCGGGGCTGTCGTTGCGGCTGATGATCGCCCGCGCCTTCTCCGCCGTCAGGGTGGTTTCCAGCTGCGCCGGCTCGCCGTCCGCCTCGGTCCAGCCATCGTCGAAGGTCCCGCGCGTGAAGGCCTCGAAGCGGCTTGAATCGTTCGAGCGCGAGGCGCGGCCGCGGGCGTTGACGGGCAGGGACGGCATGGCGGCATTCTGGACCTGTAATGAGAACATATCAAGAACGTAGCTTGACGGCCCGCCGTCGCGCCGCTTGATGCCGCGATGATCTCGGCGGTGATCGCGACCCTGAACGACGAAGCGCGGCTGCAGGCGACGCTGGCGGCGCTGACCGCGCCGGCGATCGACGGCTTCGTGCGCGAGGTGATCGTCGCCGACGCCGGCTCGACGGATGCGACCCTGGCCGTCGCCGAGGAGGCCGGGGCGCGGATCGTGACCGCCGGGGTGGCGGCGGCGCTCGGCGAAGGCTGTGCGGCGGCGCGCCAGCCCTGGCTGCTGCTGCTGCAGGCCGGAACCCGGCCGCAGGCGGGCTGGGAGCAGGCGGCGTGGCGGCACGTCAACGACCATTCCGACCGCGCCGGCTGGTTTCGCCTGTCGCTGAAGGCCGGCGGTCTGCAGGCGAGGGCGCTCGAGGCCCGCGCGGCGGTGGAAGCCGGGCTGCTCGGCCGGCTGCGCCCCGAACAGGGGCTGCTGATCCCACGCCGCCTGCTCGACGAGGCGCGCGAGAAACGCCGCGGGCCGCTCACCCTGCCGCTGCAACTCGGCCGCGGCGCGCTGCGGCCGTTGGGGGCAAGAATCCTCGCCTGAAAGGCCTCCCCACGGAAGAAGTCTAAGCGGGCGGCCGCTCCGGGCGATCGAGCCGCTCGCTCAGCATCAAAAGATCGGCCCAGGCGCGTTTCTTCGCCGCCGGTTGGCGCAGCAGGAAGGCGGGGTGCAGGGTGGGCAGGGCCGGCAGGGTCAGCCCGCCGTCCGCCGAGGTCCAGTCGAACCAGCGCCCGCGCAGGGAGAGGATGCCTTCCGGCCGCTGCAGCATGGCCTTGGCCGAGGCGCCGCCGGCCAGGAGCAGGAATTTCGGCTGCACCAGGGCGATGGCGCGTTCCAGGAAAGGCGCGCAGACCAGCTGCTCCTGGGCGGTCGGGTTGCGGTTGCCCGACGGCCGCCAGAACACCGTGTTGGTGATGAAGACCCGATCGGCGAGCCCGGCAGCGCCCAGCATCCTGTCCAGCAGCTTGCCGGCGCGGCCGACGAAGGGCTGGCCCTGGGCGTCCTCGTCGGCGCCGGGCGCCTCGCCAATCACCATCACCGGCGCGTCGGCGCGGCCGCGCGAGAAAACCGCCTGGCGCGCGCCCTCGAACTTCAGCCCGCAGCCGTCGAAGCCGGCGATGGCGGCGGCCAGCTCGCCCAGGTCCCGCGCCTCGGCGGCCGCCCGGCGCGCCTCGGCGATGGCGCCGGAAGCGTCAGGGCCGGCCGCCGCCGGCTTCGCCATCGTGTTGGCGGCGACATGGACCGGCGCGGGCGGCGGCCTGATCCGTTCGGCGATGCGGTCGACCGGCGCGTCGGCGAACGCCGTGTCCACCCCCGCCTCGGCCCAGAATGCCAGCAGGCTTTCCAGGGCGCGCGCGCCGGTTTCAGCCGATTGCATCGGGGATCGCCCTTGACCGTCCATGGGTCAGCTTCCGATAAGTCCACTAAGGTTGCAACGCCGGAAGGCGCGGGGCGCGAGGGACGAAGCCATGAGCGATGACATCGAACGCGAAGCGATGGAGTACGACGTCGTCATCGTCGGCGCCGGCCCCTCAGGCCTGGCGGCGGCCATCCGGCTGAAGCAGCTCGCGCCGGAGCTCACCGTCGCGGTGCTGGAAAAGGGCTCCGAGGTCGGCGCGCACATCCTGTCGGGCGCGGTGATCGACCCGATCGCCATGAACGAGCTCTTTCCCGACTGGAAGGAAAAGGGCGCGCCGCTGGAGACGGCGGTCACCGAGGACCGCTTCCTGTTCGTCGGACCGCAGAGCGACCTGCCGCTGCCGGTGTTCGCCATGCCGCCGTTCATGCACAACCACGGCAACTACATCGCCTCGCTGGCCAATGTCTGCCGCTGGCTGGGCGCCCAGGCCGAGGAGCTCGGCGTCGAGGTCTATCCCGGCATGGCCGCCTCCGAGCTGGTGTTCGGCGAGAGGGGCGAGGTGGTTGGCGTGGTCGCCGGCGTCTTCGGCATCGGCAAGGACGGCGAGAAGAAGCCGGACTATCAGCCGGGCCTGGAGCTGCGCGGCAAGTACGTCTTCATCGGCGAGGGGGTGCGGGGCTCGCTGGCCAAGTCGCTGATCGCCAGGTTCGGCTTAAGCGAAGGCCGCGAGCCGCAGAAGTTCGGCATCGGGCTGAAGGAGATCTGGCAAGTGCCGGACGAGGTCTTCCGCCCAGGCCTGGTGCAGCACACGCTCGGCTGGCCGCTCGACAACAACACCGGCGGCGGCAGCTTCATGTACCATTTCGGGGACAATTACGTGTCCATCGGCTTCGTGGTGCACCTGAACTACAAGAACCCCTGGCTGTCGCCGTTCGACGAGTTCCAGCGCTTCAAGACCCATCCGTCGGTGCGCCCCTATCTGGAGGGCGGCAAGCGGGTGGCCTACGGCGCCCGCGGCGTCACCGAGGGTGGCTGGCAGTCCATCCCCAAGCTGACCTTCCCGGGCGGGGTGCTGATCGGCTGCTCTGCCGGTTTCATGAACGTGCCGCGCATCAAGGGCAGCCACAACGCCATGAAGTCCGGCATGCTGGCCGCCGAGGCGGCGGTCGCGGCCATCGCCGCCGAGCGCGCCGGCGATGAACTGGTCGACTACGAAACCGCCGTGCGCTCGTCCTGGATCGCCAAGGACCTGAAGCGGGTGCGCAACGCCAAGCCGCTGCTGAGCCGCTTCGGCACGCTCCTGGGCGTCGCGCTCAGCGGGGTGGACATGTGGTGCACCACGCTGCTGGGCGGCTTTTCGTTCCTAGGCACCCTCAAGCACGGCAAGACGGACGCGGCCTCGCTCGGCCTGGCCAAGGACTACAAGCCGCTGGTCTATCCGAAGCCGGACGGGGTGGTCAGCTTCGACAAGCTGTCGTCGGTCTTCATGTCGGCGACCAACCACGAGGAGGACCAGCCGGCGCACCTGAAGCTGAAGGACCCCAGCGTCCCGATCGACATCAACCTGCCGGAATTCGGCGAACCGGCCAGGCTCTATTGCCCGGCGGGGGTCTACGAGGTGCTCTACGACGAGGCCGGACAGAACCCGCGCTTCCAGATCAACGCGCAGAACTGCGTCCACTGCAAAACATGCGACATTAAGGACCCGTCGCAGAATATCGTCTGGACCACGCCCGAGGGCGGCGGCGGGCCGAACTACCCGAACATGTAAGGCCCCTTCCGCCAAGCCCTTGCCGGCGCCACATTTCGGAGCCAAGGGTTTAGGCATGCCTCCCGTTCGTAGCCTCGCCGTCCTTTTGTCGCTCGCCGCCCTCGGCGCCTGCGCCACCGCCCCTGCGCCGCCCTCGGCGGACCTGCGCCCCAGGCAGGCCGCCGACGCCCCGGCCGCGCGCGCCGACGCCTCGACCTATGGCCTTTATCTCGCCGGCCAGACGGCGCTGGACCAGGGCCAGGGCGACGAGGCCTCGGCCTTTTTCGCCCAGGCGGCGCGCCAGGACGACGATACAGACTCGATCAAGATCCACGCCTTCGTCGCCGCCCTGGTCGCCGGCGACATTCCGCGCGCCGCCTCGTTGGCGCCGGGCCCGAACGAAGGCTCGTCCGGCGAGCAGCGGCTGGGCCAGCTGACGCGGGCGGTCGAGGCGCTGGCCGACGGGCGCGGGCGCGAGGCGCAGACGCTGCTGACCACCGCGCCCGGCGGGCCGACGCCCGACGCCGCCAGCAAGATCCTTCTGCCCTGGGCGGCGGCGGCGGCCGGCGACTGGAAGACCGCGCTGACCCTGCCGGATTCCGACGGCGATCGGCTGATCCAGCAGGTCCTCCTGCTGGATCAGGCGCTGCTCTACGAGCATCGCGACCAGATCGGCCAGGCCAACGACGCCTTCGGCAAGCTGCTAGCCCAGAGCGACGGCGCCGGCCTCTACACCACAGCCTATGGCGAATTTCTCCAGCGCCACGGCCGCACAGCGACCGCGATCAACCTCTATCAGGCGGCGCTGAAGGGTAACGCTTCCAACCTGCTGGTCCAGCAGGCGCTGAAGAGCGCCCAGGCCGGCCATGCGCCGCCGCCGGCACCGACCCTCGCCGAGGGCGCGGGGAGGGCGCTGCTGGCGCCCGCGGCCCTGCTGCTGGCCGAAAAGCAGCCGCAGCTCGGCCTGGTCTATCTCCGCCTGGTGCTCAGGCTGGACCCGAAGCGCGACGAAGCTTGGCTGCTGGTCGGCGACACGCTCACCGCCGGCGGCCAGACCGAGGCCGCCCGCGACGCCTATGCCCATCCGCAGCCGGGCTCGCCCAGCTATGTCGCCGCCCGCGAGCGGCTGATCGGCAGCTACGACCAGCCGAGCGACGCGCCGGTCGAGCTGAAACTGGCTCAGGAGACCGTGGCGGCGGCGCCGGACGATCCTGACGCCATGGAGCTCTTGGCCGACGCGCTACGCGTCAACGAGCGCTACGCCGAATCCGCCCAGGTGCTGGACAAGCTGATCGCCCAGCAGGGGCCGAAGGCGGCCTGGAACCTCTACTACATGCGCGGCGTCGCGTTCGATCAGGCGGGGGACTGGGCAAGCGCCGAGCGCGACCTGAAGCAAGCCCTGACGCTCAGCCCCGACGAGCCGGAGGTGCTGAACTACCTCGGCTATTCCTGGATCGACCGCGGCGTCGACCTGAAGGGCGCCAAGGCGATGATCGAGCGCGCCGTGGCGGCCAAGCCGGATTCCGGCGCCATCGTCGATTCCCTGGGCTGGGCCTACTACCGGCTCGGCCAGTACCCGCAGGCGGTCGAACAGCTGGAGCGGGCGACGGAACTCGAGCCGGCCGATCCGGACATCAACGACCACCTCGGCGACGCCTACTGGCGTGACGGGCGGCGCATCGAGGCCCGCTTCCAATGGGAGCAGGTGCTGTCGATGCAGCCCAGCGACAAGCTGCGCGCCCAGGTCGAGGCCAAGCTGAAGTCCGGCCTCGATACCGCGCCCCGGCTGCCCGTCGCCGAGAAATGACGTCGGCGTCAGCGCCGCGCGAGGCCTTCGCCGCGGCCAAGGTCAACCTTTTCCTGCACGTGGGGCCGCCGCAGCCGGATGGCTACCATCCGATCGCCAGCCTGTTCGTCTTCGCCGATGTCGGCGACCGGCTGGCCTTGCGCGACGAGGCGGGCCCGCCGCTGGCCATCGGGGGGCCGTTTGGCGGCGAACTGTCGGCCGGTCCGGACAACTTGGTCATCCGCGCGGCCGAGGCGCTTTCCCGGGACCTGGCGGTCGGGCTAAAGCTGGAAAAACACCTGCCCCTGGCGGCGGGGCTCGGCGGCGGATCGGCCGACGCGGCGGCGACGCTGCGACTGCTGAACCCGTTGCTGCCGGAGCCGCGCGCCGCGGCCGAGTTGACGGCCATCGCGGCGCGGCTGGGCGCCGACGTGGCCGCTTGCCTGGAGAGCCGGCCGGTGATGGCCACGGGCCGCGGCGATCAACTGTCGCCGGCGCCGCGCCTGCCTGTCCTGCATGCGGTGCTGGTCAATCCGGGCGTGGAGTCGCCGACGGGACCGGTCTACCGCGCCTACGACCAGGGCGTTCAGGCGGCCGCGGATGGCCCCGACATGCCGGAGAGCCTGGCGACCGCGCGGGATGTGGCCGATCTGATCGACCGCGCGCGCAACGACCTGGAGGCGCCCGCCGTGCGCCTGGCGCCCGAAATCGGGACCGTGCTGGACGTGCTGCGCGCCGCGCCCGAGACCCTGGCCGCGCGGATGTCCGGCTCCGGCGCGACCAGCTTCGCGCTTTGCCCGGGCGCCGCCGGGGCCGAGGCGCTGGCGGCGCGGCTGGCCGCGGCGCATCCGCGCTGGTGGGTTCGCGCCTGCCGCCTCGGCGGTCCCTGGACGTAAAAAAGCGGGACCCGAGGGTCCCGCCAGCACTGAATACGCCCGCCCGAGGAGGAAGAAGGGGCCCGCCCGAAGGCGAGCCCCAGTACGCCACGAGGAGAAAGAAGGGCCCGCCCGAAGGCGGACCCCGATACGCTTAGCCTTGCACCACTTCGCCGTGGAGGTTGATGTCGAGACCTTCGACTTCGACCTCTTCGCTGACCCGGATGCCGATGGTGTATTTGAGCACCGCCAGGATGATGAAGGTCATGATGCCGCAGTAGAAGAAGGTCGCGCCGACGTCTTCGAGTTGCAGGATCATCTGGTGCGGGTTGTGGTCGTAGATCCAGCCGTGCGCCACCGAGTTGATCGAGTTCCTGGCGAGAACGCCGGTCATGATCGCCCCGAAGGCCCCGCCGATGCCGTGCACGCCCCAGCAGTCGAGCGCGTCGTCATAGAAGCCGAGCCAATGCTTCACGTGCACCGAGGCGACATAGCAGACGATGCCGACGCCGATGCCGATGATCAGCGCGCCGGTCGGATCGACGTAGCCCGAGGCCGGGGTGATGGCCACCAGGCCGGCGACCGCGCCGGAGACCATGCCCAGGACCGAGGGCTTCTTGGCGATGATCCACTCGCAGGCCATCCAGGCCAGGGCCGCCGCCGCGGTGGCGATCTGGGTGGCCGCCGCCGCCATGCCTGCCTGGCCGTCGTGGGACTCGACCGCCGAACCGGCGTTGAAGCCGAACCAGCCCACCCACAGCAGGGAGGCGCCGATGACGCTGTAGGCCAGGTTGTACGGCGCCATGTTCTCGGTGCCGAGGCCTTTGCGCTTGCCGAGCATGAGGGCCGCGACCAGGCCCGCGGTACCGGCGTTCAGGTGGACGACGGTGCCGCCGGCGAAGTCCAGGGCCCCGGCCGCGCCGAGCCAGCCGCCGCCCCAGACCCAGTGGGCGATCGGGCAGTAGACCAGCAGCAGCCAGGCCGCCATGAACAGCAGGAAGGCCGAGTACTTCATGCGGTCGGCCAGCGCGCCGGCGATCAGGGCCGGCGTGATGATCGCGAACGTCATCTGGAAGAACATGTAGACGGTTTCGGGGATCGTCGGCGCGAGCGCGCTGACGGAGGCGACCCCCATCGGCGCAAGCATTATGTACTTGAAGTCGCCGATGAACTTTCCGGAGCCGGTGAAGGCGATCGAATAGCCGACCACCATCCACAGGACGGTGATCACGCAGGTGGCGCCGAAACTCTGGGCCAGGGTGGCCAGGATGTTCTTCTTGCGCACCATGCCGCCGTAGAAGAGGGCGAGGCCGGGGATGGTCATCATCAGGACGAGGACCGAGGAGGTCAGCATCCAGGCGGTGTCGCCGGAATCGATCTTGGGCGCCGGAGCGGCGGCGGGCGCTGCCGCTGCCGTGGTGGCCGCGGCCGAGGAGGCCGGCGCGCCCGACTCCGCCGCCGCCGTGGCGACGGGGGCCGAACTGGCCGTCTGCGCGACCGCGGGGGCGGCGAGCGGCGCTCCCATGATCGCGGCGGCGAGCATCAGCCCCGCCAGCCGTTTGAAGCCAAAAGTTTTCATACCCAGTATCCCCTTGTCCTGATTTGCTAGAGCGCGGCGGAGCCGGTTTCGCCGGTGCGGATGCGCACCGCGTCTTCGACGCCCAGCACGAAAATCTTGCCGTCGCCAATCTTGCCGGTGCCCGCGGCGCCCTTGATGGCGTCGACCGCTCCGGCGACGGCGGCATCATCGACGACCGCCTCGAGCTTCACTTTCGGCACGAAGTTCACTTGGTATTCCGCGCCCCGATAGATTTCGGTCTGGCCCTTCTGCCGGCCGTAGCCTTTGACCTCCGACACCGTCAGCCCCTCAACGCCCGCTTTGACGAGGGCTTCGCGCACCTCGTCGAGCTTGAAGGGTTTGACGATCGCTATGATGAGTTTCATTCGCTCGCTCCCGCGCGGGCGATCCGCCGCGCGCCCCGTTATTGATCCAGCCGCCTGGGAAAAGGACCATTCCCGCTCCCTCGCGACAGGGCGACGCTATCCGGGGCGCCAGCCTCAGGGCCTCACAGCGCTGCAATGTGGCGCAGATTTGGTCGGCGAGATCAAAAACTGGGCGCCCAATCCTTGGGCTGATCAAAAAGCG
>DATAYM010000080.1:0-57269 GCA_036272595.1 Caulobacteraceae bacterium
CGACGCGCGCCGCCTCTCCGACACCGTCCGCCGCTCCCAGCGCGCCGGGGTGCGCAATCTGCAGGTCAAGAGCCCGCTGCATGGCGATGCGCTGGCCGGGCTGGAAGGGCGGATGGACGTGGTGTTCGTCGACGCGCCGTGCACCGGCTCGGGCGCCTGGCGGCGCCATCCGGACACGAAGTGGCGGTTGAAGCCGGCCCAGCTTGAGCGGCGGATGGCCGACCAGGACGCGGTGCTCGCGACAGCCGCCGCCTACGTGAAGCCCGGCGGCCGGCTGGTCTACGTCACCTGCTCGCTATTGATGGAAGAGAACGAGGATCGGGTCACGGCCTTCCAGACCGGCCACGACGACTTCCGCACCGCCAGCGCCTTCGACCAGGTCGCCGCCTCCGGCCAGGCCGACGCCGAGGGCCTGGCCCCGCTGGCCGGTCGCCGCACGCCAGAGGGCCATCTGCGCCTGACCCCGCTCACCGCCGGAACCGACGGCTTCTTCGTCTCGGTCCTGGAGCGGCGGCCGTGATTCACCGGCCTCTCAGAATCCACCTGCAACCCAGCGCCCAGTCGCCGGATCTTCTGCACACCTCCGCGAGACCCCTCATCCTCCCACGCCTTCGGCGCGGGCCCCTCCTTCTCCCACAAGGGGAGAAGGGTTGCATCCATCTCCTTCCCGCAAACGGACGCCCATGACTGAACCTGCCCGCCACCAACGCGTCCTGATCGTCGACTTCGGCAGCCAGGTGACCCAGCTAATCGCCCGGCGGGTTCGCGAGAGCGGCGTCTATTGCGAGATCCATCCGTTCGACAAGGTCGACGCCGCTTTCCTCGACGCCTACGTCCCGGCGGCGGTGATCCTGTCCGGCGGCCCGGCCAGCGCCGGCGAGGCGGAAAGCCCGACGCCGGACCCGAAGCTGTTCACCCTGGGCGTTCCGCTGCTGGGCATCTGCTATGGCGAGATGGCCATGTGCGCGGCGCTAGGCGGGGCTGTGGAAGGCGCTCGCGCCCGCGAGTTCGGCCGCGCGGACATCCGCATCGAGCGCGACTCGCCGCTGCTGCTGGGCCTGGGCGTCGTCGGCGATGAAGAGCCGGTCTGGATGAGCCACGGCGATGTGATCACCGCTGTCCCGCCGGGCTTCGAGGTCGTCGCCACCTCGGCCAATTCGCCGTTCGCCGTGATCGCCGACGAGCGGCGCAGGCTCTACGGCGTCCAGTTCCATCCCGAGGTGGCGCATACCCCGCGCGGCGCGACCCTGCTGCGCAACTTCACCCACCGGATCGCCGGGCTGGCTGGCGACTGGACCATGGCCGCTTTCCGCGGCGAGGCAGTGGCGCGCATCCGCGGGCAGGTGGGGGCGGGCAGGGTGATCTGCGGCCTTTCCGGCGGCGTCGACAGCTCGGTGGCCGCGGTGCTGATCCACGAGGCGATCGGCGACCAGCTGACCTGCGTCTTCGTCGACACCGGTCTGCTTCGCTTCAACGAGGCGGAACAGGTCGTGACCCTGTTCCGCGACCACTACAACGTCCCGCTGGTCCATGTGGACGCCGGCGAGGAATTTCTTACCGCCCTGGATGGCGTCGCCGACCCGGAGATCAAGCGCAAGATCATCGGCAAGACCTTCATCGACGTGTTCGACCGCGAGGCGGCCAAGATCGAGGGCGCGGCCTTCCTGGCCCAGGGCACGCTCTACCCCGACGTGATCGAGAGCATCTCGGCCCGCGGCGGCCCCTCCGCGGTGATCAAGAGCCACCACAATGTCGGCGGCCTGCCCGAGCACATGAAGCTCAAGCTGGTCGAGCCTCTACGTGAGCTGTTCAAGGATGAGGTCCGAACCCTGGGCGTCGAGCTGGGCCTGCCGCCGGCCTTCGTCGGCCGCCATCCGTTCCCCGGCCCGGGCCTGGCCATCCGCATCCCCGGCGAAGTCACCCCGGACAAGGTCGAGACCCTGCAAAAGGCTGACGCCATCTATCTGGAGGAGATCCGCGCCGCCGGCCTCTATGACCAGATCTGGCAGGCCTTCGCCGTGCTGCTGCCGGTAAAGACGGTCGGGGTGATGGGTGACGCCCGCACCTACGAGAACGTCTGCGCTCTGCGCGCCGTCACCTCCACCGACGGCATGACCGCCGACTTCTTCGAATTCCCCTGGCCGGTCCTGGCCCGCGCGGCGACGCGGATCATCAACGAGGTGAAGGGCGTCAACCGGGTAGTCTACGACGTGACCTCGAAGCCGCCTGGGACGATCGAGTGGGAGTGAGGGTGGGGGATACGTCGATTATCTAATCCAAATGAAGGTCTGCGGAAATTACCGCCAACTTCGCGGTAGTCCTCGAGGCGGAATTCGACCGGGCGCGAGACCGGGCGACAGCCAGCTGTTCTGAAGACAGGGTGATGGAGTTCGGCCTTCAGAAGGCAAACCAGGTAAACAACCGGACCGTGTTGTTGTCGGAGGCCTTGGCGCCTGCGCCGTCGAAGTTTGTCGCTGCGCCGTTGAAGCTCGTGTAGAGCGTGTACTGAACACCCATCCGCAGGTTGGCTCGCCTAGCCGGTTGCGGCTGGTCGCCGAACGGTGTGCCGTCCAATTGCAGAAGCAGGCCGGTGGTGTCGGGCCGGAAGGTTCGGTTCGCCGGGAACAGGAAGCGGTTGGTGTTTCCGGTCGTGTTGAACACCTGGATCGTGCCGCCGATCTTGTTGCGCCAGTAGTACGAGACGTCGGCCCGTACGTCATTGAGATGGTTTCGCGCGCAGTTCGCGTCGCCGCCGGCAAGGGTACAGCTGGCATGCAGCGCCTGTTGCTCGCGCATGTAGCGGGCGTTGAAGGTGATGACATCCTTGTTCGGCAGCACCCGGTAGTACGAGCCGTCGAGTCCCGCGTCGGTGTAGTGGTCGGTCTGGCCGGTCGCGCGGTCGAGGCCGGGGTGGATGCTCTCGTCCATGACGAAGGCGCCGATCTGCACCGTCCCGCCGCCACTCGCGCGCTGATAGGCGATGCGTCCGTAGGGGGCGAGGCCGTCAATGTCGCCCGGAACCGTGGGATCCGAGCCTAGCCGCCTGAGCGACGTTGCGCCGGGCGAACCGTAGGCGCCGCCCTCGACGTAGAAGGCATTGTCGATCCAGGCGTAAGCGGTGGCGCCTAAGCTGGTCTGAGCGAACGCGCCATTCAGCAGCGGCGAGGCGCTTGGTGACGGCGCAAGGTTCGAACCCGTGTACGGGAAACCCCAAGCCGACAGGGTGTTCCACGGGTCGGTTAGAGTGGGATTATTGTTCAGGCTGGCGCCGAGCGCCACGTCATGTGTCCCGAGCTTGACCGAGGTGACGGTGCGAACGTCGAGATTATCCCAGGTGAAGGCTCGGGCGACCCCGTCCCAGGTTGCCTGGACGAACGCGCCGAGGTGCTGGCCGAAACCGCCGGCGAAGAACAGGCTGATCTGATCCAACGTGGTGTTGTTGTTAGGCGCGTAGTGCGCTGGCGGGGCCTGGTCCTTGGCGGTGTGAACGAACGAGCCTTCGGCCATCGCCGAAAACGGGATAGTGAAGCCGTTCGCCCGCTGCGTGTAGCCATGGATCTTGAAGTTGCGCCCGTACGGCGTCAGCTGCGGTCCAAACCCGCCCACGTGGCACATCTGGCAGGGCTGTCCGGTCTGGGCTGCAAAGGCGGGCAGCGCCTGGGCGGGACGGGCGGCGAGGCCCGTCATCGCGAACAAGGTCAGCACGGCGCCGATTAGGCTGAGGGAGTGAGCTCGCACGAGATCCTGGCTCAGATGTTGGTCAGTTGTTCAGGGGAGTTCAGCGTCCGGACTTAGGTGGCGCGCGAACCCTTCTCGGCGCGGAAGGTCGGGGTTCGAGCAAAGGTGGTCGTAACGCTGGCCCAGTTCGTCCGCGGCGTTAGGCCCGCTATGCCTAGGGGCGAGGGGCGAAGAGATCGCACGACCCACTCGGGCTGATCGTCCCGGAGACGATCTCGCACCCTGATGGTGGCTGAAACTGCACGCACTTGTCGCAACGCGCCGAGCCCTTAGGCGCGTTCTTATAGCCCGCCTGCGATGGGGGAATTTTGCTGCCGGCCGCCGCCGTCCACGGCGCGAGCAAACCGCCGGCGAGAACCGACCCGCCAGTAAGAACGGCCGCTCGCCGTAGGATATTGCGGCGGGAAACGGCGGTCCTAAGAGCGCAAACGCCCACCTGTTCAATCACGTCACGCATGATCGCCTCAATGCAAACCTGGATTTTGACATCAGCGCGAAAGCAGCCGCTCAACAGCAGAGCTGAGTCCTTTCACATGGGTGTTGATCCTCGCCGCCGTCTGTTCGGTTCAATCGACTAGGGGAAGACCAAGCTCGATCCTGCATCCGCCAGACCAAAGATCCCAAGGGCGGATAGGCTGGCCGCCGCGGCTGCGAGGCTCAGCGCGACCGGTATTTGCCCCAGACCGGCTCGACTGCGAACGACAGCAGGGCGAGCGCCAGGCTGGCGTTGATGACGTAGCTGGCGGTGCTCGATCTCCAGGGCGTGAGCCCAAGGCCGACCGCCGCCGCTCCCCCCGCGCCGAGGAACAGCACGGGCGCCGAGACGTAGCAGTGCAGCCGCCGGCATCGCTGGGCGTTGAGCGCGCAGCCGGCGCCCATCCAGGCCAGCGATATGGCCCAGACCATCGTCTTGCCGGGCTCGGCCAGCGGCAGGACGTTGGTGGACAGGCCCGCGAGCAACGGAAGTCCCCACCAGAAGAGGGCGCTCGTCGGACGCGCCAGCAAGTCCCGAGAACTAGATGCTATGCGCTCGCGCGGCGCGCCGCCGTCTGGCTTCAACCGCAACATGTCTGGCTCTCCTGGATGGGCGGACAGGGAACGTCGCCATAAGAGCAGAAGACGCAGCAGTCCCCCGGCGTCGGCTTGAGGACGGCGCCGCAGCCTTGGCAGTCGTAGAAATACTGGCAGGCGTCGGTGGGCATGGTCTCCGTCGCCTGATGGCCGCAGTGCGGACAGGTCAGCGTGGAGCAGGGCTTGATCTGCGCGTCGATGCCCGCCCGGATCGAGGCGGTCTCGGTGGGCTTGCCGCCTAGCTCCTCCCGTCGATCTCGAAGCCTGACATCCATGGTCATGCGTTGCCTCCTGGTCCGATGCCGACAAGGATGCCATCTGTAGCGACTACAGACTCAAGCCCTTATCGAAAATCATCCTCCATGGCCGTACAGGCGATTCTGATCGGCGAACTCTCGCGCCGCACGGGCTGCAACATCGAGACGATCCGCTACTACGAGCACATCGGCCTGATGCCGGCGCCGCCCCGGCGGGGCCGTTACCGCAGCTATGGCCTGGAAGACGTGGGCCGGCTGGGCTTCGTGCGCCGGTCCCGGGAACTGGGCTTCACGCTCGACGAGGTCCGCACCCTGCTGGGCCTGGCCGCCGGTGGGCAGGCTGCTTGCGCGGAAGTGCGAAACCTCGCGGCGGCGCACCTGACGGACGTGCGGGCGCGGATCGCCGACCTAAGGCGGATGGAGGGGGTCCTGGCCGAGTCAGTGCGGGCCTGCGATGCCGGGCGGGACCCGGGGTACCCCCTCATCCAGGCCCTCTATGCGAAGCCTGGGCGAAAGGATGCTGCTGCACGGGCTTGACGTGGAAACCCCGTACGGGGCCGCGAGGAACGCACCCAGAAGCATTGCTCAGCTATCATCGAAGGCTGACTAGGAATTCGATTCGGGTTCGCCAGGCCGTTGACAGCAGAGCCTCGGGAAGATGATCTATATGTATAGCTATATAGACGTGCATATTGGAGCGAACCATGACGCGGGACGTGCTGAGAGAACGACCAGCCTTGTTTCTGGCCAGCCGGCTGAAGCGGCTGGCGGAGCGGATGCAGGGCGACGTGATCAGCCTGGCGGCCGACGCCGGGGTGGGGATTCAACCCGCCCAATATTCATTGCTCGCGACACTGGACCGGTTCGGGCCGCAGACCATCGGCGAGCTAACCCAGGCCATGGAGCTGAGCCAACCGTCCGTCACGCGGATGGCGGCCAAGCTCGCCCAGATGGGCCTTGTCACCATCGACCGATTGCACAAGGACCAGCGGCACAAGACCGTATCGCTCACCCCGGCCGGGGTCGCCGATCTGGAACGGTCCAAGCTGCATGTCTGGCCCCAGGTAGAGGCGGCGGTCGGCGACATGCTGACAGGCCTGAACGGTCCGTTGCTCGATCAGATCGACGCCATCGAGCGCATGCTGGCGGAGACCCCGCTCAGCCGGCGCGCCAAGGCCCGGGCCGAAGCAGGGCTGACCATCCGCGAATTCAGCGACAGCCTCGCGCCCGCCTTCCGCGACATCAATGCGCAATGGATCCGGTCCATGTACCGCTTGGAGCAGACCGACCTGGACGTGCTGGAAAACCCCCGCGAACGCATCATCGATAAAGGCGGCGACATCCTGTTCGTGGAAGCGACGGGACTGGGCATGGTCGGAGCCTGCGCGCTGCTGAAGACCGGCGAGGACCAGTACGAACTCACCAAGATGGGCGTGCTGGAGAGCGCTCGGGGCCGCAAAGTCGGGGAATTCCTGCTCAAGGCCGTTATTGCGCGCGCCCTGCGGATGGGGGCCAAACGCCTCTATCTGCTGTCGAACAAGAAGTCGGCCGCGGCCATTCACCTCTACGAGAAGCTCGGCTTCCAGCACGATGACGCCATCATGCGGGAATTTGGCGCCCGCTATGAGCGGTGCGATGTGGCCATGCTCTATCGCCCGCCGGGCTGAGCGGCTGGCGGCTTTACTTCCGCGATCCGGGCACGACCCTTGCCAATGGCGACGCCGACTTGGCGCCGGATGCCTACAACTATGCCTGGCGGGAAGCTCTGCGCCTCCCGCCAGCCGGCCCCGTCAGCTCGCGCCTGCGTCCGGCAGGCCCAGGATGCGCTTGGAGATGATGTTGTTCTGCACTTCGTGGGTGCCGCCGAAGATGGAGAAGGCCTTGCCGGCCAGCCAGCCGCGGACTTCGGTGAGCTCGTTGGGCTTGAAAGCGTCGCCCTCCCAGCCCAGGCCCTGGGTTCCCATGATCTCGACCAGCAGCTCCGAGCGGTCTTGAGCCGACTTCATGCTGACGTTCTTCATGATCGACGTCGTCGCGCTGGGGCTGGCGTTGCCGCGGGCCTCGGCGGCGGCGCGGCGCACGGTCAGGCGCAGGGCCTGTTCCTCCATCTTCTGCACGGTGATGCGTCCGCGCAGGTCCACGTCGGCCAGGCGTCCGGTCTCGTCGACGCCCAGGTAGCGCTTGGCGACGTCGCCCAGGTTCTCGACCTCGCGCGCCACGCCGCCGCCGGTGCGGTTGCCCATGCCGTTGCGTTCATGCTGCAGCAGACGCTTGGCGATCGCCCAGCCGCCGTTCAGCTGGCCGACCAGGTCCTCTTTCGAGGCCGTGGCGTCGGTGAAGAAGGTTTCGCACTGGCCCGAGGCGCCGGAGATCATCTTGATCGGCCGCGCTTCGACGCCCGGCTGATGCATCGGGATCAGGATGAAGCTGATGCCCTCGTGCTTCTTGGTGGTGTCGGTGCGCACCAGGCAGAAGCACATGTCGGCCCACTGGCCGCCGGAGGTCCAGATCTTCGAACCGTTGACCAGGTAGTGGTCGCCCTTGTCCTCGCACTTGGTGGACAGCGAGGCGAGGTCGGAGCCGGCGCCCGGCTCGGAGAAGCCTTGGCACCAGGCGACCGTGCCATGGGCGATCGCCGGGATGTGCTCCTTCTTCTGCTCTTCGTTACCGTATTCCAGCAGGGTCGGGCCGAACATCATCACGCCCATGCCGCCGATCGGGTTCCAGGCCCCGATGCGGTTCATCTCCTGCTGCAGCACCCGAGCCTGCGCCGGCTCAAGGCCGCCGCCGCCATAGGCCTTGGGCCAGGTGGGAACGCCCCAGCCCTTGTCGCCCATCCGCTGCTTCCACAGAGCCGCGTCGCCGCTTAGTTCCTCGCGCCCCTCGGTGAACATCATTCCGCCCTTGCCCTTCAGCGAAGGCGGAAAGTTCGCCTCCAGCCATTCGCGAGCTTCAGTGCGGAAGGCGTCCAGATCGGCGCCTCCAAAATCGGCCATAGGTCGTTTCTCCCTTGAGAGTCTAGGAAGCGGATTGGGTCGGATCGGGCAAGCCCAGAATCCGCTTCGAAATGATGTTGTTCTGGATTTCCTGGCTGCCGCCGAAGATGGTGGTGGCCTTGCCGGAGAGCCAGCCGCGCACGGCGGCGCGTTCCTCGGGCGCGAAATCCTCGCCCTCCCAGCCAAGGCCTTGCGAGCCCATGATCTCCAAGGTCAGCTCGGAGCGTTCCTGGCCGATCTGGGTGCCGGAATTCTTCATGATCGAGGTGGTGGCGCTGGGGTTCAGGTTGCCGCGGGCCTCGGCCACCGCCCTTTGCAGGGTCAGGGCATGGGCCTTGGCGCTCATCATGTGGTTGGCGATGCGTGTGCGCAGGTCGCTGTCGGCGATGCGGCCGGCCTCGTCCAGGCCGACGTATTTCTTCGCCAGGTCCGGGATGCTGGCGCCGGCGCCCATCATGCGCCCGCCGCCCTGGCCGGAACGCTCGTGCTGCAGCAGGCGCTTGCCCACCGTCCAGCCGCCGTTGAGCGGCCCGACCATGTCGTTCTTTTCGGCCCGGGCGTTGGTGAAGAAGGTTTCGCAGAAGGGCGAAGAGCCGGCGATCAGCTTGATCGGCCGGGTCTCGACCCCCGGCTGATGCATGTTGATCAAGACGAAGCTGATGCCCTCGTGCTTCTTGGTCGGATCGGTGCGCACCAGGCAGAAGCACCAGTCGGCGTACTGCGCGCCGCTGGTCCAGATCTTCTGGCCGTTGATCTCCCAGTGGTCGCCCTTGTCGACCGCCTTGGTCTGCAGCGAGGCCAGGTCGGACCCGGCGCCCGGTTCGGAATAGCCCTGGCACCAGCGGAGCTCGCCCGTCACGATCGGCGGTATGTGGCGCTGCTTCTGGTCCTCGGTCCCGTATTCGAGCAGGGTCGGGCCGAACATGCTGGTCCCCATCCCGAGCATCGGATTGGTCGCGCCGATGCGGTTCATCTCCTCCTGCAGGACGCGGGCCTGCTGCGGCGAAAGCCCGCCGCCGCCGTATTGCTTCGGCCAGGTCGGGGCGCCCCAGCCCTTGGCCGCCAGCCGCTCCTTCCACAGTTTCAGGTCGCCGGTGGGCTTCAGATTGCCCATCATCACCGCTTCCTGGGTCGCCTCGGAATCCCTGCGCAGCGACTGGGGATAATTCTCCTCGAGCCAGGCCCGCGCCTCGCTGCGAAAGGTTTCGACCTCGCCGCCGAAATCGGCCATCGATCAATCTCCGTTCTGAAATGTCTCACTCAGGCGGGGAAATCCCGCCACTCACTGGCTATTCAAGATCAGGCGCTATTTAGGGTCGGGCAAGCCTAGCACACGCTTGGCGACGACGTTCACATTGACCTCGGACGTGCCGCCCTCGATCGAATTGCCTTTCGAGCGCAGCCAGCCGTGGGTGGCGACCAGCTCGCCCGGCGAAAAGCCTTCGCCCTCCCAGCCGAGGCCCTGGGCGCCCATGGTCTCGACCATCAGCTCCGAGCGGTCCTGGGCGAAGGCGGCCGCGGCGTATTTGATGATCGAGGTGGCGGCGCTTGGCCCGTTGCTGGCCTTGGACTCCGCCGCGACCCTGGCCAGGGTCTGGTAGAAGGCCTGGAAATCCATCTTGTTCTTGGTGATGCGCGAGCGCAGGTCGGCGTCGGCCACCGCGCCGGTTTCATCGACCCCGACATAGCGCTTGGCGATCTCCCCGAGGTCGCCGGCCGAACCGCCGGCGCCGCCGCCGCCGCCGAAGCCGCCGGAGATGTTCTGCCGCTCGTACTGCAACAGCCGCTTGGCGATCGACCAGCCGCCGTTCAGCTGGCCGACCATGTTTTCCTTCGGGATCTTCACGTCGGTGAAGAAGGTCTCGCAGAAGGGGCTCTCGCCGGAGATCAGCTTGATCGGCCGGGTCTCGACGCCGGGCGAGCGCATGTCGATCAGCACGAAGCTGATGCCCTCATGCTTCTTCGTCGTGTCCGTGCGCACCAGGCAGAAACACCAGTCGGCCTTGTCGGCGTAGGAGGTCCAGATCTTCTGGCCGTTGATCAGCCAATGGTCGCCCTGGTCCTCGCAGCGGGTCTGCAAGGACGCAAGGTCCGAGCCCGCGCCCGGTTCGGAATAGCCCTGGCACCAGCGGATCTCGCCGCGGACGATCTGCGGCAGATAGGTCTTCTTCTGCGCCTCGTTGCCGTATTCCAGCAGCACCGGCCCCAGCATCCAGATGCCGAACGAGGCCAGCGGCGTGCGGTAGCCGCCCTTGCTCAGCTCGCGCTCCAGCACCCGCGCCTCGGCGGCCGACAGGCCCCCGCCGCCGTACTCCGCCGGCCAGGTCGGCGCGGTCCAGCCCCGGGACGCCATCCGGCGCATCCAGACGATCTGCGGGTCGTCGCTGCCGGCGAAGGCGCGGCCGCCCCACATGGCCTCGGGATCGGATTTCACCTTCGGGTCGCGCAGTTCGGCCGGATAGTTGGCCGTCAGCCATTCGCTGACTTCGGCGGCGAACGCGTCCAGCTTGTCGGCTCCAAAATCGGCCATCAGCTCCTCAAGGCTTGGGTTTTGTTTCCATATTGCAGCCTAACTTACTCCAGGCCATGGCGCGAGCAAGCGGTTCGAACAGCTGTTTGATTGACGTCGCGGCGCCGTCGCCCGGCAAATTGCCGCGTCCGCCCGTCAGCCCCGTGCTTCCGTCGCCGGCAAAGGTTATGATCGAGCCGTCCGAGGTGGATCAGGGTCCTGAATGCGCGTCCTAGGCGATTTGAAACCGGCGGCGCTGGAGGTCGGGCCGCTGGTCTCGGCGATCCTGGCCGTGGCCGCCGGCATGATGCTGCTGGTCTCCGGCGCGACCCCGTCGGATCCCGAGCGCTTCACCTGGCTGGTGCGGATCATGCCGCTCTGGTTCGTCGAGCTCAGCCATTTCGTCTCCTCGATCCTCGGCCTTGTGCTGGTGCTGCTCGCCTTCGGCCTGCGGCGCCGGCTCGGCGGGGCCTGGCTGGCCAGCGTCATCGTGCTGGCGGTGGCGGCGGTGCTTGCGCTGCTGAAGGGTTTCAACTGGGAACAGACCGGGGCGCTGGCGGTGATCTGCCTGGTCATCCTGCCGCTGCGTCCGGCCTTCCCGCGCACGTCGCGGCTGATGCGCATGGAGATCACGCCGGGCTGGATGTTCTCCGCCTTCGCCGCGGTGGCCGGCGCGGCGGCCATCGGCGCCTGGTCCTTCCGCCACGCCGACTATTCCGACACCCTCTGGTGGAAGGTGATGTCCGACGCCGACGCCTCCCGCTCGCTGCGCGCCTCGGCCGGCGCGGCGATCCTTTTGATGGCGGTCGGCCTCTGGCGCATGGTGGCGACCCCGGCCACCCCGCCGATCGTCGGCGACGACGATCCCGACTTCCAGCGCGTGCGCGCCATCCTGTCCAAGGCCGAGGGCGCCGAGCCGCAGGCCAACCTCGCCCTGCTCGGCGACAAGCGCTTCTTCTTCTCCGCCTCGGGCGAGAGCTTTCTGATGTTCTCGGTGCGCGGCCGCTCCTGGATCGCGCTCGGCTCCCCGGTCGGGCGCAAGGACGAGCGCATGGAGCTCTACTGGCGCTTCCGCGAACTGGCCGACGCCCACGCCGCCAGGCCGGCCTTCTATGCGCTTGGCCCCGAAGACCTGCCCGACGTGGTTGAGCTCGGCTTTTCCATCCAGAAGATCGGCGAGGCGGCGACCGTGGCGCTGGACTCCTTCTCCCTCACCGGCCGCCGCCGCGAAGTGCTGCGGCGCAACTGGCGCAAGGCCGGCGAGATCGGCGCCGAATTCGCCGTGCTGACCCCCGAAGAGGTCGGGGCGGCGGTCGCCGAGCTGAAATGCGTCTCCGACGGCTGGCTGGAAAACCACGCCGGCGGCGACAAGAGCTTCTCCATGGGCGGCTTCAGCCCGCGCTATGTCGGCGAGTTCCCGTCCGCCGTGGTGCGGGTCGACGGCCGCATCGTCGCCTTCGCCACCATCTGGACCACGGCCGAGCGCTCCAGCTTCTCCATGGACCTGATGCGCTACGCCGACGCGGCGCCCAAGAACGTCATGGACTTCCTGTTCGTCGAGCTTCTGCAGTGGGGCCGCGCCCAGGGCTATGTCGCCTTCGAGTTCGGCTCGGCGCCGCTGGCGGGGCTGGAGGACCGACCGCTGGCCCCCATCCTCAGCCGGGTCGGTCGGCTTTTGTTCGAGCGCGGCGAGGAGCTGTACAATTTCCAGGGCGTGCGGCGCTACAAGGACAAGTACGACCCGGTCTGGCAGCCGCGCTACATCGCCGCCGCCCACAAGTGGGCGATTCCGGGCCTGCTGGCCGACATCGGCCTGCTGACCTCCGGCGGCGTCTCCGGCCTGACCCGCCGCACCGCGAAAGAAGAGCCGGCGGCCGCGCCGGCCCTGGTCGAGGCGGCTTAAGGCGCCGCCCGAAGCGTGCCATGCTCCGCCTCGACTCAAAGAGGGGCGAGCATGCGCTTTGCGATCATCGGCGGCCTGGCTTGCGCCCTTGCCGTCTCCGGCGCCGCGGCGGCGCAATCGATCGTCGTCAAGGGCGCCGACGACCGGGTCGAGACGGTTTCGCCCGCCGACATCCAGGCCATGCACCGGGCCAGCGTCACTGTCCCCTACGGCGACAAGGGGACCTACACCGGCGCGGTGATCGGCGACTTCCTGGCCGAGGTCGGGGCGCCGTCGGACGTACGCCTGCACCGCACGCCGGTGAATCAGATCGTCATCGTCACCGGCCAGGACGGCTTCACCACCGTGCTGTCGCTGGCCGAGACCGAGAAGAGCTTCCGCAGCCAGCCGGTCATCGTCGCCGATCAGGAAAACGGCAAGCCGCTGGATTCGCGGCAGGGGCCCTACCGGCTGGTGATCGGCGGCGAGCTGAAGCCGGCGCGCTCGGTCTACGACGTGATCGAGATCGAGCTGCGCCCGGTCAACACCAGCGATCCGGCTAGGCCTGCGCCGCCGCCCGCGCCTTCAGCCGCGCCGCCAGCAGCGCCACCCGGCGGATGACCGTCACCGCGGTCAGCGCCACGATCACCACCAGGCCGGCGGTCATGACCAGGCCGTGGCCGCCCCACAAGGGTTCGGCCGCGGCGACGACGCACAGAAAGGTCAGGGCCGCCATCCGGTGCGGCTTGGCCATCGGCCCGGAGAAGTCGGCGGGGAAGCCGAGGCCGCGGCCCAGTTCGCGCACGTAGGCGCTCAATATGGCCAGGGCCGCCGCCAGCCAGCCCAGCGCCGGGCCGGCGGTCCAGCCCAGCCCGTCGGCGGCGTAGCCGGCGCCCACCAGAAAGAGGAGGTCGGCGAACCGGTCCGGCAGCTCGTTCCAGATCGGTCCGGTGGCTGAGCCGGAGCCGTGCTCCACCGCCACCATGCCGTCCAGCAGGTTGCACAACAGCCGGCCCTGGACGCAGGCCGCGGCGATCAGCAGGGCGATCGGCCGCGCCCAGTCGGGCAGCAGGCCGGACATGGCCAGCAGCGCGCCGCCCAGCACCGCCAAGGCGACGCTGGTGGCCGAGATCAGGTTCGGATGCACGCGCCCCTTGGCCAGGAAGGTCGCCAGCCGCCGCGCCCAGCCGGTGTTGCGCGACTTCAGCGGCCGACGGTTTTCCAGGTCTGTCATGCCGCCACCGCCTTGCCTCGTCCGCGCGCCACCATCCAGGTGTAGATCCAGGCGTAGGTGGAGGAGACCGCGTAGGGAAGCGAGATCGTCGCCAGGATGTTCCGCGTCCCGGCCAGCCGGTGCGCCGTGACCAGCAGGACCAGGATGACCGCGCAGCTGATCGCCGGCGGGACGGCCATGGCCCACAGGCCGTCGAGCCTCGCCGAGGCCGTCTCCAGGAACCGCTTCAACCCGAGCGTGATGGCGCCGGACAAGCTCCCCTGCACCAGGCCGGCGAGCAGCGCATGGCCTGGCCCCGCCACGCGGTTGGCGAACACCGCCCACGCCCCCATGGCCAGGAAGGCGAAGGCGACGTGCGCCACGCTCGATCGCGCCAAGGTGGCCGGGAAGCTCGCCATGGTTTCACGGTCGCCGCCAGCCGGCCGCGCGTCAAGCGAACAGACTTGACCGCAATCCTCCAGACGCCATGCTGATCCCGGCGAGATCGCGCCTGGAACCGCCGTCATGACGCTGCCGCCATCCTTCGCGGCGACCCCGTTCAACCAGATCGCGCCGGCCCTGTTCTGGGGCATGGCCGGAGTGCTGGTGCTGTTGGTGCTGGGCACGGCGGCGGCGCTCTTGCTGCCGGTGCTGCAGCCGGCCAGGGACCACACCAACCTGCGCCAGCGGATGCTGAGCTGGTGGGTGATGGCGGCGTTGGTTGGAGCGGCGCTGTTGCTCGGCTGGCCGGCGACCCTCGGCCTCTTCGCGCTGATCTCGTTCATGGCGCTGCGCGAGTTCCTGTCGCTGGCGCCGCTGCGCCGCGAGGACCGGCTGGTGGTGCTGCTGGCCTACCTGGTCATTCCGGCCAACTACGGCCTGCTGGCGATCGACCGTTACGGCATCTATCTGGTCTTCATCCCGGTCTGGACCTTCATGTTCGGCCCCTTCATCCTGGCCATGATCGGCCAGACCCGCGCCTATCTGAGCACCGCGGCGATCTTCAACTGGGGCCTGATCACCTGCGTCTATAACATCGGCTTCGCCGCCTATCTGGCGCGCACGCCGCTGACCCAGGCGCCGCAAGCCGGCGGCGCCGGCCTGGTCTTCTTCCTCCTGCTGGCCACCGAGGCCAACGACGTGGCCCAATATGTCTGGGGCAAGCTTACCGGCCGCCACAAGATCACCCCCAAGGTCAGCCCCAACAAGACCTGGGAAGGCTTCCTCGGCGGCTGGGCGACCACCGCCCTGCTGATCTGGTTCGTGGGGCCCTGGTTCCTGCCTCTGCGGGGCTGGCCCCTGGCTGTCCTGGCCGCTTCGATGCCGGTGGCGGGGTTCGCCGGCGACGTCACCATGTCCGCCGTGAAGCGCGACCTCGGCGTCAAGGACACCAGCCAGACCATCCCCGGCCACGGCGGCGTCCTCGACCGCATCGACAGCCTGACCTTCACGGCGCCGCTCTATTTCCACCTGATCATCTTCTTCTGCTTCTCCAAGCTGCCCTGGCCATGATCCGCTTCATCTTCCTGACGCTGTTCGCCCGGCCGCTGGCGCGGTTCATGACCGGCGCCGACGTGATCGGCGCCGAGCACCTGCCGAAGACCGGCCCGGCGATCATCGCCGCCAACCACAACAGCCACGTCGACACCCTTCTGCTGCTGACCATGTTCCCGGTCCGGCTGTTGCCGCGGCTGCGCCCGGCGGCGGCGGCCGACTATTTCCTGAAAGGCCCGCTGATCGGCTGGTTCTCGCGCAGCATCGTCGGCATCGTGCCGGTGGAAAGGAGCCAGGCCGGCAGCGGCGCCGACGTCCTGGCGCCCATGCGCGAGGCCCTGGCCAGGGGCGACATCGTCATCCTCTTTCCCGAGGGCACCCGCGGCGACGCCAGCGATGAGATGGGCGAGCTGAAGAGCGGCGTCGCCCGCCTGGCCAACGACGTTCCGCTGGCCCCGGTGATCCCGGTCTGGATCGAGGGCGCCGGCCGCGTCCTGCCCAAGGGCGCGCACCTGCCGGTGCCGATGAACTGCACCGTGCTGATCGGCGAGCCGGTGCCCTGGACCGGCGAGCGCCTCGGCTTCATGGCCGCCTTGCGCGAGGCTCTGCTGGCCTTGCGGGCCAAGGCGCCGCCCCAGCACTGGAGCTAGCCCCGGCGGCCTCGCCCGCCGGGGCGCGTCGGCGGCGGAGTCCAGCTTCGCGCCGACGGCCCGCGGGGATTCAGCCCGCCGCGCCAGTCGCCCCGGCCCGGCGGCGGCTGGCGTTTCTGCGCCAGCTTCTGCTCGATCGCCGATCGCGCGGGGCGTGGCTCGGCCACCGCCAGGGTATGGCGGAACAGCTCCAGGGTCGGCGCCGCCTCGGCGGGGTCGGCGGCTTGCGCAAAATAGGCCGCCAGGTCCGCCTCGTCCGCCGGCCGGCCCTCGCGCTCGGTGAAGGCGCGCTCGACCAGGGCGGCGAAGCGCGGCTCCAGGGTGCGGCGGGCGAAGGCGACCGCGGTCTTCTTCGAGGCGACCTTGCCGGTGGTCACGGCATAGAGCATCCGCGCGAACATCAGGGCCATGAAGCACTGGATCCAGCGCGGTTCGACCATGGTCCCGTCGGCGGCCATCGGCTCCAGCTTGCCCAGCAGCTCGCGCACGTCTTCGCGCAGGGCCTCCGGCGTCACCGGATCGATCAGGCCGAGCGGGCTCGGTCCGAACAGCACGACGCCCTTTTCGCGCAGGATCCAGCGCACCACCTCGGTGTTGTCGTGCTCCGAGCGGACCAGGACCCGGTGGGCGTTGCGGAGGTGGAGGAAGGGGTAGACCCGCGGCGGCAGGCCGCTGGCCCCCGGATCGGCCCAGTCGTCCGGCCTGGGCTCGCCGGGCGGATCGCGCGGGGTCAACGAGCGGCGGCGCAGGATCGCCTTGGGCGCGTAGGAGCCCTCCAGCTTCCGCGCCCATGGGCTGGGCAAGGCATGCAGGGCGTCGTGCATCGCCTGCAGCGCCGGTTGCTGCTCGGGCGGGATGTCCTGGTGGATCACGACCACGAAGTCGAGGTCGCTGCGCTCATCGAAGTCGCCGAGGGCGAACGAGCCCTGCAGATAGATGCCGACCAGGTTGTCGGCGAGCAGGGCGCGGACGCGCTCGACCAGCTCGGCCAGGACGGCGTTCAGGTCGGGGTAAGGCGTGGGGCGGCGTGAAGGCGCGTGTGCGCCATGAGGTTTCGGCATGGTGTGAAATCCATCGATCGAATGAAGGCATTGCCGAACACGGCGTCGTCGCGCGCGAACGGCGTTGAGCGGACGCGGAGCCTCAGGCTCCGGTCAGGCTCAAGACTTCAAACGATCGATTTCACACATCTGGACTTCGAAACCTCTCTTCGAAGCGGCGAAGCTAGCAAAAGCCGCGGCGCATCGCAAACCGCCGTTCGCTCAACGGCGCAGCGGCGCCGTCGAGACCCCCAGCCTCGAATCCGCCAGGCCCACGTACAGCAGCCACTGGCCGTTGAAGGCGACCAGCCCCTCGGCGAAGCAGACATTGCCGACCTGGCCCTGGGCTTCCGCCGGGTCGATGGCCAGGAACGGGTCCCGCATCCGCGCGATCACCGCTGTCGGGTCGCCCGCGTCCAGCAGCATCTGGCCCGGCTGGTAGGCGCGCGCCGGAACGCGCGGATCGCCGTGCCGGTGATGGTTGGCGCCGTTGTAGATCAGCACGATGCCGTCAGCGGTCAGCAGGGCCGGCGGCCCGGGCTCGGTCAGTCCGGAATCGAACCGCCGCCGGCGCGGCCCGGCGATCGGGTGCAAGCCCAGGGTCCCCGGCACGCGGTCGATCTGCCAGCCGACGCGGCCGCCCGCGGTTCCAGGGTCCCAGGTCAGGTAGCGGTCGGGGGCGGTGTCGACCTCCAGCGGCGTCCAGGCGATCAGGTCCTCGGAGGAGGCGGCGTAGATCGTCCCTTCACCCCAGTACATCCAGTACCTGCCGTCGACCCGCGCGGCCATCAGACGGCCGTCCTTCAGCTCGGTCAGGATGGCCCCGGCCTTGGTCGGGCGGCGGACGTAGCGGGTGTTGGCGAAGGCCGGGCCGTGCTTGGTCCAGCGGCGCAGGTCGGGCGAGGTCGCCACGAACAGGCAGCCCACCTTGCCATCGAACGCCGTATAGGTGCAGACGAAGCCGCCGTCCGGGGACTCCACGACCCGTGGGTCCTCGCAGCCGCCCGGCCATTCCCAGGCCTGCCAGCGATCGTCGCCGGGCGCGATCACCGGCTCCGGTTCGAGTTCGAAATTGATCCCGTCGGCGCTGGTCGCCAGGCCGATGCGCGAGACGCCGGCATAGCGGCCGACCTCGTCTTCGCCGCGCACCAGAAGGCAGACGCGGCCATCGTGAACCACGGCGGCGGGGTTGAAGAGGTCCTTGGCCGCCCAGGCGACGGCCTCGCCCGAGACCGGACAGGTGAAGCTCACCGCCGGCCGCTGGTCCAGCACCCGCTCCGGCGGCGAGAACGGCCCCAGCGCCCAGGCGGGCAGGGTCTCTAGCGAGGCATCGTCGGTCATGGGCGCTCCGGGCGGGACCCCCGCGTATGGCGGGCGGCTGCGGCGTCTGTTAGGTCGATAGGGTGAGACGCCGCAAGATGCGTCTGCGCCAAACCGGGAGCAACGCCATGAGACTGAGCCAGCCGCGCATCGCGCCCGTTGGGGTCGACGATCTCGACGCCGATCAGCGCGAGGCGCTGGCCACCGTCATGCGCGATGGGCGCAAGCCGCTCAACATCTTCGCCACCCTGGCGCACGCGCCCAAGGCCCTGACCCGCTTCCTGCAGTGGGGCGATTATGTGCTGTCGCGCCGCAACGGCCTTTCCGCCCGCGACCGCGAGATCGTCATCCTGCGCGTCGGCTTCCTCTGCAAGTCGGGCTACGAATTCGCCCAGCACAAGGTCATCGGCCTGCGCGAGGGGCTGAAGGACCACGAGATCGAGGCGATCAAGGAAGGCGCGTCCTCGATCAACTGGAACCCGGCCGAGGCGGCCCTGCTGCGCGCCTCGGACGAGCTGGTCTTCGACCATTTCGTCAGCGACGCCACCTGGGAGAAGCTCACCGAGCATTTCGACCAGAAGCAGTGCATGGACGTGGTGTTCACCGCCGGCCAGTACACCCAGGTCTCGATGATGCTGAACAGCTTCGGCGTGCAGCTGGACCCCGGCCTGACCCTCGACCCCGACCTGAAGGGCTAGAGCCGTGGGTGAACGGCTGAAGGACAAGACCGCCGTTATCGTCGGCGCCGGCCAAACCCCCGGCGAGACCATCGGCAACGGCCGCGCCATGGCCATCCTGTTCGCCCACGAGGGCGCGCGCGTGCTCTGCGTCGATCGCGTTCTGGCCCGGGCCGAGGAGACGGCGGCGATGATCGCGGCCGAGGGCGGCGAGGCCAGCGCCCTCGAGGCCGATGTCGCCGACGCGGCGCAGGCGGCCGCCATCGTCGAGACCGGCAAGGCGCGGCTCGGCCGCATCGATATCCTCGTGAACAATGTCGGCATCGGCGGCTCTCCCGGCCGCCGCGACGGCCCGGCCCAGCACGCCGACGAGCTGGCCTTCGACAAGATCCTCGAGGTCAACCTCAAGGGCCAGTGGCTGGTCTCGAAAGCGGTCATCCCGGTCATGCGCGAGGCGGGCGGCGGGGCGATCGTCAACATCTCGTCGCTGGCTTCGCTCTCCGGCGGCAATCAGATCGCCTACGAGGTCTCCAAGGCCGGGGTGAATCGGCTGACCACCAGCGTCGCCGCCGCCAACGCCAAGTACAAGGTGCGCTGCAACGCCGTGCTGCCGGGGCTGATGGACACGCCGATGGCGGTCGGCGGCATCGCGCTCGGCTCCGGCCGCTCGACCGACGAGGTCCGCGCCGCCCGCAACGCCCGCGTGCCCATGGGCGAGATGGGCACGGCCTGGGACACCGCCAATGCAGCCCTGTTCCTCGCCTCCGACGAGGCCAGGTTCATCACCGGCGTGCTGCTGGTGGTCGATGGCGGCATGCACGTTCGCTGAAGCGGGGAGGTCGGGCCATGGGCGCAGCCGAGCGAATAACCGAAGCCCTGAGCGAAGGCATGGCCGAGGCCGGCCTGCCGGGCCTGGTCGCCGCCGCCCGGCTGCCGGACGGCGAGCGGGTCGAGATCGCGCTCGGCGTGCGCGGCGTCGACAATCCGGCGCCGATGACCGCCGACACCCTGTTCTGGGTCGCCTCCTGCACCAAGGCCCTGACATCGATCGCGGCGCTGCAACTGGTCGAGGAGGGCCTGATCCAGCTGGACGATCCGGTCGGCCACTGGCTGCCGGACCTCGCCGCGCCCACGGTGCTGAAAGGCTTCGACGCCGACGAAAAGCCGATCCTCGAGCCGGCCAAGGAGCCCATCACCCTTCGCCGCCTGCTCACTCACACCTCCGGGCTCGGCTATGACTTCTGCAGCGCCGACCTGGCCCGTTACACGGCGGCTGTCGGGGCAAGCCCGTCCCGTATCGATCCGCCCGACATTCCGCTGCTGTTCGAGCCCGGCCAGGGCTGGCAGTACAGCATCGGCATCGACTGGGCCGGCCGGCTGATCGAGGCGGTCACCGGCGAGAGCTTCGACGACGCCCTGCGCCGCCGCGTCCTCGTGCCGCTGGGCATGGACGACACCGGATTCTTCCTCAGCGAGGGCCAACGCGCCCGACTGGCCTCGATGCACGCGCGCACGCCCGACGGGGGCCTCGCGCCAATGCCCTTCGCCATGCCATCCGAGCCGAATTTCGGCATGGGCGGCGGCGGCATCTACTCCAATCCCGGCCAGTATCTGCGCTTTCTCGACTCCATGCTGGGCCGTGGACCGCAGCTGCTGAAATCCGAGCATTTCGACATCTTCTGCGAGCGCTAGGTCGAGGGCCCGGAAGTCGGCGTGCTGACCAGCGCCCAGCCCTACATCTCCAATACCTTCGATCCCTTCCCGGGCATGGCCAAGGCCTGGACCCTCGGCTTCGTCGCCAATCTGCAGCCGGGCCCGAATGGCCGCAGCGCCGGGTCGCTGGCCTGGGCCGGGCTCTCCAACTGCTACTACTGGATCGACCGCGAGGCCGGCGCCGCCGGCGTCCTGTGCGCCCAGTTCCTCCCCTTCGCCGACCCCCGCGCCCTGACGGCGTTCGGCGCCTTCGAGCGGGCCGTGTACGCATAGAGGCGCGGGATCATACGTGGCCGCCGAGCCGCGCCTCAGCCAGCACCGGTTCGAACAGTTCGACCGGATTGCCTGACGGGTCTTCGATGATGATCTGCTTGGCGCCGACGCCGGTGACGATGTCGTTGCGGAAGCGGGCTCCGGTCTTCCTCAGCGTCGCGACCATGGCGGCGATGTCGTCGACCTGGATGGCGAACCGGTTCCAGCCGCCGGGCTCGGGCTGGGTTCCATCCGGCGAGGACTGACCGCCGCCGGCGGCGGGGTTCGGCGCACTCAGCACCAGGCGCAAGTCGCCGCGCGACAACATGGCGAAGGCAGGCGCAGGGTGCATGACCTCGGTGAAGCCGAGCGCCTCGCAATAGAAGGCGATGGCCGCATCGACGTCGTTGACGATATATCGAACCTGTACCGTGGCCATGCGAGGTTCCTTTCTTGGCGGGTTAAGCCACTGTAGCAGGAACACGGCGGACCGTGGCGGCCGTCCAACGAGGAACAGCGCATGGACGTGATCCTGCTCGGCACCGGCTCGCCGATTCCCAGTCCGACGCGGGCGGGGCCGGCGACGCTGGTCAAGGCGGGCGCGAGCAACCTGCTGGCCGACGCCGGGCGCGGGGTGGTCATGCGGCTGGCGGCGGCGGGAGTCGGGCCGGCGGCGCTGTCGGCGGTCTTGCTCACCCACATGCACTCCGACCACATCAGCGACCTGAACGACGTCATCACCTGCCACTGGATCATGAATCCGGCGCCGGTCCCGCTGAAGCTGTTCGGTCCGGTCGGCGCCAAGGCGCTGGTCGAGGCGACCCTGGCCATGCTGGCCTTCGACGTCAGATACCGCATCGACCACCATGCCGACCTGAACGGGGCGCCCAACGTCGAGGTGGTCGAGCTATCCCCCGGCGACGCCTTCACCGTCGGCGACTGCGCCATCTCAGCCCACCGCACCGACCACTCGCCGGTGTTCCCGACCCTCGGCTACCGCATCGAGCACGCCGGCGGCGTCGTGGCCCTGGCCGGCGACACCATCCCCTGCCCGGAGCTGGACGAGCTCTGCCGGAGCGCCGACGTCTATGTGCAGACGGTGATCCGCGACGACATGGTCAAGCTCATCCCGATGCAGCGGATGCAGGACATCCTCGACTACCATTCCACGGTCGAGCAGGCGGCGCAGACGGCGGCCCGCGCCGGAGTGGGCACCCTCATGCTGACCCATTATGTCCCGAACCTGGTTCCCGGCCAGGAAGATGCCTGGCGCGACATCGCCCGCCCGCACTTCGCCGGCGAGATCGTCCTGGGCGACGACCTGACCAGCGTTTCGGTTCCGGTTAAGGCGTAACCACCGGGAAGTTCGGGGTCAGCGGCTCGATCAGGCCGACCAGGGCGGCATAGAGGCCGGCCTCGCCCTCGATGACGATGTCGCCGGACTCCACCCGCGGCTGGAAAGGCGCGCCGGCGAACAGGGTCATCAAGAGGTCCGGCCGCTTCATCCGCACCGTCGCGCCGGCGCCGGCCTCGCGCACGCCAAGCTCGTGCACCAGGACCCCGTTCTCGACCGTGATCAGGATCGTCTCGTCCCGATCGATCAGTTCCAGGTTGATCTTGAACGGCCGCGCCGCCGCCCTCTCCGGATTGACCCGCACGGCGGCGAAATCCAGCAGCATCGGCGTGGTGGTCGCCGCCAGCACGTCGGGGCTGAAGCCGGCGCCCGGCAGCTGCGCGGGACCGCCGCGCAGCTCCTGGGCTCCGGTCAGATAGATGTTGCGCCAGGTGCCGGCCTCGGACTGGAAGCCCAACTCGGTATAGATGGCCGCCAGCTGTTCGCGCGCGGCGGTGTTCGCGTCGTCGGCGAACACCACGTGGTTCAGCAAGGTTGCCGCCCAGCGCAGCTCGCCTGCCTCGGCCGCCGCCGTGGCCTGGGCCATCACCGCCTCGGCGCCGCCCATGGCCGCGACACATTTCCTGGCGGCCGGCTCCGGCGGCAGCGGGTTCAGATTGGCCGGATTGGCGTCGTACCAGCCCAGATAGCGCTGATAGATGGCTTTCGAATTATGGCTCATGGTGCCGTAATAGCCACGGTTGAACCACTGCCTGGCCAGCACCTGTGGCAAGGTCAGCACCTCGGCGATCTCAGGTCCGGTCAGCCCGGTGTTCATCAGCCGCACCGACTGGTCGTGGAGGAATTTGTAGGCGTCGCGGTGGCTGGTCAGAAAGGCGGTGATCTCCGCTTGGCCGAAGCGGGGGATGCCATGGGCGGCGAACATCACCTCGCTCTCGCCCGCGAACAGCCGGATGGACTCGGTCAGGTAGTCGGCCCAGGCCTTGGCGTCGCGCACCAGGGCGCCGCGCGCCGGCAGAAGGTTGTGCATGGTCAGGTTGGCGTTCTCGGCCATGAACACGGCGCGGAACTGCGGCAGGTAAAAGTTCATCTCCGCCGGCGCCTCGGTCCCCGGCGTCAGCTGGAAGACCATGGTGACGTCGCCGACGGTGATCTCCTGGCCGGTGCGGGCGACCAGGTCGGTGGGCGCGATCAGCGACAGCGTGCCCATCGACGGGCAGGGGCCGAGGCCCGAGGTCATCTCGCCTTCCGGCCCGCGCGGCAGGGTGTGGCCGAACTGGAAGCGCGCCCGCCGCAGCATGGCCGGCCCGGCGATGATGTTCTCCGAGACCGCGTGCTCGAGGAAACCCTCCGGCGCGATCACCTTGACCTTGCCGCCCGCGGCGTCCGCCGCCGTGGTCACGCCGCCGACCCCGCCATAGTGGTCGACGTGGCTGTGCGAATAGATCACCGCCAGCACCGGCTTTTCCGCCACGTGCTCGTTGGCCAGCTCCAGCGCCGCCCGCGCAACCTCGACCGTGGTCAGCGGATCGACCACGATCCAGCCGGCGCCGGCGTCGATGAAGGTCACGGTCGAAACGTCGAAGCCGCGCACCTGATAGATGCGGTCGGCGACCTTGAAGAGGCCGTGTTGGGTGAGGATCTGCGCCTGCCGCCACAGGCTGGGATTGGCCGTGTCGGGCGCGGCGCCGTCCAGGAACCCGTAGGACGACAGGTCGAACGCCGGCCGCCCGTCGGCGCGGCGGATCACCGGATCGGCGCGGGTGGCGATGAAGCCGCGGCTGGCGAAGTCGAAATCCTTGCGGTCGTCCTCGGCGACCAGCCGGCGTGCTTCGTCGAGAGGGCTCATGGGGTCTCCGGGCGTTCCAACCTGTGCCGTGGCCCCTTGTTTGCCGGGCCTGGCGCGTCTTCAATAGCGTCTCATCGGAGACGCCCATGCAAGCCCTCGACCTGAATGTTCTCGACGACCTGCTCGAAGGCTATGTGGACCTGCGCCGCCGTCCGGGCGCGATCCAGCCGGTGCGGTTTCCGGTCGCCGAGCTGAGCTTCCTCGATCCGGCCACCCGCTGGGTGGCGACCTGCGCCGCCGGGGTGCGCCTGCGGCTGGTCACCGACTCGACGGCCCTGCGCCTGACCGCGACCCAGCGCGCGGCCATCGGCCTGGAGACCGAGCGCTCGGCCAATTACGAGCTCTATGTCGACGGCAAGCTGTTCGCCCGCATTCCCGCCGCGGGCGGCGCGCGGCTGACCATGGCCGGCGGCCTGGAGGGAGACGAGCGGGCCGTCGTCACGTTCAAGGACCTGCCGGCCGGCGAAAAGAGCCTTGAGCTCTGGCTGCCGCAGATCGCGACGGTGTCGATTACCGGCGTCGAACTGGACGACGGCGCCCGCTGGACCGGCTGGCCGGATCGCCGCCCGCGGCTGGTTTTCCACGGCAGCTCCATCTCCCACTGCATGGAGGCGGACGGCGCGTCCGGCGCCTGGCCGGCGGTGGCGGCTGGTCTCGCCGACATGGCGCACCTGAACCTCGGCTGGGCCGGATCCTGCCTGCTCAGCGGCCAGGCCGCCCGCGCCATCGCCGCCCAGCGCGCCGACGGCATCGTCCTCAAGCTGGGCATCAATGTCTGGTTCGAGGGCATGCTGAAGGAGCGCACCTTCCTCGACAACGCCCACGCCATGATCTCCGTCATCCGCGACAAACATCCGCGCACGCCGATCATGGTGATCTCGCCGATCTATTCGCCCGAGCGCGAGGACGAGAGCTCCGAGGGCGGCGTCACGCTCACCCGCATGCGCTATCTGCTCGAGGGCATGGTCGAGGCCCGCGTCCGGGCCGGCGACGGCGCCATCAACTATCTCTCCGGGCTTTCGCTGTTCAACGACGGCGACCTCGCCGACCTGCCCGACGGCCTGCATCCGAACACCGCCGGCTATCGGCGCATGGGCGAGCGGTTCTTCGCCCTGGCGCTATCCAACGAAAGCTGGCTGGCCCGGGCCCCCGCCTGACGGGGCCGCGTCGAGGCCGCGACGCAGATCACCTGCCGTTTCGCTCGGTCAGCTCGCCCTGCGGATCATGCACGGTGACGGTCGGCGCGCCGGCGACGTTCCAGCGCCACAGAACGAGGTTGGAGCCGCCGGCGTATTGAACCGACGGAACACGAAGGCCGTCGACCTCGCTGCGCAGCCGGTCGCAGATCAGCCAGGTCGGCGGATCGCGCCGCTCCACGAGGGCGATCTGTTTCCAGGGACAGCTCAGGTCGGATGGATCGATATCCAGCGCGGCCAGGGCGCCGCTGTCGTTCAGGTCGACGACCGTCGCGCCCGCGACCTCGAAGGCGGCGAACGTCCCGGGGCGAACGCCGAGTTCCTGCTGGTACTCGGCGAAGGCGGTCTCGATCTCCTGGGAGAGGTAGAGGGCGGGGTTCCCCGGGCGGTTCCAGCGGCCGCCGTGGCGGGCCGCGCCGCCGCCGCTGAGCGGGGCGTGGGCCCAGCGCGGGCTGAGGACGCGCCAGTAGCGACCGTCGCCGGGGACGGCCGGCGTCACGCGTATCCGCCGTCCGCCAGCATATCCAGGTGCTTCAGCACCGCGTCGGCGTGGCCGGAAGCGACCAGTTCCTCGGCGGTCTGACCGTCGAAGCCCGCCAGCGGCTGGTGGCGAAACCAGATCGCCGCCCTGTCGTCGTCGCCGATGAGGTCCGAGGCGGCGGCGACGATGCGGGCCACCTCGCCCAGGCGCGCCTGCACCGACGGTGAGTGGGGCGTGCGGGTCAGGGTGTTGCGATGCAGCCGTGTCAGCCGGGAAAGGTCCGCCACGCTCATCTTCAGCGCGCCGCCCACCCGGTCGGGGGACAGCCCGCCGTCATCGGGATCGGCGACCTTCTCAAGGAACTGAGCCAGCATGTGTGCGTTCCGTGTGCGTGAAATGATAATAAGCGCACACAACCGCCAATTCAACCCTGCTGGCCCAGCGTCACTGCAGCGTCTTGGCCAAATCCGCGATCAGCGCCGCGTTGGCCTGGGCGAAGGCGGCCTGGATGATGTCCAGCTGGGCGATGTCCTTCTGGGTCGAGACCACGGTCCTGATCTTGTGATGCTGGCCGTCCAGCTCGACGTCCATCTCGACGATGTAGGGCGGGTAGGGAGTGCTGAGCTCGGCGCCGTCGAACCAGCCGGCGGTCATCTTGTCGCGCGGGCACTTGGCTTCCCGCGTCTGTTCCTTGGGGGCCATCAGGCCGCCCAGCGGGCCGTCCGGCGGCACGCCCGCCTGGGAAGCGGCCAGGTTGAGGTAGAGGTTGTAATGGTCGACCGTCAGGGTCCGGCCGGCCAATCGCCAGCCAAGGCCGCGGCTCAGGTCGTCCTTCAGACCGGCGATCCGGTCCAGGCGCGGCGAGGCCGGCCGTTCGCTGGCGAGATCGTCGCCGAGCCGGTAGACGCCGAAATCGCAGGACCAGATGGACTCCGAAAGCGTCTGCGTCGCCCGCTCGGCCGCCGGGCGCGCGTCGATCAGGGTGAAGGCGGCCGGTAGCGGGGGCGTCCCGGCGACGGCGGCGCCGGCGGCGATCAGCAAGAGACAGGCGAGGGCGGCGGCGCGGAGGCTGGACCTGTGCATCTCGCCCCTTCGCCGCCGCTAGCCCTGCGCGTAGCCGAGGCGCCGGTTCAGTTCATCCAGCAGCTTCATCGCCGCCTCGGCCAGCACCGTGCCCGGCTGGAACACCGCCGCGACGCCTTCGGCCTCCAGGGCGGCGAGGTCTTCGTCGGGGATGACGCCGCCGACCACCAGCATGATGTCCTTGCGGTCCAGGGCCTCCAGCTCGGCCTTCACCTCGGGCACCAGGGTCAGGTGGCCGGCGGCCAGGGATGAGACGCCGAGCACATGCACATTCGTGCGGGCGGCTTCTGCGGCGGCCTCGCCGGGGGTGGCGAACAGCGGGCCGACGTCGACGTCGAAGCCCAGGTCCGCGAAGCCGGTGGCGATCACCTTCTGGCCGCGGTCGTGGCCGTCCTGCCCCAGCTTGGCGATCAGCACCGAGGGCCGGCGGCCGTCGGCGGCGGTGAAGGCCTCGACCATGGCCCTGGCGCGAGCGATCTTGGCGTCGGGGCCGGCCTCGGCGGCATAGACGTCGCGCAATAGCCGGATCTCGGCGCTGTGGCGGCCGAAGGCCTTTTCCAGCGCCAGGCTGATCTCGCCCACCGTCGCCTTGGCGCGGGCCGCCTCGACCGCCAGGGCGAGCAGGTTGGCGTCGCCGCGCGCGCCCTCGGTCAGGGCGTTCAGCGCCGCCTCGACCGCGGCCGGGTCGCGCTCAGCGCGCAGCTGGGCCAGGCGGGCGATCTGGTTGGCGCGCACCTGGGCGTTGTCGACCTTCAAGGTCGCGATCTGCTCGTTGGAGTTGGAGCGATAGCGGTTGACGCCCACCAGGCTCTGGCGGCCGGAGTCGATGCGCGCCTGGGTGCGGGCGGCGGCCTCCTCGATGCGCAGCTTCGGCAGGCCCTGTTCGATCGCCCTGGCCATGCCGCCGAGCGCCTCGACCTCGGCGATATGGGCGCGGGCGCGGTCGGCCAGGTCGGCGGTCAGGCGCTCGACATAATAGGAGCCGCCCCAGGGATCGATGGTGCTGGTCTGGCCGGTCTCCAGCTGCAGCACCAGCTGGGTGTTGCGGGCGATGCGGGCGGAAAAGTCCGTGGGCAGAGCGATCGCTTCGTCGAGCGAATTGGTGTGCAGGCTCTGGGTCTGGCCGGAGACAGCGGCCAGGGCCTCGATGGTGGTGCGCGGGACGTTGGTGAAGACGTCCTGGGCGGCCAGCGACCAGCCGCTGGTCTGGGTGTGGGCGCGCAGCATCAACGAGCGGGCGTCCTTGGGGTGGAAATGCTGCTCCATCAGTTCGGTCCAGAGCAGGCGCGAGGCGCGTTGCTTGGCGATCTCCATGAAGGCGTTCATGCCGGCGTTCCAGAAGAAGGACAGCCGTGGCGCGAAGGCGTCGACGTCCAGGCCGGCGGCGACCCCGGCGCGGACATATTCGATGCCGTCGGCCAGGGTGTAGGCCAGCTCCAGGTCCAGCGAGGCGCCGGCCTCCTGCATGTGGTAGCCGCTGACCGAGATGGAGTTGAAGCGCGGCATCTGCCTGGCCGTATAGGCGAAGATGTCGGAGACGATGCGCAGCGAGGGTTCGGGCGGATAGATGTAGGTGTTCCGCACCATGAACTCTTTTAAGACGTCGTTCTGGATGGTGCCGGCGAGCTTGGCCGGGGGAACGCCCTGTTCCTCCGCGGCGATGATGTAGAGGGCCAGGATCGGCAGCACCGCGCCGTTCATGGTCATCGACACGCTCATCTCGTCGAGCGGGATGCCGGAAAACAGGATGCGCATGTCGAGGATGGAGTCGATGGCCACCCCGGCCATGCCGACGTCGCCGGCGACGCGCGGGTGGTCGGAATCGTAGCCGCGGTGCGTGGCCAGGTCGAAGGCCACCGACAGCCCCTTCTGGCCGGCGGCCAGGTTGCGCCGATAGAAGGCGTTGGACTCCTCGGCGGTGGAAAATCCCGCATACTGACGAATGGTCCACGGGTTGGTGGCGTACATGGTCGGATAGGGCCCGCGTACGAAGGGTGAGAGGCCCGGATAGGTCTTCGGGAAGTCCAGATCGGCGATGTCGGCGGCGTCGTAGGCGGATTTGACCGCGATGCCTTCCGGCGTCTCCCAGATTCCTTCTCCCCCTGCGGGAGAAGGTGGCGGCGAAGCCGACGGATGAGGGGTTCCCGCAAGGGGAGAAGGATCGCTGAGGGCGATGGTCGTAAAGTCTGGAAATGAACTCATGGCGCCACCGCTGGGCAGATGCTGTCGGGCCCCGGCAGGCGGGGGGAGGGGGCTTCGACGGCGAAATCGGCCGCATCCGCCGCCTCGACGGCCGGCGGCGCGTCGTCCGGATTCGGGAAGACCGTGACCCCGACCGGCGAGGGCTCGGCGGCGCGTTCGGCGGCGACCTGGCCGGCTTCCAGCGCCCGCACGACGCCGCCTGCCGCCTCGATGGCCTGGAAGGCCGCCCAGCCGGCGCGGGCCAGCTGGTCGGTGAGCGCCTCGACGAACCAGGCGCCGCGGGCCGGATCGGCGACGGCGCCGACATGGGCCTCTTCCATCAGCACCAGCTGCGCGTTGCGCGACTGGCGCCGGGCGAAGGCGGTCGGCAGGCCCAGCGGGTCGGTGAAGGCGCCCAGCACCACAGCGTCCGCCCCGCCGGTCGCCGCTCCGAAGCCGGCGATGGTCAGGCGCAGCATGTTGGTCCAGACGTCCTGGTCCGCCAGCATGCGCCGGGACGAGCGCGCCTCGATCCGCGCCGGCGCCTCGACGCCGCAGGCCCCGGTGATCCGTTCCCAGATGATCCGGGCGGCGCGCAGCTTGGCGATGGTCTTGAAATAGCGGGCGTCGGCGGCGAGGCCCAGGGTGATGCGCGCGAAGGCGTCCTCAAGGCTTATCCCGGCCCGCGCCAGGGCCTTGGCGTAGGCGAGGGCGCTGGCGGCCATGAAGCCCAGCTCGTCCGCCGCCCCGCCGCCGGCCTCGTGCACCACCCGGCCGCTGGCCAGGAACAGGCTCGCCCTGGGATAGGGGTCGGAAAGCCGCGCTCCGGCGTTGGCTCCGGCGATCAGGTGCGCCTCGATCGGCCCGGGGCTGCGGCCGGCCTTGGCGAAGGCGCCCAAGGGATCCAGGTGGAACATCAGCTGCGCGGTGGGCGAGGCCTTGCCGGCGGTGGCGAGCCAGTCGGCGGCCTGGACCCCGAGGAATCCGGCGTCGACCCCGACCGGGGCCAGCTCCAGGATCACCCCGTCCAGCACCCGGGCCAGGCCCTCGGCCGAGCCGAGGGCGACGCCGTCTTGGCCGCTGGGATCGATGCGGACGATCGCCGAAGCCGCGCCGCCATCCAGGTCGGCGAGGATCTCGCCATTGGCCGCGTCGGGGCTCGGGTGCGCCGTCGACGTGCGCAGGTCCCAGGGTCGCTCGGCGTCGCGCGGTCCGAAGCGCAGCTTCGCGGCCTCCGGGGCGTCTTCGTCCGTATACAGCGGCGCGATGGTCAGGCCGTCGGGCGTGCGCCGGGTCAGGCTCTCGAGGCTCTTGTCCTTCAGCGTCTTCTGGACCAGGGCCAGCCAGTCCTGGCGCGTGGCGGTGGCGGCCCCGCCCATCTCAGACGAACTCCACCAGCACGTCGTCGGCGGCGACGCTGTCGCCGGCGGCGGCGTTCACCGCCTTGACCACCCCTTCGCGCTCGGCGCGGATGATGTTCTGCATCTTCATCGCCTCGATGATGCAGACCACCTCGCCCTCGCGCACGGTCTGGCCGGCCTCGGCCTCCATGGTCACCACCAGGCCCGGCATGGGCGAGACCACCAGCTTGGAGGTGTCGGCCTTGACCTTCTCCGGCAACCGCTCGTGCATGGCCGACGACACCGGCGTCATCACCAAGACCCGCGCCCGCGCGGCGCGATGGCGGATGAAGAAGCCCTCCGCCGCCGGCTCGACGGTGGCGGTGAAGGCGCGGCCGTCCAGCTGCCCGCGAAACAGCGGCCGGCCCGGCCGCCAGTCGACATCGCTCAGGGTCAGGGTGCGGCCCTCGTCCGGCAGGGTGACCACCAGGCCGTCCCGGGCATCGGCCAGCGCCACCGGCCGCTTGGCCTTGTCGAGGGCGACGATCCATTCGGTGCGGGTCAGCGGCCCGGCGAGGCCATTGCCCTGCCGCCGGGCGCGGGCGGCCAGCAACCGGTGCATATAGGCGCCCGCCGCGGTCATCAGATCGGCCTGGAACGGCGTCGGCCGGACCCAGTGGAAGCCCTCGGGAAACTCATCGGGGATGTAATTTGTCGAGAGGACGCCGGAGCGGAAACGCTCCTGATCCATCACCGCGGCCAGGAAGGCGATGTTCTGGCTCGGCCCCTCGATGTGGAAGTCCTCCAGCGCCCGGCCCATGCCGTCGATGGCGGCCTCGCGGGTCTCGGCCCAGGTCGACAGCTTGGCGATCATCGGGTCGTAGAACATCGAGATCTCGTCGCCCTCGCGCACGCCGGCGTCGTTGCGCACGACATAGCCGCCGCCCTCGCCCACGGCGTCGCCCTCGACCGGCGCCGCATAGCGCACCAGCCGGCCGATCGACGGCAGGAAGCGGCGCAAGGGGTCCTCGGCATAGACCCGGCTCTCGATCGCCCAACCCTTGATGGCCAGGTCGTCCTGGCCGAACGCCAGCGGTTCGCCGGCGGCGACGCGGATCATCTGCTCGACCAGGTCGATGCCGGTGATCAGTTCGGTGACCGGGTGCTCTACCTGCAGGCGGGTGTTCATCTCCAGGAAGTAGAAGCTCTTGTCCTGGCCGGCGACGAACTCGACCGTGCCGGCGGAATTGTAGTTCACCGCCTTGGCCAGGGCGACGGCCTGCGCGCCCATGGCCGCGCGGGTCCCCGGATCGAGCAGCGGTGAGGGCGCCTCCTCGATCACCTTCTGATTGCGCCGCTGGATCGAGCATTCGCGCTCGAACAGGTGCACCACATGGCCGTGGCTGTCGCCCAGCACCTGGATCTCCACGTGGCGCGGGCTTTCGATGAACTTCTCGATGAAGATGCGGTCGTCGCCGAACGCCGCCTTGGCCTCGGCGCGCACGGCCGGGAAGCCCTCGGCGACGTCGGCGTCGTTCCAGGCGACGCGGATGCCCTTGCCGCCGCCGCCGGCCGAAGCCTTGATCATCACCGGATAGCCGATGGCTTGCGAGGCCTTGGCGGCGGCCTCGGCGTCGGCGATCTCGCCGACATGGCCGGGCACCACCGAAACCCCGGCCGCCAGGGCGAAGCGCTTGGAGGCGATCTTGTCGCCCATGGCGTCGATGGCGTCGGGGTTGGGGCCGATGAAGACGACGCCCGCCTCGGCGCAGGCGCGCCCGAAGCCGGCGTTCTCGGACAGGAAGCCGAAGCCCGGATGGATGGCGTCGGCGCCGGTCTCCAGGGCCGCGGCGATGATCTTGTCGGCCACCAGATAGGACTGCGCCGCGGGCGCCGGGCCGATGGCCACCGTCTGGTCGGCCATCTCGACGGCCAAGCTGTCGGCGTCAGCCTCGGAATAGACCACAACGGTGGCGATCCCCATGCGACGGGCGGTCTTGATGATGCGGACGGCGATCTCGCCGCGGTTGGCGATCAGGATCTTGGAGAACATGCGCGGCGGACGGCCTCCCATTGGCTACGGCGGCTTATCGGCTAATCGCCGTCTTGGCCAGATTGACCGTAGGTCCGGGCTGTGGCGTGCTGGACCCGAACCCCGAGAGGCCAGCCATGATCACTCTCTATGAGCATCCCCTTTCGCCCTATGCCCAGAAGGTCAAGATCGCCCTTCGCGAGAAAGGGATCGAATTCGAATTGGCCGCGCCCGGCGGCCTCGGCGCCGGCGCCGCCCAGGGCGATTTCGCCAGGATCAGCCCACGCGGCGAGGTGCCGGCCCTGGTCGACG
Source organism: Caulobacteraceae bacterium (assembly GCA_036272595.1). Lineage (GTDB taxonomy): Bacteria > Pseudomonadota > Alphaproteobacteria > Caulobacterales > Caulobacteraceae > Poindextera. Next base: position 32,641 of record DATAYM010000080.1, read on the forward strand.
GCGAGGTCGCGATCTTCGATTCCACCATCATCCTGGAATATCTCGAGGACAAATTCCCCAGCCCGGCGCTGCTGCCGGCCGGCGCCGCCGAGCGAGCGCGGGTGCGCATGCTGGAAGAGGTGATGGACACCCATTTCGAGGCGATCAACTGGGGCTTGGCCGAGCTCAACTGGTTTCGCCGCGCCGAGGGCGCGCTGGCTGAGACCCTGCGCGCCAACGCCAAGACCCAGACCGAGAGCTTTTTCGGCTGGCTGGAGCGGGAACTCGGCGAGCGTGAGTGGTCAACGGCGAGGCGTTCGGTTGGGGCGACCTTTCGGTGGTCCCTTACGTCAACGGCTCGCTGGGCGTCGGTCATCCGCCGGCCAGGGGCTCGAAACTGTCGGCCTGGCTGGGGCGCGCCAACGTCCGCCCGTCGATCGCCAAGACCATCGAGGAAATGGCCGCGCCGCGCCTGCCGATGGCCGACGCCGCCACCCTGGTGCAACAGGGCCTGTTCAAGCGCGAATACCGCGACCACCGGCTGGAGTGGATGATCAAGTCCGGCGGGCTGGATGTGGTGGTCAAGGGCCTCGCCGCCGACAATATCCGCTTCAGTCCCACCTTCGGCTGAGCAACAGCGGTCAAGACAACACATCGCGGCCGGGCCATGCTGCAGACATGATCCACCTGGCCCTCAGCCCGGCTGCGACCGGCGATCCGCTGGAGCGGGCGCGCCGGCATATCGACGCCAACCTGTTCGAGCCGCTGAGCTTGGCCGGGCTGGCCGGCGCGGCTGGGCTCTCCGCCTACCATTTCACCCGCCAGTTCGGAGCCCGCTTCGGGGTCAGCCCGATGGCCTATGTCCGCGGTCGCCGGTTGGCGGCCGCGGCCGAGCGGCTTTGCGCCCAGCGGCCAACGCCGCTGGTCGAACTGGCCTTCGACTGCGGCTTCGACAGCCAGGAAGGCTTCACCCGCGCCTTCAAGCGCGCCTTCGGCGTTCCGCCCGGCCGCTTCCGCCGCGCCGGCGGCCAGACCGTTCCCCTGGAGACCCTGCCCATGAGCGAAACCGCCATCCGCATCAACCTCACCCAGGCGCCGGCGCCGGTCCGCAAGGGGCCCTTGCGCATCGTCGGCCTGTCCGGAGTGTTCGACGACGCCAACAAGGCCGCCATCCCGCTGCTGTGGGAGCGGTTGATCGGCATGATGCCGATACCGGGCGTCGCCGACTTCGAGAGCTTCGGCGTCTGCGCCGGCGGTCCGGAGCCGGGCAGCCTGCGCTACACGGCCGGTTTCCCGATCCCGGCGGGCGCGCCGACGCCGGCGGGGCTGGAACTGGTCGAACTGGCTCCGCAGACCTATCTGGTCTTCCGCCAGGTGATCGACGCCGGCCCGCTGCATCCGCAGATGCAGGCGGCGACCAAGGCGATCTGGGGCGAGCTTGTTCCGAAGTCCGGCCGCCGGCTGGTCCACGCCCCGGACCTGGAATTCTACCCCGCCGACTTCACCCCCGGCCGCGCCGGCGACTGGGTGGAGTGGTGGTTGCCGGTCGAGGTCTGAGCCTCAGCCCCGCTTCGGCGCATAGGGCCCCAGCGCCTCGAACAGCGGTCCGAGATGCTTCTCGTAGCGCCGCCAGCGCTGCAGCGAAGTGGTGAAGATCGGCTGGCGCACCTGCGCGACGCTGGCGGTGCGCACCGGCCGCCGGGTTTCGTAGAAGCGCAGGCAGGCCGGATCCCAGTCCAGGCCGCCGGCCTCGGTGACCAGCCAGCGGATCTGGCTTTTCGGGTCCGCGACCAGCGCCTCGTGGCTGACGTCGATCACCCGCCCGGGCAGCACTATGTTCCAGTGATCCATCACCGCGCGGTAGCCGACATATTCGGCGCCGATCTGGCCAAGGTCGTAGAGGGTCTCGTTGCCGTCGGCGAACAGCTGGCGATAGCAGGCCAGGCAGGTGTCCACCGGATCGCGCACGCTGTGCAGGATGACCGCGCGCGGGAACATCAGCGCGATCATGCCGACGTGCAGGTAGCTCTCCAGGGTCTTGTCGACCAGCCGGGCGCCGGGCTTCCAGCCACGGGCGCGCATGCCGTCAAGGTAGGTTTCGGCGCGTTCGCGCACCCACGGCGCGGCTTTCGGGCTGGCTCGATCATAGGCGCGGCCTTGTTCCAGCGTCTGGGCCATCACCGGGCTTTCGCCCATGCCCTGCACCGCCCGATGACTGGAGAGGATCTGCTCGATCAGGGTCGAGCCGGAGCGCGGCATGCCGACGATGAAGATCGGCCGGACCTGGTCGTTTCCCTGGCCCCGATGGGCGGCGACGAAGGCCCGGGTCACCACCGCCTTCAGGTGGGCGACCGACTCCGCATGCTCGCGCGCCATGGCCAGAGGATGGACCGCCGGCCCGGCCGGTCCCTCGGCGGCGGCGACCAGCGCCTGGTATTTCAGCCGGTTGCCGGCGGCGAAGGCGGCGAAGGCCTCGTCGTCCGCGCCCCGCGCTTCCAGCACCTCGCCGAGGGCGAAGTTCAGCCCGGCGCGCGCTTCGGCGCTCCCGCCCGTATCCGACGCGGTCTGGCGCAAGGCCTCCAGTTCGTCGTCGGTGATCGCGGAGGGCTTCAGGATGGCGAGGCCGGTCACGGCGCGGACAGCGGCATTGGGCCTAGTCATCAGCTGGCGATAACGCGCGATCGCCTCATCCGTCCGGCCAAGGATGGTCAAGGCCGAGATCAGCTGAAACGCGGTGTCGTCGGCGTCCGGGCGAAGCGCCAGCGCCCGGCCATAGGCGGCGGCAGCCTGCGGCCACAAGCCCAGGCTCTGGCAGACAAAGCCGAGGTTATGCTGAGCGATGAATAGGCTGGGCTCGCTCCGCACGACGCGCTTCAATCGCTCAAAGGCGCCGGTCAGCCGCCCCTGGCGGATATCGATGATGGCGAGGGAATAGGTCGCAGGGACGTCGTCCGGATTGTGCGCCTCGATCGCCTCATACGCGCGCGCCGCCTCATCCAGCCGGCCAGCCTCATAGGCCGCGCCGGCGGCGTTCAGCCGTTCAGTCACCTCGGCGGACGTCAGCGGCGCCTTCGAACCCGTCATGCCTCTCCCTGGGCGGCGAGCTTCATTCCTAGAGGAAGATCGGCTTCGCCAGAACCGCAACGTGATTTTGATCGCGGCCCTTAGGCGAACGGCGATCCGATGTGATAGGCCGAGCGCCGAGCGTCAGAGGATCACGTCACACATGTCCGCAGCCGATATCGCCACGCCCCGCAACGACTGGACCCGCGCCGAGGTCGAGGCCCTGTTCGCGCTGCCTTTCGCCGAGCTGGTGTTCATGGCCGCCAGCGTCCATCGCGCCTGGTTCGAGCCGACGCAGATCCAGCTTTCCCAGCTGCTGTCGGTGAAGACCGGCGGCTGCGTCGAGGACTGCGGCTATTGCAGCCAGTCGGCGCATTTCGACACGGGGCTGAAGGCGACCAGGTTGATGGAGCCGGAGGCGGTGGTCGCCCAGGCGGCGCGGGCCAAGGCCGGCGGCGCGCAAAGGTTCTGCATGGGCGCCGCCTGGCGCGACCTGAAGGACCGCGACCTGCCGAAGCTGGAAGCCATGATCGCCGGCGTCAAGGCGCTTGGCCTGGAGACCTGCGCCACCTTGGGCATGCTCGAGCCGCACCAGGCCGTGGCGCTCAAGGGGGCTGGCCTCGACTATTACAACCACAATCTCGACACCGCGCCGGAGGACTACGGCCGGGTGATCACCACCCGCACCTACCAGGACCGGCTGGACACCCTGGAGCACGTCCGGGCGGCGGGGATGAGCGTCTGCTGCGGCGGCATCGTCGGCATGGGCGAGAGCCGCGCCGCCCGCGCCGGCCTGCTGCACGCCCTGGCCACCCTGCCGGCGCATCCGGAGTCCCTGCCGGTCAACGCCCTGGTGCCGATCCCCGGAACGCCCTTGGGTGAGAGCCCGCCGCTGGACGGGCTGGAGTTCGTGCGCACGGTGGCCGCGGCGCGGATCGTCTGCCCCAGATCCGTGGTGCGCCTCTCGGCCGGCCGCGACGGCATGAGCCGCGAGCTGCAGGCGCTGTGCTTCCTCGCCGGCGCCAATTCGATGTTCATCGGCGGCAAGCTCCTGACCACCGCCCTGCCCGGCGAGGACGAGGACGCGCGCCTCCTCGCCGACCTCGGCATGCGCCCGATGGAGCCCGAGCCGCAGCCGAGCTTCGCAGGCTAGGGCGAAAAGAAAAGGCCGGGCGACATTCATCGCCCGGCCCGCCATGGCCGTGTTTATCGATCTAGTGGAAGCGAAACTGCAGTTCGCCGCCAAAGAACAGCGGGTTTGTCAAACCCTTGGCGGTGACGACATCGTAGGGTACGCCGAACGCGGTATTTGGCGCCACCTGGGTCTCGGCGAAATTGTCCCAGCCGTTGGTGTTGAACAGGTTGTCGACAAAGAAGCTGGCCGTATAGCGGTTTTTCGCGTCATCCCACTCCGCCCGGAGGTTGACCGTAGAATATGCCGGCGCGAGGTCTTCCGGGGTATTGAAGATCACCCCGTAGGTCTTGTCCTTCCAGATGTAGGAAGCTGATAGAACCAGCTTACCCGGATCGAATGACAAGGTATAAAGGGCATTCAAGGCGATCTTGTTCGGAGGCGCTTCGGGGAGGGTTTTCCCAACCAGGTTCTCCAATTGGGGGCTGCCGAAACCGGCGACGGGACATCCGGACTTGTTCGCGCCTGGTAGAATGGCAAGCTGGTCGTTGGTATTTTCGTAGCAAACGCCGCCGGTGCTGGTCACCTTTGAACTCAGGTAGCTGTACTCCGCCGTGATCACGAGAGGATCGATCGGTCTCCAGACGGCTTCGAGTTCGACGCCGTAGGTGCGCGCGGCCTTTATGTTCACGATCTCAAGCGTCGTGGCGCCGCTGCCTCCGATAGGTGTATTCAGCGGTTGCTGGTCGCCGTAGTAGTCATAGTAGAAAGCGGCCGCGTTCAACTGGAAATTGGCGGCGAACGTTTTCTTCAAGCCAAGCTCGAAGGCGTCGACGAACTCAGGCGCCGTCTCCGGGTCGACCGCGATGGAGCCGGCGTTGAAACCGCCTGTCTTGTATCCGCGGCTATACTTGGCATAGGCCAGGGTGTCGCTGTCCGGTTGCCAGGTCAGGTTTGCCTCGCCGGTCGGCGCATTCCAGCTTGCATTGAGATTGCGGATGACCCGGCCGGTGGTCGGATTTACGAAGGCCAGACCCGCGCCCGGATATTTCACCGTAAAGCCGCCGCCGGCGGCGGCGAATCCGGAGCTGAGGTCTATCCCTGGCGTCGCCGCGCCGAAGGCCCCGGCCGTCGGCAGCCCCAACTCCCCGAAATCGAAGCCAACGGCCCGGAACGACTCGTCGCCCCATTTATGGTCCTCGGTATAACGAATCGCACCTTCGAATTTCCACTGCGGATCGATTTGCCAAGTGAACTGGCCGTAGCCCGCGTAGGAGTCATATTGAAGGTTTCCGTCCAGACTTATGACGCACCCACCCGGGTTTACCGGAGCGCCCAGTGGATGGCTCAGCTGGGTCTGAAATGGCTCGCATCCCAGGCCGACCGGTTGGTCAAAGTGCTGATGGTACCAGTACAGGCCGAGGATCCATTGCAGCGGGCCAGGAGTGGTCGAGCTCAGGTTGAGCTCGTTGCTGAAATACTGTTCATTCTCGACAAAACTGGTGTGGTTTCCCGCTGGGTTGATGGTGAGTGGCGCTTCGCAGACCGCCAACGGTACTCCGGCGCCGGTGCAACCGGCCGCCGCAGCGGGGCTCGCGGCGCCCGCTACCTGGTACTGTGTCACCCCTGCGTCGATACCGGGGCCGAAGTTCAGGTCATAGTTGAACTGCTGATAACCACCGATATATTGTAAATCGGCTATCGGGAAATGGTAGGTCCAGTGTGTCGCGAGCGCGATGTCGTTTCTCTGGTCATTGGACTGTTGCGACGTCTCTATGAAGTGCCGGATATTGACATTAGTCGGATTATTTCCGGGGAAACTCGAAGCAACCACCCTGTCGGTCACCACGTTGAAAGGCAGTGAGTCCTGGTTGCCGGCGCAGCCGGCGTCACCCGCATGGCCCGGCAGTCCACACAGTCCGTAGAAGGCGCCAGGTGCGAGCGCCGCGTTCGGGAATTCGTAGTCGTTGTAATTTCCCACCGTGGAAACGGTATGGAAACTCGTTCGGTAGTCGCCAGAGGAGGCCATCGCCCAGGCGTCGAGATGGTCGCCGATGTTGGCGTCCAGTTGGCCTTCCAGGTATTCTGTGTTGCCGTTGTTCCCCTGGGGCAGGTTGCCCCCCTCGGGCCGACCGTCGAGATTCTTGAAATACCCCCCGGATTCAGTCGTATAGTTGCCGCCAAGACGGAAGCGAAGGTGGTCCGTAATCGGCCCGGACACCACGCCTTCACCGTAGTACTCGCCATAGTCTTCTACGCCTACGCGACCCTCGGCATAGAAGTCATGGGTCGGACGTTGCGAGACATAATTGATGGTGCCGCCATCCGCGTTGCTACCATGCAGCGTATTCTGCGGACCGCGGTTGACTTCGACCTGGCTGACGAACAGCGAGTCGTGCGCTTCGGCAATGGATGCATTCGCGCCGTAATAAATCCCGTTGTAGTAGGTCGCCACGCCCGACTCGGTTGCGAGGTTGTCCGTATTCCGGCCGATGCCCCGGATATAAGCGCGATCGGCGATGGAATAGTACGACAGGCCCGGCGTGAAATCGCTGAGTTGCTGGACCGTCTGGATGCCCATCAGATCGCGCTGTTTGGCCGTGAAGGCGGTTACCGCGACCGGAACGTGTTCAATCGCCTGGGCGCGCCGCTGAGCGGTTACGATGACCTGGCCGGACCCCGCTGGGCCCGTGTCTGAAGCTGCCGGCGGCGCGGCGGGCGGTGGTGCAGCGGCCGGGGCGGCCTGAGCCGAGGCTTGCGACGCCCAAAATCCACCGACGACAATCAAGGTTGCGGCCGATGCGCCGCGCAATAGTGCACGTTTCATTTGAATATCCTCCCCGTCGGCGTCGCACCCGCACTTACGGAGGGATTTTGACCCAGACCATCATATGTGACGGAAGCGAAACAAGGATGGCAATGCCTAACGGCCCGCCGGTCATCACGCCCGCGTGAGAGACCGGCGTTCTTTCGAAGCGGTGTGGCCGAACTGCATCAGTCGCCCGCGCGCGGATCGAATTGTCGCGCTCGTTTTTTCGGTCTTTGATCGGCGTATCGTTTCGCGGAGGGCCCCGGCCATGAAGACCGCATCGCTGGGGCCGCTCGGCCCGGTCAGCCGCCTTGCCCTTGGCGGCGGCGGCATCGGCCAGATCTGGGGCGAGACCAGCCGCGCGGAATCGGCGGCGACCCTGCGCGCGGCAATCGATGGGGGAATCGACCTGATCGACACCGCGCCGATGTACGGAAGCTGCGAATCCATCATCGGTGAAACCTTTCAAGGCGTGCTTCCGGCCGGGGTGAAGATCACCAGCAAGTGCGCCCTGGGTTCGCCACCGGCCGGCGAGGCCGCGGCCCGGCTGGAGGCGGCGCTGGACGCCACGCTCGCCGCCATGCGGCTTGGCCGGATCGACCTCTATTTCCTGCACTCCAACATCGCCCCCGACGACTACGCCTACGCCCACGGCGACGATCGCCGGGACGAGGTCTCCACCCGCTGGTCGCTCTATGTCGACGAAGTGGTCCCGGCCTTCGAGCGGCTGAAGGCCGGGGGCCGCATCGGCGCCTGGGGCATAACCGGCATCGGCGTTCCGTCCAGCATCAAGGCCGCGCTGGCCTGCGATCCCGCGCCTGGGGTCGCCCAGGTGATCGCCAATCTGATGGACTCCGCCGGCGGCATCCGCCGTTTCGCCGAGCCGGCCGAGCCGCGCGCCATCGTGGGCGCCGCCAAGACCAGGGACATCGGCGTCATGGGCATCCGCGCGGTCCAGGCCGGCGCCCTGACCGCCCGGATCGACCGGTCGCTGTCGCCGAACCATCCGGACGCCAGGGACTATGAGCGCGCCGCGCCGTTCCGCGCGCTCTGCGCCCGCTGGGGCGAGGACCCGGCCGTGGTCGCCCACCGCTACGCCCTGTCGATCCCGGGCGTCGACACCCTGGTGCTGGGCGTGAAGAACCGCGCCGAGCTCGAGCAGGCGCTGGACGCCGAGGCGGCCGGGCCGCTGGCGGCGGCGGAGATGGCCGAGATCGACGGGCTGGGACTGGCGCCTGGCCAGCCTGACCCCCGGCCTTAAGGTCGGCAACACGCTCCGGCCGATGCTCCGCAGGCTCAGCCGCATCAGCTCGGGCCGCCGGATTGTCGAAATCCTGGCGAAGATCTGCGCCAGCCGGTTGCGACCCCTGTTCGTGCTGACGCCCAAAGCCTCCGCGGCCTCGCCGGCGCAGCCGGGACTCGACCGGCCAGGGACGCCAGGCGCGTCCCGGCCGGCCTTTCGCCCTAGTGGTTGGCGAGGATGATCGAGGCGATCGCGCCGCTGGCGATCGCGGCCAGCACGTACTGACCGTTCGATTGGCGCCACTCATAGCCGCGCGGCGGCGGCCGCAGATGGTGGGCGCGATAGTCGACCGGCGTCGCGTGCTGCCAGTCGTTGGGGCCCATCCGCTCGCCCTTGCTCCAGTGGTGGCCGGCGCCTTGATCGCGGCCCCAACCGCCGTGGCCCTGGGCGCCGGCGGCGCCGGCGACCAGCGTCGCGGCGGCGATGGCCAAAACAAAAGTTTTCATAGGATATGCCTTTTCGGTGGGTGGGGCGCCTTGCGCAACCACCGAAAGGTCTAATCGTGACAGATTGTTCCTATATTTCAAATGTTTCAACAGCGAAACAGCCGAGCTTGGCCGGGGGTTCAGGCCTTGCTCATCTTGAGGATCAGCGCCCATTCGGAGGCGGTCACCGGCTGCACCGAAAGGCGCGAATTCTTCACCAGCACCATGTCGGCGAGCGCCGGCGTCGCCTTGACTTCGGCGAGGGTCACCGGCCGCTCTAGCGGCGTCGCGGCCTTCAGGTCGACGGCGACGAACTTGCCGGTGGGGTCGGTCGGATCGACATAGGCCTCGCGGACCACCTTGCTGATTCCGACCACCGCCTTGGCCTCGCCGGAGTGGTAGAACAGCACCTCGTCGCCGGGCCGCATGGCGCTCAGATGCGCCCTGGCCTGGAAGTTGCGCACCCCGGTCCAGGCGTCCGTCGCCGCCTTGGCGTGGGACTCCCACGACCAGGTTTCCGGTTCGGATTTCACCAGCCAGTAGGCCATTGTCGCTCAACTCCTCGCGGTCGCCGCACCCGGCCCCCGATCGTGATGCGGCGGCGCGCCTCGATCAAGTCCGGGCCTCCTTCGTCGGCGTGCGCCGACTAGCATCTGCGCCGCGCCTCGCTACAACCTTTCGGCAGAGGTTCAAGGGCGGTCGGCCTGCACGAATTTTGAACGCCTGGCGCCTCGTCATAGAAACAATCAATTGCGAAAGTCACGCTGCGGGGCGTGCGCTGACTGGATTTACCCTGGGGCCTGTTCCTAGGTATCGACGGACGGGCCGCGCACAGCGAAGTTGGATCGGGATACACGACGCATGACGATAGCACTCCATCACCCCGTCCGGCTGACCAACGGCGCCGATCTGCGGCGCATCGATTGTCATCCGGACCATTGGTATCCGATCGCCTGGTCGCGGGAGGTCAGGCCGGGCCGGATGCTGGCCAGGCTCTATGCCGGCGAGCCGGTGGCGATCATCCGCGCCGAGGACGGCGGCCTGTTTGCGCTGGAGAACCGCTGCGCCCACCGCCAGGTGCCGCTGACCCACGGCGTGGTCAAGGGCTGCACCGTCAAGTGCGGCTATCACGGCTGGGCCTACAACGCCGAGGGGCGCTGCATCGATGTGCCCTACCTGGGCGGCAAGCACCTGCCGAACGGGGTCAGGGCCTACCCCTGCCGCGAGGTCGACGGGCTGATCTTCATCTTCCCCGGCGATCCGGCCCTGGCCGAGGCGCGCCTGCCGGCCAGCCTCGGGGCCAAGGCCGACAAGGGCTACAAGACCCGCGAGCTGAACCGCCAGGTGGCGGCGCACTACACGTTCATGCACGAGAACCTGTTCGACATGAACCACCAGTTCCTGCACCGCCGGCAGATGGGCTCGATCAAGGCCCATTGCCTCGGCCGCCGCCACGGCGAAAACTGGGCCGAGGTCGACTACACCTTCAGCCGGGCGGAAGGCACATCGTCGGTGGGCGAGACCGCCATCCTGGGCGTGGTGCGCAAGCGCGGCGAAGGCGACCACACCGACCTGATGACCATCCGCACCGAATATCCCTACCAGCACCTGCGGGTCTGGGTCGGCGACGGCGAGCCGGTGCTCAGCGTCTGGCTCGGCTACACGCCGCTGGACAAGGCCCAGCGCAGCAACCGGACCTTCGGCTATCTGTCGGTCAAGCGGCCGAAGGTCCCCGGCCTGATCGAGGCCGCCTGGCCCTTCATCACCCTGTTCACCGAGCAGATCTTCAAGGAAGACAAGGAGATCGTCGAGATGGAACAGACCGCCCACGACGCCCAGGGCGCGGACTGGAACAACGAGGTCTTCCCGCCGATCCGCGACCTGCGCGAGGTCCTGGCCAAGTGCGGCGCGCCGGCCAGACCTTTCCCGGAGGGAGAGGGAGGGGCCCAAAGCGAAGCGAATGGGAGGGTGAGGGGTTACGGCCTCTCCGATTCAGACGGCCCGCCCTCGACGCCGCTGCCGCGTCCGCCTGGATAGGCCGTAACCGCAATCTCTGCGCCCAAGCCTGCGGAGCCTGTAAGGCGAAGCAGGGTGGTGCCCCCGGTCGGACTCGAACCGACACACCTCTCGGTACCGCATTTTGAGTGCGGCGCGTCTACCAATTCCACCACAGGGGCCTCGCGGCTTCTTTAGTCGGCCGGGGCGTGGTTTGCTAGCCGCCCAAAACAGCCGAGGCCGCTACTTGGGCTTGGCGATCACCTGGCAGGCGCGGGCGCCGTGGTCATAGCGGGAGAGGCCGCGGAAGGCGATGACCTCGCAGAGGATGTCGCCGCCCTCCAGGTCGCGCCAGATATAGCTGCGCTCGAACTCCAGCGCCCCGCCGGCCGGGCCGAAGCCTTCGTAGGTGTCGCCGTAGGGGACCAGCCTGGCCAGCTCGCGCCAGGACAGCCGCACCGCCTGGGCCAGTTCCTCGGCCGCGGCGGCTTGCAGTTCGGGATCGGGCGGTTCGGGGTCGGGGTTCGCGTCCATCGGGCTCCTCGCGGCGGTCTTCAAAGCACGGCCGGACGCGTGTGGCGAGACTTGGGCCGGGAACGCTGTTAGGAGCCGGCTCAATGCTTCGCGCCCTCTACGATCGCGTCCTCGCCCTGGCCGCCACCGCCTACGCCCTGCCGGCCCTGGCCGGGGTGGCGGTGGTCGAGGCGACCTTTCCGTTCGCCCCGCCGGACCTGATGCTGGCGCCCATGGTGCTGGCCAGGCGCGAGCGGGCCTGGCTCTACGCCGCCGTCGCCACCGCCGGATCGGTCACCGGCGGCATGATCGGCTACGCCATCGGCTTCTTCCTCTCCGGCCTCGGCCTGCGCATCCTCGCCCTGTCCGGCCATGCCGGGGCGCTCTCGGCCTTCCACGTCTGGTTCGCCCAGTGGGGGCTGGCGGTGATCCTGATCAAGGGCCTGACGCCGGTGCCCTACATGCTGGTCACCCTGGCCTCCGGCATCGCCCATTTCAGCTTCCCGGTCTTCGTCGGCGCCTCGATCGTCACCCGCGGCGGCCGCTTCTTCCTCGAGGCCGCGCTGCTGCAGCACCCGAAGGCCAAGGCGGTGATCGACCGCTACTTCTACTGGCTGGCCGGCGCAGGGGTGGTGCTGATCCTCGCCGCCTTCATTCTGCTCAGGCTCTTGGGCGGCGGCTGAATCCACGCCATAGGTTGTCAAAGATGCGCGCGCTCATCGCCACCATCCTGCGGCACTGGCCCGCCCTGGCCTTCGTCACCTCGGCGGCGATGCTGGCCATCGCCCACGCCTTCGAGACCTTCGGCCATCTGGCGCCCTGCACGCTCTGCCTCTACGAGCGCCAGGTCTATTGGGTCGCCCTGCCGGTGGCGGCCATCGCCTTCATCGCCGCCCAGGGCGTCACGCCGCGGGTGCTGACCCCCTGGATCGGCTGGGCCCTGACCCTGGTCTTCGCCGTCGGCGCCGGCATCGCCATCTACCACGCCGGCGCGGAGTGGAAGTTCTGGCCGGGTCCGACCACCTGCACCGGCGGCGGCGCGGTCAGCGCTTCGGGCCTCGCCGGCCTGATGCACGGCGCCAAGGTCGCCGCCCCACGCTGCGACAAGGCCGCCTGGGTCTTCCTCGGCCTGTCCATGGCCGGCTGGAACGCGCTGATCTCGCTGAAGCTGGCCGGCTGGAGCGCCGCCTGGGCGGTCAGGAGCGGCAAGAAATGAGCCCGCGTCCCGTTCCGCCGCGTCCCGTCCCGCCTCGGCCGGGCCCCGGCGCCCAGCGCGGCCGTCTCGACGAGATCCTGCGCGTCGACCACGCCGGCGAGCTGGCCGCCGTGTTCATCTATCGCGGCCAGCGGGCGGTGTTCGCCCGCGCCAGGGCGAGGCGCCGCATCACCGGCCAGCTGGAGCAGATGGAGGCCCACGAGGCCGAGCACCTGGCCGCCTTCAACGAGCGGCTGACCGAGGCGCGGGTGCGCCCGACCCTGCTCGCGCCGCTCTGGCGCGCCGCCGGCTTCGCCCTGGGCGCCGGCACGGCGCTGATGGGCGAAAAGGCCGCCCATGCCTGCACCGAGGCGGTGGAGAGCGTCATCGAGGCCCACTATGCCGACCAGGTCGCCGAGCTGGGCGAACGCGAGCCGGCGCTGGCCGCCGAGCTTTCCCGCTTCCGCGACGAGGAGCTGGCCCACCACGACCTGGCCGTCGAGGCGGGCGCGCGGCAGGCGCCGGGCTATCCGCTGCTGGCCGCCGTGATCCGCGCCGGCTGCCGCGCCGCCATCAAGATCAGTGAGAAGCTCTGAAGGAAAACGAGCCTCGGCCGGGAGAGGGGCGAGCCATGGATGTCGAACGGATGCACCGCGACGCCGAGACCCCGGTCAAGGCTGGCGCGGCCGATCTCGACAGCGTCTCCCGCGACCTCGCCGCCGCCTTTGTCGGCGACCCGCTGTTCGACTGGCTGTCGCGCGCCGACCCCGGCCGCGACGCGGCGCGGTTCGGCTTCTTCCGTCACCTGATGAAGGCCCTGATCCTGCCGGCCGGCGAGATCCTGCGCCCGGCTGCGGGCGGGGCGGCGGCGGTGTGGATGGGCTCGGAGACGCTCGGCCCCAATACGCTGATCGAGGAGCTGCAGGCCCTGCCGATGCTCTTGCGGCTGACCGGCTTTCGCCGCTTCTCCCGCATGATCGGCCTGCGCGAGGTGATGGACAGGGCCCACCCGACCGATCGTCCGCACGCCTATCTGTGGTTCCTGGGCGTGACGCCCCAAGCCCAGGGCCACGGCATCGGCTCGCGGCTGCTGAAAGCCAAGCTCGACCAGCTCGACGCCGCCGGCGTCCCCGCCTTCCTGGAGACGGCCACCGAGCGCAATGTCGCCCTCTATCGCCGCCACGGCTTCGACGTCATCTCGCAGTACCGCGCGGCCGCGGACGCGCCGCCGATGTGGGCCATGTGGCGCGAGGCCGCCGCCGGCGGCGGCTAGGCGAGCCGTCGCGCGCGAAACGCTATCCGTGCGCCGCAATGTCGGCTGGCCATCTTGACGGCGCCGCCAACCAATGCGGACCATAGCCGGTGCTCTATGCGGTCACCGCCATCTTCGGCCGGCCCATCGACGGGCGGGCCTCCCGCACCGCCGAGACGCTCGACGAGCTGATCTTCGCCGCCCAGGGCCCGGAGAGCGCCGCCCGCAAATGGCTGTGGCGCTTCACCCCCGAGGAGCGCTCGGCGGTGGTGAAGGTGGTCGTCTTCGCACCCGAAAACGCCAACTGGCGACCCGACGGGCTCTACCAGGGCGCGCCGATCGAATTCGAGCGACGGGAAGGGCGGTTGCAGCGTCTGGGCGAGGTCTGAACGCGCTCAAGCCTCCAGTTCGATATCCCAGTAGAGGTAGTCGAGCCAGCTTTCGTGCAGGTGGTTGGGCGGGAAGCGGCGGCCGTGGTCCTGCAGCTCGAACATGTTCGGGCGGTGCGGCGTGCGGTGCGGATGCATGTGGGCTTCGGCCGGCGTGCGGCCGCCCTTGGCCAGGTTGCAGCGGGCGCAGGCGGTGACGATGTTCTCCCAGGTGGTCCGCCCGCCGCGCGAGCGGGGGATCAGGTGGTCGAAGGTCAGGTCGTCGGCCGAACCGCAGTACTGGCAGGCGAAGGCGTCGCGCAGGAAGAGGTTGAACCGGGTGAAGGCCGGCGGCCGGTCCTGGACGATGTACTGCTTCAGCGACACGACGCTGGGCAGGCGCATCTCGAACGACGGCGAGTGCACCACCTGGTCGTAGGTGGAGACCACGTCGACGCGGTCGAGGAACACCGCCTTGATCACCTCCTGCCAGGGCCAGAGGGACAGCGGATAATAGGAGAGCGGCCGATAGTCCGCGTTCAGCACCAGAGCCGGCCAACCGGACGGCGGCCGTTTAAGCACCTGCATGGCGAACCTCGCTGGAGGCTGGGGCCAGGCGAAAAAAGGGGCGCTCGATAAGACTGAAGGCGAAAACTCCTTCAAGGCTGGAATCAGCGGGCTGACAGGCCCGACATGGCGAACCATAGGCGCAATTTGGCGACAGCTCTATGTCGGGCCTGGGATTTCAGCGGCGATTTGCCTGAAGCGTAGCCGCCCGACAACAGGCGCCGGGCTGGATCCGGTCAAAATCGACCGGCGGAAGGCTGAAAATCGTCGAAATCTCGGGTCGGGCGTTTGAGGGGAGCAAGGAAACTCTGCGCTCCCCTCAAAGCCTTGGACCTTTCACCTTGCGGGGTCCGGTCTTAGGCGCCGACGAAGGCGAGGGCGCCGCCGGTGACGAGACCGATCGCCAGCATGGCGAGACCGCCGATGGCGTCGGTGACACGTTGGAAAAGAGAGACAGACATGGCCGTTATCCTTGGAAGATTTGGTGTCAGACGACCGCCGGGGGGAGCCGGCGGCCGGTCCGTTTCGACCCGGGCGCCCCTTTCGGATAACCGCGTTTCGATCTGAACGATGCTTAAATAGCACTCATTTGAACGGTGTCAAGATAATCTTTACAGCGTTAGAATTCCGGCATAGGGTGTTAGAAAATCAAGGGCAGGAAATGATGAGGACCGAGTCCGCAGCGGCGGAAAACAAACCCTATCACCACGGCGATCTGCGCCGCGCCTTGCTGGAGGCCGCCCAGACCGTGCTCGAGCGCGAAGGCCCGGGCGGCCTTTCGCTACGCGCGGTGGCGCGCGAAGCCGGCGTCAGCCCCGCCGCGCCCTATCACCACTTCAAGGACAAGGACGAGCTGATGCTCGCCGTCGGCAAGGCCGGGTTCGGCAAGCTGAACGTTGCTCTGGGCGCGGCGGCGACCGCCAGCGCCCACCTTGCCGACCGGCTTTCCGACATCGGCATGGCCTATGTCGAGTTCGCCCAGGACCACCCGGCCACCTATCAGGTCATGTATGACTGCGCCCGGCGGGTCGATGCCATGCCCGACAGCAACGATCACGACGGCGGCGGCTTCGAGATGGTCAAGGACGCCATCAAGGAAGCCGCCGGCGGCGAGATCAGCGACATCGACGTCCACCTGGCGGCCATCGCTTCCTGGTGCGCCGTGCACGGCCTGGCCGAGATGAGCGGTTTCGCCGAGTTCAAGTCGCTGAAGGCCCAGCTGGGCGGCGAGAAGGCCTTCCTGCGCGGCGTGCTCAGCCACATCATGTCGGCGAGAGGCCGCAATCACTGAACAGGTCACCCGCTTCGCGCCCTCGCCGAGCGGCTATCTGCATCGCGGCCACGCCTTTTCGGCGCTGACCGCCGCCAGGGCGGCGCGCGAGAGCAGCGGCCGCTTCATCCTGCGCATCGAGGATATCGATCAGGCCCGCTGCCGACCCGTGTTCGAGGCCGCCATCTACGAGGACCTGGCCTGGCTGGGTCTTCGATGGGAGACCCTGGTCCGTCGCCAGTCCGACCACATGGACGACTATCGCGCCGCCCTCGAGCGCCTGGGCGGCCAGGGGCTGATCTACCGCTGCTTCAAGACCCGCGCCGAGCTGATTGACGAGGCCGCCCGCGCCCCGCACGGACCGGTCGCGGCCCATGTCGGCGCGCCCTTGCCCGAGGCGGAGGAGGCGCGGCGCCTCGCCGCCGGCGAGCCGTTCGCCTGGCGGCTGTCGCTGCGGGCGGCGAGGGCGCGGCTGGGCGCGGCCTTCGACGCTCTGGAATTCGACGAGCAGGGCGCCGGCCCGAACGGCGAGCACGGCCGCCTGCGCCGATCGCCGCAAGCCGCCGGCGACGTGATCCTGGCGCGCAAGGGGCTGGGCGTCGCCTATCATCTGGCGGTGGTGGTCGACGACGCGCTGCAGGGGGTGAACCTGGTGGTCCGCGGCGCCGACCTGTTCGAAGCGGTCCCGGTGCAGCGGCTGCTGCAGACCCTGCTGGACCTGCCGGCGCCGGACTACCTGCACCATCCGATCCTGCTCGGACCCGACGGCCGGCGTTACGCCAAGCGCGACCAGGCCGAGACCCTGCGCGCGCTCAGAGCCGGCGGGATGGATCCCGCCGCCCTGCGCGCCGAGCTCGGTTTCGGCTGACCCCAAAAAGCAGCGGGCGCCGGCCTCTTTCGAAACCGGCGCCCGCGAACCTCTCGAAGGACCTCTAAGTCCTAGAGCTCCTTCAGGTCGACGGCCGCGGTCTTGCCGCGCTCGTCTTTCAGTTCGTAGCTGACCGTCTGGCCTTCATTCAGGCCGCGCAGGCCGGCGCGTTCGACGGCGGAGATATGGACGAAAACGTCCTTGCCGCCGTCTGAGGGTTGGATGAAGCCGTAGCCTTTGGTGGTGTTGAACCACTTGACCGTGCCGTTGGGCATACTTTGTTCCTCGAAGAGCCGTTCCAGTTGCGGGCGCCGCCGAGGCGGTCTTCCCATGACAATCGCAAATCTGGTGTCGGCGAGTTCGGTAGAACGGGTCGTCCGGACGGCAGCCGTAGATCGGATTGTACCCAATTAACTGCCCTCAAGGGGGCCCGAACGTCAACCCGGCCTTGCGTTCACTTCTTCGCCAGCAGCGCTTCGACGACCGCATGGGCGTCGGCCCCGCTCCAGTCGGCGCCGCCGGAGACCCGCGCCTTCTCGCGGCCGTCCTTGCCGTAGAGGATGGTGGTCGGCAGGCCCTCGGCCGGGGGGGTGATGGTGAACACCATGGTCGCCTTGGGGTCCTGGTAGAAGGGCAGGGGCGGGTACTGGGCGATGAAGGCGCGCGCCTTCTCGCGGTCCTTGGCCGTGTCCATGCTGACCGGGACCACCAGGATGCGGCCGGGATAGGCCGCCTGCAGCTTGGCCAGGGTCGGCATCTCGGTCACGCAAGGGGCGCACCAGGTGGCCCACAGATTGACCACCAGCACCGGCGCCTTCAGCCGGGTCAGGTCGGTGGGCTGGCCGTCGGGCCCCAGGATGGGCATCGAGGGCGGCGGCGACCCGGCCACGGTCGCCGTCAGGCCCTTCATGCCGCCCTTGGCCAAAGATTTCAGGTCCGGCGCGCCGCCGGATTTGATGAGAAGCTCTGCGATGACATATAGGACCACGGCGAGGCCGATCATGACCCCGCCCCAGAGCGCATAGGTCCAGGGCCGGCGTCTGGCCCTGTCCATCCCCTCGCCCTCGCGGAAGTCCGTCATGTCCAAGGCTCCGAAAACCGCTCGCCAGGAGCCGGATCAAGGCCAGTCCATGTGGGGCGGCCGCTTCTCCGTCAAGCCGGACGCGCTGATGCAGGCGATCAATGTCTCGATCGGCTTCGACCGGCGCCTGGCCATGCAGGACCTGGCCGGCTCGCGCGCCCACGCGGCCATGCTGGCGGCGACCGGAGTGATCACCGCGGCCGACGAGGCGGCGATCCAGCAGGGCCTCGGCCTCATCGAAGCCGAGATGGAGGCGGGAAGCTTTCCGTTCCGCGAGGAATTCGAAGACATCCACATGAACGTCGAGCAGCGGCTGAAGGAGCTGATCGGCGAGCCGGCCGGCCGGCTGCACACCGCCCGCTCGCGCAACGACCAGGTGGCGCTGGACCTGCGCCTGTGGGTGCGCGGCGCCTGCGACCGCACGGTGGACGCCCTGCGCGGCCTGCAGCGCGCCCTGCTGACCCAGGCCGAGGCCCATGCCGCCACCCTGATGCCCGGCTTCACCCATCTGCAGCCGGCCCAGCCCGTCACCTTCGGCCATCACCTGATGGCCTATGTCGAGATGTTCGGCCGCGACGCCGGCCGCTTCGCCGATGCGCGGGCGCGGATGAACGAGTCGCCGCTGGGCGCCGCGGCCCTGGCCGGCTCGTCCATCCCCATCGACCCGCATCGGACCGCCAGGGCCCTGGACTTCGACCGGCCGATGGCCAATTCCATGGATGCGGTGGCGTCGCGCGACTTCGCGCTCGAGGCGCTTTCGGCCGCCTCGATCTGCGCCATCAACCTGTCGCGGCTGGCCGAGGAGATCGTCATCTGGTCGACGCCGCAGTTCGGCTTCGTGCGGCTGTCGGACGCCTTCTCCACCGGCTCGTCGATCATGCCGCAGAAGCGCAATCCCGACGCCGCCGAGCTGGTCCGCGCCAAGTCCGGCCGTGTGCTCGGGGCGCTGACCGCGCTGACCGTGGTGATGAAGGGCCTGCCGCTGACCTACGGCAAGGACATGCAGGAAGACAAGGAGCCGGTGTTCGAAGCCTTCGACGCCCTGGAGGTCGCCCTGGCGGCGATGACCGGCATGGCCGCCGACATGGTCGCCGACACCGAGGCCATGGCCGCGGCGGCCGGCGGCGCCTTCGCCACCGCCACCGACCTGGCGGACTGGCTGGTGCGCAAGCTGGACCTGCCGTTTCGCGAGGCGCACCATGTCACCGGCCGCGCGGTGAAGCGGGCGGAGGCGCTGGGCCTGACCGACCTGGCGGCGCTGCCGCTGGCCGAGCTGCAAGCCATCGAACCGCGCATCACCTCGGGCGTTTATGAGGTGCTGAGCCCGCAAGCTTCGGTGGAAAGCCGCATCAGCCATGGCGGAACCGCGCCGTCGCAAGTCACGGCCCAGATCCAGCGTTGGAAGGACCAGCTAAGATGACCGCCCGCCCTCAAATCGCGCGTATCGGCCTTGCCGCCGCGCTGCTGGCCAGCCTGTCGCTGGGGGCCTGCGGCAAGCTCGGCGACCTGGAGCAGCCGGCGCCGCTGTTCGGCGAGAAGGCCAAGGCCGACTATGCGGCGCGGCGCCACGCCGATGAGGCCGCCCGCGCCCGCGCCGCGGCGGCCAAGGCGCCGTCGCCGGAGCAGAACGCCAATACCCCCGATCCCAACGCCCTGCCGCTGCATGAAGCGCCCTACGCGCCGCCGATCCCCGGCCGCACCGACCCGAACGGCCCGAACGGTCCGCCGACCGCCCTGCCGCAGCCGGGACAGCCTTCGGCCGATCAATGAACCATTTCGAGGCGCTGGGGGGCGACCTCGCCTGCGAGGCGGTTCCGCTCGCCCGCATCGCCGAGGCGGTCGGCACCCCGGCCTATGTCTATTCGACCGCGACGCTCGAGCGGCACTTCAACGTCTTCCGCGAGGCGGTGCGCGGGCTTGGGAAGCCCGAGCCGCTGATCGCCTATGCGGTCAAGGCCAACGCCAACCTCTCGGTGCTGAAGATCCTGATCGGCCAGGGCGCCGGCGCCGACACCGTCTCCGAGGGCGAGATCCGGCGCGCCCTGGCCGCCGGCGCTTCGCCCGACCGGATCGTCTTCTCCGGGGTCGGCAAGACGGCGGCCGAGCTCGCCTTCGCCGTCGATGTCGGGGTGGCCGAGATCAATGTCGAATCCGAGCCCGAGCTCGACCTGCTGTCCCGCATCGCCGCCGCCAAGGGCGCGCGCCAGGCCATCGCCATCCGGGTCAATCCGGACGTGGCGGCCGGCGGCCACGCCAAGATCTCCACCGGCCAGGCCGACTCCAAGTTCGGCGTCTCCATGGGCGAGGCCGAGCGGCTCTACGCCAAGGCCGCCAACCTGGAAGGCGTCAGGCCCGTCGGCGTCGCCTGCCACATCGGCAGCCAGATCAGCGACCTCGCCCCGATGGCCGCGGCCTTCGGCAAGATGCGGGCCCTGGTCGGACGGCTGCGCGCCGAGGGCCTCGGCGTCGAGCGGCTCGATCTCGGCGGCGGTCTCGGCGTTCCCTATTTCGACTCGCCCGATCCGCCGGAGCCGAGGGCCTATGCCGCCATGGTCGCCGCGGCGCTGGGCGATCTGGACGTGCAGCTGGCCTTCGAGCCCGGCCGGATGATCGTCGCCAACGCCGGGGTGCTGCTGTCGCGGGTCATCCACGTGCACGAGCGGCCGGAGGGACGGCGCTTCCTGGTGCTGGACGCGGCGATGAACGACCTCGTCCGGCCGGCCATGTACGAGGCCTATCACGACATCCGCCCGGTCCATGAGCCGCCGCCCGGAACGGCGCTGGAGACCTATGACGTGGTCGGCCCGGTCTGCGAGACCGGCGACACCTTCGCCCGCGAGCGGCTGTTGCCGCCGCTGGCCGCCGGCGACCTGGTCGCCTTCATGTCCGCCGGCGCCTACGGGGCGGTGATGGCCAGCGAGTACAACAGCCGGCCCCTGGTCCCCGAGGTGCTGGTCAGCGGCGACAGGTTCGCCGTCGTCCGCCCCCGCCCCACCTACGACCAGATCCTCGCGGCCGAACCCCTGGCGCCCTGGCTCTAGGGGCCGCGCTTGCCAACCCGCCAGCGCCCCTCCAGCCAGTCTTCGGGCATCGACAGGGCGCGGGAGACCGCCAGGCCGAAGAAGCTCGATCGGCTCATGCCGAACTCGGCGGCCCTGCGGTCGACGCGGGCGATCAGGCTCTTGGGCAGGTAGACATTGACCCGCTCGGACTGGTCCGGCGGCTCGACCCCGATGGAAAAGACGCCGACGAAATCGCACCCTTCGGGCAGGTCGATCTTGTCGAGCTCTGTCGGCTCCGGGAGGGCGCGGCCATCGAAAGCCAGGCTCTCGACTCCCTCGGCCAGCGCCTCTCCAGCCTTGGCCATGGCGTCTTCCTGCGAGCGCGCGCCGGTGACCACGCCGGGAAAATCGGGGAACCAGACGCCGTAGACCCCGCCTTCGCCACGTTCGAGGACGGCCGGATAGAAGCGCTGCGCCACGAACCTTCTCCTTCGCTGAACGGATGTGTCTTTTAGCACACTTGTCGCCGGCCGCCAGCCGCGACCATGTTCACTTTTCGTTTCGACCGCATCGTCGTATGGGTTCGCGGGTGAACGCGCTTTCGCCGACGCTCGACCTCGCGCCCGCCCTCGTCGTCCTGCCCGGACCGCGCGCGGCGATCTGCGACGGCGCCGACGCGCGCGACTTCAGCCCCGCCGAGGCGCGCAAGCTGGCCCTGTCGGCCCCGGTGGTGGTGGTCCACGCCAGCCTGACCGCCCGGCGGCTGGAGCTGCAGGCGCCGGCCCGCTCGCGCGACATCTTCGACGCCCTGGAGCTGTTCGCCTTCGTGCGCCCCGCCCGGTTCTGCGCCCCGTCCGCGGTCGGCCTGGCCTTGGCGCTCGGCCTGCCGGAGCCGAAGACCCCCGCCGCCCAGGCGGCCAGCCTGCGCCAGGCCTGCGCCGTCCTGCTCGCCGAGCTGGCCGACAGCCCCTGGCCGAGCCGCGAGGAAGCCCTGGCCCTGGCCGAGACCCTCGGCCGCGCCGACTGGGCCTGGACCCCAGCCGTCGTCGCCGCCCTGCGCTCGAAAGCGATGCGCGAGGGCTGGCGCAGCTCCGGCCTCGACGTCTGGACCCGCATCGCCGAATGGGAGGACCAGGGCCCGGCCGGCGAACCCGGCTCCAAGCCGGTCGATCCCGACGCCGCCCGAGCCCGGTTGGCCGAATTCCTCGCCCGCGCCGGTCTCGACGAGGTGCGCGAGGCCCAGGCCGACTTCGCCGCCGAGACCGCCCACGCCTTCCAGCCGCGCGAGCGGGAGGGCGAGCCCAACCTGATGCTGGCCGAGGCCGGCACCGGCGTCGGCAAGACCCTGGGCTATCTCGCCCCCGCCTCCCTCTGGGCCGAGGCCAACGGCCCGGCCGTCTGGGTCTCGACCTTCACCCGCGCCCTCCAGCGGCAGATCGAGCGCGAGAGCCATTCGGTCTATCCGGACCCGGCCGAGCGGGCGAAGAAGGCGGTGGTCCGCAAGGGCCGCGAAAACTACCTCTGCCTGCTGAACCTGCAGGAGCAGGCGGGCGCGGCCATGATGGGCGGCGGCGATCTGATCGGCGTGGCCCTCACCGCCCGCTGGGCCAGGGCCACCGGCGATGGCGACATGACCGGCGGCGACTTTCCGGCCTGGCTGCCCGGCCTGTTCGCCGTCGGCCCGGTCGCCCAGGCCAGCCCCGGCAACCTGGTCGATCGCCGCGGCGAATGCGTCCACGCCGCCTGCCCGCACTACCGCGCCTGCTTCATCGAAAAGGCGGTGCGCGCGTCGCGGCGCGCCGACCTGGTCATCGCCAACCATGCCCTGGTCCTGACCCAGGCCGCCTTCGACGGCGCCCGCGCCGCGCGGGGCCTGAAGACCGACGTCGAGACCACCGCCCTGAAGCGCATCGTGTTCGACGAGGGCCACCACCTGTTCGACGCCGCCGACGCGGCCTTTTCCGCCGCCCTTTCCGGCGCCGAGGCCGCCGAGCTGCGCCGCTGGATCCGCGGGCCCGAGGGGCGCGGCCGGCGCGGACGCGGTCTTCAGGCCCGGCTCGGCGACCTGGTCGGCGAGCGCGAGGACGCCAAGACAGCCCTGCACGATGTGCTGCGCGCCGCCGCCGCCCTGCCCGGCGACGGCTGGTCCGGCCGCATCGCCCCGCCGTCGGCCGAGGCCAATCCGATCGGGCCGGTGGAGAAGTTCCTGGTCGCCGCGCTCGAACAGCTGCGCGCCCGCGCCGCGCCGTCCGAGGTCGGCCAGGAATGCGCCGCCCGCCCGGCCCTGGACCTGGTGCGGCAGACCGCCGCCGAGGCGGCCGCCGCCCTGCAGGCCATCGAGGCGCCGCTGGTCACCCTGTCGCACCGGCTGGAGGACCTGCTGGACGAGGCGGCCGACGAGCTCTCCACCGGCGAGCGCGCCCGCATCGAAGGCGCCCTGCGCGGCCTGGATCGCCGCGCCCGCATGCATCTGCCGGCCTGGCGCGCCATGCTGCAGGCCATCGCCGAGGACGCCGAGGACGATCCCGACTTCGTCGACTGGTTCGAGGCCACCTATCTCTACGGCCGGGTGGTCGACGCCGCCTGCCGCCGCCACTGGGTCGACCCGACCGAGCCGCTGCACGCGGCGGTGCTGTCGCCGGCCCACGGCGTGCTGGTGACCAGCGCCACCCTGGCGGATTCGGCGCTGGAGGACCCCTTCTCCCTCGCCGAGATGCGCACCGGCGCGGCCCGTTTTCCCGACCGGCCCAAGGTGTTGCGGCTGACTTCGCCGTTCGACTACGCCTCCAACGCCCGCGCCATCGTGGTCACCGACGTCGGCCGCGAGGATCCGCGCCAGGTGGCCGCCGCCATGCGCGAGCTCTTCCTCGCCTCCGGCGGCGGCGCGCTCGGCCTGTTCACCGCCATCCGCCGTCTGCGCACCGTCTACGACCGCATCAGCGCGCCGCTGGCCGAGGGCGGCCTCGCCCTCTACGCCCAGCATGTCGATCCGCTGGAGGCCGGGGCCCTGGTCGACATCTTCCGGGTCGAGGAGGACGCCTGCCTGCTCGGCACCGACGCCGTAAGGGATGGCGTGGACGTGCCCGGCCGGTCCCTGCGGCTGCTGGTGTTCGACCGCGTGCCCTGGCCGCGGCCGGACCTGTTGCACAAGGCGCGCCGCCAGCGCTTCGGCGGCAAGGGCTACGACGACGGCGTGGCCCGCGCCCGCATCGCCCAGGCCTTCGGCCGCCTGATCCGCCGGGCCGACGACAAGGGCGTGTTCGTTATGCTGGACGCCGCCGCGCCCACGCGGCTGTTCTCCAGCCTGCCGCCCGGGGTGGAGCTGCAGCGGATGAGCCTGGTGGAGGCCATCGAGGCGACGGCTGAGTTTCTGGGCTCTTCTCCTTTCCCGTGAAACGGGAAGGCGGCCCGAAGGGACGGAGGGCCTCGTGCGGCGGGCCCCCTCCACCACGCTGCGCGTGGTCCCCCTCCCCGCTTCGCAGGGATGAGAAAGCCTACTTCACCAGTCCCAGCCTCAGCGCCAGGCGCACCATGGCCGGCACGAACCTCGGCCGCAGCAGGCGCGGATCGTAGGGCGCCAGGCGCCGGTCGTTCTCTTCCAGGCAGCGGCGGGCCAGGGCCGCGAAGGTCACCTCGCCGATGGAATCCGCGGCGCTGTTGACGATGAAGTTGCTGTCACGGGCGGCTGGGCTCTTCTCCAGGTCCTTGGCCAGGCCGATGCGCTCCATGACCAGGAACATCCAGACGCGCAGGACCTTCAGCTCGAACAAGGGCCGCTTCCACCATCGGATGTTGCGCCGGCGCCAG
>DATAYM010000081.1:0-53342 GCA_036272595.1 Caulobacteraceae bacterium
GGCGCTGCAGATCCGCATCAAGGATGCGCCGGACGACATCGTGGCCGCCGCGGTCGACGCCCTATCGCCCATCGCCCAGGCGCGCGGCGTGGCCGTGATCCTCAACGACCGCCCAGACCTCGCCGCCCGCCTCGGCTGCGACGGCGTCCACATCGGCCAGGAGGATATGCCGTTCGCGCAGGCGCGCAAGCTGATGGGCCCCAAGGCGATGATCGGCGTCACCTGCCACGACAGCCGCCACCTGGCCATGGAAGCCGCCGAGGAGGGCTGTGACTACGTCGCCTTCGGCGCCTTCTTCCCGACCACGACCAAGGACGCCAAGTTCCACGCCGAGATCGCAATCCTCGAGGTCTGGCAGGAGGTGATGCAGATCCCCTGCGTCGCCATCGGCGGCATCGCGGTCGAGAACTGCCGCCCGCTGGTCACCGCCGGCGCCGACTTCCTCGCCGTCTCGGCCGGGGTATGGGCCTACTCGGATGGCCCAGCGGCGGCGGTGAAAGCCTTCAACACCGAGATCGCGGCGGGGCTAGCCGAGCGGACGCCAGCCTAAGCTCATTCCGCCCCTCGCCTTGCCTTCCCAGCGCCCGGTGACTAGGTTCCGCGGCCCATTCCGCCCGAGGCCCCTCGTTGAGCACCCCCAGCGCCCTTCTGAAAGTGATGATCGACGCGGCCCGCAAGGCCGCGCGCGGGTTGACGCGCGATTTCGGCGAGCTCGGCGAGCTGCAGGTCTCGCGCAAGGGCCCGGCCGACTATGTGTCCGCCGCCGACCACAAGGCCGAACTGGTGCTGTTCGACGCCCTCAGCACCGTCCGCCCCGGCTACGGCTTCCTGGGTGAGGAACGCGGCCTGATCGAAGGCACCGACAAGACCCACACCTGGATCGCCGACCCGTTGGACGGCACCACCAACTTCCTGCACGCCATCCCGCACTTCGCCGTCACCGTCGCCCTGGAGCGCGAGGGCCAGCTGGTCGCCGGCGTCACCTACAACCCGATCAGCAACGAGCATTTCTGGGCCGAGAAGGGCCGCGGCGCCTTCCTGAACGACAAGCGCCTGCGGGTAGCGGCGCGGCGCGACCTGACCGAGAGCGTCATCGGCACCGGCATCCCCTTCGTCGGCCGGCCGGGCCACGGGGTGTTCCTGAAGGAGCTGCACCAGATCTCCCAGCGGGTCTCCGGCGTGCGCCGCTTCGGCTCGGCCGCCCTCGACCTGGCCTTCGTCGCCGCCGGCCGCTTCGACGGCTATTGGGAGCGCGGCCTGTCCAGATGGGACATCGCCGCCGGCCTGCTGATGGTCACCGAGGCCGGCGGCGTGGTCAGCGGCGCCGACGGAAGCGCCGACGCGCTGGAAACCGGCAACGTCTGCGCCGCCAACCCCGAACTGCACCCGCTACTGCTGCAGAAGCTGAAGGCCGCGGCCTAGCGCACCTTGCCTTCCAACCGGCGCCTCGTGTATAGCCGCGCACCTTCCGCGAAAAACCGGCGCCCGAGACGATGAAACAGGACACCCATCCCGACTACCACTTCATCACCGTGGTGATGACCGATGGGACCAGCTACCGGACCCGCTCGACCTACGGCAAGCCGGACGCGACCTTGAACCTGGACGTCGATCCGAAGACCCATCCGGCCTGGACCGGCGGCAACCAGACGCTGCTGGACCGCGGCGGCCGCGTGTCGCGCTTCAATTCCAAGTACGGCGGCTTCATGAAGAAGTAGGCGCCGGGCGGCTTCAACGCCGCCGCCAGGCGTCCTTTCGCGGCACTCTTCCGGGCCTTGCGCGTTTTTCCCTTGTCGAGGGGGCGCATCCTTCAACCGGAGAAGCCCCGATGAACACCCTCAAACCGATCCTGCTGGGCGCCGCAGCCGTCGCGCTGCTTTCAGCGGCGCCGACGTTCGCCCAATCCGCCTACAGCGAAGGCGTCGAGGCCAACGCGGTGGTCCCACCGCACAGCGGCGACTGGACCCTGAGGCAGCGCGAAGACTGGCTTTCCAAGCGCATCGACATGGCCCGCGACGACCGCTCGATCAGCCAGGACGAGCACGACCGGATCCGCGATGCGCTGAACGACCTGCGCGACCAGGAAAACCACATGCGCGACATGCATGACGGTCAGTTGACGGACAACGAGACCGCCTCGCTCGAAGCCAATCTCAACGGCATGGCCGACCAGATCCACTGGATGCACGAGGATCGCTTCCAGCGGCCCTGGTAACGCGCGCAGGTTGGTTCTCTCCACCGTCATGGCCCGGCTTTGTCCGGGCCACCCATGATCACGATTCCATCCGGAAAGATCAGTGCGTATGGGTCGCCCGACCAAGTCGGGCGATGACGGCGGAGTGGGCTACCGCCCGAAGGCCGCCTGCAGTTTTTCCAGCTGGGACAGCACCGGGTGCGGCTGTTCGCGCTCGCCCGGGTCCAGGTACATGCGGCGGTCCAGGTGCAGGACCCGCTCGTAGAGCCGTTCCGAGCGCGCCAGCAGCGCCTTCAGCCCCGCCGGCAGCGCCGGCGTCTCTTCACCGCTCAGGGCCCGTTCGCCGCCCAGCCGGTAGCGGGCGTCGCAGGCCTTCAGGGCATCCATCTCGCCCTCGCGCACCGCCCGCTGCACCAGGAGCCACGAGGCCACCTGCATCAGCCGGGTGGTCAGCCGCATGCTTTCGCTGGCGTAGCCGAGCGCCGCGCGGCGATCGAGGCTCTTGGACTCCTGGCGGCCGGGCCCGTCCAGATAGGTCGCGGTCTCCTCGACCAGCGCCATGCCTTCCTGGAAGGTGCGGTCGAACAGCTCCGAGCCGGCGAAGTCCTTGACCACGCCGGCGCGCCATTGGCCCATCTCGGGCGAGGGTTCAATCCCCCATTCGCTCATCTTTCGGGCCTCTCGCTGCCTGGGTGGTCGCCGGG
Source organism: Caulobacteraceae bacterium (assembly GCA_036272595.1). Classification (GTDB taxonomy): domain Bacteria; phylum Pseudomonadota; class Alphaproteobacteria; order Caulobacterales; family Caulobacteraceae; genus Poindextera. Next base: position 2,899 of record DATAYM010000081.1, read on the forward strand.
ATTTGTCGCGGCGCGACAGAAGGGCAGTGCAACCCCCATGCCAAGCCGCGCGCGAACCTCCAGCCTAGGGCGCCTAGGTTTCTATCGTTTGAAGAAGGCGTCGGCCGCCGCGCGTTTGGCGTCCTTACTCACAAGTTGTGCACGCACCCGTTCGATCTCGGCCGTCAGCAGTTCGATGCGGTCGTTCAACTCCTCGGCGGAGAACAGCTCCAGGTCCTCGCGGGCCGCCTCGATCAGGGCCTGGCCGCGCTGCCGGCGCGGCGGCGGGGGATCTTCCAACATCAGCGCGCCCTTCTTGGCTGTTGTGCGGCCGTGATTGTCGTCTATCTGACCTTCGCCAGCGCAACGACGCAAGTCCTGGGAGCTTGACCATGATCCCCGACCAGATGACCGCCATCGCCATCGACGGCGGCAGGGGGCCGGCCGAGGCGCTGAAGCCGGTGCGGGCCGCCACCCCGAAACCCGGCCCCGGCCAGATCCTGATCAGGGTGGGGGCGGCGGGGGTGAACCGCCCCGACATCGCCCAGCGCATGGGCTTCTATCCGCCGCCGCCGGGCGCGCCGGAGACCCTGGGGCTGGAGGTGGCCGGCGAGGTCGCCGCCGTCGGCGAAGGCGCGCCGCGCTGGCGCGAGGGCGACCGCGTGGTGGCGCTGCTCGGCGGCGGCGGCTATGCCGAATACGCCGTGGCCGACGCCCGCCACGCCCTGCCGCTGCCCGCCGGCATGGGTGTGATCGAGGCGGCCGGCCTGCCGGAGACGGTGTTCACGGTGTTCGCCAATGTCTTCGAGGCCGGCGCGCTGAAGGCCGGCGAGACGCTGATGGTGCACGGCGCCACCTCCGGCATCGGGGTCACCGCCATGCAGATGGCCAAGGCCGCCGGCGCGCGGGTGATCGCCACCAGCCGCAGCGCCGCGAAGGCGGCCCAGGCCCTGGCCCACGGCGCCGACATCTCGGTGGACGTCTCGGCCGAGGACTTCGCCGAGGTCGCCCGGCGCGAGGGCGGCGCCGACGTCATCCTCGACATGGTCGGCGGCGACTACATCGCCCGCGACATCGACGCCATCAACACCGGCGGGCGGCTGGTGATGATCGCCGCCCAGGCCGGGGCCAATGTGGAGATCAACCTCGGCCGCATCATGCAGAAGCGCATGGTGCTGACCGGCTCGACCTTGCGTCCCCGCGCCGCCGACGAAAAGGCCCGGCTGGCCGCCGCGGTCGAGGCCCGGGTCTGGCCCTGGATCGCCGAGGGCAAGCTGAAGACCGTCCTCGACGAGACCTTCCCCCTCGCCGAAGCCGCCAAGGCCCACGCCCGCCTGGAGAACAGCGACCACCTCGGCAAGGTCATTTTGACGGTGTGACCCCCCGCGGCCCTGCTCAAAAAACGCCTGGGTCCCCGCGCACGCGGGGACCCAGGCGTTTTTTGCTTTCCGGATTCGTTGGTCCGTTGGGTTCGAAAGAATCTGAACCCCGAAAAACACGAACCCACACGAACCTTCAGCGGCGCCGCATCGGCCAATCCGGCCCCGTTCGTGTTTTTCGTGTTCGTTCGTGGTTAAAAACCTTAAGTCCCCGCGTGCGCGGGGATGAGCGGATAAACAGAAGCGGTTCAGCAGCCCGAGTGCGGGCTTTGCTACTGCCCCGCCCGCCTGAAGGCGCTGGAGAGCAGGATGACCACCAGGCCGGCGAACAGCGACGGGCCCGCCGCCGGGCCCAGCCAGCCGGCGCCCAGCCAGATCAGCCCGATCCAGACCAGGCTGGCGACGGCCAGGCCGATGTCGTCGACGAACAGGCCCCAGATCTCCCGGGCGATGGCGGCGATCCAGCCCATCAGGCGCGCGCTCCCGAAACCTTCGCCGCCCGGGCGCGGCAGACCGGCACGGCGGCCAGGCTGACCAGGCCGAAGCCGACGACGAGGCCGAGGATGGAGAGATCGTTGCCCGGCCAGGCGACGCCGACGCCCTCGCCGACCCAGAAGGCCCCGAAGCCGCTCAACAGCACCCCGACGACGAATTTCAGCGTGTTCTCCGGCACCCGCGACATCGGCCGGTGCAGGACGAGGCCCAGCGCCGCCACCATGACGAAGGCCGCCAGCGCGCCCAGCGCCGCCGGCACGATCAGGCCGGCGCCGCCGGCGGCGACCGCGATGACGATGAACACCACCTCGGTCCCCTCCAGCATGCAGATCTGGAAGGCCGCCCCGAAGGCGATGGCGTCGAAGCCGCCGCCGCCCGAGCCCAGCTTCAGCATCGCCTCGCGGTTCTTGGCGAAGGCCGCGTCCTCGTCGTGCAGCGCCAGCACCCCGGCCGCGCGCAGGATCGCCTTGCGCAGCCAGCGCAGGCCGAACAGGATCAAAAGCGCCCCGACCACGATCTGCAGGGCGTGCAGCGGAATCAGGCTGAGCGCCGGCCCCAGCACCGCCGTCAGCGCCGCCAGCACCACGACCGCCGCCGCCGCGCCGGCCAGGGTGTCGCGCCAGCCGCGCACCCCGCCCACCGCCAGCACCACGGTCAGGGCCTCGACGAACTCCACGGTGGAGGCGAGGAAGGCGGCCAGCGCCGAGGCGCCGGCATGAGTCGGATTGATCATCATGGCCTAGTCTAGCCTGCTAATTTGTCGGAACGACAGGCCTGCGGCGACGTCGCGCGACGAAGAACGTTCCATTTGTCCGCAAACCCACCTATATCAAGGCGATCAACCGCCCGGCCGAAAGGCCGGGCGCCTTTATATTCGAGACCCGAAATCCCATGACCGAAATCCTCATGCCCAAGGCGACCGCCGTCTGGCTGGTCGACAACACCTCACTCACCTTCGAGCAGATCGCCGACTTCTGCGGCCTGCACCATCTGGAGGTGAAGGGCATCGCCGACGGCGAAGTGGCGCGCGACATCCGCGGCGCCGACCCGATCGCCAACGGCCAGCTGTCGCGCGAAGAGCTGGACGCCGCCGGCGCCGACCCGAAATACCGCATGAAGGCGCAGAAGAGCCGTCACGCCGAGTTCCTGAAGCCGACCAAGAAGTCCCCGCGCTACACCCCGGTGTCGCGCCGCCAGGACCGTCCGGACGCCATCGCCTGGTTCCTGCGCAACCACCCGGAGATCGCCGACAGCCAGATCGTCAAGATCCTCGGCACCACCAAGTCGACCATCGACCAGGTGCGCAACCGCACCCACTGGAACGCGCCGAACATCAAGCCGGTGGACCCGGTCACCCTGGGCCTGGTCGGCCAGCTGGAGCTGGACGCCATCGTCAAGAAGGCCGCCGAGAAGAAGGCCAAGGATGACGCCAAGAAAGGCATCGTCGACGACGGCCCCGCCCTCCAACCCGCCGCCGAACCCCCCGAACTCGAGGCGCACGAAGCGGACGAGTAGAGAGAAACGCCTCTCTTTCTTTACCGTCGCTTTCTTTTTCCGTCATGGCCCGACTTGTTCGGGCCACCCATGATCACCGTCTCTCCATGGTGTCTATGGGCCCCCCGCATTCCGCCTGCGGCTCCAGCGGGGGGTGACGGTTTAACTGAGGGATCGCGCCCTTTACTCTCCGGCCGTCGCCCGGCCATATGGCCGCATGTCGGACGCCGATGCCTTTGACGTCATCATCGCCGGAGCGGGGATCGCCGGGGCGAGCCTGGCGCTGGAGCTGGCGCACGGCGGCCTCAAGACCGCGCTGATCGATCCGCAGCCGTTCGCCGCCCAGGTTGCGCCCACCTTCGACGGCCGCGCCTCGGCCATCGCCTATTCGTCCTTCCGCGCCTGGGAGGTGGTCGGCGTCGGCGCCGCGCTCGCCCCAAAGGCCCAGCGCATCGAACAGATCCTGGTCACCGACGGCCGCTCGCCGGGCGCCGCTTCAGCTAAGCCCGCGCCGGTCTTCCTGCGCTTCGACGCCGGCGAGATCGCCGAGGCCGCCGGCGGCGAGCCGCTCGGCTACATGCTGGAGAACCGCCATATCCGCGCCGCCCTGGCCGAGGCGGTCGCGAACGCCGACATCGCGCTGATGGCCCCGGCCCGGGTCACCGCCGTCGAGGCCCGTCCGGCCGCCACCCGGGTCAGCCTGGAGGACGGCCGGGTGCTGACCGCGCCGCTGGTGGTCGGCGCCGAGGGCCGCGGCTCCATCGTCCGCCGCGCCGCCGGCATCGGGACCATCGGCTGGGACTATCCGCAGAAGGGCGTCGTCGCCACCGTCCGCCTCGGCCGGCCGCACGGCGGCGTCGCCTATGAGCACTTCCTGCCCGCCGGGCCCTTCGCCATCCTGCCGCTCACCGACGACCGCGCCAGCCTGGTCTGGACCGAGCGGCTGGCCGCCGCCGACGCCCTCAAGGCCGCGCGGCCTGAGGTGTTCCGCTCGCTGCTGCAGCGCCGCTTCGGCGAGTTCGTCGGCCGGGTCGAGGTCGAGGGACCGACCTTCGTCTATCCCCTGGCCCTGCAGCTGGCCGAGCGGCTGACCGCGGCGCGCACCGCCCTGGTCGGCGATTCCGCCCACGGCATCCATCCCATCGCCGGCCAGGGCCTGAACCTCGGCCTGAAGGACGCCGCCGCCCTGGCCCAGGTGCTGGTCGAGGCCGCCCGCCTTGGCGAGGACCTGGGGTCGGAGACCGTGCTGAAGCGCTACGCCGCCTGGCGCCGCTTCGACAACGTCACCCTGGCGGCGGCCACCGACCTGTTCAACCGGCTGTTCTCCAACGACCACCCGGCCTTGCGCCTCGCCCGCGGCGCCGGCGTCGCCGTCGTCAACCGCATCGGCCCCGCCCGCCGCTTCTTCATGCAGGAAGCCGGCGGCGCCGTCGGCGACCTGCCCAAGCTGCTGAAAGGCGAAGCGCTCTGAACAGACTTCTCCCAGAGGGGAGAAGGAGGGGCCCGCGCACGAAAGTGCGTGGGAGGATGAGGGGTTATGGCCTCGCCGATTCAAGCGCGGACCGAATGGCCATCGCCACACCCTCGGGGTTTTCGAGCACCCGGCGATTCCAGAACCGAAGCACGGTCCAACCGGCCGCCTCCAAAGCCTGTGTGCGGCTTGTGTCGTACACCACCTGCTCGGCGTGCTGGCCGCCATCAAGCTCGACGATCAACCGCGCCTCCAGGCACGCGAAATCGGCGAAATAGCGATCGATCGGAACCTGCCGGCGAAACTTGCAGCCGGCGATCTTCCGGTTGCGGACCAGCGACCACAGCTTGCGCTCGGCCTCGGTCGACGCTTGGCGCAGCTCCCGCGCCCGCTGCGTTCGAGGTTTGAGGGTTGGCCCGCTCCATACGACAACGTTAGCGCGAGCGCGGCCGGCGCCGTAACCCCTCATCCTCCCACGCACTTTCGTGCGCGGGCCCCTCCTTCTCCCTCTGGGAGAAGTCTGAAAACTTCAATCCCGCGACAGCCCTTCGTGGGCCAGGCGGCGTTCGTAGTCCGCCCACAGCCGCGCCTGGTCGCGGCCGAGCCGGTAGAGTTCGTCCCAGCTGTACAGACCGGTGTCGTGGCCGTCGTCGAAGATCAGCCGGGCGGCGTAGCGGCCGACCGCCTCGACCTCCCGGATCCCGACGCCGCGCTTGCCGGCCACCGTGCGGCCCGGACCGGCGCCGTGGCCGCGGTCGATGGCGCTGGGGGTCATCACGCGCAGGTATTCGGCCGGCAGGCTGAACCGCGTCCCGTCGTCGAAGCTGATCTCCAGCACCCGCGCCGCCCGCCGCACCTTCAGCTCCAGCGGCCAGGGCCGTATCGCCGCCCCGCTCATTGGCCGCCGCTCATTCGCCGTCACCCAGGGCCCGCGCCTCTTCCGGCAGCATCACCGGCACCCCGTCGCGGACCGGATAGGCCAGCCGCGCCTGCCGGCTGATCAGCTCCTGGGCGGCGCGGTCGTAGTCCAGCGGCCCCTTGGTCAGCGGACAGACCAGCACCTCCAGCAGGCGCGGATCGACCTCGGGCGACATCAGGGAGCGGGACGAGGGAGATGGGGGCAAACGCGACATCCTTACTGCAACAGCGGCGGCTCATCCTCGCGCGGACCGGGCGCGGCGTCGATCTCCATCAGCGCGATCAGCGCCTCGCGCCGCTCGGCCAGGCTGGGCGCCTCCAGCAGCGCCTGCTTCTCGCCCGGCGTGAACGGCAGCACCATGGCCAGGCCGTTGACCAGGCTCTCGGCCGCCGCCGACTTCGGCGATTCCCAGTCCTCCATGGCCAGGCCCCGCCGGTCCAGATAGGCCTTCAGCGCCGCCAGGAAGCGCAGCCGGTCGAAGCCGTCGTCGTCGGCCAGCGGCCTCAGGTCTCCGGCGAACGGGCTGAAGTCGGCCCGCACCTGCCGATAGGGGGTCTGCGCGCCGAGCTCCTCGGCCACCGTGAAGCGGCAAAGCCCGGTCAGGGTGATCAGGTAGCGCTCGTCCACCGTCTCGGAAAAGCTGGTCAGCCGGCCGACGCAGCCGACCCGCGCCAGGTTCGGCCCGAACGGGCTCAGCCCCGAGCGGGTCTGCACCATGCCGATCAGCCGCTCGCCGGCCAGGGCGTCGTCGACCATGTTCAGGTAGCGCGGCTCGAAGATGTTCAGCGGCAGCTCGCCGTGCGGCAGCAGCAGCGCCGCGTCCAGCGGAAACACCGGGATCACCGCCGGCAGGTCCGCCGCCTTGCGAGGATAGGTTCGGGCCATCGGCGCCAGGGCCCCTTGCGCTTTTACGAGAACAGGATCGAGGACAGCCGCCGCCGCCCGGCCTTGGCGACGTCGGACATCGGACCGGCGGCCTCGAAGATGGTCAGCAGCTGCTTGCGCGCCGCCTCGTCGTTCCAGGCCCGGTCGCGGGCGATGATGTCCAGCAGCTGGTCGGCCGCCTCGCCCATCCGGCCGCGCGCCGCCAGCGCCTTGGCCAGGTCGAACCGCGCCTGCAGGTCGCCGGCGTCGGCCGCCACCTTGGCCTCCAGCGCCCGGGTCTCGCCCTCGTCCGGCGCCTCGGCGGCCAGGGCCAGGGCCGCGCGCACGCTGGCCAGGTCGGCGTCCTTGGCGTTCGCCGGGGCCATGTCGGCGACCTCCCTGGCCCGCTCCAGGTCGCCGCCGCTCAGATAGCAGCGCGCCAGGCCGGCGATCGCCTTCACATTGTCCGGCTCGGCCTGCAGCGCCTCGGCATAGGCCTGGGCGGCGCCGCCGACGTCGCCGGCCTCCAGGTCCGCCCTGGCCAGCTCCAGCAGCTGGTCGACGTCCGAGGGGCCCGCCGGCCCGCCCAGCCGATCGATGAAGTCCTTCACCTGGCTTTCCGGCACCGCGCCCATGAAGCCGTCCACCGGCTTGCCGTCCTTGAAGGCATAGACCGTGGGGATCGACTGCACGCGCAGCTGGCCGGCATAGCCGGGGTTCTTGTCGACGTCGATCTTGACCAGCTTCACCGCGCCCTTGGCCGCCGTGACCGCCTTTTCCAGCGCCGGGGTCAGCTGTTTGCACGGGCCGCACCAGGCGGCCCAGAAGTCGACGATCACCGGCTGGGTCTTCGAGGCCTCGATGACGTCGGCGATGAAGCTGGCGTCGGAGCCTTCCTTGATCAGGTCCGCCTTGGCGGCGTTCGGCGCGGTCTCTCCAAGCATGATCGGCTCTTCGTCGTCCTCTACTGTCGCAAGGCCCCTAAGATGGGCGGCCCCGCCCCCGCCCGCAACGGTGACTTTACGCCCCCACCCCGCTCATTCCCGCGAAGCGGGCTTTTTGGCGATGGCCAAATCGACCGCCAAGCTCGCCAAGGACGCCAAGAAGAGAAACTCGGCGCCGCCATGGACCCACCTTGGCGATCTTGGCGTCCTTGGCGGTCAAAACCAACTTCCCCGCTCGCGCGGGAATGTGAGTGGATTGTCCCAAACCCCGCGGCGTCAGCCCTCGCCGAAGTCGACCACCATCGGCTCGATCTCCAGCGCCTTCAGGAAGGCCAGGAACCCGTCCCGCGACACCTGGGTGGTGGCGGTGTTGGTCAGGGGGTGGAAGTTCACCGGGTCGGCGAGCATCAGGGCCGCATCGACGATCAGCGTCACCCGCCGCTCCGCGTCGTTGATCAGCGCGAACGGCGTCACCGAGCCCGGCTCGACCCCCAGCGCCTCGCCCATCAGCGCCGCCGAGCCGAACGACAGCTTGGCCGAGCCGATCCGCGCCGGCAGCCGCTTCAGGTCGATCTTCGTCTCCCCGAGCGCGGTGATCAGCCAAAGCCGCCCCTTGGCGTCCTTCAGGAACAGGTTCTTGGTATGCCCGCCGGCCAGCCGCGCCTTGATCTCGGCGCCCTCGCCGACATGGAACACCGCCACATGCTCCAGCGTCGTGTGCGCGACGCCGGCCCGATCCAGAAACGCGAACAACTCGTCAGGCGAAGCCCTCGGCATCCCCCAGCCTTTACCCAAGACACCCCCAGCCGCTCAAGGGCGCCGCCAGGGCACGCTGCTCCCCTCGATAAGCTGCTGCGTAGTTCCCCTCCCCCTTGCGGGGAGGGGTTAGGGGTGGGGGTGCAACGCCGCCCCTCCGGTCAGCCGCTCAAAGACGGCCGATCATTTTGCAGGGCTCGCGCTGACGCCCCCATCCCCAACCCCTTCCCCGCGAGGGGGAAGGGGCTTTTCCGTGGCCGCCCTCTCAATTCTGGAACGGTCTCCCGAAGCAGAAGGAATCTGACCGCGAACGCTTCGATTTCGACGAATAACGCTCTAGGACATTCGCCAAGACACCACCCCTTCAAGGCCCCCCATGCAGCAGCTCGAATGCTTCGCCACCACCAGCCGCCCGCCGGACATCGTGCCCGGCCGGCCCCAGCGCAAATGGATGGACGCCTTCGACGACAAGCACGCCTATCGCTGCCTGCCGCTGACCATGGCCAATTCCACCGGCTGGGAGATCCTCTGCCCCATGGCCTTCACCGCCGAATGGAACGGCGGGACCCACCAGCAGGACATCACCCTCTCCACCCACACCCCGCACCCGGACTTCCACGACTTCGTCAAGTCGCACTTCTCCCACGGCGTCCTGACCTTCCACCCCGGCTACCTGTTTCGCACCCCGCCCGGCTGGTCGATGTGGGCCATGGGCCCGCCCAACCACGTCAAGGACGGCATCCAGCCCCTGGCCGGCCTGGTCGAGACCGACTGGCTGCCCTTCCCCTTCACCATGAACTGGATCTTCACCCGCCCGGGCAAGGTGCGCTTCGAGCGCGGCGAGCCCTTCTGCTTCATCACCCTGGCCCAGGACAAGCTGCTGGAGACCATCGAGGTGGTGCAGCGGCCGCTGGAGTCCGACGAGGTGATGCGCGAGCGCTACCAGACCTGGGCCCAGCAGCGCACCGACTTCAACGAGCGGATCTTCAAGGGCGAGCCGGAAGCGGTCAAGGCCGCCTGGCAGCGCTACTATTTCCGCGGCGAGGCGCCGGGCGAGCCCGACTTCAAGCCGGTCGAGCACGTCAACAAGCGCCGCCTCGCCTCCCCGCGCCACCGCCGCTGAACCCCGCTTGCAAACCGCGGGGCCCTCTGCCATAAGCCGCCCTCTTCAAGGCCTGGGCGACCAGGCCGGAGCGCGGGCGTAGCTCAGGGGTAGAGCACAACCTTGCCAAGGTTGGGGTCGTGAGTTCGAATCTCATCGCCCGCTCCAATTGAATGCAGCAAAGAAGTTAGTAGGAGAACGGTCCGTCGGGGCCGCGCTTTGCCTGAGACGAGCGACACCCCACACCCCTTGATAGCAAGTGATCCAAATTCCCGCGCCGTTGGCACGGGGATTCGATTTGCACGTTGGATCGCCAACGTCTAGCACTCTGACGCGTGAGGGGCAGGCAGTTGCTCAACGAAGCGGATACAAGGGCAAAGCTCATTGACCCCGCCTTGCGAGAGCGAGGTTGGACGGAAGATATGATCTTCCGCGAGCAGACCGCCGGTGCGATCGTCCTTGAAGGGAAGAGTGCCCGGCACCTAACAGGTCGCCTAGACTACCTGATGCGTGTGCGGCTGCGCCCCGGCACACAGCCCGTGGCCTTGGCGCTGATTGAGGCCAAAAGCGAAGCAAAGCATCCTACTGCCGGGCTGGAGCAGGCCAAGGGTTATGCCCGGCGATTCAACGTTCCGTTCGTGTTCGCCTCGAACGGCCATCAGTTCGTTTGTTACGACGCCACCACGGGTCTGACGACCGATCCGGCATTGATGGCGGATTTCCCGGCACCGCAGTCACTTCTGGATCGATGGGAGGTGGTGACCGGGGTCGACCTCGAAAATCCGCGAGCGGCAGCGCTGTTGCAGCCATATCATGGTGGTGAGGGCGGGCGGCGGTACTATCAGGACGCTGCCATCAGAGCGGTGTTCGAAGCCGTAGCCAGGGGCAAGAACCGGGCCTTGCTTACGCTCGCGACAGGTGCGGGCAAGACCTACATCGCGACCCAATTGCTTAAGCGGCTGTTCGATGCGGGCTTGGTGCGGCGGGCGCTGTTCGTGTGCGACCGCGACGAGCTTAGGACCCAAGCGACAACGGCGCTTGCGGCCCTATTCGGCGGGGAAGTGGCAGCGGTTCGTTCGGACGGCCAGGGCGCGAACGAGGCCAAGAACGCACGGTTGCATGTGGCGACCTATCAAAGCCTGGGGGTCGACGACGAGAAGGCCGGGGAGCTATCAGCGCTGACGCGCTGGTACACAGGGAACTATTTCGACGCGATCGTCATCGACGAATGCCACCGGTCAGCCTGGGGCGCGTGGTCAGAAGTGTTGACCCGCAACAGTGACGCCATTCAGATCGGTCTGACGGCGACTCCGCGCACCCTGGACCTGCCCGACAACGTGGCCGGCGAGGCGGGCGCGGAGGCCGACGCTAAGATCACGGCGGACAATGTCGCTTACTTTGGCGAACCGGTTTACGTCTATGATATCGCCCAGGCGGTGGAGGATGGGTATCTGGCAGTTTGCGAGATTGTCAGACGGGACATCTTCCTGCAGACCCACACTTCCAACGAGCGCGAAACGGGGCTGAACGCGACCGACCTCGGCCCGTTAACTGATGCACGCACTGGACGGGCCGAGGTGGCCGAGGAGGGGGCGCACTACGACGCCCGTGACTTTGAGGCTGAAATCGTCATTCCGGAACGGACGCGCACCATGTGCCGCGACCTGTTTGATCACCTGCTGAAGACCGGCGGGCCGGAACAGAAGACCATCGTCTTCTGCGTGCGGGACAAGCACGCCGACGACGTGGCGATGGCAATGAATCAGCTCTACGCACAATGGTGCAGCGAGACGGGCCGTTCCACTGGCGCGCGCGCTGATCCCTACGCGTTCAAATGCACGGCGGCGTCGGATGGATCGGCTCTGATTGCCGACTTTAAAGGATCTCCAGCGTCTTTCTTCGTGGCGACGACGGTTGACTTGCTTTCGACGGGTGTCGATGTGCCAGAAGTCAGGAACATCGTCTTTTTCAAATACGTCACCTCGCCAATCAGCTTCTACCAGATGGTCGGTCGCGGCACTCGACTAACGCCAGGCAAGCTGATGTTTCGGGTCTATGACTATACCGACGCCTCTCGACTGTTCGGCGTCGGCTTTCTTTCGACGGCTCGGACGACGACGGAGCCGACGGCCGAATCGGGCAGCGACAACGGGACTGGCGAGGGAGATACCGGCGATGGCAGCCAGACGCTGCAAGCCGATGGGGTGTCGGTGCGCATCGTCGGGGCGGGGTGCTATGTGCTGGACCGGGGCGATGACGGTGTGGACAGGGCGATCTCGGTCGAGGAATACCGCGCTCGCCTAGCCGAGCGGTTGGCATCGGTGGAGCCCAGCCTCGACGGATTTCGCAAGCGCTGGATCGAACCTGACGAACGTCGGGCCATCCTGGCTGCCCTGCCGGAATCGAACGCGAGGACGCTCAGGATCGTTCAGGGGCTGGACGCGTATGACCTCTTCGACGTCCTGGGGGCAGCGGCCTATGGCCTGGACCCCCGCAGCAGAGCGGCGCGGGCTGAAGCATTTGAATGGAAGGCGCGCGAGTGGCTGGACGGCCTGCCGACGCGCACCCGCGGGGTGCTCCACGCCGTGGTCGGCCAATTCCGTACTGGTGGAACTGAGGCGCTGGAGAGCGGTCAGATCTTCCGTGTACCCGCCGTGATCGCCGCGGGTGGGCTTGAGGCGCTCAAGACGGCAGGCGAACCCCGCGCGTTGCTATGGGAAGCTAAGCGCCGCGTCTTCGCAGCATGAGCACCAAATGAAACTTAAAACCGCGCTACGCGAAGTCAAGAAAGGCGTTGGCCCCGAGTGGGCAAACTATCGTTTACTCGGAGTCACGCGGTCAGGGATCGGCGCCCCAAAGGAGCCCATTGGCAAAACCCCCAGCCGCTACAAACTCGTGGATGCCGGCACTATCGTCTATAATCCAATGCGCGTATTGCTTGGGTCAATCGGGATATTGCGGCCTCAAGACGAGCCGGGGATAATAAGTCCAGATTACGTTGTTTTCAAAACAGACGAAACTGTCCTAGATCCTTATTATTTTTTTGCATGGATGAAATCATCCGCGGGCATCGATTTCATCAGCCAGGAGACTCGCGGCGCCGTCCGACAACGTCTAAAAATGACAACGCTCGGCCAGATGGAAGTATCAATTCCAGATATCGACGAGCAAAGGCGCTCCGGACACTATGTCCAAGAAACTCTGTCGATAATAACCTCTATACAGGCTGCTTTTGATCGACAGAAAGCAGATCTTGAGCTTCATAGAGATAAGCTCTTCGATTCAATTCCGGCCTTGATATGACGCGAGCCCTCTCCGAGCTTAATTCATCAGTTAGGCGTGTCTGTGATGTGCTGCGTCGCTCCAATTGCGCCGGAGCCTTGCAGTATGTGCCCGAGCTGACGTGGATCCTGTTCCTGCGCGTGCTCGACGAGAAGGAGCAGGCGGACGAGGAGGCGGCTGATGCCGTCGGCGCGAGCTACACGCGGTCCCTCATCGCGCCCTGGCGCTGGAGCGACTGGGCCGCACCCGGGGGAGCCAAGCGCAACGAACTGGAGAATGGCAAACTAGGGGCCGTGAAGGCCTTCATTGATGGCGAGCTGATCCCGCATCTCAAGTCGCTGGCACAGAACCCCAACGCCACGGCACGTCAGAAGGTAATCGGCGAGGCGCTGTCGGGCGTCGAGAAGACACGCATCGACACCGACAAGAATGTGTTGGACGTGCTGGACAAGGTCGACGCTCTGAACCTTCATGTTGTCGACGACCAGCATATGTTTCCGCTGAGCCAAGTCTATGAGGGCTTGCTGCTAAAGATGGGGGACAAGGGCAACGACGGGGGCCAGTTCTTCACACCTCGAGAGATCATCCGAGCTGTGGTGCGGGCGGTCGACCCCCAGCCGGGCCAAACGGTCTACGATCCCTGTTGCGGCACCGGCGGCTTCCTGGCCGAAGCCTTCACCCATGTCACAAGCAGGCTGGGCGACAACGCCGGGGTCGATCAGCTAGAGGCGCTTGGTACTCGGACCCTGTATGGGCGTGAGAAGGAGAATCTAGTCTATCCCATCGCCCTGGCCAACCTAGTGCTTCACGGGATCGACCGACCGCACATCTGGCATGGCAACACCCTCACGGGTGGCGAGGTCTATGGCGGCCTGTGGGCCGGCGCGCCTGAGCAGTTCGACGTGGTGCTGACCAATCCGCCCTTCGGAGGCAAGGAGGGCAAGGAGGCGCAGTCCGCCTTCGCCTATCGAACGACTTCAACGCAGATCCTTTTTCTCAACACATCATCTCAAGCCTAAAGAATGGCGGTCGCTGCGGAATTGTCTTGGACGAAGGCGTGCTGTTCAGGACAAATGATGAAGCTTTCGTGAAGACACGTAGGCAACTTCTCGATAGTTGCGCGTTAAACGCGATCGTTGTGTTACCAAATAGAACATTTGTAAATGTTGACGCGGATGTATTCACTTACCTATTGTTTTTCATCAAGGGCAAGCGAACCGAAAGGGTCTGGTACTATGACCTGTCCGACATCAAAGTCGGCAAAAAGACGCCCCTCACACTGGACCGCTTCGACGATTTCTTCGGGCTGTTGCCCGAACGGGTGCCCAGTGAACGCAGCTGGACGGTCACTCGTGCGGAGATCGAAGCCAGGAACTATGATCTGAAGGCGGTCAACCCGAACCGGAAGGTGGCGCCGGATACGCGCACGCCGTCAGAAATTCTGGCGGGAATAAAGGCACGGCAGGAAGAGATTGACGCTGCGCTAAAGGAGTTGGGGCGGCTGATCCGTGCACAGCCTATCGCCTGAGTGTCCGTAGTGGCTTCAAGAGTCCATCGATAGACTCCATTCAATAGCCAGAAAGCACCGCGGACCTTTTGCTTGAGCGCCAATCGGTGCCCAAGCAACCTGGTCGTAGGTGTCGTCGGACACTGGTTGACCTCACTCCGCGGTAGGCCTCCACTCTGTCCCCCAAGAAGCCCCTCATGCGCCAAAGGCGGTTTATCTCCCTCTTGTCGTCCGCCGACCTGCCCATGAAGTGGCGCTGAAGGCCGCGGAGACGGCGGTGCCGTCCCGCGGCGCGCACGGTTGGGACGTCAGCGCCTCGTCGTCGATCTGCCGGTCTGGTCATCGTCCAGCTGCGGGGCGACCACGCAACGGTCCACACCAAGGATTCGGCTTACCGCAAAGCCTACACGATTGTCTCCATGGGCCGGTCTTCGGCCTGACGCGGACCAGCCAATCGTCGCGCTAATCCAGAAGCCGCCCAACGGCGCCGGGCCGGAGCTGGCGGATCTGCCGAATATCTTCGCCAACGCGGCGGCGTCGCCATCCAGCATGGTTCGGAGATCGTTGGCGGCCTTGGCGTCGGCGGCTCCCCCGTCGGCGACCGGGATGAGGCCTGCGCCGCCGACGGCGTCGCCGCCATCGCCGGCGAGGTCAGGTGACCACCCTGCGTTCAGGCAATCCCTGACACCCCTCCGTCGCGTGCTTAACTCTCCGCATGTTCAGCCGTCACACCCTCGGTCGATCGATCCGCCCGAACAGCGCGTCTGCAGCGCGCGGTTCGGCGGCGCCGGTGGGGTTGCTCTGATGGCCGGCCAGGCGTGGAAGGCGCGGCCAGGCGATGTCGTGCGGTTGAAGTCGGGCGGCGCGGTCATGACCGCCGAGCGGATCAACCACGGAGTCGACCAGCCCTTCGCGAAGTGCATCTGGCTGGATGCGCGCCAGGCGCCGCGCCGGGCGTTCATCGTCCTCGACGCCCTCGATCTCGTGAGTGACGAGGACTCTGCGAACACCGATTGTCCAGACGCAAGGATGGCTGGCGGCAACCATCACAACAACAACAACGAACGACGCTAGCCATCCTTTCGTCTGGACAATGCCATCGCCGCGCCGCCCAGCAAGGGCCGCCGGCCGCGGCCGCGCGCCCGTGGGGAACGTGGGCGGCGATCAATCGGACGCCACCGTCACCTCGGTCTTCACCGAGTTGGCGATGTAGCAGGTCTCGTGCGCCTCGTGGTGCAGGCGCTCGAGGGTCGGCTGGTCGGGCGCGGCGCCGGTCCATTCGATCCGCGGGCGCAGCACAACCTTGGTCACCGCCATCCGGCCCGGGGCGATCTCCGCCATCGCGCCCTCGGCGTGGTCGCGGTAGGCGGCCATGGTGAAGCCGGCCAGGCGGGCGACGTGCAGGAAGCTCAGCATGTGACAGTTGGAAAGGGCGGCGACCAGCATCTCCTCCGGGTCGACCGCCGCCTCGACCGCCCATTTGCCGACCACGTGCGGCGAGGCCGAGGCCGGCACCGTGACGCCGCCGTCGAAGCGAAGCGTATGGCCGCGGCTGTAGCGGCCCCTGGCGAAGTCCTCGCCGGGCTGCAGGGTCCATTCGATGTCGGCGGTGTAGGTCGCCATGGGTCTGGCCTCCTCCTAAGGTCGCGTCCTCAGCCCTTCCAGCAGCCGCTCGAAGGCGCGGGCGTAGTCGCCGCCGACGGCGGCCGGGTCGGCCGCGGCGTGGCAGGCGACGGCCGCCTCGTTGGCGGCGCCGAGCAACAGGCCCGCCAGCGGCTCGACCGGCTGGGTCTCGATCAGGCCGGCGGCCATCGCCGCCTTCAGCGCCCAGGCGAGGCCGCCGCCGAAATGCTCGGAATCGATCTCGCGCCAGCGCGCCCAGCCCAGCACCGCCGGGCCGTCCTTGAGGATGATGCGGCCGGTCGGCCCCTCGGCGCAGGCGGCGAAATAGGCGCGGAAGCTGGCGGCCATCGCCGTCAGCACGTCGCCGCCGGCGGCGCCGGCCTGGCTGGCCAGGCGGGCGGCGAGACCCTGGGAGGCCTGGCGGAACACCGCCTCGAACAGCGCCTCCTTGGTGGCGAAGTGATGGTAGACCGCGCCCTTGGCCAACCCGGCGGCCTGGGCGATCTGGTCGACGCTGGCGCCCGCGAAGCC
Organism: Caulobacteraceae bacterium; assembly: GCA_036272595.1. GTDB lineage: Bacteria > Pseudomonadota > Alphaproteobacteria > Caulobacterales > Caulobacteraceae > Poindextera. The sequence goes on from DATAYM010000081.1 coordinate 19,245, forward strand.
CTGGCGGCCGAACAGCTCGCCGGCCGCGGCGAGGATCGCCCCCCTGGTCGCTTCGCGGCGTTCGGCCTGCCTTGCCATGGGCGCCCTGGTAGCAAACGCGGCGTCGAACGGCAATTGACTTGCCGACCGCCAGTCGGTAACTAACCGACCGATAGTCGGAAAACCTGCCGCAGGGAGAGATCGAGATGCCTGACGCCAAGAGAGTCGAAGCCTTCATGGCCGCCGTAGAGGCCGGCGACTACGACGGCGCCATCGAGCGCTTCTATGCGCCGGACGCCTCCATGCGGGAGAACACCCTCAGCCAGCCGCGCGTCGGGCGCGAGGCCCTGGTGGCGCACGAGCGGATGGTGATGGCGCAGTTCCCGACCATCATCGCCCGCCGCATGGCCGAGCCGGCGATCAGCGGCGACCAGGTCGCCATCCACTGGCGCTTCGAATTCCAGACCGCCGACGGCGCGCGCCGGGTGATGGAGGAGATCGCCTGGCAGACCTGGCGCGGGGCCGAGATCGCCGAGGAGGTGTTCTTTTACGACCCGGCGCAGATGGCGGCGGCAGCGGTTTCCTGAGCCGCCACTACCTCAACCGTCATCCCCCGCTGGAGCCGAAGGCGGAATGCGGGGGATCCATACACACGGGTCAGAGACGGTGATCATGGGTGGCCCGAACAAGTCGGGCCATGACGAGGAAGGATGTGATGAGAGATTGAGCGCCGAACGTTGTTCCTCAGCTGCCGGCTTTTGCGGCAGTCGGCCCCGATGACCTGGGAACACGAAATATTGGCTACACGGCCGTTCGGTTTTAGCGCACACTCCACCCAATAACAGGTCGCGGCGTCTGGGCGTTTCTCGCCAGGGCAGTCGCTATCAGGGTGGAACGCGATGGGATTTGATCCGAAGGCGATCACCGTCTTCCTTGACGCCAGTCCGTCGGGGGAGCGGCGCGCGGCGCACGCGGCGGCCTTCGCCCAGCGCTGGGGCGCCCATCTGGTCGGCGCCTACGTGGTCTACAACAACGCCAAGACCCACCCCTCCATGGCCTACGCCCGCAGCGAAAAGGCCATCGCCGGCGTCATCGCCCACGAGCGCAAGGTGGAGAACGCCTGCGAATGCGCGGCCGACGAGGTCTGCGCGCATTTCCAGAGCCTGTGCCGGCGGCTGAACGTCTCGGCGGAGTTCCGCAAGATCGACCGCGGCAATCCGGCCCAGATGGCGATCATCAATTCGCTGCATTCCGATCTTCTGGTCATCGGCCATCCGGAGCCCAGCGGCCTGCCGGACGAGATCTCGGCCGAAAAGATCCTGGTCGCCTCGGGCGTGCCGGTGCTGATCGTGCCGAACGACTGGCAGGGCGGGGCCATCGGCGAGAACGTCATGATCGGCTGGAACGGCAGTCCGGAGGCCCGGCGGGCGATTTCCGGGGCGATGAGCTTTCTGGTGGCGGCGAGCGCGGTGACGGCGCTGATCGTCGATCCGGCCGGGTTCATGGGGCTGAGCGAGGCCGCCGGCTGCGACATCGCCGAGCACCTGGCCCGTCACGGCGCGCGGGTGCAGGTGGAGGAGACGAACTCGGGCGGGCGGCCGATCGCCGAGGTGATCCTCGACCGCGCCCGGCGGACCGGCGCCGACCTGCTGGTCGTCGGCGCCCGCAACCCGGCGCACCTGCGGGAAATCCTGTTCGGCAACGCCACCCGCACCCTGCTGACCAAGATGCCGGTGCCGGTGCTGCTGTCGCAATAGGGGCGCTGCCGGGGGTTCTTTTTTCCGTCATGGCCCGACTTGTTCGGGCCACCCATGATCACCGTGGTGGATCAGGTGTTCATGGGTCCCCCGCATTCCGCGGCTAAAGCCGCTCCAGCGGGGGATGACGGCTTAGGGGTTGGCGCGCAGGCTCCCGGCGGAGCAAAGATCGCGCTTTTGGACAATTATTGCTGATCCCCCCGGGTTGGTGTGCAGTGCAGCAGAACCTATCTGTACGGCTTGTAGCGAGCGGGGCGTCCGGGATGAGGGTTTTCACAGTCGCGGCCCTTTGCATCGCCGGCGGCCTCGCCCTGGCCGCCTGCGGCAAGCCGCCTGCGCCGCCGCCGCCGACGCCCCACGTCGGCTATGTGGTGCTGCGGACCCAGCCGGTGACCCTGACCACCGAGCTGCCCGGCCGGGTCTCGGCGCTGGAATCCTCCGACGTCCGGCCGCAGATCAACGGCGTCGTGCGCCAGCGCAACTTCGTCGAGGGCTCGCTGGTCAAGGCCGGCCAGGTCCTCTACGTCATCGAGGATTCGCCCTACCGCGCCGCCGTGCTGAACGCCCAGGGCCAGCTGGCGCAGGCGCAGGCCAATATCCGCTCGACCGCGGCCCAGGCCGACCGCTTCCACCAGCTGGTGGCGATCAACGGGGTCTCCAGGCAGGACGCCGACAACGCCGTCGCCGCGGCCGATCAGGCCAAGGCGACGGTGATCGCCCAGCGCGGCGCGCTGATGGCCGCCCAGGTCAATCTCGGCTTCACCCGCATCCGCGCGCCGATCTCCGGCCGCATCGGCCGCTCGCTGTTCACCCCGGGCGCCCTGGTACAGACCGGCCAGGCCAACCCGCTGGCCACCATCCAGCGGATCGACCAGGTCTATGTCGACATCACCCAGTCGGCCTCCGACCTGTTGAGCCTGCGCGCGGCGATGAACGGCGGCGACGTCACCCAGCCGCCGCCGGACAGCGCCCAGGTGCAGCTGCTGCTGCCCAACGGCGCGGTCTATCCGATCCTGGGCGAACTGCGCTTCGCCGACGTCACGGTGGACCCGACCACCGGGGCGGTGCTGCTGCGGGCGACCTTCCCCAATCCGAGCGGCGTCCTGCTGCCCGGCCTCTATGTCCGCGCCCGGGTGATCGAGGGGGTGCGGCCCCAGGGCCTCCTGGCGCCCCAGGCCGGCGTCACCCATGACGAGCGCGGCGAGGCGACCGCCCTGGTGGTCGGCCCCGGCGACGTTGTGCAGCAAAGGGTCGTGCAGATCGCCCAGGCGGTCGGCGACAAATGGATCGTCACCAGCGGGCTGAAACCCGGCGACAAGCTGATCGTCGAGGGCATGCTCTATCTGCAGCCGGGCGCCAAGGTCGACGCCCACCCGGTCGCGGCCGGGGGCTAGGAGCGGCATGTCGCGTTTCTTCATCGACCGGCCCATTTTCGCGATCGTCATCGCGATGGTGATGGCGCTGGCCGGGATCCTGGCCATCCGCCAGCTGGCGATCTCGCAGTTCCCGCCGCTGGCGCCGCCGCAGATCTCGGTCAGCGCGGTCTTCCCCGGCGCCGACGCCCAGACCCTGGAGAACACCACCACCCAGGTCATCGAGCAGCAGATGAAGGGGCTCGATCACCTGATCTATTTCTCGTCGACCAGCGATTCGTCGGGGTCGGCGGTGGTCACCATGACCTTCGCCCAGGGCACCAATCCCGACACCGCCCAGGTGCAGGTGCAGAACAAGCTGCAGTCGGCGATCGCCCTCCTGCCGCTGGAGGTGCAGCTGCAGGGGCTGACGGTGACCAAGTCGGCGCGCAACTTCGCGCTGATCGTGGCGCTGGAATCCGTCGACGGCAGCCACAACCAGGACGACCTCGGCGACTATATCGCCTCGCAGATCGAGGAACCGCTGAGCCGCATCAACGGCGTCGGCGACACCCAGTTCTTCGGGTCGCAATACGCCATGCGCATCTGGCTCGACCCGATCAAGATGGCCAACCTGCAGATCACCGTCGGCGACATCACCAGCGCGGTGACGGCGCAGAACGACCAGGTCTCGGCCGGCCAGATCGGCGGCCTGCCGACCGTCAGCGGCCAGCGGCTGAACGTCATCGTCAACGTGCAGTCGCGGCTGCAGACCGCCGACCAGTTCCGCCAGATCATCCTGCGCGCCAATCCCGACGGCTCGATCGTCCGCCTCGGCGACGTCGCCCGGGTCCAGATCGGCGCCGAAACCGAAGCCTATATCTCCCGCTACAACGGCCACCCGGCCACCGGCCTGGCCATCAAGCTGGCGCCGGGGGCCAACGCCCTGGCCACCATCAGCGCGGTCAAGGCCAGGATGAAGGAGCTGTCGGCGAACTTCCCGCCCGACATCAAGGTGGTCTATCCGATCGACACCTCGCCCTTCATCAGCCTGTCGATCCGCGACGTGGTCATCACCCTGATCGAGGCCGTCGTCCTGGTCTTCGTGGTGATGCTGATCTTCCTGCAGGACTGGCGCGCGACGCTGATCCCGACCATCGCCGTGCCGGTGGTGATGCTGGGCGCCTTCGCCGTGCTCTACGCCGCCGGCTTCACCATCAACACCCTGACCCTGTTCGGCATGGTGCTGGCCGTCGGCCTGCTGGTCGACGACGCCATCGTGGTGGTCGAGAACGTCGAGCGGCTGATCCACACCGAGGGCCTTTCGCCCAAGGAGGCGGCCCGCAAGTCGATGGACGAGATCACCGGCGCCCTGGTCGGCATCGGCACGGTGCTGTCGGCGGTCTTCCTGCCCATGGCCTTCTTCGGCGGCTCGGCCGGGGTCATCTACCGGCAGTTCTCGATCACCATCGTCTCCTCGATGGTCCTTTCCGTGCTGGTGGCGCTGATCCTCACCCCGTCGCTCTGCGCCCTGATCCTCAGGCCCGCCAGCGCCGAGGGCGGCCGGGAAAAGGGCTTCACCGGCTGGTTCAACCGCAACTTCGCCCGCGGCGTCGACCGCTACGGCCATGGCGTCGAGCGGGCCAACCGCCGCTGGGGCCGCACCTTCGTGGTCTACGGCCTGGTGGTCGGCGGCATGGTGCTGCTGTTCCTCAGCCTGCCCGGCGGCTTCCTGCCGGACGAGGACCAGGGCTTCCTGTTCACCCAGGTCAACATGCCCACCGGCGCCACCGCCGAGCAGACCGAGGCGGTGATGGCCAAGGTGCGCCACCACTACCTGGTCGACGAGAAGGCCGACGTGGCGGGCCTGTTCACCGCCGCCGGCTTCGGCTTCGTCGGCGTCAGCCAGAACACCGGCCTGGGCTTCGCGACGCTGAAGGACTGGTCGCAGCGGCCGGGCAAGAAGAACAGCGTCCAGGCCGTGGCGCAGCGGGTGTTCACCCAGCTGGCGCCCCAGGTCAGCGAGGGCCAGGTCATCGCCTTCGCGCCGCCGGCGGCCTTCGAGCTGGGCAACGCCACCGGCTTCGACTTCGAGCTGAAGGACATCGGCAATGTCGGCCATGACAAGCTGCTGGCGGCGCGCAACCAGCTGCTGGGCATGGCCAAGAACGACACGGGCCTGGCGCAGGTGCGCCCCAACGGCCTGGACGACGTGCCGCTGCTGAAGGTGAATGTCGACCATGCCAGGGCCGGGTCCTTCGGCCTGTCCCAGGCTGACATCAACGCCACCGTCTCCACCGCCTTCGGCGGCGCCTTCGTCAACCAGTTCATCGACCGCGGCCGGGTCAAGAAGGTGTTCATCCAGGCGGACGCGCCGTTCCGCACCAGTCCGGAAGACCTGAGCAACCTCTATGTGCGCGGCTCGTCGGGGACCATGGCGCCGCTGTCGGCCTTCGCCTCCACCGAATGGACCCACGGGCCGACGCGGCTGGAGCGCTACAACGGCGAGCCGGCCATGGAGATCCAGGGCTCGCCCGCCCCCGGCGAAAGCACCGGCACGGCCATGGCGCGGATGGAGGCGCTGGCCAAGAAGCTGCCGCCGGGCATCGGCTACGAATGGACCGGCCTGTCCTATGAGGAGAAGGCCTCCGGCGGCCAGGCCGGCGGGCTCTACGCGATATCGCTGCTGATCGTCTTCCTCGCCCTGGCGGCGCTCTACGAGAGCTGGTCGGTGCCGATCGCGGTCATGCTGGTGGTGCCGCTCGGGGTGATCGGCGCGGTGCTGTCCGCCCGCCTCACCGGGCTGCAGAACGACATCTATTTCCAGGTCGGGCTGATCACCACCATCGGGGTCTCGGCCAAGAACGCCATCCTGATCGTCGAATTCGCCGAGGAGCGGATGAAGATGGGGATGAACGCGGCCGACGCGGCGCTGGCGGCCGCCAAGCTGCGTCTGCGGCCGATCCTGATGACCTCCTTCGCCTTCATCTTCGGGGTGATGCCGCTGGCCATCGCCCACGGCGCCGGCTCCGGCGGCCAGAACGCCATCGGCCGCGGCGTGGTCGGCGGCATGCTGTCGGCGACCGTGCTGGCCATCTTCTTCGTGCCGGTCTTCTTCCTGGTGGTGAAGCGGCTGTTCCGCCAGGACGCCGCGCCGGTCGCCGCCGCCGCCGACACGCCGCCCCCAGCCGCGCCGCCGCCACCGCCGCCGCCGGCTCCTCCTCCTCCGCCGCCGCCATCCCCGGCCCCGGCGCCCGCGCCGCTCTCGGCCGCGCCCAAGGAGGCCTGAGCGTGCGCCGCCTGCTCTCGACCTCGCTCGCCCTCGCCGCCGCCCTGCTGGCCGGCTGCATCGACCTCGCGCCGGCCTATCATCGCCCGCCCGAGCCGACGCCGGCGACCTTCCCCACCGGCCCGGCCTACGCGGCCCCGGTGATCGGCTCCCAGCCGGTGGTCGGCTGGCAGGACTTCTTCTCCGACCCCAGGCTGAAGGCGGTGATCGGCCAGGCCCTGGCCAGCAACCGCGACCTGCGCGAGGCGGTCGCCAACATCGCCGCCGCCCGGGCGCAGTACACCGTCCAGCGCGCCGCCCTGTTCCCGACCGTCAACGCCCAGGCTTCGGGCCAGTACGGCCAGGAACCGACCAGCGTCCTCACCGAGAACCCCAGGGCCCGCGGCGAGACCACGCTGCAGCTCTACAGCCTCACCGCAAACGTCAGCGCCTGGCAGCTCGACCTGTTCGGCAAGATCCGCAACCTGACCAAGGCGGCGCAGATCCAGTATTTCGCCAGCCGCCAGGCCCGCGACGCCGCCCAGATCACCGTCGTCTCCGAGGTGGCGTCCGACTACCTGGCCGTCGGCGCCGACCGGGCGCTGCTGAAGATCGCCGAGGACACCCTGAAGAGCGGGACCGACAGCCTGACGGTCACCCAGCATCGCTTCGCCATCGGCGTCGACAACCAGCTGGACGTCAGCCAGGCCGAGACCGTGGTGCAGCAGGCCAGGTTCGACGTCGCCCGCCTGACCACCCAGGTGGCCCAGGACCGCAACGCCCTCGACCTGGCGGTCGGATCGCCCGTGGCCGCCGACGAGCTGCCGGACAATGTCGTCCAGCGGGTGGTGGTGCTTGACCGGCTGCCGGCGGCGGTGGACTCCACCGTGCTGCTGCAGCGGCCGGACGTGCTGCAGGCCGAGGATCAGCTGAGGGCCGCCAACGCCGATATCGGCGCGGCGCGGGCCAACTTCTTCCCCGACATCTCGCTGACCGGCCAGGGCGGTCTCACCAGCGTGGCGCTCTCGGCCCTGTTTCGCGGCGCCTCGTCGGCCTGGAGCTTCGCCCCGACGATCACCCAGACCATTTTCGACGCCGGCGCCAACCGCGGCAACCTGAACCTGGCCAAGGCCCAGCGCGATCTCGAGGTGGCGACCTACGAGAAGGCCATCCAGACCGCCTTTCGCGAGGTGGCCGACGCCCTGGCCCAGCGCGGCACCATCGACGAGCAGCTGGCGGCCCAGCAGGCCCTGACCGACGCCTCGGCCACGGCGCTCAAGATATCGACCGCGCGCTACAACCAGGGCAGCGACACCTATCTGAACGTGCTGATCGCCCAGCGCAGCCTCTACGCGGCGCAGCAGACCCTGGTCGCCGCCCAGCTGGCCAAGTCCACCAACCTGGTCACCCTCTACGCCGCCCTCGGCGGCGGCCTCAACGCGCCGACGGAGGCGCCAGCTCACTAAAACCCGTCATCCCCCGCTGGAGCGCAGCGGAATGCGGGGGACCCATACGCGCTGATCAAAGACGGTGATCATGGGTGGCCCGGACAAGCCGGGCCATGACGGAAAAGGGAGCGGCCTGAGCTGCGTCCCGCCTCAACCCTTCGTCTTCCGGAAGTTGGTCCAGACGACCAGGAAGAAGCCGATCGCCAGCAGCACCGCGCCCCAGCCGGTCCACTGGACATGGCCGGACATGAAGCTGCCGGGCAGGACGTTCAGCCCCTGCAGGATCCAGATGCAGCCCAGCACGATGGCGATGGCGGCGATCAGATTGTAGACCAGCTTCATGAGACAGCTCCCCGGCGGCGCCTGAGTCGCCGCGCGCATCCAGCATGGGCGGCTTTCCCGTGCGGGTCGCCAAAAATCGACTCCCCGCATCCGCCATTGACGCAGCGGCCGGCGGCCGGGAGAATCCCTCTCCAAGTCGGAGCCTCGCCAACCATGGCCGAGCAGGAGCAGGTGGCCCCCGTGGCCGCAACGGCGCGCAACGCGCTGGTGGTGATCGCCGTGGTGGTCGCCGGCGCGGCGATCTACTGGCTGAGCGGCATCCTGACGCCGCTGGCCCTGGCGCTGTTCCTGATGATCATGATCGATTCCTTCGCCCGCGTGCTCCGGCGGCGGCTGAGGTTTCCGGCCATCGCCGCCATGCCGCTGGCCATCGTCATTTCGGTGGTGCTGTTCTGCCTCGCCGCCTTCGTGGTCGCCTCCAACGCCGGCGGCTTCATCGGCGCCCTTTACAGCTACGAGCCGAAACTGGACGGCATGATCGCGCGGCTGGCCAGCGTCTTCGGCCTGGCGGTGCCGCCCACCGTCGCCCAGCTGATCCAGCAGCTCAATCCGGCCGCCTATGTCGGCAGCATCGCCCAGGCGGTGGAGGGCTTCGCCTCCTCGACCTTCCTGGTGATGATCTATCTGGGCTTCCTGCTGGCCTCGCGGCAGGGCTTCGAGCGCAAGATGGTCAGCCTGTTCCGCCACCCGGGCGAACGGCACAACGCCGCCGTGGTCTTCCTGCGCATCCGCAACGGCATCGAGGGCTATCTGTGGGTTCAGACGGTGGCCTGCGCCATCATCGGCCTCGGCTCCTGGGCGGTGATGGCGGCGCTGGGCCTGAACAACGCGCTGTTCTGGGCCTTCCTGATCTTCATCGTCGGCTACATCCCGATCATCGGCGGCCTGGTCGGGGTGGCCGCGCCGACCCTGTTCGCCCTGGTGCAGTTCGACGAGTGGTGGCGCACGGTGGTGATGGTGGTGGCGCTGCAGACCATCGGCTTCGTGGTCGGGTCGATCGTCTACCCGCGCATGCAGGGCAAGAGCCTGAATATCGACCCGGTGGTGGTGCTGCTGGCGCTCGCCTTCTGGGGCGTGGTCTGGGGCGTGCCCGGGATGATATTGTCGACGCCGCTGACGGTGGTGATGATGGTGGTGCTGGCCCAGTTCGCCGGCACCCACTGGATCGCGGTGCTGCTCTCCAGCGACGGCGAGCCCCTGGGCAGCGGCCGGACGGCGCCGCCGCCGGCCCACCTTGAAGCGCCCCCGGCCAGTCCGGTCGCGGCGGTTACGCATTCGTAACAAAATATCATCGCCCACAGGGTGGCGAAGCCGCGTGGAATACCTATCTCGGTGCTGTCCGGAGCTTCCCCTCTCTCGGACCGGGGCGCCAGGTCAAGCGATCGACGCCCTTCAAAGCGAAGGCCATCTCGTCGTTCCCCCCCGCGACGAGAGCCGCGCCGCCGGATGGACTTTCCTCCGGCGGCGTTCGCTTTTTCTGGGGGCTCCCTCCCTTATCCCCCCTTTGCCGGCCCGCTACCCCATTCCCCTCCCCCTTGCGGGGAGGGGCCAGGGGTGGGGGAGCAGCGCCGAGCCTGCCGTTTGGCGCCCCCATCCCCAACCCCTTCCCCGCGAGGGGGAAGGGGCTTTGAGCCGTCCCCGCCCGTGAATCTGGATCGTCGGCCCCACATGCGATTGATCCGCGGCAAACCGCCGCTAAGCTCGCGCCCATGACCGACAGGCGCGCGACCCGCCCTTCCGCCAGCCCTCCGGCTCCGCAACCGCTCGACCAGACCCTGACCGGCGCCTTCGCCGACGCCCTGGCCGTCGACGCGCTGGGTCCCGCCGAGACCGCCTTCGTCATCCAGATGGCCGAGGACTACGTCGCCGGCGAGGCGCCCGAGCTGGACGCCGCCCGCCTGGGCGCCAGCCTCGCCGACCTCTGGCGCCTCGCCGAGCAGCGGGGCGCCGGCCCGGCCATCCGCATCGTCCGCCTGGGCCTCAGCGACCGGCTGGACATCGTCCAGGCCGACTCGCCCTTCCTGGTCGACAGCGTCATGGGCGAGATCACCGAGCGGCGCATCCCGATCCAGGCCATGTTCCACGCCGTGATCGACGTCGCCCGCGACGCCGGCGGCGCGAGGACGCCGACGGGCGAGACGGCGCGTGAGTCGATGATCCAGGTCTTTCTGGATCCGCTCGGCGAGGACCAGGCCGAGGCCCTCGCCGCCGGCCTGGAGCAGACCCTGGCCGATGTCCGGCTGGCGGTCGGCGACTATGACGCCATGCGGGCCATGACCGACCGCGCCATCGCCCAGCTGGACGCCCGCGCCGCCGACCTGCCGCCCGGGCAGCTCAAGGAATACCAGGACTTCCTGCGCTGGATGCGCGACCAGCACTTCATCTTCCTCGGCGCGCGGGTCTACGAATACCCGCGCACGCCCGACGGCGGCTATGCGGCGGAAGAGCCGCTCTACCAGCCCGAGGGCAGCCTTGGCGTGCTGCGCGACCAGGCCCGCGCGGTGCTGCGCCGCTCCAGCGAGCCGGCCGTGCTCAGCGCCCAGCTGCACCGGCACCTGGGCAGCGACACGCCGCTGACCGTCGGCAAGTCCAACCTGCGCTCGCGCATCCACCGCCGCGGCTACATGGACTATGTCGGCGTGCGCCGGTACGGGGCGGACGGCCGCCCCTCCGGCGAGATCCGCTTCGTCGGCCTGTTCGCCGCCGAGGCCTATGACGATCCGGTGCACGAAATCCCGCTGGTGCGGCGCAAGGTCGAGTTCGTGCTGGCCAATTCCGGCCGGGTGGCCGGCGGCCACTCCGACCGGCGGCTGCACAACATCCTGGAGAACTTCCCCCGCGACGAACTCTTCCAGATCTCGGAGCGGGAGCTGCTGCCCATCGCCCTCGGCGTCCTGCACCTGAACGACCGGCCGCGGGTGAAGCTGTTCGCCCGCGGCGACCCGTTCGACCGCTTCATCTCCCTGCTGGTCTACCTGCCGCGCGAATCCTATGACGCCAGGCTGCCCAGCCGCATCGGCGCCATGCTGGCCACGGCCTACGGCGGCCACGTCTCGGCCAGCTATCCAAGCTTTTCCGACGCGCCGCTGGCGCGGATCCACTACATCATCGGCGTCGAGCCCGGCGCGCATCTCGATCCCGACCTGGACGATCTGGAGGCCGAGGTCGCCGAGGCGGCGCGCAGCTGGGAGTCCCGGCTCGAGGCCGGCCTGCGAGCGGCGCCGGAGACGGCGGCCAGGGCCGGCGCCCTGATGGCCCGCTACGCCGCCGGCTTCCCGCCCGGCTACCGCGATCTCTACGACGCCAGCGAGACCATTCCCGACATCGTCGAGATGGAGGCCATCGGCCCCGACCGGCCGGTCGGCATCCGCGCCTATCGCCATCCGGGCGACCCGGCCTCCTGCTTCCGCTTCGAGCTCTACCGCTGGCAGGAAGCCGCGGCGCTCGCCGACGTGCTGCCGATCCTCGACAACATGGGCCTGAAGGCCATGGTCGAAGAGGGCTTCCCGATCCCGCGCGCCGGCCCGAATGCCGGCGATGCGCCCGACGTGGTCTGGGCCCACGAGTTCACCATGGCCGACGCCGGCGCCGGGACCATCGCCTTCGATGCGATCGAGGATGCGTTCGAGGAGGCCTTCGTCGCCGTCTGGGACGGGCGGACCGAGAACGACGGCTTCAACCGGCTGGTCATCGAGCTGGGCGTCTCCTGGCGCGAGGCGGCGCTGGTGCGAGCCCTGGCGCGCTACCGGCAGCAGTCGGGCCTCGAGCCCAGCGAGGCGGTGCAGCAGGCGGCGCTGAGCGACCACCCGGACGTGACCCGGCTGATCCTTGAGCTGTTCCACACCCGCTTCGATCCGGCGACCGGCGCCGGCGCCGCCGAGCGCCAGGCCGCCTCCAACGACCTCTGCGGCGCGATCGGCGAGGCGCTGCAAGGCGTCGAAAGCCTGGACGCCGACCGGGTGCTGCGCCGCCTCGCCGCCCTGGTCCAGGCCGCCACCCGCACCAACTATTTCCAGCTCGGCGCCGACGGCCGGCCCAAGCCCTATATCAGCTTCAAGGTGGCGTCCCGCGAGCTGGAGGACCTGCCGGAGCCGAAGCCGTTCCGCGAGATCTTCGTGGCGGCGCCGCACGTCGAGGCGGTGCACCTGCGCTTCGGGCCGATCGCCCGCGGCGGCATCCGCTGGTCGGACCGCCGCGACGACTTCCGCACCGAGGTGCTGGGCCTGGTCAAGGCGCAGAACGTCAAGAACGCGGTGATCGTGCCGGTCGGCTCCAAGGGCGGCTTCTATCCCAAGCGGCTGCCGCGCGGCGGCTCCGCGGACGCCGTCCGCGCCGAGGCCGTGCGCGCCTACCGCACCTTCCTGGACGGCCTGCTCGACCTGACCGACAACCTGGCCGCCGATGGCAGCGTCGCGCCGCCGGACGGGGTGGTGGTGCTCGACGATGACGACCCCTACCTGGTGGTCGCCGCCGACAAGGGCACGGCCAGCTTTTCCGACATCGCCAACGGCATCGCCGAGGACTACGGCTTCTGGTTGGGCGACGCCTTCGCCTCCGGCGGCTCGGCCGGCTACGACCACAAGGCCATGGGCATCACCGCCCGGGGCGCCTGGGAGGCGGTCAAGCGCCACTTCCGCGAGATGGGCAAGGACACCCAGACCGAGCCCTTCAGCGTCATCGGCGTCGGCGACATGTCCGGCGACGTGTTCGGCAACGGCATGCTGCTGTCGAAAGAGATCAGGCTGATCGCCGCCTTCGACCACCGCGACATCTTCATCGACCCCGATCCGGACCCGGCCGCGTCGTTCGCCGAGCGCCAGCGGCTGTTCAACCTGCCGCGCTCGTCCTGGGCCGACTATGACGCCGCCCTGATCTCCAGGGGCGGCGGGGTCTTTTCCCGCACGCTGAAGTCGGTGAGCCCGACGCCCGAGATCAAAGCCCTGCTCGACCTGCACGTCGACGCCCTGACCCCGGCCGAGCTGATCAGCGCGGTGCTGAAGGCCAAGGCCGAGCTGCTCTATCTCGGCGGGGTCGGCACCTACATCAAGGCGCCGTTCGAGAGTCAGCTCGACGTCGGCGACAAGGCCAACGACGCCGTCCGCATCGACGCCACCGCCCTGCGTTGCAAGGTGGTCGGCGAGGGGGCCAATCTGGGGGTCACCCAGGCCGGACGCATCGCCTTCGCCCGCGCCGGCGGCCGCATCGACACCGACGCCATCGACAATTCCGCCGGCGTCGACACCTCCGACCACGAGGTGAACATCAAGATCCTCACCGGCATGGCCGAGGCCAAGGGCGAGCTGGACCGGCCCGGCCGCGACCGGCTGCTGCAGTCGATGACCGACGAGGTCGCCGCCCATGTGCTCAGGCACAATATCGACCAGACCCTGGCGCTCAGCCTGATGCAGCGCAGCGCGGTCGCCGACCTCGACGCCCACGCCGACTTCATGGCCGCGCTGGAGCAGGAAGGCCGGCTCGACCGGGCGCTGGAGGCCCTGCCCGATCCGGCGGCCATCGCCGCCCTGCGCCAGGCCGGCCTCGGCCTCACCCGGCCGGAGCTGTCGGTGCTGCTGGCCTATGGCAAGAACGACCTGTTCGACGCGGCCGTCGGCGGCGGCGGTCCCGACGACCCCTTCTTCTTCGGGACCCTGAAGGCCTATTTCCCGGCCCCGCTGGCGCGCTTCAGCGACGAGATGTGGCGCCATCGGCTGCGGCGCGAGATCATCGCCAACGTCGTCTGCAACGACATCGTCAACCGGTGCGGCCCGACCTTCCCCCGCCGGCTGATGGCCGCCGCCGGCTGCGACACCACCGCCCTGATCGTCGGCTTCGCCGCCGCTAAGGAGACCCTGCGCTCCGAAGAGAGCTGGAACGCCATCGCGGCGCTGGAGGGCGAGATTCCCGCCGAGGCGCAGACCGGGCTGTTCGCCGAGCTCGCCGGGATTCTGCGCGCCCAGACCTACTGGCTGGCCCGCCGCGCCGGACACAAGGGACTGGTCCCGTCGACCGAGGGACGGCCGAAGGCGGAGATTCCCGGCGGCGGCGTCCCGGTCGCCTCCCTGGTCAGGGCCTACCAGCCGACCATGGACGAACTGCGCCGCGCCGGGCCGGACATCCTGTCGCCGTTCGAGCAGAAGATCGCCGCCCGCCGCATCCGCGCCTTCCGCCGCAGCGGCGCGCCGAACGAGATTGCCGTCGACCTGGCCAGCCTCGGCCTGCTCACCACCGCCTGCGACCTGGCCGACCTGGCCAAGGCCGCCGATTGGCCGGTCCGGGCCGCCGCCATCCTCTACCACCAGGCCGGCTCGGCCTTCGGCTTCGACCGCCTGCGCGACGGAGCCGGATCGCTGCGCGCCGCCGACAGCTTCGAGCGCGTGGCCGTGCGCCGGCTAATCGAGGACCTGGTGGTCGAGCAGACCGCCCTGACCCGGGCGCTGATCGATTTCGCCGGCGGCCCGCAAGCCGCCGAGACCGCGGCCGCCGCGAAGTCGGTGGTGCGCGGCTGGGCGGCGCTGCACGCCGACACCGCCCGCGCCTGCCAGGCGACCCTGGCCCATGTCGAGCAGGCCGGCGACGGCTGGAGCTTCGCCAAGCTGACCATAGCGGCGGCCGCCTTGCGCGAACTGGTCGCCGACGCCCGCTGAGCTTCCCGGCGCCTGGGACAAAATTACAGCTTCGCGGTAGCGGCCGATGCGTGCGAGGTATCGCCCATGGCGGCGTCAGACCGCCGATGCCCCTGGGAGAAAACCATGCACCTGCCTGTCGCCCTGATCACCGTGCTCGCCCTGATGGTCTACCTCTGGCAGGGCCAGCGGGTCGGCTCGGCGCGTGGCCGCCTCGGCGTCGCCGCCCCGGCCGTCACCGGCAACCCCGAGTTTGAACGGATCTTCCGGGTCCAGGCCAATACGCTGGAAAGCCTGATCGTCTTTCTGCCGGCGCTGTGGCTGTTCGCCGTCTACACCGGCGGCGACTGGATCGCGGCGGCGCTCGGCGTGGTCTGGATCGTCGGGCGCATCCTCTACACCACCGCCTATTCGCGGGAAGCCGGCGCGCGCAGCCTGGGGTTCGGCATCTCCGCCATGGCCATGCTCGTTCTTTTGCTGGGCGCCGGCGGCGGCGTGGTGTGGGCGCTGATCCGCGGCTATTCTCATGGGGGCTAGGTTTCGGTCATCCGCCGTTCAGCGGAGCCGGATAGGATGTGCCTCGGGGCGCCGGCCAGCGCATGCGCTGGAGACGCTTCCGGGCGAAGGAGGCGTATCGGATGAAGCGATGGATACTGGCGCTGGCGGCGACCGTGGCGCTCGGCGGCGCCTTGTCGGCCTGCGAGACGGCGACCCCCTACCAGCCGCTGGCGGCGGGCAACGCCCAGTCGGGCGGCTATAGCGAGACCAAGATCGAAGACAACCGCTGGCGGGTCAGTTTCGCCGGCAACAGCCTGACTTCGCGCGCCACGGTCGAGACCTATCTGCTGCACCGCGCCGCCGAGCTGACCCTGGCCCAGGGCTATGACTGGTTCGAGACCGCCCAGCGGGCGACCGACAAGCGCGTCGAGACCTTCGGCGCGCCGTTCGGCCCTTACGACTATGGCTTCGGCTGGCGCTATTACCGCGCCGGCGCCTGGTGGGGCGATCCGTTCTGGGGCGGCCCGTGGGGCGGACCCTGGGGGCCGGACTTCGACATCCAGACCATCGAACGCTTCGAGGCGACGTCCGAGATCGTGATGTTCCACGGCCAGAAGCCGGCCGACAACCCGCACGCCTTCGACGCCCGCCAGGTGCTGGCCAACACCGCGGCGAAGATCGTCCCGCCGAAGTAGAGGTCAGCGCTCGTCGCCCTACCGCGGCGCCATGCGGATGGCGCCGTCGAGGCGGATGTCCTCGCCGTTCAGGTAGCCGTTCTGGATCATCTGCAGCGCCAGCGCGGCGTATTCGTCCGGCACGCCGAGCCGCTTGGGGAACGGCACCTGGGCCGACAGCGCCGCCTTCACCGGCTCCGGCGCACCGGCCAGCAGCGGGGTGTCGAAGATGCCGGGCAGGATGGTGTTGCAGCGGATGCCGTCGCCGGAAAGGTCGCGGGCCACCACCAGGGTCAGGCCGACGACCCCGGCCTTCGAGGCCGAATAGGCCGCCTGGCCGATCTGCCCATCCTCGGCGGCCACCGAGGCGGTATTGACGATGGTGCCGCGGTCGCCGTCCGGCAGCGGATCCAGGGTCAACATGCCCGCGGCCGATTTGGAGATGCAGCGGAAGGTGCCGACCAGGTTGATCTGGATGATCATGTTGAAGGCTTCGGTCGGGAAGCGCTTGATCTCGCCGGTGTTGCGGTCGCGGCTGACGGTCTTGGCGGCGTTGCCGGTGCCGGCGCAGTTGACCAGGATGCGCTCCTGGCCGTTGGCCTCGCGCGCCTTGTCGAAGGCCGCGTCGACCTCTTCCTCGGACGTGACGTTGGCGGCGCAGAACACCCCGCCGATCTCCTTGGCCAGGGCCTCGCCCTTTTCGCGCTGACGCTCCAGGTCGAGGATGGCGACCTTGACGCCATGGGCGGCCAGGGCGCGCACGGTGGCGCCGCCGAGGCCGGAGGCGCCGCCGGTGACGACGGCGGCGATGCTGGAGTCGAGCTTCATGGACGTGGACCCTCCCGGTGGGTTTAAATGGCCGCGACGGTCCGCGGCGTTAGCGCAAGCGTTTAGCCGGGTTGAACGCGGACGCCAACGCTGACCCAAGGGCGCCCGGTCATGCGGCGTCCGCCCATGACCCGCGAGGAGACGTCCCCATGGCCTATGAAGCGATCCTTTACGATCGGCACGAGCATGTGGCGATCGTCACCTTGAACCGGCCCGACCGGCTGAACGCCATCTCCCAGGCGCTCCGCGAGGAGGTGCATGCCGCCGTGCAGGCGGCCCAGGACGACGACGAGGTGCGCGCCCTGATCGTCACCGGCGCGGGGGATCGCGGCTTCTGCTCCGGGGCCGACCTCAGCGGCGGGGCCGAGGCGCGGGCCCGCGCCGCAGCGGCCGCGGCGGACCAGAACCAGACCCAGCGCCTCGACCAGATCGGCTGGGTCGGCCGCTGGGCGCGGCGCTTCTTCTATTTCGACAAGCCGATGATCGCCGCGGTCAACGGCATCGCCGCCGGGGCGGGCATGAGCATGGCCATGGCGGCGGATCTTCGGGTCGGCTCCGAGCACAGCCGCTTCAAGAGCGTGTTCATCGAACGCAACTTCTCGCCCGATTCCGGGCTGAGCTATTTCCTGCCCCGGGTGATCGGCTACAGCCGCGCGGCCGACCTGATCTTCACCAGCCGCACCGTGCTGGCCGAGGAGGCCTATCGCCTCGGCCTGCTCGACCGGCTGGTCCCGCATGCGTCGCTGGTCGAGGAGGCGGTGAAGGTGGCGGGTGAGATGACCGGCTGGCCGCCCCTGGCCCTGCGCATGAGCAAGCGCGTGTTGCAGCACAATTTCGAGGCCGATTTCGAGGACGCTATCCGGTACGAGACCGTCGGCCTTGGCCTGTCCCGCAAGGCCGTCAACGATCAGCGTGAATCCCTGCTGGCCTTCACGGAGAAGCGGAAGCCCAAATACACCGGCGCTTAACCAAACAAGAACTGACTTTCGTAAGGATTTTATACAGTAAAGTTCCATTCACCTGCCGGTAACGATTTAGCTCAGATTAGGGTTTATCGGCGTTTACTTTGCAGATTAACGACAACGCAATGGGTGCCGCCGCATAAGCTGAACGATCCCGGCGAATAGGGCATGGGTTCAGCTAGGAAGTTCGGGGGCACGAATGCGGCTGGGTACGATCGTCAGTATCGGGGCGTCCGCGGTTCTGGGCATAGGCGCGCTGTTGATCGCGCGTCTGTGGATTCCAAACCACGGGCCGCATCCGGCGGCCCTTCAGCAGGCCCCGGTGGTCGCCGAGACCGCGGTCGTGGTCGCCGCCAAGCCCATTCCCTGGGGCGCCAAGCTCGACGGCCAATACCTCAAGGTCATCGAGCTGCCGGTCGCCGACATCCCCCAGGGCGCCTACAGCAACACCGCGCAGATCCTCAACCAGGACGGCGGCCCGCCGATCGCGCTCAGCGCCATGGCGCAGCAGGAGCCGGTCTTGGCGTCAAAGCTGAGCGGGCCCGGCGAGCGCCAGACGCTCGCCGCCCTGGTCGACCCCAACATGCGCGCCTACACCATCGGCGTCACCGCCGTCACCGCCGGCGGCGGCCACATCCTGCCCGGCGACCGGGTCGACGTGGTGCTGACGCGCGAGTTGCCGCTGCCGACCAACCTGCCGGTCACCGGCGCCAAGCTGCTGCAGACCGTGGTCGTGCTGCAGAGCGTCCGGGTCCTGGGCATGGACCTGAACGCCAATCCCACCTCGACCCAGCCGGCGATCGCCTCGACGGCGACGCTGGAAGTCAACATGCAGGACGCCGAAAAGCTCGCCCTGGCCAGCCAGGTCGGCACCATAACGCTGGCGCTGCGCCGCCCGGGGTCGGTGGAGTCCACCCAGACCCGCTCGATCATGGTCAACGACGTCAGCGGCGCCGACCGCCGCTATCTCGGCCTGCTGCTGGCCTCCCACCGCATGGACGAACTCAAATCGGGCCCGCCCCGTTCGACGACCGCCTCGGTCAGCCACGGCGGCGGCGGCGCCTCGATCACTGTGGTCAGCGGCGACACCGCCACCGACGTCCGCGTCCCCTTTGAATCCAGCCGTTCGGGCCTGTGATCATGACCCTCGTTTGCAAAACCCCGCTGGCTGGCCGGCGCATGGCGCTGGCGGTCCTGGCCGCCCTCGGGCTCGCCTCGCTGGCGCCGGCCGCGGCGCGGGCCGACGGCGCCATGCCCGATGACAGCGGCGCCAATTCGATCGTGGTGGCCAAGGACAAGTCCGCCGCCTTCCGCCTGGACTATCCGGTCGGCGAGATCGTCGTCGCCCAGCCGGACATGGTGCAGCTGGTGGCGACCACCGACCACAGCTTCTACATCCGCGGCAAGGCGCTCGGGGTCACCAACCTCCTGATCTACGACCAGCGCCACCATCTGGCCCAGGTGATCGACGTGCGCGTCGGCCAAGACCTCACCTCGCTGCAGCAGGACCTGACGACGGCGCTGCCCGGCGAACACATCACCGCGACCGACTTCGGCGGCGGCGTGCTGCTGAGCGGGGTGGCCTCGACCACCGCCGTGGCGGAGCGGGCGGCCCAGATCGCCGAATACTACGCGCCCAAGGCGGTCTCCTCGACCATCAAGGTGGTCGATAACCAGCAGATCATGGTCGAGGTGCGCTTCCTGGAAGCCACCCGCACGTCGCTGAAGGATATCGGCTTCAACTTCAACGCCGCCACGCCGGACCACAATTTCGGCATCAACTCGGGCACCGGCCTGGCCGGCAACCAGCCGCCGCAATCGACCATCTCGTTCGGCGGCCGGATCGGCACGGTGTCGCTCAACGCCAGCCTGGAGGCGCTCGAGCAGAAGGGCGTCGTGCGCACGCTCGCCAAGCCCAACCTGATGGCCATGTCCGGCGAAGAAGCGAGCTTCCTCGCCGGCGGCGAGATCCCCTACCCGGTGCCGAACGGCCTGACCGGCGTCACGCTCGACTTCCGGGAATACGGCGTGAAGCTGAGGGTCATCCCCACGCTCGAGGCCAACGGCGAGATCCGCCTGAAGGTCGCGCCGGAGGTCAGCCAGCTCGACCAGTCCACCGCGATCACCATCGGCGGCATCACCGTGCCCGGCATCATCAAGACCAACGCCGCCACAACGGTCGAGCTGCAGGACGGCCAGAGCTTCGCCATCGCCGGCCTGTTCCAGCAGCAGTACAACGACACCATCCACCAGATCCCGGGCCTCGGCGACGTGCCGGTGCTGAGCACCCTGTTCCGCTCCGCCAACTGGCAGCACCAGCAGACCGAGCTGATCATCATCGTCACGCCGCGCCTGACGACGCCGGTCGACCACGTCGAGAGCCTGCCCAATCCGCTCGCGGCGACTCAAGTTCCCACCGGAATCGACCTGATCCTGGCTGGCCTCGCCGACAAGCCGGCCGCCAAGAAGCCGGCGTCCGGCCTGCCGGATCCGCAGTGAGGCGGCGATGAGCTCCGCAGCCTTCACCAACCGTCGCATCCTGGTCGTCGGCCAGCGGCTCGCCGGCGTCGCCGAGCAGGCCCTGCCGGGCGCCCAATTCGAGATCGCCGCGCTGGAGTCCTTCGACGGCCAGGCCCGCCTGCCGACGCCGGCCGACCTGGTGCTGATCGAGGCCGGCTCCGGCGACCCGGCGCGCCTCGCCAGCCTGATCGGCGCCCTGGCCCAGAGCGCGCCGCAGCCGGCCGCCATCCTGATCGGCTCGCACCTGCCGGTGGTGGTGGCGCGCGCGCTGCTGAAGCTCAATCGATCGGACGTGCTCGACCAGCCGGTCTCGCTGCCGGACCTGGCCCGCTGCGCCGCGGCCCTGCTCGCCGCCGGCTCCGGCGCCGCCGAAGCGTCGGTGCACGCCTCGCAGTGCTGGAGCATCGTCGGCGCCGTCGGAGGCGCCGGCGGCACCATGCTCTCCATCGAACTGGCCACCACCCTGGCCGCCCGCACCCTTGGGGATCGGGTGGCCCTGGTCGACCTCAACCTGGCCGACGGCGCGGCCAGCGCCTATCTGGGCTCGGCCGCCAACATGCACCTGGCCGACGCCTCGGCCGCACCGGAACGGATCGACGCGGCCCTGCTCGACGCCTTTTCGGTGCGGGTCGGCGGCGGCTTCGACCTGTTCGCCTGCCCGCGCGACCCCCTGGCCTTCTCGAAGGTGACGCCGGCGGCGGTCCTGCGCCTGCTGGAGGCGGCCTGCCAGGTCTATGACTGGCTGCTGCTCGACCTGCCGCGCGCCCGGCAGAGCTGGACCGCCGACGTGCTGGCCGGCTCCGACCAGATCCTGGTGGTCTCCGAACTGACCGTGCCGGCCCTGCTGGCCGCCCGCGCCCTCTCCCACGAGATCGAGGCCGAACTGCCAGACCGGGCGCATCCTCGCATCATCCTCAACCGGATGGCCGCCCGCATGTTCGGCCCGGCGCCCTCGCGCGGCGAGGCGGAAAAGGCGCTCGGCCGCAAGGTCGACGGCGTCATCACCTCCGACTGGGAGGCCGCCGCCTGTTCGGCCAATCTGGGCGGCCCGATCAGCCAGCACCGGCCGCGCTCCAGGATCGTGCGCGACATCTCCGCCATCGCCGAAGACCTGATCACCGGCGGCCACGCACGCGGAGCCCGGGTCGCCTGATGAGCCGTTTCGCCGCCAAGAGCCTGCCGCCCGTCATCGCCTCGCCGGCCTCGCCGGCCGCCGAACCCTCCCTGCCGCCGCCGCCGGCGCCGCGGGAGACGCCGGTCGACGCCGCCTTCTTCCGCGACGACGGCCTGCTCGACGCGCGCATCAAGCTGCACGGGCGGCTTATCGACGAGATCGACCTTTCCAAGCTCGATAAGCTGGACGAGGGCGAGATGCGCCGCCAGGTGCGCAAGCTGGTCGGCGACTTCGCGCGCGAGGAGCGGCTGCCGCTGAACGGCGCGGAGCTGGAGCAGCTGGGCGCCTCTGTGTTCGACGAGATGGTCGGGCTTGGGCCCATCGAGCCCTTGCTGCAGGACGACACCATCGCCGACATCCTGATCAACGGGCCGTTCAAGGTGTTCATCGAGCGCCACGGCGAGCTGGAGCTGACCCCGGTCCGCTTTCGCGACAACGACCACCTGCTGCGCATCGTCAACCGCATCGTCGCCACCGTCGGCCGGCGCATCGACGAAAGCTCGCCCATGGTCGACGCGCGCCTGCCGGACGGCAGCCGTGTCAACGCCGCCATCTCGCCGATCACCATCGACGGCGCGGCGGTCTCGATCCGGAAATTCTCCAAGAAACCCTACGACCTGCAGCGGCTGGTGACGGTGGGGGCCATGCCCGCCTGCGTGGCCGAATTCCTGCACGGAGCGGTGCGCTCGCGGGTCTCGACGGTGATCTCCGGCGGCACCGGCTCCGGCAAGACCACCTTGCTCAACGCCCTCTCCGGCGGCATCGCCCACAAGGAGCGGCTGATCACCATCGAGGACGCCGCCGAGCTGCAGCTGCAGCAGCCGCACGTGGTGCGCATGGAGACCCGGCCGCCGAACATCGAGGGCAAGGGCGAGATCCGCCAGCGCGAGCTGGTCAAGAACGCCCTCAGAATGCGGCCCGACCGGGTGATCCTGGGCGAGGTGCGCGGCGAGGAGGCCTTCGACATGCTGCAGGCCATGAACACCGGCCACGAAGGCTCGATGGCCACCATCCACGCCAACACCCCGCGCGACGCCATCACCCGCCTCGAGCAGATGGTGGCCATGTCCGGCATGCGGCTGACCCCGGAATCCATCCGCGGCCAGATCGCCTCGGCCGTGCACCTGATCGTGCAGGTGATGCGCCTGTCCGACGGCAAGCGCCGCCTGACCAGCGTCACCGAGATCACCGGCATGGAAGGCCAGGTGGTGCAGATGCAGGAGATCTTCTCCTTCCAGCGCAACCATACCGAGGCGGACGGCACGGTGATCGGCGAGTTCCGCGCCTCGGGCCTGAGGCCCGCCTGCCTCGACGAGATGCTTCGGCGCGGAATCAAGTACGACACGGCTAATTTCGATCCCGGACATCCGCTGACCTGATCATGTTCGGCATCCACCTCGACGCCGCCTTCGCGGTCCAGATCCTGATCTTCGCGGCGGTGTTCACCGCCTGCCAGGCGGCTTACGGCCTGGTCAGGGTCGGTGGCGCCAAGCGGGCGGTGAACCGCAGGCTGGCCCTGTCCGAAAGCGGCCTGGCCATCGGCGACCTCGTCGGCGAGCTGCGCAAGCAGAGGGGCCTGCGCCAGAACGGCGAGCACAAGCTGGGCTGGCCCTGGCTGGCCGACCTGGTGGTCAGGTCCGGCATCGTCTACCAGCCGCGCAACTGGGCGATCATCATCGCCAGCGTCAGCGCCATCGCCGCCATGGCCGTCTTCATGCTCAGCCGCAATCCGCTGTTCGCCCTGGGCGCCGCCGTGGTCGGGGCGATCGTGCCGCCGTTCGGCTATCTGACCTTCATGGCCGCGCGGCGAGCCAGGGCGCTCAGCCACCAGCTTCCCGACGCGCTGGAGGTGATCGTGCGCAGCCTGGAGGCCGGCCACCCGGTGCCGACCGCCATCGCCCTGGTCGGCCGCGAAATGCTCGACCCGATCGGTTCGGAATTCGGCATGGCCGCCGACGAGATCGCCTATGGCGCGACGCTGGAGACCGCCATCGGCCACATGGCGGCGCGCTGCCGCCACATCGACATCGACCTGTTCGCCGCCACCATCCGCCTGCAGGACCGCTCCGGCGGCAACCTGACGGGCCTTTTGCGCATGAACGCCCACACGGTGCGCGAACGGCGCAAGCTGCGGCTGAAGATCGCCGCGGCCTCGGCCGAGGGCAAGATGTCCGCCTACATCCTCACCTCGGCGCCGTTTTGCGTGCTGGGCGTCCTCGAGCTGATCCAGCCGCACTTCTACGGCGACGTGATCCACGAAAAGGCCACCCAGTACGGCCTGGCCGGGCTGGGCGTGTGGATGTTCCTGGGCAACCTGGTCATGCGAAAAATGATCAACATGAAGATCTGAAGCCATGCAGACCCTCGCATCCCAGGACGTCCTGACCTTGGCGGCGCTGCTGATGGTGGCTGCGGGCGTCGGCGCGCTCGGCTTCGTCGGCTTCCTCAACGCCAGGACCGGCCTGCAGCGGCGCGCCCGGCTGGAACCGGCGACGTCGGGCCTGGGCGCCCCCGCGCGTCCGGCGGCTTTCGCCGGCCTGGTCGGCGGCGTGCGGCGGCTCGGCGGCAACGCCGAGAGCCAGGACCCGTCCCAGGTCTCGGCGCTGCGCAACAAGCTGATGCAGGCCGGCTTCACCAGCCGCGAAGCGGTCGCCTACTATCTCGGCGCCCGCTCCATCGCGCTGATCGTGGCGACCGCCGCGACCCTGCTGGTGATTCCGCTGGCGTTCAGCCACAAGGGCATCGGCGCCCTGGCGGTGGCGGGCGTCTTCGCCCTCGCCGCCGTGCTGGGCCCCGACCAGGTGCTGCGGATGCGGCGCACCGCCCGCGAGCGCGAATACCGCGACGGCTTCCCCGACCTGCTCGACCTCCTGGTCGCCTCGGTGCAGGCGGGCCTCAGCCTGGACGCCGCCGTCGCCCGCATCGGCGAGGAACTGGGCAACCGCTATCCGAACCTCAGCGACCACCTGCTCCTGATGACCCTGGAGCTGCGCGCCGGCCGCTCGCGCAAGGATGCCTGGAGCCGGCTGGCCGACCGCCTCGGCATCGACGAGGCCCGCTCCTTCGCCACCATGCTGCGCCAGGCCGAGGACATGGGCACCAGCCTCGGCGAGACCCTGAGCGCCTTTTCCGAGGACATGCGCGCCAAGCGCATCCTGCGGGCCGAGGAACTGGCCAGCGCCCTCCCGGCCAAGCTGATGCTGCCGCTGATCCTGTTCATCTTCCCCTGCCTGATGGGCGTGCTGATCCTCCCCGCCGCCATCCACATCTCCCAGGCGTTCCATAAGTAGGCGCTTGAAGTCGGCGCTCGGCCTCTATCGGATCGATCTATCGCCGGCATCGGTTCAAATCGATTGGACGCCGGGCCGCGGCGCGGCTAGGCAGAAGCTTAGCCGAAGCTTCGCCAAAGGGGCGCTTCGGACCAACCACGGGATGTATTTTAAATGGCGCTCGCGAGCAGCAAGACCCTCGAAAACCTGAAAGCCGCCTTCGCCGGCGAAAGCCAGGCCAACCGCCGCTATCTCTATTTCGCGCAGAAGGCCGACGTCGAAGGCTATAACGACGTCGCCGCCGTCTTCCGCTCCACCGCCGAGGGCGAGACCGGCCACGCCCACGGCCACCTCGAATTCATGGAATCGGTCGGCGATCCGGCCACCGGCCTGCCGATCGGCGCCACCAACCTGAACCTCAAGGCCGCCGTCGCCGGCGAGACCCACGAATACACCGACATGTATCCGGGCATGGCGCGCACCGCCCGCGAGGAAGGCTTCGAGGAGATCGCCGACTGGTTCGAGACCCTGGCCAAGGCCGAACGGTCCCACGCCGGCCGCTTCCAGCGCGCCCTGGACACGCTGGACTAGGCGACCGGCCGGCCAGCGCGGCCGCACGCCATGGCGGACCAACCTGCGGGCGAAGGGGGCCTGAACGCCCCCTTCCGCCACCCGATCGATTGGCGCAACGACGCCTTCTACGATCTCGCCCTGGTCGAGACGGAGATGGAGCGTGTCTTCGACATCTGTCACGGCTGCCGCCGCTGCTTCAATCTCTGCGACAGCTTCCCGATCCTGTTCGACCTGGTCGACGAGGGTCCCACCGGCGAGATGGATGGCGTCGCCAAGAGCGATTACGCCAAGGTCGCCGACGCCTGCACCCTTTGCGACATGTGCTTCATGTCCAAATGCCCCTACGTGCCGCCCCACCCGTTCGACATCGACTTCCCGCACCTGATCGTCCGCTATCGCGCCGCCAGACGGCGCCGGGAGGGCGGCGACGTCATGCGCGACCAACTGGCCGAGACCGACCGCAACGGCAAGCTGGCCGGCCCGGTCGCCGGCCTCGCCAACTGGGCGACGGCCAAGCGCAACCGGCCGGTCCGCAAGCTGATGGAGGCGGTCGCCGGCATCGACGCCGAGGCGCAGCTGCCGCAGTACCACGGCAAGACCGCCGAGAGCCTGTTCCGCACCGCGCCGGCGCCGAATCCGCAGGGCGTCGCCTTCGGCAAGCGCAAGGTGGCCGTCTATGCGACCTGCTTCGTCGACTACAACACCCCCTCGACCGCGGTCGCCGCCATGGCTGTGCTGGCCCATCTCGGGGTCGAGACGGCCATGGACTATCCCGGCTGCTGCGGCATGCCGAAGTTCGAGGCCGGCGACCTCGCAGCCGTCGCCCGCCAAGCCGAGACCATCGCCGCCCACTTCGCGCCGGTGATCGCCGAGGGCCGCCAAGTGGTGGCCCTGACCGCCAGCTGCGCCCTGATGATGAAGTTCGAATGGCCGCTGCTGCTGCCGGAGAACGAGGCGGTGAAAAGGCTCGCTCTCGCCACCCGCGACATCGGCGAATACGTGGTCGAACTGACCAAGGCGCACGGCGCGCCCAAGGCTCTCAAGCCCATTCCCGGCGGCGTCACCCTGCACCACGCCTGCCACGCGCGGGCCCAGGCCATGGGGATCAAGTCGGCCGAAATGCTGCGGCTGATCCCCGAGACCCAGGTCGACGTGATCGAGCGCTGCTCCGGCCATGGCGGCACGTTCGGGGTGATGAAGGCCACACGCCCCCACGCCATCAAGGTCGGCCGGCCTACCGCCCGCCAGATTCGGGAAAAGGCCAACCAGACCCTGTGCTCCGACTGCCCGCTGGCCTGCGAGCACCTGGGCCAGCTGGTCTCCGCCGAGCTCGCCGACGGCGCCGGCCCGCCGCGCCAGGCTCACCCGATCGAGATCTTCGCCCAGGCCCTGGGCCTTTAGCCGCCATGCCCGCCAAAGACCGCATCATCACCAAAGCCGACATCGTCCCGGACGGCGTCTATGCGACCCAACGCAAGGAACGCCGCGCGGCCCTGCTGCCGGCCAAGCGGCTGCGCCGTGTCGCCCTCGGCCCCTACTGCACGCTGATCTTCGAGAGCTTCGAGACCATGCTCTTCCAGGTGCAGGAGATGCTGCTGACCGAAAAGGGCGGCGAGGCGCAGTTGCCCGACGAACTGGCGGCCTACAACCCGCTGATCCCACAGGGCGACGAGCTGGTCGCCACGGTGCTGTTCGAGATCGACGAGCCCAACCGCCGCGCCCATGTGCTGGCCGAACTGGGCGGCGTCGAGGACCACTTCTTCATGGAGATCGGCCAGACCCGCGCGCCCGGAACGGCCGATGGCGATGTCGAGCGCACCCGCGAGGACGGCAAGACCTCCTCCGTGCACTTCCTGCACTTCCACCTGACCTCGGAGCAGGTCGCCGGCTTCCGCGATCCGGCCACGCCCGTGCGCGTCGGCTGCGACCACCCGCGCTACGCCCACCTGGCTATCCTCGGCCCCGAGGCCCGCGACGAACTGGCCCGCGATCTGGCCTAGCTAGGCGTCGGCCAACCATCCCGCGGCCCGCAGCTTGGCGACCGAGGCGCGGCTGACCGGTACTTCCAGGCCGTTGCTGAGACGCAGCACCAGGTTGCGGCCGCTGCTCACCGGTTCGCTCACCGCCGCCTTGGCCACCCACCAGGAGCGGTGCACCTGCAGGCCCTCGGTCCCGCCCAGCTCGGCGATGGCGTCCTTCAATGGCGTCAGGATCAGGTCCGAGCCCCTGGCGGTGTGCGCCCGCACATAGTGGTCCTCCATCTGCAGGCACAGCAGGTCGCGGCCGAGGCGCGGCGGCAGCCGGTCGAGGAAGCCGGCGGCTTCGGATCGCGGCGCGTCCCTCGGGTCGGCCACCGCATCGGGCGCCGCGTCCCGCGGCGCTGGCCGCGCGCCCCTGACCGCTCCGGTCCAACCGCGATCGAGCAGGAAATAGTAGCCGAACACGAACGGCTCCGAGATCGCCAGCGCCTCGCCGTACTGGTTGAACAGCGAGGCCACGTGGCCGTGGTTCGGCGGCCAGACAAGGGCCGAAAAATAGGCCAGCACGATGGCCAGCGGCACGACGCCGATGGCGGCGCCCACAGCCAGGACGAACCAGATCGGCAGGTCCAGCGGCTCGGCCACCCGCACCGCCAGCCGCACGATGGTGGTCAGCATGATGAAACCGATCCACATATTGGCGACCCAATAGGCGATCCGCAGCTCGATGGGCCCGCCCAGGAAGCTGCCGAACGGGCCGATGACGCCGAAGAAGACCCCGATCGCCGTGGCGATGGCGAGGTCCTTGGCCCACTCGCGCGGCGCGCCGAAGAGGCGGGTGTCTTCGCTCATGGGCAAGGGTTTAGCCTGCGTCTGACGAGGCCGGCAAACCCTCCCGCCCGTTCGCCCATTGGCGCATCCCGCCGGTCAGGCCGCGAAGCCGTTCGCCGGCCGCCGCAACCTCGGTGGCGCCGCGGCGCAGGCCGGCGTCTTTCAAAGGCTCCCAGCCAATGGAGCCCGCCATGACCACCGCCACGGAAACCCTTCCAGACGCCGCCGAACTCGAAGGCTCGGGCGTCCACCCCATCGTCCACGCCGGCAAGTGGCTCGCCGCCGACCTGCTCTCGACCCTGATGTTCGTCGGCCTCTACGCCCTGACCCACAACGTCTATGTGGCGACCGCCATCGCCATCGCCGCGGGCGTCGTGCAGATCGTCTATCTGAAGCTGCGCCGCGCGCCCATCGACGTGATGCAGTGGATGAGCCTTGGCCTGGTCGTGGTCTTCGGCGGCGCCTCGCTCTACGCCCACGACCCGCGTTTCATCATGCTCAAGCCCACCCTGATCTACGTCATCATCGGTGGGGTGATGCTGAAACGCGGCTGGATGGCCCGCTACCAGCCGCCGCTGGCGCTGCGCTGGAGCCGCGATGTCTCGATGGGATTCGGCTATGTCTGGGCCGGCTTGATGTTCGCCACCGGCGCGCTCAACCTCGCCCTGGTGGCGCATGGCGACCCCAAGCTCTGGGCCTGGTTCATCGGCGTCTTTCCCATCGCCTCCAAGCTTGGCCTGTTTGCGGTCCAGTATGTCGCCACCCAATTCATGGTCCGGACGCGCATGCGGGCGGCCGGCGCGCTTTGAGGGGCGGGGCAGCGCTAGGCCGCCGTCCGGCCGCCCTTGGCGATACCGTGCGCGATGAAGTTCACGCGGCGGGGAGCCCTCCAATGGCGTCTCCGCAAGACGCCCCCAACCGGGTCTGCATTCGAGCCTAGCCCCTCGCGAATCCGGCGATGTCCCTGGCGGTGTCGCGGCTGACGTCCGGGCAGGCGACCGGGAAGATCTCGGTGCCGTGGATGGTGCCCATCATCTGGCGGCAACGGGCGGCGACGCCGTTGTGCAGCAACAGGCGATAGAAGTTGATCCCCTCGTCGCGCAGGGGGTCGCACTCGTTGACGCTGATCACCGTCGGGGGAAATCCCTTGATGTCGTCCGCGGTGGCGAATCCCGGCCAGGCCAGCGGATCGCGGGCGTTGAACGCCTCGATGCCATAGGCCATCGCCCCGCGGTTGTTGTGCAGGTCCAGCAGGATGCCGTTGTTCTCGATCGAGGACGGGCTGTCCGGCGCCGGCCATTTCCCGGCGATATAGGGGCAGAGGGCGTAGACCCCCTTGATCAGGCCAAGATCGCCGTCCTTTTTCAGCTTCAGCGTCGTCGCCAGGGCCAGGTTGCCGCCGCCGCTCTCGCCGGCGACGATGATCCGGTCCGGATCGATGTTCAGCTTCGCCGCATTGGCCTTCACCCACTTCAGACCCGAGACGCAGTCGTTCAGGCCGGCGGGGAACGGCGCCACTTCCGGCGCCGAGGAGGCGCTCAGGCAGTTGCGGAAATCCACCATGGCCACGGCCACGCCCTGGGCGGCGATGATCTTGCCCCACGCCCGGTACATGCCGTCGAAGCAGGACATCGACTGCATGCCGCCGCCGTGGATGTAGTAGACGCACGGCAGCGTCTCGGCGGTGTCGGGACGGATGTACTGAATCTTGATCGTATTACCGTCCGGCGACGAGGTGAACGTCTCGGTGCGGATGGCCAGGCCCGCCGAGGGCGCGACCGCCTCGTTGTCGACCATGTCCAGGAACGCCCTTTGTGCCGCCGAAGCGGCCCTGGCGGCCTCGCTGTTGGTCTCCGCCAGCAGGACCTCGCGGCTGGCGACGTCGCCGGCCGCGGTCATCTCGCCCATGGCCCCGAACACGGCCTTGATGCGCGGGTCGATGCGGGGGTCGTCGGCGAGTTTCGAAGCCATGGGGCCTTCCTTTATCGGTTTGACACTAGCCCTAGCCGCCGGCGGGGCTCTAGGCCAGTGCGCGGCCGGTCATCTTTTCGAGCACCCTGAGCGGCGAACGCTCCGGCCGCGCCATGGCCTCGACCGGCAGGTGGAAGGTCTGCTCCAGCGCAGAATGGCCGGACAGCGCCGCGTGCAGCACCTGGTCGGTGAAGCACAGCCAGGTGGCCCCGGCCGGGAAGGCCACCGGCGTCTTCGGCGCGTCGGCCTGGTAGGCCTCGTCCAGCTTGGCCTGGTCGTGCAGGGCCAGCATGATCTGGTCATAGGCGCTGCGCCGGCCCTTGGTCAGGCCCAGCGCCTGCATGGCCAGG
The DNA here is from genome assembly GCA_036272595.1 of Caulobacteraceae bacterium. GTDB lineage: Bacteria > Pseudomonadota > Alphaproteobacteria > Caulobacterales > Caulobacteraceae > Poindextera. The sequence goes on from DATAYM010000081.1 coordinate 49,643, forward strand.
GCGCTCCCGGGGAGCGGCCGCCGCACCCGGGGCACGAACTGTTCGGCGAAGGCGGCGAACGGCTCGCCGACCCGCCAGTCCCGCGCCGCGCCGTCGCGGGCGATGTTGGAGAAGACCCTTAGGATGCGCCGCCCGCGCATCGGCCGGGTCGGGAAGGCGTCGACGTGCAGCCGGCGGTCGTCGTGCCGGGGCGAATAGACCCGTCCGGCGATCTCGACCGGGCGGAAGCTGGTGCGGGCCCGCTCCAGGCGGCCGACATAAGGCGCGGCCAGGCCCTCGACCAGGGCCGTCGCCGAGGCGGCGAAGCGGTTCATCATCGCAGCAAGCCGCTCCGATTGACCGGGATCCAGCGCCGCGGCGTCGCAGCTGGTCGCGCCCGGGTCGAGGCTGATATTCTTGCGGTCGGCGGCGGCGATGGACGGGTCGAGGAAGCCGGTTTCCGACGGCTGCAGGCGGAATTCCAGCCGGGGCAGGATCAACACGCGGCCGGCCTCCAGCGCGTCGAGGGCGCGCGCGCCCACCTCCGGCGAAAACGGGCCGGTCCAGTCGGAAATCGGCAGCTCTTCAAGGACGTCGGCGGGGGTCATGGCCGGAAGCGTGTCTAGCACGGCCGTTTGGCCGGCGCGACCGGCCCAAGGTGTCGCGGGCGGTGGCCTGGCTCTTGCGTTTCCGCCTGTGTGGCGAACGCGCCACGTCGAAAATGGGACAGTCCCGATGACCAGCACCCCCGATTGGATGCGCGGCGGTCAAGACCTGAAACAGCCAAGCCGGCCCGGCCTGCCGCTGGGCGGCGTCGTCGCCTGGGCGCTGGTCCTGGTCATCGTGGTCAACCTGACCCTGGTCATGGCCCGCCTGGTCGGCTGAGCCGCCGGCAAGCTTCGCAACCGCCTCACCGCCAGCACGTTCCCTTTGCTTCGGGTTCCAGGCGCAAGCGCGATGACCATCAGATTCTTCCGGCGGCTGGCGGCGGTGACCGCCTTGACGCTGGCCTCCGGGGCGATGGCGCCCGGCGCGGCCGCGGCCATGACCCCGCAGGACCTGTTCGCCAAGGTCTCGCCGGACATCTGGGTGGTGCGCGCCCAGCACGGCGCCAGCCCCACCTTCGCCATGGGCAGCGCCGTGGCCATCACCCCGCGCCTGCTGGTCACCGCCTGCCATGTGGTCAATGGCGCCACCGGCGTCACCATCGCCCGCGACAACGGCAAGCGGGTGGTGAAGATCAACACCGTCACCCCCGATCCCAACCACAACCGCGACCTTTGCCTTCTGGCCACCGACCAGGCGCTGGACGCCACCCCGGCGCTGATCGCCCCCATCGAGAGCGTCAAGGTCGGCGAGAAGGTCTACGCCATCGGCAGCCCGCTCGGCCTGGAGCTGACCCTGACCGACGGCCTGGTCTCGGCGCTCAGGGTGCCGCCCAACGAGACTCTGCCGGACATCCAGACCTCGGCGGCCGTTGCGCCGGGATCCAGCGGCGGCGGCCTGTTCGACGAGGAGGGGCGGCTCATCGGCGTCACCGTCGCCATCGCCTCGAAGGAGACCGACAACCTCGCCTTCGCCTATCCGGCCCAGTGGGTGATGGAGATGCCCGCCCGGATCGAGGCGGCGCGCAAGCGCTGGGCCGACGCCTTGGCCGCCAACGGCGTGGCCATGGACCCGAACGGCCTGCCGACCGGCTCGGGCTATGCGGCGATCGACAATGTCGGCGCCGTGCCCACCGGCGGCAACTCGGCCACCGGCGTCGGCGACGCCTACAAGCAGTTCCTGCTGCTCAACAAGCCGCGCGCCTTCATGCTCACCAGCGACGGCCGTTGGGGCGCGGTCTCGGACGCCGATTCCCTGGACGGCCTGCTGAAGGATTGCGCCCAGCGCAACGTGCAATGCCGCCTCTACGCCGTCGACAACACCGTGGTCTGGCGGCCGGACAAGGCCGGGCCGATCCCGACCGCCGCCACGGCGACGGCGGCCGGCGCCACGGTTAGCGCGCCAGCTCAGCCACCTCAGCCACCTCGGTGAGCGTCATCCGCCAGGAGGCGGCGCCGGCGTTGGCCTGAACCTGTTCCGGCCGGGTCGCGCCGGCGATCACCGACGACACCGGCGGATGGCCGAGCAGCCAGGCGAAGGCCAGGTCCAGCATCGTCCGGCCATGGGCGTCGGCGTAGGCGGCCAGGCGGTCCAGCTTGTCGAAATTCTGCTCGCTGAGCGCCGCCGCGCCGCGCGCGCCCGAGGCCGCCAGCCGCGTGCCTTCGGGCGGCGCCTCGCCGCGCTGGTACTTGCCGGTGAGCAGGCCCGAAGCCAGCGGGAAGAAGGGCAGAAAGCCCAGGCCGAAATGGTCGCAGGCCGGCAGCACCTCGTGCTCCACCCGCCGCTCCATCAGGCTGTAGTTGTTCTGCGCCGACACGAACCGGTGCAGGTGCTCGGTGCGCGCCACCCAGTCCGCCTCAGCGATCTGCCAGCCGGCGAAGTTGGAATTGCCCAGGTAGCGGACCTTGCCGGAACTCACCAGGTCGTCCAGGGCGCGCAGGCTCTCCTCGATCGGCGTGTCGGCGTCGGGCCGGTGCATCTGATAAAGGTCGATATAGTCGGTGTTCAGGCGCTTCAGGCTGGCCTCCACCGCGTTCAGGATGTGCCGGCGCGAGCCGCCGGCCTGGTCGACCCGCTGGCCGACCTGCATGGCGAACTTGGTGGCGATCACCACCTCGTGGCGCTTGCCCTTCAGCGCCTCGCCCAGCATCACCTCCGATTTCGTCCCGCCGTAGACGTCGGCCGTATCGAACAGGGTGATGCCGGCGTCGAGCGCCGCGTGCACCACCGCGGTGGTGGCTTCCTGGTCGATGCGCATGCCGAAATTGTTGCAGCCCAGCCCGACCTCGCTGACCTTCAATCCGCTCGCGCCCAATCTGCGAAATTCCATTTCAAATCCCTTTTTGCGCTAACTGAAAACCGCGGCGGCATAGGGAGCCGCACGCCTGGAGAGGTCAAGCCATGAGCGAACACGCCGAAGCGATCGCCGCCGCCGAGAAGGTCCTCGACGACTTCATGGCCGCCTTCAACGCCCGCGACCTCGACGCCTGGCGGAAGACCTTCAACTTCCCGAGCGTGCGGCTGGCCTCCAACACGCTGGCGATCATCGACGAGACCTACCACCAGCCGGAGATGTTCGGCCGCGGCGCGCTCAGCGAATGGGACCATTCGGCCTGGGCGCGGCGCGAGATCATCCACGCCGGCGACGACAAGGTGCATATCGACACCCGCTTCGTGCGCTACCGCAAGGACGGCAGCGAGTTGGGCGCCTTCGACTCGATCTACGTGGTCACCTGCGAGAACGGCCACTGGGGCGTGAAGGCGCGCTCGAGCTTCGCCCCGTGAGCAACGACGTGACCGCCTTCCGCACCTCCTACGTGGCGTTCGCGACGGCGGCCGATCCGCCGCTGAGCGTCGCCGGCAAGCTCGCCACGCCGCAGGACGGCGGGCCGGCGCCGGGCGTGCTGATCTGCCATGGCTCGGACGGGGTCGACGGGCGCGGCGAGTTCCACGCGGAGGCGCTGAATGCAGCGGGGATCGCCACCTTCGAGATCGACATGTGGGCGGCGCGCGGCGTCGGGCGCGGCGCCGCGTCGCGGCCGAGGTCGGTGCCGGAGACGCTGCCGGACGCCTTCGCGGCGGCCGCCTGCATGGCCCGCCAGCCGGAGATTGACGC
>DATAYM010000082.1:0-5760 GCA_036272595.1 Caulobacteraceae bacterium
CCAGGCGACTGCCAGGGCGTTCTGCGAAAGCGAGCTTGGCGGGTCGCTCATGGAGTCGCAGTCCTACCTGCCCGAGGTCCTGGACGACCACGACGCGCTCTGTTCGCTTCCGGCGGGCAGCGTGGCCCACGCCTACGTGGCGTTCATGCGCAAGGAGGGGTTGTCGGCGGCCGGTCTTGTAGAAGCCAGCCAGTTGCCGGGGGTTCAGGCCTATGCAGACAAGCTGCAATGGCTCTCGGATCGCCTTCGCGACACCCACGATCTGGCTCACGTCCTCACCGGCTACGGTCGCGACGCGCTCGGCGAGCAGTGCGTGCTGGGCTTCACGAGCGCCCAATATCACGACTGGACGGAGTGGTTCATCGCCTGGGCCGGCGCGCTGGAACTCGTGACGAAGGTCAGGTCCGACGCCCCAGTTCTGGCGGCCATCGCGGAGGCCCGAAGACATGGAAGGGCGGCGGAAGCCCTCTATCGGCAGGACATCCGCGCCTTGCTCGCCGAGCCGCTCGATCTGGCTCGCAAGCGCCTCGGGATCGGACAGCCCACCCAGTATTGGCGGGCGCACGCCCGCTATCGCGTGAAGGGCCTCGATCCTTACGAGCTCTTCGCCGCGCAGGCGGCGTAGCCGCGTCGCGAGGCGCGCACGATTGGCCAATGGGAGCATTTGCAATGGACGGCAGACTTGTCGTGGTCACCGGCTCTTCGAGCGGCATCGGGCGCGGCATCGTCGAGCTCCTGGCCGAGGCGGGCGCCGATGTCGCCGGAATCGACCGGCGTGACGGGTCGGAAACCCGCGAGCTGGTCGGAGACAAATTCACGCACCACCAGGCCGATGTCTCCAGCCCCGCAGATGTCGCTCGCGCGTTCAGCGAGATCGACGCCGAGTACGGCCGCGCGCCTTGGGGACTTGTCTGCTGCGCCGGGATCTTTCCGATCGGGTCGCTTCTGAACTATCCGGTCGAACAGTTCGACAAGGTGTTCGCCGTGAATGTCAGAGGCGTCTTCCTCTGCGTTCAGGAGGCGGGCCGGCGTATGCGCGACGCCGGAGGCGGCAGGATCGTCAATATCGCCTCCACGGCCAGCGTGCAGAGTTGGTGGCGCATGGCGGCCTATGACAGTTCGAAAGGCGCGGTGGCGCAATTTACGCGCAGCGCGGCGAACGAACTCGCCCGCTTCAACATCACCGTCAATGCGGTGGGGCCTGGGTCGATCAATACCGGCGCCAACGGCACGCTCGTCGACGAAGAGTTCGCCGCCGCGGAGCTCGCTCGAACGCCGATCAAACGATTTGGCGAGCCGCGGGACGTGGCCGTCGCCGTTCGATTTTTCCTGCAGCCGGAAGCCGATTGGGTGACCGGACAGGTTCTGTTTGTCGATGGCGGGTTTCTCGCCTGTGGCGGCCCGGTGCTGCCTCGCACGAAGACCCGTGACGCCAACGCCAGCGAAAAATCCCATCATGGAAGCGGGATGCAACCCGCGGAACAATGAACGACGCAGTCTCAAGGGAGACAAGACGTGGCGGTTATCGGTCTTGCTGTGTTGCTTCCGAGTGCGGAAGGTCGAGTTGCGGTGATGAAAGCTTTGTCGGAAGCGATCCCGAAATTTCATGCGGAAGCCGGATGCGAATTTTATGCGCTGCATGAGTCCGGCGACGAGCTTGTGATCATTGAAAAGTTCACCGACATGGCGTCGCTGGACCTGCACGCGAACGGCGAGCCGCTCAAAGCCATGCGCCGGGCGATGAAGGGTCTGGTTGAGTTGAAACGGTCGGAAGTGCTCAATCCGATGCCCATCGGCGGAAGCGCTGGCGTGCTCTGACCGGCGCCGCCGCGCCGGGCCGGCGGCCAAGTGGCGCAAGGAGCGGGGTGCGGCTATTGCATCGACGGGGTGTCCAGGACACCTCTAGGATCGCAAGCCCACACCACGGAGAACGCCCATGCCCGCCGACGGCGCCGTCGCTGACGACTATCCAAAGCTCCACCTGCATATCGACGGGGAGTGGATCGAGGCCGGCGAGCGGCGCACCCATACGGTGATCAATCCGGCGACCGGCCAGGGGATCGGCGATCTGCCGCTGGCCGACGCCGCCGATCTCGACCGGGCGCTCGACGCCGCCGAGCGGGCCTACCGGGCGTGGCGCGCGACGCCCGCCGAGGCGCGTGGCCAGGTGCTGAAGCGCGCCGCGGGCCTGATCCGCGAGCGCGCCGACCGCATCGCCCGCATCGCCACGCTGGAAGAGGGCAAGACCCTGGCCGAGGCGCGCATCGAAGCCCAGTTCGCCGCCAGCCTGTTCGAGTTCTACGGCGAGGAATGCCGCCGCAGCTATGGCCGGGTGCTGGTGCGGCCGGCGGGCCGGCGCTCGCTGGTGATCAAGGAGCCGATCGGGCCGGTCGCCGCCTTCGCGCCGTGGAACTTCCCGATCACCAACCCGGCCCGCAAGCTGGGCGCCCCGCTCGCCGCCGGCTGTTCGGTGATCCTGAAGCCCGCCGAGGAGGCGCCGGGCGCGGCGCTGGAGCTGTTGCGGGCGCTGCTGGACGCCGGGCTGCCGGCGGGCGTGGCGCAGATCGTCTTCGGCGTGCCGGACGAGGTCTCGCGCCACCTTTTGGGCAGCGCGATCATCCGCAAGCTCTCCTTCACCGGCTCGATCGCGGTCGGCAAGCACCTGATGAAGCTGGCCGCCGACAACATGCTGCGCACCACCATGGAGCTGGGCGGCCACGCGCCGGTGCTGGTGTTCGACGACGCCGACCTGGACAAGGCCATGGACGAGCTCACCGCCGCCAAGCTGCGCAACGCCGGCCAGGTCTGCATCTCGCCGACCCGCTTCTACGTGCAGGAGGGGGTCTACGACCGCTTCGTGACCGGGATCACCGAGCGGCTGGAGCGGATTCCGGTCGGCGACGGCCTGGCCGAGGCCAGCCGGATGGGGCCGCTGGCCAACCCGCGCCGGCCGGAGACCATGGAGCGGATGATCGCCGACGCGGTCGCCAACGGCGCGCGCTTGCGCACCGGCGGCGAGCGACTCGGCAATGAAGGCTTCTTCTGGCGCCCGACGGTGATCAGCGACGTGACCAACGAGGCGGAGATCATGAACGAGGAGCCGTTCGGTCCGGTCGCGGTGATCGCCCCGGTGAAGGGTTTCGACGAGGCGATCGAGCAGGCCAACCGGCTGCCCTATGGCCTGGCCGCCTACGCCTATACCCAGGACGCCAGGCGGACCCTGCTGCTTGGCGACGCCATCGAGACCGGCATGCTGGGCATCAACACCGCCATGGTCGCGGCGGCCGATTCACCGTTCGGCGGCGTCAAGGAGAGCGGTCACGGCGCCGAGGACGGGCCCGAGGGCCTGGACGCCTGCATGGTGACCAAGGCCATCCACCAGGCCTGAGGCGTTCAGGCGCCGGCCGCGGCGGGCAGGGCGCCGGCGGGGGCCGCATCCGGCACCCGCGTCACCGCTGGCGGGCCGGTGAAGACCACCAGGGCGCCCAGTCCGGCGGCCAGCGCCGAGCCGATCAGCACGCCGATCTTGGCCACGGCGGCGAAGTCGCTGTGCGGGAAGGCCTCGTCGGCCATCAGCAGAGCGACCGGATCGCTGACCCCGCACAGCATGGCCGCGCCGACGAAGGCGCGTATCGAGGTGTCCTCGGGCATCAGGCCGATCCTGGCCTTCACCGCCGCCAGCGCCGCCAGCGTCACGCCCAGCGGCTTGCCGATGACCAGGCCGAGGATCACCCCGATCAGCACCCGGGCCGCGCCGGGGACGTTCAGATCGACGTTCAGGCCGACCCCCGTGGCCGTGAAGGCGAACAGCGGCAGCACCACATAGGCCGACCAGGGCTCGGCGGCGTGCTCGACGCGGTCGGCGGGCGAGACGAGCCGGCCGGCGGCGGCCTGCAGGTTGCGGCTGGCCCAGTCCCAGATCGGCTCCTGCTCGATCGGCGGGGCGTCCTCCACCTGGCGCGCCTCGGTCTGGGCGTGTTCGAGCGCCGCCAGCGCCGTGGCGGCCTGGGCCAGCAGCGGTCCGGCGGCCGGCGCGGGCCGGGTGGGCAGGAAGGCGGCCAGGGCGACCCCGGCCAGTGCGGCGCTGACCCCGGCCTGCTCCAGCGCCAGCCACAGCGCCAGAGTCACCACCAGATAGGGCCAGCCGGCATAGACCCGCCAGCGGTTCAGCAGATACATCAGCCCGACCCCGCCGGTGGCGGCCAGCAGCCAGACGGCCTGGAAATTCTGCGGATAGAAGATCGCCAGGATCAGCATCGACAGGATGTCGTCGACCACCGCCAGGGCGGCGATGAACACCTTCAGCCCCACCGGCGCGCGCTTGCCAAGCACCGCCAGGATGCCGAGGGTGAAGGCGATGCCGGTGGAGGTGGGCGCCGACCATCCCGACGCGGTCGTCCCGGGATTGATCGCCAGATAGATCGCCGCCGGCGCCAGCGTGCCGCCGATGGCGCAGAGCACCGGCACGATCGCCGCCCTGAGGTCGGTGAAGGCGCCGGCCGTCACCTCGCGGCGGATTTCCAGCCCGACCAGCAGGAAGAAGACGGTCAGCAGCCCTTCCGAACACCAGTCGGCGATGCTGAGCGACAGGGCGCCGGTGGTCGGGCCGATGCCGAAGCGGGCGTCGACGAACTGCCTGTAGAGCGGCGCCAAGGGGGTGTTGGCGCAGACCAGGGCCAGGGCCGCGGCCAGCAGCAGCACCAGGCCCGCCGAGGCCGACAGGCTGGCGAAGGCCCTGGCCGTGCGCCGCAGCCGCGCGCCCACCGGCCGCTCGATGGCCTCGAGCATGGAATAGAAGTCCCAGGCGCCGTCGTAGCGCTGCCCGTCGATGAAGATGGTCGGGGTCGCGGTGACACCGTTGCGGCGGCCGTCGGCCAGGTCCTCGTCGATCTGGTCGCGGATATGCGGGTCGGCCATGTCGCGCTGGAACCGGTCCATGTCCAGGCCGATGTCGCGGGCGGCTTCCAGCACATGCTCGCGGGTCAGCGGCGGCTGGCGATCGTAGAGGGCGTCGTGCATCTCCCAGAACTTGCCCTGGCGGCCGGCGGCCTCCGCCGCTTCCGAGGCGAACTCCGCGCCGGGATGGACGTGCTCGTTCGGATAGTGCCGGAAGACATAGACCAGCCGGTCGCCCAGGGCCTTGCGCAGTCGCCCGATCACGCCGCGGATGCGCCGGCAATAGGGGCAGAGATAGTCGCCGTAGATCAGCAGCACCGTCTGGTTCCGCTCGGCCAGATTTCCGCGCGTGTGGTCGCGCGCCGGGTCCACCGGACGCTGCAGCCGCAGCTGGACCGAGGGCGAGGCGGTCATGTCGGCGCCTGCCGCGCCAGGAGCCCCCGGCCGACCACATTGGCCTGGATCTCGGCGGCGCCCTCGAAGATGTTGAGGCTGCGGGCGTCGCAGAGGACCCGGCTGATCGGGTATTCGAGCGCGTAGCCGTTGCCGCCATGGATCTGCAGCGCGTTGTCGGCATTCGCCCAGGCGACGCGCGCGCCGAGCAGTTTCGCCATGCCGGCTTCGAGATCGCAGCGGCGGCCGTCGTCCTTGGCGCGGCCGGCGAAATAGGTGATCTGCCGCGCGATATGGATTTCGACGGCCATCATCGCGAGCTTATCGGCGACGCGCGGGAAATTGATCAGCGCCTTGCCGAATTGCAGGCGCTCCTTGGCGTAGCGGAGGCCGAGATCGAGCGCCGATTGCGCGACTCCGACAGCGCGCGCCGCGGTCTGGATGCGCGCCGATTCGAAGGTCTCCATCAAT
>DATAYM010000083.1:0-79050 GCA_036272595.1 Caulobacteraceae bacterium
GAACTTCCCGGTCCTCCAGATTGTCACGAAAGTCATGCCTGCGTTGGCGACTGGGTGCACGATCGTGCTGAAGCCGAGCGAGTACGCGCCGATTAGCCCGATGCTGTTCGCCGAGCTCCTCCACGATGCCGGCGTGCCGCCCGGCGTCTTCAACTTGATCAACGGCGATGGTCCCACGGTCGGCGAAGCGATGTCGAGCCATCCGGACGTCGACATGGTCTCCTTCACCGGCTCGACCCGCGCCGGCGTGGAAGTGGCCAAGGCCGCGGCCCCGACCTGCAAGCGCGTGGCCCAGGAGCTGGGCGGCAAGAGCCCGAACATCATCCTCGACGACGCGGACTTCAAGCGCGCGGTCGGCGGCGGCGTGCGCCACGTGATGAACAACTCCGGCCAGTCCTGCAACGCCCCGACCCGCATGCTGGTCCCGGCCAAGAAGATGGACGAGGCCATCTCCATCGCCAAGGAAGCCGCCGAAGCGACCACCGTCGGCGATCCGAACGGCAACGCCCAGATCGGCCCGGTGGTGAACAAGACCCAGTGGGAAAAGATCCAGCGGCTGATCAAGGCCGGCATCGCCGAGGGCGCGACCCTGGTCGCCGGCGGTCCCGACCGTCCGGACGGCCTGGACAAGGGCTACTATGTGAAGCCGACCGTGTTCGCCAACGTCACCAGCGACATGACCATCGCCAAGGAGGAGATCTTCGGCCCGGTGGTCTCGATCCTGGGCTACGACAGCGTCGACCAGGCGGTGGATATCGGCAACGACACCGAATACGGCCTCGCCGCCTATATCTCCGGCACCGACATGGACAAGGTGCGCAAGGTGGCCAGCGAACTGCGCGCCGGCCAGGTGTCGATCAACGGCGGCGGCGACATGACCGCCCCCTTCGGCGGCTACAAGATGAGCGGCAACGGGCGCGAGTGGGGCGACTACGGCTTCCATGAGTACCTGGAAACCAAGGCCATCCTCGGCTACTCGCCCAAGCAGGCGGCCGAGTAGGCCGCAAGCTGAAGCCTAGGCCTGCGAACGAGCCCTCCCCTGATCGGGGAGGGCTTTTTCACGCGCTTCGCGGCGGCGGCCGGCGACGGCCAGGACGGCCATCCCGGCCAGGGCCGAGACCACCGAGCCGACGGCGACGCCCAGGGTCATCTGGCTGCGGGCCAGTTCGCCCTGGCCGGAGAAGGCCAGCGTGCCGATGAACAGGCTGAGGGTGAAGCCGACCCCGCACAGCAGCGCCACGCCATAGAGCTCCAGCCAGGTGGATCCGGTCGGCCGCCGCGCCAGGCCGGTCCTGACCAGGAGGAAGACGGCCGTCGGCACGCCGATCTGCTTGCCGATGAAGAGGCCGGCCGCGATGCCCAGGGGCGCGGGCGCCACCACATCGCTCCAGCGCATGCCGGCGAAGGAAAACCCCGCCGCGGTGAAGGCGAACAGCGGCAGGACGGCGAAGGCGACGTAAGGGTGCAGGCTCTGCATGAAGTGCTTCAGCACCCCTTCCTGGCCGGGCCGGCGCGGGCCGATGGGGACGGTGAAGGCCGCCGCCACGCCGGCCAGCGAGGTGGAGATCCCCGACTTCAGCGTAAAGGCCGCCAGCACCACGAAGCCGGCGGCGCGGAACAGGAAGGGCGCGTCCCGCCATTCCGAGAGCCCGATCAGCCCCATCAGCGTCGCCGCCGCCCCGACCAGGGCCCAGGCGTGGATGTGGCCGCTGTAGAGGATGGCGATCAGCCCGATCGCGCCGAGGTCGTCGGCGATGGCCAGGGTCAGCAGGAACAGCCGCAAGGATTCCGGCAGGCTGCGGCCGACCAGGGCCAGGGCGGCCAGGGCGAAGGCGATGTCGGTGGCGGTCGGGATCGGCCAGCCTTGCGGCGCGCCGGCGGGGTGGCCCAGATTGACCGCCAGATAGACCAGGACGGGCGCGGCCATGCCGCCGGCCGCGCCGGCCAGCGGCAGGACAAGCTTGCGCGGACTGGAGAACTCGCCCTTGAGCAGCTCCTGTTTGATCTCCAGGCCGACGACGAAGAAAAAGATCGACATCAGGCCCTGGCCGACCCAGTCGCGCACCGACAGCGTCTCGGAGAACTGCCCCACCGCGACGGTGAAGGGCTGGCCGATCAGGTTGAAGTAGTCGGCCGCGAACGGCGAATTGGCCGCCAGGATGGCCAGCGCCGCCGCCGCGGCCAGGGCCGCGCCGCCGCCGGCCTCGGTCTTCAGGAAGTCGAGCGTCGGGCGCAGGGCCACGTCTTTCGTCTCCGTCGGGCCAAGAGAATCGTCTGCAAGGCGGTTAGCATGTTGGGCGATTGCGACAAACGCTTGCCGGTCGACAAACGCTTGCCGGCGGGCGGCGCGCGGCTCATGTCATCGCCGATGCCGGTGTCCTCCGTCTACAGGCCAGACCCGCGGTTCGCCGCCCTCGGCCCCGAATTCGCCGATCCGGTGCGCCCGGCGGCGTTTCCGCGCGGCGACATCCGCTTCCGCAACGCCCGCGCGGCGGCCGGCGTCGGGCTGGCCGAGCTCAGCGACGGCGAATGGCGCGCCCATTTCGCCCGCTTCGAGCCCTTGCCGGACAACCAGGCGCAGCCCCTGGCCATGCGCTACCACGGCCATCAGTTCCGCGTGTACAACCCGGATCTGGGCGATGGGCGCGGCTTCCTGTTCGCCCAGCTGCGCGAGGCCGGTTCGGACCGGTTGCTCGATCTGGGAACCAAGGGATCCGGTCCCACCCCCTATTCGCGCACGGCCGACGGGCGGCTGACCCTGAAGGGCGGCGTGCGCGAGGTGCTGGCCACCGCCATGCTGGAGGCGCTGGGGGTTCCCACCTCGCGCTCGTTCTCGCTGATCGAGACCGGCGAGGACCTGCAGCGGCCGGACGAGCCCAGCCCGACGCGCTCGGCCGTGCTGGTCCGGCTATCGCACAGCCACATCCGCTTCGGCGCCTTCCAGCGCCACGCCTATTTCGACCGGGCGGACAATATCGAGCGGCTGATCGACCACGTGATCGAAAACTACTACCCGGCGCTGGCCGGCGTCGACGGCGTCGCCGCCCGCGCGCCGGCGCTGCTCAGCGAGGTGGTCAAGGCCACGGCGGATCTGGCCGCCCGCTGGATGGCCGCCGGCTTCGTCCATGGCGTGCTCAACACCGACAATATGAACATCACCGGCGAGAGCTTCGACTACGGCCCCTATCGCTTCCTGCCGCGCAACGATCCCAACTTCATCGCCGCCTATTTCGACCAGACCGGCCTCTACAGTTTCGGCCGCCAGCCCGAGGCGGTGCTGTGGAACCTGCAGCAGCTGGCCGGGGCGCTGACCCTGGTCGGCGAGACCGAGCCCCTGGTCGAAGCGCTGAACGGCTTCGCGGCCGCCTATCGCGGCGCCCTGGGCGGCGCCATGCTGGACCGGCTGGGCCTTCGCGGCCAGGGCGAGGCCGCCGACGTCGCCCTGGTCAACCTGGCCTTCCGCACCTTGGCGGAGGCCGGCGAGGGGGTGCGCTGGGAGCCGTTCTTCTTCGACTGGTTCGGCGGGTCGGCGTCGGAGGGCCGCGCGCTGAGCGGGCCGCGCGCGGGACTCTACGGCGGCGAACAGGCCCTGCTGTTCCGCGCCGCGCTGAAGGATTTCGAGCCGGAGCGGCCCGAGCGGCTGGCCGACCCTTATTTCGCCACGCCGGAGCCGGAAGAGCTTCTCTACGACCAGATCGAGGCGATCTGGGCCCCGATCGCCGAAGCCGACGACTGGCGCGCCTTCGACGCCAAGCTCGCCGCCGTCGAGCGGGCGCGGCTCGCCTGGGGATTGGACCGCAAACCGACGGCTGGCCTTGGCCGGTCGGCGGGCTAGAGTTAGTTTGAAGGCCTCAGTCGGGATCGCCATGACCAGCACACGCCGCCAGTTCGCCTGGACGCTCAGCGCCGCCACCGGCGCCTTGGGATTGTTCGCCGCCGCCAGGGCGGTCGCCCAGGACGACGACCTGCCGCCCAACGTCTTCATCAGCCCCTGCGGCAAGCCGTTCCGCGCGCCGATGAGCGCGCCCTATCCGGTGGTCGACTGGTTCAAGCAGGCCGATGCGAACGGCGACGGCAAGCTCGACCATGCCGAGTTCATCGCCGACGCCGAAGCCTTCTTCAAGGTGCTCGACCTCAACGGCGACGGGGTGCTCGACGGCTACGAGATCCAGGTCTACGAGCACCGCGTCGCACCGGAGATCCTCGGCGTCCGTGTCGATGTCGGGGCCTTGCAGCCGCCCGCGTCGCCCTATGGGCCGGCGCGCCTGTGGCTGGCCCAGTTCAGCTCCGGGGGAGCGGGGTCGGACATGCCCGGGCCCAGCTCGGTCGACGACCACGAGCCGTCGGAGAAGCCGCAGAAGCAGACCGTCGATGAATCGGGTCAGGGTGCCTCGCCCTATGGTTTCTTCAACGCCCCCGAGCCGGTGACGGCGGCCGATTCCGACTTCCGCGGCCTGGTCCGCAAGGACAATTTCCTGAAGCTGGCCGACCGGCACTTCACTCTGCTCGACAAGGACGGCGCCGGCTATCTGGTCCTGGCCAAGCTGCCGAAGACGCTGATCGAGCAAAGGCTGGCGCAGGTCAGACGCCACCGGTGAAGGCCGAGGGCCGCGCCGGTGTTCAATCGCCGGCGGGTTGCGGCCTGTTCTCGTCCAGGCCGCGGGGCTTGCAGCTCAGACCTGGTTGGGGAAGCAGGCGTTGACCGACAGCGGCTTGCTGGCCAGCTGGGTGATGGTCGGGACCACGGTCATGAAGGTGTAGGTGATCGTCACCTGCGAGAAATCCCCGACGCCGGCGCAGGTCGCCGCATTGTTCAGGCTGATGTTCGCCGCGGTCAGGGTGACGCCCCAGCCGGTGGCGGTGGTCCTGATGAAGTTGGTGGCGTTGGTCGAGCTGTAGGCGCCGCCGGCGGCGCAGGAGGTGTTCAGCACCCCCATGCAGCGGGCGCCGGCGATGGCGGTCTCCTGCAGGGCGTTCAAGGTCCACAGCAGCCGGCCGAACTCGATCACCCCGAACAGCACCAGGGTGAAGGGCACGATGATCAGCGCGAACTCGACGGCGCTGGCGCCCCCGCGGTCGCCGCCCAGCCGCCGGATGCGGCGCCGCAGGCTCACTGGGTCTCGACCGTCGCGCTGGTCGAGATCGTGCCGTTCTGGACGATGCCGTAGGTGGAGAAGAGCGGCGTGTAGGTGCGCGAGGCGGTGATGGTCACGAACTTGCCGGCCGAAGGGCCCGAGGGGCAGGCCGAGGCGCAGGCCACGGCGGCGCCCCAGGTGGTGGTGCCGCCGCTATAGGTCGGGCAATAGCAGTTGTCGGCGTTGGCGGTGGTCCCGCTGGTGGTGGTGTTGCCGTTGTTGACGGTCGCGACGGGGCCGTTGTTGATCGTCACCGAGGCGTCGGCCCAGTTGGAGCCCTGGCTGGACTGGACGATGGTCGCGGCGTTGCTGGCCAGGGTGGCGCCGCCGGTCGACGAGACGCTGGCGGCGTTGACCTGGACATAGTCGGCCGCCGCCGAAACGGCGGAATCCAGCCGGAAGCGGGTGTAGAGCACATTGCCGAGATCGACGATGCCGGCCAGCAGGACCCCGAAGACCGGCAGGATCAGCGCGAATTCGACCGCCGCCACGCCGGCGCTGTCTTCGCCAAGGCGCAGCGTCCGCGCCACGCCGGTGCCGAGGCGTCTCATTGCACCAGCCTCACCGTCGAAGTGGTCGCGCCGCTGCTGATGCAGGTCGAGGCGGCGGTGGTCCCGCCGGTGAGCGTGACCTGCGAGCCGATCAGTTCGAGGCACTGGCCGACGCCGTTGCCGACGCTGGCGCTGCCGCCGAGACTTATGGTGCCGTTCGGATAGTAGAAGGCGCCCGACAAGGTGGTGCCGCTCGCCCCCTCCGTGAAGGTCGCGCCGGTGGTGTTGCTGGTCGAGGTCGGGCCGATCACCACCAGCTCCGCGGTCGTGCCGGCGCTCGGCGCGGTGAGGGTGATGTTGCTGTAGCCGGCGGCGACGCAGAAGGACTGGCCCGCGCAGCTGCCCGAGGTGGGGGTCGAGGCGCCGCCGTCGACCAGGGTCACGTTGGTCCCGTTGATGCCGATGTCGACGCCGTTGCAGGTCACGTCGCCGCCGCCGTTGACGCCGAGGCCGATATAGCCGGTGACGGTGTAGACCCCCGAGCCGAGCAAGGTGCCGCCGGCGGAAGCGAAGTTGCCCTTGATGTCGTGCTGGGCGGCGGCGCTGATGGTCATGCAGCTGCCGCCGCCGCTGATCACGTTGAGATTGCCGATCAGCTGGAAGAGGTCGCCCGTGCCGGTCGCATCGCCGAAAACGGTTTTCGAACCGCCGGCCGCCACCACGGCGTCGCCGGCGCTGCTCGGGCCGATCACGAAGCTGTTGGTCGAGCCGCTGCCCAGGGTCAGGCTGGCGCCGCCGCCGTTGTAGACGCCGCCGGCCAGATTGAAGACGCTGGGTCCGCCGAACACGGTGGTGGAGTTGTTGCAGATGCTGAACTTGGCGCCGCCGCTGCAAGCGCTGGTCATCTGGCCGATATTGAAGGTTCCGGCCCCGAAGGTGGTCTTCACGCCGCCCCCGGCGTTCAGGCCCTTGGCGATATTGTAAGTGCCCGGCCCGAAGGTCAGCGCCGTGGCGCTGCCGTCGTCTATGGAACCGCTGAAATTGTACACGCTGTTCGCCGCGCCGCCGGTGTTGAAGTTCACCGTTATGCCGCCGGAAAGCGTGATGTTGCCGAAGTTGTAGCTCGATTGGCCGCTGCAGTTGACGGTCCACGTGTTGCCGGATCCCGGACCCGTGGTCGTGGTCGTGCTGCACCCCGGAACGCTCGCGACCTGCGTGGCGGCGTTGCCGTTGTAGCCGAACGCCACGTCCTGTCCGTTCGGGACCGCCGCCAAGCTTGGGTTGCTGTATCCGGCGACCGTGGCGAGATAGGCGGTCGCCGTGGTGACGCCGGAATTGGTCGCCAGCGGGTCGGCGGTGACGGTTTTCACCATGCTGAGCGTGCCGCCCGACGGCGCGACGATGCCGCCGCAGGGCTCGCTCGGCAGCGCCGCCGAGTTGTAGGCGACGCTCTTGGTGGTGATGGTGTCGCCGCAGGGTACGGTGACGGTGTTGTTCGAGGCCACGGCGCAGGCCGGCGCCGTGACGCTGGTGCCGCCGCTCAGGGTCACGCCGGTGCCGCCCGCCTTCAGGGCGATGACGCAGGCCGGAACCCCGGCCTCCAGCTCGGCGTAGCCGGTCGAGCTGACCGGCAGCTGCGGGCCGGAGCCGACCATCTGCGACAACAGCAGCGGCACCTGGGTGGCGACCTGGACGTCGACCGCCGATTGGCCGTCGCCGCTTGGCGATGAGACCAGGGTCACGCTCACGGCGCTGGCCGGGATGTTGTTCAGCGCCGCGACATTGTCGGCGGCGGTGGTCATCGCCGTGGTGGAACTGGTGGCGTTATAGGCCAGCGCCCCGGCATAGGCCGCCAGGTCGGCCACGCGCTGGTTCTCGACCTTGGACAACAGGCCGTGGCCATATTCGGCCACCAGCCCGACCATTCCGATCAGGGCCGGCAGCACGAGGGCCGCCACGGTGGTTACGCTAGCCCGACGGCAGCGCGCAAACCCTGTCAGGAAGTTGATAACCATACTCGCCCGTTAGCAATATATACCTGTCGGCGGAGGCCCTACATTCCAACAAGGATGCTAACAGAAGGTTTACGTGTTTCGGCTTGGTTATTTCTACTTAATTATATTTACAACCTGTCGATTTCTGCAGAAATGAAACTTTGAAGCCTGGATTGTGTCTTCAAGAGGGCGCGAAGATACAATCGACGGCCGCGCCGGCCCGCCGCCGCTGCAACGACCGGCTAACCTTGGAACATCAAGAGCAGACAGGCGGCGAACAACAGCAGATGCACCGCGCCCTGCAGCACGTTGGTGCGGCCGCTGGCGAAGGTGACGACGCTGACCCCGAGGGTCAGCAGCAGCATCACCTGGTCGCGGAGAGGCGGGCCTTGCGTCGGCGATCTTACAGACCGGCGAGGTGATCGGCTTCAGGGTGCGGGGCGGGCGCGGCTTGAAGACCGGATCAAATGCGGACCTTCGAACTCTTTCTGGACGACGATCGCTACGCCGCGCCGGCCGTGGTTTTCGTGATGGCGGCCGATGAAGCCGGCGCGCGGGCCCGGGCGAGCGAGATCCTGCTGCGATCACCGCACCACCTCGGCGTCGAGGTCTGGAGCGCGCGGCGCCGGCTGTTCGCGATCGGGCGGAGACCCGTTCCAGAGACCGTGGCCTAGGGGCCCGGACCTTCGATCAAGATCTAATCGACCTTATCTGTTCGCCATTGAACATACATGGGGCTGAATCCACGTGTAGGATAGAAAATCGCCAGTCGATCTTGGTCGAGCTCTGGCGACTGGAAGTCCCGGACCCCTCAGGTCGGCCCCCGTGCTCCCGCTCGTTTTACGACGTGGAGAGCCCCGTGACCGTTCAATCCATCAATCCACATCACGGCAACCTGTTGCTGGCGGCGCTGTCGCAAGAGGATTTTGAACTTCTGACGCCTCATCTTCGGATGGCCCGCATGGTCAAGACCGAGCCGATCTTCGCGCGGGGCCTGCCGGCCAGCCACGTCTGGTTTCCGCATGAGGGGGTGATCTCGATCGTCGCCGCCGACGCCGACGGCGGAACCATCGAGGTGGCGACCGTCGGCCGCGAAGGCATGACGGGCATCTCCCTGGTCCTCGGCAGCGAAACCATGGCCAACGAAGCCATGGTCCAGGTGCCGGGATTCGCCTCCAGGATCGAGACCGCCGCCTTCCGCGCGGCGGTGGAGCGGGCGCCGAGCCTGAGATGGAAGTTGCTGCGCTACGTCCTGGCGGTGATGACCCAGGTGAGCCAGAACACCGCCTGCAACCAGCTTCACGTCGTCAACACGCGGTGTGCGCGCTGGCTGCTCATGACCCACGACCGGGTCAGCGGCGACAGCTTCGAACTGACGCACGAGTACCTGGCGATGATGCTCGGCGTGACGCGCCCCAGCGTTTCCGCCGCCGCCGCGGCGCTCAAGCGCGCCGGACTGATCAACTATTCGCGCGGGGCCATCACCGTCGTCGATCGCGGCGGTCTCGAGGCGATGTCCTGCGAATGCTACCGGATCGTCGAAGACGAGTTCGACCGGCTGCGCGGCCACGACTAGAGCTGGACGAGCCGGACCCGCGCGGGAAATCGATCGAATTTCACCGAAACCGCGCTTGCGTCCGCGAGCCGACAGACAGTTCCGGAGTCTTAACGAATTGTAAAGCTTCGCCACGAGGGCGGGGGCTGGAAAGGGCCGCGCCCTCTCTTGGTAGGAACAGGTCGATGAAGGTATTCCAGCTCCAGATCGAAGATGACCGCTATTCCATCCCGTCGCTGATGTTCCTGGAGGCGGCCAACGAGGGCCGGGCCAGGATCCGCGTCGGGGAAATCCTCGACCGATCGCCTCATCACCGAAGCGTCGAGGTCTATGAGGGCGAGACCCTGGTCTTCACCCTCTCCTCCGTGCTCGCCGAAATCGAGCCATACTAGACGTTCGCTCAGGCGGGTGCGGACCCGTTGGATGGGCTGCCGGGCCGACTGGCCAGCGCGTCTTTCCTCGACTTGATCGGACCATCCACGAACACCGACCCTGATCAGACTCCTGTCGACTTTCCGGACGACACAGCCGGCAAAAAGGCCGGAGCCTGCGCTCCGGCCTTTCAGCGCCTTATTCGGCTCGGTCAGCGCCGGTTTTCCCAGCCGCGCCGCGCCGCCTCCGCGTGGCCGCGGGAATCGCCGGACCAGCCGCCGTGGCCGCGGCCGCGATCGTCGTCGTCATCGCGTGAGCGGCTGGAGCGGCGATCGTCGTCGTCATCCGCATAGCGCGACCTCGAGCGCGAGGCGCCTTCCCGTTCGTCCCAGCCGCGTCGCGACGCCTCGGAATGGCCTTCCGGATCGCCGAACCAGCCGCCACGGCCGCGACCGCCGGAGCGGCCGCCGCGATCGTCGTCGTCGTCCCGGCCGCGCGAGGTGAAGCGGCCTTCGTCGTCGCGCCCGCCGCCGCCGCGCCCGCGCCCGCCGCGGTCGTCATCGTCGTCGGCATAACGCGAGCGGGAGCGCGAGGCGCCTTCCCGTTCGTCCCAGCCGCGGCGCGACGCCTCGGAATGGCCTTCCGGATCGCCGAACCAGCCGCCGCGTTCACGTCCGCCCGAGCGGCCGCGATCGTCGTCGTCATCGCGTCCACGCGAGGTGAAGCGGCCCTCGTCGTCCCGGGCGTTCGAGCCGCGGCCGCGATAGTCCCGGTCGTCGTCGTCCCGGCCGCGCGACGTGAAGCGGCCTTCGTCATCGCGTTCGCGGCCGCGATCGTCATCGTCATCGGCGAACGAGCGGCGTTCGCCCGCGCGGCTTCTGGCCGCCTGGGCGTGGCCCTCGGAATCGCCGTACCAGCCGCGCCCGTCGCCCCGCGAGGAGCGGCGGCCGTTGCCGCGATCGTCGTCGTCGGTGAAGCGTCCGCGCTCGTCGCGGCCATTGTCTTGTCTAGCCATGGAGGTCTCCTTGTCTTGGCTGGTTGGATGGAATGAAACCGGTTGGGGCAGGGGCAGGGCCTCGCCCTTCGCCCGTAGCGACTGCTTGAGTTCCAGCAGGCGCTGGCCGAGCTCCGGCGTATTCACGTGCGCCGCCGCGGCCCTTGCGAAGATGCCTTCCTTCGGCTCTTCCTCCTCGGCGACGTGGTGCTTGATCTGCTCGGCCAGCACGTAGAACTTGGCGTCGCGATATCCCTCCGGGGCGCCGCGCATCAGGTCGACGATCAGCATCTTGGCGCTGTCGTGTTCGACCTGCGCCTCGTCCAGCGGCTCCTCGTCCGAAGCCGCCTTGCGGCAGGCAGGATAGAAGACCTGTTCCTCGACCATCGCGTGGATGATCAGCGCGGTGCAGGCCTCATGGATGATCTCGCCCTTGCGCGCGTCGTCGGCGGACTCGTATTCGGCAAACAGCGCCTCCACCGTGCGGTGGTCGGCCTTGAGCAGTTCGATCGGATCGGCGGCGGCTGGCTTCGCGGCCTGGGCCGGCGCCGGCTGGGGTTTGGCCGCCGCGCCGGTTTGAGCCGGCTTGGCGGCGACGGGTCTGGTTTCGTTGTCTGGCATCGGGACTCCCTGTTCTTGATAGAGGGCCGCCTTCGGTATCCGAGATTCCCATCGGAGGCGGGCGGCGATGCCCTCTCAATCAACCGTCAGGAGTCCGGGTTTCAGCTTTGCTGAAAATATTTTTCAATCTATACTTTTCATTCTCGGTCATAATAGTTGTTAACTATCAGCGAATAACGTATATTATGATGGTAAGCAGAAATCAGGTGCAGCGAGTTCTATTCTTCGGCGCCCGGATTGTAGTTTGAGGCAGACTTTTCCCTCTGGACGTGCGCGCCGCAGCCATCCACCTGACAGGACGCCGTCAACGCCGTTCCAGGGGTGCGCGACCGTCCTCGGGACCCCGCCCGGCGTCGCGCGCCAGTCGAATCCACGGCGGAACTTTTTCTTCGCGCGGGCGGGACTTTCACCGGTCTGCTTAGTTTCAAGCAGGTGGGCAAGGGCCCTCTGGGAGAAACAAGATGACCGAACGCGATATCCCTACAGATGAAACCCTGACGCTCATCGCGTCAGACAAGGTCGAAGGCACCGCTGTCTTCAACAGGGCAGGTGAAAAGCTCGGAACCATCCACAATCTGATGGTCGACAAGCAGACCGGCCAAGTCGAGTACGCCGTGCTTTCCTTCGGCGGCGTGCTGGGATTGGGCACGGACTACTATCCGATTCCGTGGGAATCCCTGACCTACGACACCGAGCAGGGCGGCTATGTGGTCGACATCGACAAGGAAACGCTGAAAAGCGGGCCGCACTATGGAACGAGCGAGGAACCGGCCTACGACCGCGCCTTCGGCCAGTCCATCTACGTCCACTACGGCCTCGACTATCCGCTGGCCTAGCGGGGTCCTTGGCGCGCCTCCGGATCGCTGTCGAAGCGGCCGGAGGCAGGGGCCGCGGGGGCCGATGACGCGGCGCCGCCGCCGAGAAGGGCTGGGCGACGCGCCGGCGCCGGTCGCGCGCCTGGCCGGGCCGTTCCTCCGCCGGCCCGGCTATCGATCGGCCGCGCCGATCCAGTCGGCGAGGCTCAGCTCCCGTGAGGACCGGGTCTCCGCGCCCATGCTCTTGCGCATGATGTCCAGCGCCCAATCGGTGCGCCGATCGTCCTCGCTGGCCACCAGATCGCGAGGCGCCCAGAGGCCGTATTCGCGCATGTGGGCGTCGGCGGCGGTGAACAGCACGCAGATGTCGGCCGCGACCCCGCAGAGGATCAGCCGGCTGACGCCGAGCTTCGGCAGCAGCACCGGCAGGGAGGTGGCGTAGAAGCCGGAGAATTGCGGCTTGATCACGAAATAGTCGTTCGGGCGCGGCGCGACCCGCTCGACCACGTCGCGTCCGGGGCTGTCGGGGCGGGCGCAGGCCGCGACGATCTTGGCCTTCTCGGAATGCCACTGGCCATAGTTGTCGTTGACGTAGATCGCTGGCGTGCCGAGCGCGTCGGCCTCGGTCCGTAAACGGACGATCGCGGAAGCCAGGTCCACAGCCTTCGCATGCAGCCCCTCGGCGCCGGGGAATGCGAAATCGTTGATCATGTCCAGGATCAGGATGCCGACGCCGCCTGGCGCGGGGCCGGAAATCGTCACCGCGTCCTCGTCCTGCTGCGTCATCGCTTGGCTCCACTGGGACATGCAGGCCGAGCCCGTCACGCCCGTCGCTCCACTGCAACGCGCCAGGACCGTGGCGGCTGCGCCTCTCCCGGCTCGCGGGGTCTCGAAACGGGGCGGAACCTCCTTCCGGCGGGGCCGGTTTAGAGGGCAGGAGACCGTCATGTTCAATCTGAGTTGGGAAATCGCGTTTCCCATCGCCGTGCTGGTTCTGGCGCTGGTCGTCGCCTGGGCCCTGATCCGCAACAGAATGCGCAACAAGGCCAATGACGCGATCACCGAACGCGCCACCAAGCTGGAATACGACGAGCCGAAACAGGCCTATCAGAACCGGGACCGGCCCGAGCTGAAGCAGAAGCTGCGTCCGAACTGATACGCCTCAGGCGTCCAGGCGGCGCGCGAGCGCGGCGGCGTCCGCCGGCGCCCGCACCTTGGCGTCGTTGTCGAAGAAGACGAAGACGTCGCGGCCTGTCGCGCGCGGCCTAGTCGGCGGCGTCACGCGCTGGGCGTCGGCCGGCTCCTCGCCCGCGGCCCAAACGCGCACCCGGGCGGCCCATTGGTCGAGCGCCGCATCGTCGTAGCCGCTGACGTAAAGCTCCTGCGCACCGTGCAGGCGGCAGTAGACGAAGTCCGCCGTCAGATCCATCAGCAGCGGCCATTCGACCGTGTCGGCGCAGACCAGGGCGATCCGATGCTCTCTGAGGAGCGCGATGAAGTCGGGCGTCCGGAAGCTGTCGTTGCGGATCTCCACCGCATGCCGCAGCGGCTGGTCGACATCGCAATCCAGCCAGCTGCGCCCCTCCAGCCGTGGACCGTGGCGGCGGGCCGCGACCGAGGCCTCGGCGGTCGAGCGCGGCAGGAGTGCGAAGAAGGCTTGGAACCGCTCGCGATCGAACCGCATGCGCTCGGGGAATTGCCAGAGGATCGGGCCCAGCTTGGACCCAAGGCGCAGGATCCCGGAGGCCAGGAAGTTGGCGAGCGGAGTCTCGGCGCCCTTGAGCTTGAGCATGTGGGTGATGTAGCGCGGGCCCTTGACCGCGAAGACGAAACCCGCCGGCGTCTCGTCGCGCCAGCGGCCGAAACTCTCCGGCCGCTGCAGGCTGTAGAAGGTGCCGTTGATC
The DNA here is from genome assembly GCA_036272595.1 of Caulobacteraceae bacterium. Classification (GTDB taxonomy): domain Bacteria; phylum Pseudomonadota; class Alphaproteobacteria; order Caulobacterales; family Caulobacteraceae; genus Poindextera. Next base: position 13,882 of record DATAYM010000083.1, read on the forward strand.
TCGATCGCGGCGAACCGCGCCGCGGCGTAGGCAAGCTCCTGCCTTTGCGGCAGGCCCTTGGGATAGAAGACGCCTCGCCAGCCGGCGTACCGCCAGCCGGACAGGCCGATCCGCACCACGCCGCCCACGGCTAGAGCCGCACGAGTTCGGCCCGGTCGGCGCCGTCGCGCGCGCTCAGCCGCCATGGCTCGCCGCGGATCCACAGGCGGTCGATCTCGATGGCGCGCCAGCCTCGCGGCAGCACCACCGGGCCGGCGCACCAGCTTTGCGGATCGGCCGGGCCGGGCTGCAGGCGCGGGAAGCCCAGGATCAGGCTGACCAGGAAGCCGCCCATATTGGCGAAGAAGGGTCCAGCCCTGGGCTGTTCGGGAAAAACGTCGGGCCGGTACTCCAGCGTCTGCATGAACCGGCCGCTGAGGAAGCGTCCATAGCCCTTGTCCAGCAGCTCGGCGGCCAGGGCCCTGTCGCCGGTGCGCGCCGCCCAGACGCCGTACAGGGCCGACAACATCGGGCTGCCGAGATAGTCGTCGGCCTGCTCGAGATAATAGGCCAGGGTGGCGCGCTCGACCTCGGGGTCCAAGCCATAGGCGAGCGGAAAGACGCCCATCAGCGGGTCGGGGGTGGCCCCTTTCTCCTCGTCGCGCCGGTAGCCGTCATGGGAGACCACCACCTGGCCGCGCCGCGGCGGCTTGAGGCCGGCGGCGATCGTCGCCCAGGCGGGGTCGGCCGGCCGCTGCAGCCGCTCCGCGGCGGCGGCCGTCGCGCGCAGGACCAGACTCGCCGACATGACGGTGAAGACCGGGTTGTCCGCCGGAGTTTCGCGCTCGGCTATGCCCATCGAGCCACGAATCTCGTAGCCGCGGCCGGTCCTGACCACGCGGCTCTTGATCCACTCGGCGACGCCGACCAGCACCGGCCAAGCCTTGTCGCGTAAAAAGAGCTCGTCGCCGGCGACGTCGGCGAACAGGGCGAAGGCCCGGGCGATGTCCAGCGAAACGTGGTCCTCGCGCCAGGCCGCGCGGGCCGGCAGCGGCGCGGCTTCGTCGCCGGACGACGGATCGCTCTCCCAGGCGAACTGCAGGCCGCGGCGGCCCATCAGCCTGGCGTTGGCGTGCGCCGCGTCCAGATGCTGCAGGCGATAGTCGAGGATCGCCTCCGCGGCGCCGGGCTGCAGAAAGGCCAGCGGCGGGACCGAGAAGGTCTCGATGTCCCACATCACATGACCGAAATAGTAGTGGTAGTCGTGCCAGGTCGCCAGGCCGAAGATCGAGGTCGAGGACGGCGAAGACGGGTGCACCGAGCACATGGTGTAGAAGAAGGCCGCATCCGCCATGGCCTGCCAGCGCTCAGGCGCGCCGATCAGCCGGATGCGGCCTTTCCACAACTCCGTCCAGCAGGCGCGGTTGGCCTTGCGGACGGCGTCGAAGCCGATGTCGGCGGCCAGGGCGACCAGGCGGGCGGCCTGGAAGTCGGGCTGGCGGTGCAGGGCCTGGGGGACCAGGGTGGTCAGCTGCCGCAGCCGATAGCGGCGCCGGGCCCTGGCCCGCCAGCCGTATTCGCTGATAAGGCCGGCCCCGTCCAGGGGCGGCTTGTCGGACGCGGCGTCCTCGCCGACCAGTTCGGTGACGTAGGCGGCGCCGCAGGAGGAGACGCCGCCGGCGCTCTCCCACAGCAAAAAGCCGTCGCTGCTGGGGTAGGGCTCGCCGGGCGTGTCGCGGTGATGGCGCAGGGCCCGCCCCGAAACGCCGGCGACGTTGAGCCCGGCGCGCAGCCGCACGTCGCAGGGGCTCGCCGCCGTCACGGCGATTTCCTGGCAGACCAGGGTGGGGTGGTCGCGGCTGCAGAAGGTCAGCACCTCGATCTCGACGCTGGCGCCGGCGGCGGCGAACGCCAGGCGGCTGGTCAGTTCGCCGGCGGCGAAATCGTAGGCCTGGTCGATGATGCGGACCATTTCCGGCGCGTCCGACATCCAGACCCCGTTCAGCCGGATGTCGGCGGCGATCGGATAGGGGGCGATGGCGGCGGCCCTTATGCCGCGGACCGGATGTTCCCCGGAAAAGCCGCTGAGCAGGGTCAGGCCGGGAACCAGCGGGTTGTCGCGCACCCGCAGTCCGATCAGGCCGTTCGAAAGATAGGCCGGCAGTTCGTTTCCGCCGCCGCCGGCGACCGGCGGCGGACTGATGGGCGCTTCCGAATCCATGGGGACCTCCCAGCCGATCGCTCAACGCCGCGCGACCGCCGGACGTTCCTGACCGGCGCTTTCCGCGCTACGGCGCGGGGTCGGCGCGTCTCAGCTCCCCGCCCACATCCATGACGTAGAGCTCGGCGTCGAAGCCGCTCCCCACCGCCTGGGAGGCGGCGCGTTGGCCCGCGGACAGGGCCGCGTCCATGTCGTCATATCGTCCGAGCCGGTGCTCGCCGCAGCAGAGCAGCCACTGGCTGTCCTGCCGGAAGACGCCATACCGGATTTTCGCTCCCAAGCGGCCTGGTTTCATGGCGGGCTCCCACGACCTCTGAGTGAAAAGCCCTCAACCTAGGTCGTCTGTCGGCTGGCTCACTTACGCACGTCCCGTGGCGGGAAATATGAACGATGCATTAGCGGGTCGGTAGTCGTAAGGTAGCCTCGGATACGTAGGTCGGCGACCCGACAGACAGCTTCGGCGTTGGCCATCAGCGCGGCGGCTGGTGCGAGATCCTGTCGGCAAAGTGCTTTCGGGGCGCGTTGGGGACAGCGCGAAGCAAGGCGGCAAGTCGATGACCATTCCCGGTGGGCGGACGGGCAATCATTTTCTCGATCAGCTGCGGGACGAAACCCTCGGTCTTTTTCGTCCCTATCTGGTGGAGGTTTCGCCGAGCCGCGCCGAGGTGCTGGCGCTTCCGGACACGGAACTCGACTTCGTCTGGTTTCCCGTGACCGCCGTCCTTTCGGTGGTCACGACGATGGAGGACGGCCAGGACGTCGAGGCCTGCACGATCGGTCATGAGAGCGCCTACGGCCTTCTCAACGCCGTGGGCTCGTCGGCCGTGATCGACCGGGTCGTGACCCAGGTCGCCGGCCGGGCGCTCAAGATGCCGTCGTTCCGGCTGCGCGCGGCGGCCGCGCTCAGCCCCAGCATCACCGATCTGGTCATCCGCCACGCCCAGGCCAACGTGGCCCAGGTCCAGCAGTCGGTCGCCTGCAACGCCCTTCACAGCGTCGAGTCGCGCCTTTGCCGGTGGCTGCTGATGACGCAGGACCGGACCCATAGCGAGGGCCTGCCGCTGACCCAGGAGTTCCTCGGCTTCATGCTCGGGGTGCAGCGGACCACGGTGACAGCGGCGGCGACGGCGCTGCAGAGGGCCCGGCTCATCCGCTATTCCCGAGGGCGGATCGAGATTCTCGACCGCGCCGGGCTCGAGGCCGAGGCCTGTGAATGCTACCAGGTGGTGCGCGAAAAGTATGCGCGACTGCTGGGCGGGCCGCCGCCCGCCGCCGCCGAAGCCGATCGGGCGGAGGTCCAGACGCCGCTCGGCCATGGGCGTCTCAAAACCCCGGCGGACTGATCCGCGACCGATCAGGCGATCTGGTCCATGCGGCATTGCTCCGGCGCCTTGTCGGGCCGGAAGCGCAGCAGCCGCGTGCCATGGCGGAAGCGGCCGCCGGAGACGTGATCGAACGACACCTCGGCCACCAGGCAAGGCTTGAGCGGCGTCCACTCGGCGGAGCGCTCGGTCGACCAGCGGCTCGGGCCGCCCGGCTTGTCGCCGGTGAAGCCTGGGCCGCCTTCCAGCGCCTCGAGCCTTCTGGTCAGCGCGGCCTTGTCGACGGCGGCGAGGCCGGAGGTGAAACCGACGTGGTCCAGGAGGCCCTGGTCATTGTAGAGGCCGAGCAGAAGCGAGCCGACCACCTTCGCGCCGGTCGCATAGCGGAACCCGCCGACGACGCAGTCGGCGGTGCGGATGCGCTTGACCTTGACCATCGCCCGCTCGCCTTCGAGGTAGGGACCGTCGAGCCGCTTGGCGACCACGCCTTCGATCCGACCCTCGTCCAGCCAGGCCTGCGCCAGGCTTCGATCCGCCGTGCCCGGCGTGATCGACAGCGGTCCGCCCGCCGCGAAGGCCCTGGCGAAGGTTTCCAGCGCCTGGCGCCGTTCGCTGAGCGGCAGGGCGCGAAGGTCGCCTCGCGTCGGGGAGAGCAGCATGTCGAACAGGGTGAAGCTGGCGGGCGTCTCGGCGGCCAGCCGGCGGATCCGGCTTTCCGCGGGGTGCAGCCGCAGCTGCAGCGCCTCGAACGAGAAGCGGCCGTCGGCCTGGATCAGCAGCTCGCCATCGACGATGAAGGGACCCGCTTGCACGCGGCGCAGGAACTCCGCCACTTCGGGAAAGTAGCGGCCCAGCGGCTTGCCGGACTTGGCCTGCAGCCGGACCTCGTCGCCGTCGCGAAGCGCCAGGCAGCGAAAACCATCCCATTTCGGTTCGAACCACCAACCGGCGCCCGGCGGCAGCGCCGGCTCCGACCGGGCCTCCATGGGCGCGGTGACCTCGAACAGGGCGGGTTTGCGAACGGCCAAGGTTCGGCTGGCGCCTTCCATCGTCTGATCGCGGCTCGCTGGCGAGCCGATCGAGCTTTATTCGTCCAGATGGCGGCAACGCCGTTCGCCGGATTGCGTTGCGCTCCTTGGAGACACGACGCACGCCGTTCCGCAGAAGGAAGCCCGATGGCCCGCAGGATCAATCCATGGCTCCGCGTCGGGATGGACGCTTGGTCGCTTGGACTGGAGGCCTCCTCGGTCGCCGGTCTTCGCGCGCTGAAGATCGCCGCCGGCGGCCCCGCGGCCGACGCGGAGGCCCGGCGCATGGTGGCCGAGAAGATCGATGCAGGTCTGGCGTTGCAGGCCAAGGCGCTCTCCGGCGGCCTCGGGCTCAGCGCGCCGAGCGTGGCCGCCAAGACCTTGAGCCACTATCGAAGGAAGGTCAGGGCCAACCGGCGCCGGCTCAGCAAGGGCTGACGACGGCCGCTTCGGCTCATCGGGAGATCCAGCGTGGCCAAGGCGGCCCGAAAACGCCTGAAGGTGTTCCAGGCCCAGCTCGGCTTCTACGACACCGTGGTCGCCGCCCCGAGCCAGGCGGCGGCCTTGCGCGCCTGGGGCGTCCACCAGAACCTGTTCGCCAGCGGAGAGGCGAAGGTCACCGAGGACCCGCAGGCGGTGAAGGCGGCGCTCGCCCACCCCGAAACGCCCTTGATGCGGGCGGTGGGATCGAAGGACGATTTCGCGCTGAAGGCCGCCAGCCTGCCCGAGGTTCCGGACGCGCCCAAGGTCCGGAAAGCCAAGCCCGCGGCCAAGCCCAAGCCGGCCGAGCCCGCCAGGCCGCGCGCCGATCGCTCGGCGCTGGACGCGGCGGAAAGGGCATTGCGCAAGCTCGACGAGGCGCGAAAGCGGGAGGAAGCGGCGTTCCGATCGCGCCAGGACAGACTGGATGCGGAGGCGCAAGCCGCCCAGGCCGCCTATGTGGACCATCGCAAGGCGGCCACCAGCGACGTCGTCGAAGCCCGCAAGGCCTACCGCGAAGCCGGCGGCGTGGACTGAAGCTATCCGGCCTTGCGCCGCCTGGGCCTTGCCGCCCCGGTCTTGGCCTTGGCGGCCGGCCCGCCGCCGGCCTTTCCCGTGGCCTTGCCGCCGGCCTTGCCCCCAGCCTGGCCCTTGTCGCCCAGGCTGGCGCGCAGCGCGGCCATCAGGTCGACGACATTGGTGTCTTCCGGCTCGGCCACCTGGGCGGGCTTGTGGCCCTTGCTCTTGTCCTCGATCAGCGCCTTCAGCGCCGCTTCGTAGCGGTCGACGAACTGGCTGGGATCGAACGGCCCCTCCTTCTGCTCGATGATCTTCTCGGCGATGGCGATCATGGCCGGATCCGGCGCCTTGTCGCTGATGCCGTCGAAGATCTCGTCAGGCGAGCGCACCTCCGCCTGCGAGCGGATGGTGTAGGCCAGGATGCCCTTGCCGCGCGGCTCCAGCGCCAGGATGCGCTCGCGGGTGCCGATCACCACCCGGCCGAGGGCGATCTGGTCGGACTTCTCCATCGCCGTGCGGATCACGCTGAACGCCTCCTGCGCCAGCTTGCCGTCCGGGGCCAGGAAATAGGGGTTGTCCCAATAGAGCCGATCGATGTCGTCCTCGGCGACGAACCGTTCGATGTCGATGGTCTTGGTGCTTTCCAGCCTGACCGAGTCGATCTCGTCCTGGGTCACCAGGATGTATTCGCCCTTCGAGACCTCATAGCCCTTCACCAGGTCGGCCCGCTCGACCGGGCCGGTGTCGGGGTCGGTGGTGATCATCCTGATCCGGTTGTTGGTCTTCGGATTGATCAGGTTGAAATGGACGTCGCCGCCGGAATTGATGGCGGTGTAGAGCGCCACCGGGCAGGTGACCAGCGACAGCTTCAGGTGGCCTTGCCAGGTTGGACGGGTCGCCATGTGGATTCCTTGTCAAGCGCCCTGGGCGCGCCCGACTCAACGGCCAGGCCAATGAATCGTTCGCGCTAGCCGCAAGGGGTGGTCTCGCCGGTTTCGACGTCGATCCGAAAGCAGTGCTGGTGGCCGCTTTCGACGTCGAGGACGATGACGCTGATCTCCGGTTCGCCGGAGGCGTGCGCGTTCTCGAGGTAGGCGACGGCCGCGGCTTCGAAACTGTGCTCCATCACCAGCTTGGCGTGATGCCGCTCTTCATGTCGGCCATGGACGCTGAACCGGCGGAGGACGACGACGTCGGACATGCGAAATCTCCTTGGCTCCTTAACGCGCGGCGCCGCGATTGGATTCCTCAAGTCGTTCGCATCGTCCAACCGCTTGTCAATCGACTTGGAGCGCGCGGACCCAACAGGCGCGGGCGCCTCAAGCCGCCGCCTTGGCGCCCTGCTTGATCAGGGCGATGGCCGCGTCGGGGCCTTTGATGCCGAGGCAGCGAAACGCCTTGCCCTCCAGGCGGTCCTTGTTGGTCCAGAACTGCACGAGGTTGTCGGTGAAGGCCTTGTCAAGGTCGGCGGCGGTCTTGAAGTTGGCGTAGAGGTGGGAGACGATCGCCGCCGCGATCAGGCGGTCGTTGCGTTCGGTCTTGCCGTGCTCCTTTTCCTCGGCCTCGATCACGCCGAGCAGGCGCACCTCCAGCAGCGTGCCGGGCGGATTGGCCTCATCGGCCAGCACCATCACGTCCAGCGGATCGCCGTCGTCGCACAGCGTCGAGGGCACGAACCCGAAGTCGAGCGGGAAGCTCATGCCGTCGGGCAACAGGGTCTTCAGCCGGAACAGCCCGGATTTCGGGTCGTAGTCGAGCTTGCCGCGCCGCCCCTTCGGGGTCTCGACCACCACGCGGCAGGTGGCGGATTTCGCGTCGAGCTTGTGAGGAAGCTTCGCCAGATTGTGGCCCATGGATGCCGCCGCGGCGCTCCCTGTTTCATCAGTTCCAGGATCATTTAAGCGTTGCCGGCCGGTCTGGGTTCCGGAAGGCGGCGCTTGCGTCGGCGGGAGCAAGACCTGTAGGTGGCCGCGAACGAAGCAGACGCCGGAGGGGCCGATGACGGATGAGGCGCGCATATTTCCCGCTGGGTTCGTCTGGGGGGCGGCGACCGCGGCCCATCAGGTGGAGGGCGGCAATGTCGGCTCCGACTGCTGGGCGCTGGAGCACGCCCGGCCCTCGCTGTTCAGCGAGCCGTCGGGAGACGCCGTCGACCAGTATCACCGTTTCGCCGACGACCTCGCGATCGTCGCCGGGCTCGGGCTCGGGGCCTATCGCTTCTCCATAGAGTGGGCGAGGATCGAGCCGGAGGAAGGCAGTTTCTCCGCGGCCGCGCTCGCCCACTATCAGCGCTGCATCGACCACTGCCTGGAGCGCGGCGTCGAACCGGTGCTCACCTTCCATCACTTCACGCTGCCGCTCTGGCAAGCCAGGCGCGGCGGCTTCACCGATCCGCAGTTCCCGGACCGCTTCGCCCGCTTCTGCGAGCATGCGGCCAGGAGGCTGAAGGGCTTTTCCACCGCTTGCACGATCAACGAGTTGAACCTGCCGCTCTTCCTGCGCGACGGCGCGCTCGCGCGGCTGGGCTCGGAGCGCGGACGCCCGCGGCTGGAAGCGGCCGAAGCGGTGCTCGGCGGCGGGGTGGAGCGGTTCTTCCTGTTCACGCCGCCGGAGGCGATCCGCGATCAGGGGCTCGCGGCGCACGCGAAGGGGAGGGACGCGATCAAGTCGGCGCACCCGGACTGCCAGGTCGGAATCACGCTGGCGCTGCAGGACGAGCAGGCCGAGCCCGGCGCCGAGCCGCTGCGTGACCAGCGCCGCGACGACTATTACGGCGTCTGCCTCGACGCGGCCGCCGGCGACGACTTCATCGGCGTGCAGACCTATTCGCGGGTCGTCGCCAAGCGCGACGGGACCGTCGGTGCCGAGGCCGGCCACCCGCTGACCATGATGGGCTACGAGGATCGGCCGCAAGCGCTGGCGGCGACCTGCCGGTTCGCCTGGGAGCGGACGCGCACGCCGATCCTCGTCACCGAGAACGGCTGGGCGGGCGAGGACGACCGCCGACGCGCCGCCTTCATCGTCGAGGCGTTGAGCGCGCTGCATGAGGCGATCGCCGACGGCGTCGACGTGCGCGGCTACTTCTACTGGTCGCTGCTCGACAACTACGAATGGACGCGCGGCTACGAGCCGAAGTTCGGCCTGATCGGCGTCGACCGGACCACCATGCGCCGCCAGATCAAGCCCTCGGCGGCGCGGCTGGGTGAGATCGCCCGCGCCAACGGCCTGTCCTCACCCGCCGATGCGGTGACCCCGGTCGTCGCACGGGGTTCCGGCGCGCCGGTGGGGGTCTAGGGCCTGTCCAATAACAAACAGTCTTGCCTGACTGTAAAACGCGGGTAAGAGTCGGCTTCCTGGCGAAAATCAAGAGAGGTCAGCCAATGCCACCGCTCAACCCTCCGGCCGACACCGGCGGCGGCCAGGGCTCGGTCGCCATTGCAACGCCGCCGTCGCCCGACGTCGCCGGCCGGGGCTATCCGGCCGAGCTCATCCCGCCGTCCGAGGCGGACATGCCGGTGCGCGCCTATATCCCGACGACCATTTCGCCGGAGGCCCAGGCGATCTTCGCCGCCTATCAGGCCTTGATCATGAGCCCCCGGCCGGCCCCGCCGCAGACGCTCGCGGACTTCGACGCGCTCTACCAGAGCGCCGAGGAGCGAAGCCTCGCGGTGTCGGAAACCAGGCTGAAGCAGCTTCAGCCCACGGTCGTCGAGACACGGCTGAACGGCTCCCTGGTCTATGAGGTCAAACCCAAGGACTACAAGGACGACGGCACGGCCATCGTGTTCGTGCATGGCGGCGGCTTCATCCTGGGCAGCGCCAGGTCCAGCCTCGGCGAGGCGGCCGGCATCGCCGCGATGACTGGAAAGCGCGTCTACGACGTCGACTATACCGTCGCGCCGCGAGGCAACTGGAAGATCGCCACCGATCAGGTGATGAACGCCTACAAGGGCGTGCTGGAGCTGGGCTACGAGGCCGGCCGCGTCGGCATGACCGGCGGCTCGGCCGGCGCCGCCATCGTGGCGGCGACGACCCTGAAGATCCGCGACAGCGGCATGCCGATGCCGGCGGCGCTGGTCCTGTTGTGCCCGATGAGCGACTTCACCGAGGGCGGCGACACCCGCTACACCCTGATGGAGGCCGACCCGGCCCTGTGGGCGCCGCAGGTGCGCCCGGGCCTGGACGCCTACGCCGATCCGGCGGACCAGAAGAACCCCTACGTGTCTCCGGTCTATGGCGACTTCGGCAAGGGTTATCCGCCGACCCTGATCCAGGGCGGCACCAAGGAGTTCCTGGTCAGCGACATGGTGCGCCTGCACCGCGCGATCAAACGCGGCGGCGGCTCCTGCAACCTCGAACTCTATGAGGGCATGCCGCACGGCTTCATGGGACTGATGGCCGAGGCCCCGGAGGGCCGGGAGGCCCGCGCCGAGGAGCTGGCGTTCTGGAACCGCCATCTGCCGGCCGTCCCATGAGCGGCGCTCCGGCACGGCGCGCGGATCGCGAGCGGGACGACCTGGCCGCGTCCGAGCTGTCGGCCGCCTGGTTCGCCGACCCGCCGCTGAGCTACCGTCCGGCGGCGACCGTGAAGGTGGGTCTCTCTCCGGTCGAGGCCATCCCCGGCGAGCTGCAGGCCGTGGTCGACGGCGGCTTCGGCGCGCTGATGATCTCGCCGGGCGCCGAGCAGCCCAAGTCGGAGCCCGGCGCCACCCGCGACCCGACGATCCAGCGGGTCATCCGCGCGGCCCGGGCGCTGCGGCCCGCGGGCCTTGCGCCCGATCCCCTGCCGGACATCGGCGAGGAGGGCTCCGGACCCCCGCCGGTGTATCTCGGCGAGGAGTACTTTCGCCGCTACGAGGCGGCCCTCGCCTTCGCCAGGTCCAAGGGGATGACCGCCATCCTCTACGACGAAGTGGGCTATCCGACCGGCGGCGCCGGCGGCGGCCGGATCGATCCGGCGAACTATCGCAAGCTGCTGGTCCGCACCCGGCTCGATGCTGCGCCGGGCGCCGGCGTGTTCATGGTCCCGGGCGGGACCCTGCTGGCCGCGGTGGCGATGAACGCGGAGACCAAGGCGCGCCTGGACCTGACCGCCCAGGTCGCTGACGGCGCGCTGAGCTGGAGCGCGCCCGGCCCCGGCTGGACGCTCCAGTTTTTCAGCCTCCAGGCCGCCGAGCCCCAGGGCGGGGCGCAGGACTATTACGCCGTCGCCGACTATTTCGACCCGCGGGCGGTGCAAGAGTTCATCGACGTCACCTACGAGGCCTACGCCCGCCGCGTCGGCGGCTATTTCGGCGACACCATCACCCTGACCTTTTTCGACGACGTCGGCATCTATTCGAACGACCGCACATGGGCGGCGGGACTGGACAAGCGCTTCGAGGCCCGCACCGGACGCATGCCCGCGACCTGGTATCCGGCGCTCTGGGAGGATGTCGGGCCGGAGACGGCCGCCGCGCGGGTCGCCTTTTTCGCGGCGCGGGCGGAGGCGCTGGCCGAGGGCTTTCCCGAGCTGGTGACCCGATGGGGGGAGCGGCACGGACTGCAGACCAGCGGCCATTCGCCCGGCCAGTACGAGATCCAGCCCACCGACATGAACGGCGACCCGTTCAAGTTCTACCGGGCCCAACCGGTCCCGATGATCGACGTCATCTTCCTCTACGGCTTCGGGCGTGACGGCTTCAAGCTGACCACTTCGGCGGCGGACGCGCTGGACAAGCCCGTCGTCGTCGCGGAGCAGTTCACCACCAGCGGCACGCCGACCGGCTATCGCCGGGCGATGGACTCGCTGGCGCGGGGCGTGAACTATCTGATCACCGCCACCACCACCACCGTCGGAGGCCCGACGGATTTCGCCGACTATGTCGGCCGCGCATCCATGCTGCTGCAGGGCGGCCGGCGCGTGGCCGATATCGGCATCGTCTACCCGATCGCCTCGCTGCAGGCCTTCTACCGGTTCGACGCGCCGGACAATCAGGACGGACCGCTCGGCCACTATGCGCCGCGGAGCGCCGACTACCTGGCTGTGGGCGACCGGCTGACCGGCGACCTGCACCGCGACTTCACCTTCATCCACCCGGACGATCTCGCCAGCGAGCATCTGAAGATCGGCCGCGGCAGCCTGACGCTCGACAATGCGGTCAACCGGCAGGTCTATCGGGTCATGATCCTGCCTGGCGGCGAGGTGATCGAAGTCGCGGCGCTGACGAAGCTGAAAGCCTTTTGGGACGCGGGCGGCGTGGTCGTCGCCACCACCGAGCTGCCGTCGAAGTCCGCCGAGTTCGACCAGGACGCCGCGGTCGGCTCGCTGGTCGAGGCGATGTTCGACCAGCCGGGCGTGGTCCGGCGCAACCCAGCCGGCGGCGCGACGCTGTTCATCGCCGACCCGAGCGAAGGGGCGCTGAAGGAGGCGCTCGACCGCCTCGGCCCGCCCGCCGACATCGTCTTCAGCGGCGATCCGCATCCGCGCAGCGGAAACGGCGCCCTGGCCTACATCCACAAGGTCAAGGGCGGACGCGACATCGTGTTCGTCGCCAACTCCTCCGAGGACGCGGTGGAGACGACTGCTTCTCTGCGCGGCGCCTTCGCGCTGGAACTCTGGGATCCCCACACCGGCGAGATCGCCCCCGCGCCCGGCGCCAGGGTCGTGGGAAGCGGCGCGCAGGCCCGCACCGAGGTCCCGCTCAGCCTCGGCGCCGGGCGCAGCCTGTTCCTGATCGGCCGGCCTTCCAGCGAACCCTAGCCCGCGGCGATCTCCGCGCGGTGACGGGTCAAGGACACCGTCATCGAACCGGCCGCGCCGGCGTGAACGCGCACGACGCCGTCGGCCGCCTCGACGCGGCAGTGCGCCGGCGCCTCGATCTTGAAGCCGTCCGGATAGGCGGCGGCCGGCGCCGCGATCTCCGTCGGGCCCGCCGCTTGCGGGTCGGCCTCGATCACGGCCTCGAAGGCGCCGCTCCGCGCGTCGAACCGCATGCGAACCAGCCTGCCCTGGGCGGCGCGCACGTAAGGCCGGGCGAAGCCCTCCGTCCCGCGGCCGCCGTCATTGGCCGCGTCCTGCTGGTCACGCGAGAACAGCGACATGTCCTCCTGGTTCCAGCCGTCGCCGAGCCGCGGATCGTTGCGGTTGGTCGCCGTATAGTTCCACCAGGTCGCCGACAGCTTCAGCGCATCCAGCGCGTCGGACATCAGCTCCAGCATCTGGGCCTGTTTGGCGAAGACGCGGGGTCCACGCTCTCCGGCCGCCCAGGCGCGATAGGCGGCGGCGTCGTCGATGGCGAACTGGACGCCGACTTCGCCGATCAGGGTCGGACCTCCGAACGACTTCGCCAGGTTCTTGCACGCGCCCAGGCCGCCCAGGTAGCTCGCGCCCACCGCCTCGGGCCCGCGCAGCCGTCGACCCGCGAGCGGGTCGATGTGATCGTCCACGTCGAAGCGCCGGGTGGTGAGGTTGGCGAGGTCGTACCAGTGCGGTGCATTGACCGTCGCCGCGGGCATGACGGCCGGGTAGCCGCCGCCGACGAAGGGGGCCGCGATCTCGACCTCGGCGAACAGGATCCAGTCCGCCCGGTGGGCGCGCACGGTCTCGGCGACGGACCGGAAAAAGGGAGCGAAGACGTCGCGGGGGGCGTCGAACGGGCCGTGCGGTCCGCGCAGGAACGCTTCCTCGTCAACCGCCTTGGCTTGACCATCGTTGAGCGCATAGACCCCGGCGGTCTCGAACGGGCAGGCCACACCCTCGCGCCAGATCGGAATGCGGTTCGGGTTGAGGGTTCGCTGACCCACCACCCGCGGGCGGCCGGTCTCACGCCCGCCGATCACCGGGGCCGTCACCGGCAGGCCGCGAGCCAGCGCCAGGCCGTCCAGCGGGCTCAGCGCCGGTCCGACCGCGACGGGCGAGGGCGACTGGGCGCCGTTGTCGGACAGCGACTGGCCGAGCCAGCCCAGCGACGGCTCGTTCAGGCTGTCGAAGCCGATCACGTGCGGCAGCGGCGCGAGCCGTCGCGCCATCCGCTCGACGCACGCGAGATAGCGGCCCTGCAGATAGTCCTGGACGTTCAGGCCGTCGATCCGGAAGTCCGGGGTGAGCCAGCGGCCGCCGAAGAACAGGCTCCACATGATCCGGTTCGCCGGAAGACGATAGTTGGACGGCCAGTGGGGCAGGTCATGGTCAAGGCCGCGCTGCATGGCCAGCGCGGCGTCCGCGTCATGGAAGCGTTCGAGGTCGAGCCCGACAGTTTCGAAGGTCCAGCCCGGCGCGCCCGAGCCGCCGCTCATCCGGCTCCAGGCGTCCTGGTGGAAATCGACGAAGACATAAAAACCATGCTCGCCAGCCAGGCGCGCGATCTCGGCGAAATAGTCCAGGTAGGCTTCGTCGTAGCGGCCTGGACCGGCATGCTCGACCGCCTCCCAGGTGGTCAGCAGGCGAAGGCAGTTGAAGCCCCAGGCCCGCAACCGCGTGAAGTGCTCGTCCGCCTCCTCCAGCGGGAAGGGCCGGCCGATGAAGCTGACCTCGCCGTGATCGGGGAAGCCACCCGACCCCAGGGCGCCGCCCGCCGACCACGGGACCTTGCAGTCCCCGCCGAGGTTCACGCCGCGCAACAGCACCTCTCGCCCCCGGGCGTCGAGGAACCGGTCGCCGACGACGCGGAGCGGGGAAAGCGGCATGCGGGCTCCCTGGCCGCGGGGCATTCCCACAACCTACAAACAGGACGGACCGTTTCTATGTTGGCGCCAATCCCCTGTCCAGCGGGCGCGGGCTCGGGCGAACGGGCGGCGCTTTCAGTCCCCCGGCGGGATCAGCCCGTCCGACAACGCGCGCAGCAGGCGCTTCAGCAGCTGGATGGCTTCGTCGAGCTCGGCGCGGTCCTTCAGCAGCATCAGGTCGATGGAAAGACCCCTGACGGCGGCGACGAAAAGGCGGCGCATGGCGTTGGCTTCAGGCAGATTCGAAAAGCCGCCCTCCTTGAGGAACCGCTCGACCGTCGTGCGCGAGGTCGCCTCGATCCGCCGCTGCAGCGGGCCCAGGCGCTTGGCGAGTTCCGGGTCGGAGCGCGAGCCCATCATGATCTCGAGCACCGCCGTCGCCGACGGGCGGGTGAGCAGGTCCCACATCAGATCGGGGAACCGGTAGAACCGCTCCCGGGGAGAATCGGTCTCGGCGCCGCGGCGGCGGTATTCGGCCGTCTCCTTCTCATAGACGTCGGCGACCACCGCGAGCATCAGGTCGACCTTGGTGGGGTACTGGTGCAGCATCGCGCCGCGGCTGACGCCCGCCTCGTCGGCGATCAGCCCGGTGGTGGTCGCGCCGTAGCCTACCCTGTGCAAGACGGCGATGGCCGCCTCGATGAGCTTGCGCTGGGTGTCGGCGCTGCGCTCGGCCTGGGTGCGCCGCTCGGTGACGCCGCGGCGCGGCCGCCGCACCCGGGGCGGGTTTGCGCCTGTGAATGCGGCCTCTTCGGTCACTGAGCTCAGCCCTTTCCCGCTACGCGACCCCGGCAAAGGTGTAACTGCCTCCAAGAGGAAAGTCAGTCGCCTTTGTAAACGGGCGGCCGGCGCAGCCGGCGGCGCTTTCCACAATGGGTTCAATCGCTTCTATCACCAGTAACCTACATACAGTACATCCGGCTTGTAAATGGCGGCGGTCGCGATTATGGATGGCCGCAAGGCGGCGGCCATGCAGACCGCCTTTCGCAGGGGGAGGGTTTGCGATCATGACGGACCAGTCGAAACGGTGGAAGACGGCCGGGCTGCTGCTTTGCGGCGCGGCGGCAGGGGCGATCGCCGCGTTGTCGGCCGCGCCGGCCATGGCGCAGACCACGGCGCCGGCGAACGGCTCGGAGGCCGCGCCAGCCAGGCCGGGCGACGGGGCCCAGGAACTGGTCGTCACCGCCGAGCGCCGGGCGATCAACCTGCAGAAGGCGGCGATCGCGGCGACGGTTCTCACCGGCGCGCAGCTGAAGACGCGCGGCATCGACAATGTCGACATGCTCCAGTTCACGACGCCTTCGCTCAGCATCGTGGACACCGGCGTTGGCGCGGTGATCAACATTCGCGGCATCGGCAAGAGCGACCAGGGCCAGGAGGTGGCGCCGGGGACGCTGATCTATCGCGACGGCGTTTCGGTGACGCCCGGCGGAATCCTCAGCGACGAACCCTACTACGACATCTCCAACGTCGAAGTCCTGCGGGGGCCGCAGGGCACCTTCGCGGGCGAGAACGCCACCGGCGGCGCGATCTTCATCACCGAGACGGATCCTCGCCTGGGCCAGTTCGGCGGCTGGATCGAAGGCCAATACGGCAACTATAACGATGCGCGGCTGCAGGCCGCCGTGAACATCCCGATCGGCGACACGTTCGCCCTGCGCCTGGCCACCGACGACGAGCGGCGCGACAGCTTCTTCCACGTGACCGGTCCCTACACGGGCGGCAACGGCAGGCTCTATCTCGGCGCCGGACGCGTAAGCGCGCTCTGGCAACCGACCAAGGCGTTCAAGGCCCTCCTCAAGGTCGACTACATGGACGAGGACATGGCCCACCCGTCCGGCCTCTTCTTCGGCAGCACGGCGAACCTGTTCAACGTGACCGAGGCCGGCCACCAACTCGGCTTCGAGCGGCAGATCCGCACCGTGCTGCAGCTGAGCTATGAGTTCGACAACGGCATCACGATCAAGTCGATCTCGGGCTACCAGCTCGGCAAGGTCGGCGCGACGATTGACGCCAATGGCGCGCCGACGGCCGCAAGCGAGCTCACCTATCACACCCGGTCCGTCGACCAGACCGAGTCGGAGGAGGTCGACGTCCTCTCGCCGTCGACCGGCCGCTTCCAGTGGGTCGCGGGCGGCGTCTACCAGAGCGACATCGTCAGCCAGCCGAACCGGAGCAACTGGCTGTCGCTGGCGCCGGGCGGCAGCCCCGCGACCAGCAACTACATCGGCCTCGACCAATACCGCGCCGACAAGGACAGCTGGGGCGTCTTCGGCCAGGGGACCTTCGACATCACGCCGACGCTGAAGCTGCAGGCCGGTGCGCGTTACTCGTCATTGAGCTTCACCTTGAACAGCCTGGACGAGGCGCATGCTCTGCTGCCGATCGCCCCGAACGTGGTGATTCCGATCACCGAGGGGCAGCGGATCGTCGGCGACACCGAGAAGGACAGCAAGGTCACCGGCAAGGTCGATCTCGAGTGGAGCGTCGATCCGAACAACATGCTCTATGCGTTCGTCGCGACCGGCCACAAGGGCGGCGGCGTCAACGGCCTGGGCGTGCTGCACGTGCTCGCGCCCGGAACCCTGCCGCCGCCGGCTCCGCCATCGGAGCTGCCGGCGCAGTTCGGGCCGGAGGACGTCCTTAACTACGAGATCGGCTGGAAGGCGAGTGCCTTCGACAACCACCTGCACACCCAGCTGGACGCCTTCTACAACGACTACACGGGCTTCCAGGTGGCGTTCTACGATGCTCGAGTGGCGGCGGGCATCGACGTCAACGCGCCGGGCCACACCATCATCGACGGCGTCGAGGCCCAGGCCCAGGCCCAGTTCGGCGGCTGGTCGTTCGATTTCGGCGCGTCCTACCTGCATTCGTCGCTGGGGAACATCACGGCGGCCGACGCGCGCAACACCCCGGTGGGCGCGCCGGTGAACCTGGCCGGCAGGGAGCAGACCTACGCGCCGCCCTGGACCGTCCAGGTCGGCGCACAGTACGCCTTCGACCTTCCGGATGGCGCAACCGTTACGCCGCGGGTCGACTATGGTTATGTGGGCGCGCAATGGGCGACGCTGTTCCAGGTGCGGCCGGAGGACTATCTGGCGGCTCGCAGCCTGGTCAACGCGCAGCTCATCTACGAGCGGCCGGATAACTGGCGGGTCACCTTCTATGCGACGAACCTGTTCAACCAGCGCTACGTGGCCGCACAGATCCTGGACAATCTCGCTGTTCCCGGGCCGCCGCAGCAGTTCGGCGTGCGCCTGTTCAAGTCGTTCTAGCGGGTGGCGGGCCGGCGCCCGACCGGTGGCCTGGGCGTGAGCGCGCCGCCGCCGCCGGACGCCGGGTCTCCAGGGCGGCCGATGGCGAGCGTGTCCACCGGCGCGGTCGCCGGCGCGATCGATAACGGCGTCGCCGTATTCCGCGGCGTGCCCTTCGCCGCGCCGCCGGTCGGGCCGTTGCGCTGGCGTCCGCCCCAGCCGCCGGCCGAGTGGCAAGGCGTCAGGGACGCCTCGCGTTTCGGCCCGGCCGGCCTGCAGGGCCATCCCAACGGCCGGACCGACGTCGTACCCCATGGGGGCGCGCCGGAGCCGACGAGCGAGGACTGCCTGACGCTGAACGTGTGGGCGCCGCTCCCCGTCGCCGCCGGCGCGCCGGTCATGGTGTTCTTCCATGGCGGCTCCGGGATCTTCGGCTCCGGAGCCTTGCCCTATTACAGCGGCGCGGCCTTCGCCCGCGACGGGGTGGTGCTGGTGACCGCCAACTATCGTCTGGGCGCCCTTGGCGGCTTCGCCCATCCGGCGCTCACGCGGGAGGCCAGGACCACGGGCGACCTCATGGGCGCCTACGCGATGATGGACCAGATGGCGGCGCTGCGCTGGGTGAAGCGCAACATCGCCGCCTTTGGGGGCGACGCCGGCAACGTCACCATCTTTGGCGAGTCGGCCGGCGCGATCAGCGTCCTGAACCTTCTCACCGCCCCGGTCGCCCGCGACCTGTTCGACAAGGCCATCGTGCAGTCCGGCGGCGGCTGGTTTCCGGCCGGGCAGGACCGCAGGCGAGCCGAGGCGGCCGGCGTGGAGATCGGCAGAGCCTTCGGCGTTCCGGCCGACGGCTCGCTCGCGGCCCTGCGCGAGATGCCTGGCCAGCCGCTGATGGACCTGAACCTGCCCGGCGCCGGCTTCACCGATCCGCGGCTCGCGGTCGAGGGCGTCACCTCGGCGATCGCCGCGGGCCGCCACGCCCGCGTGCCGCTGATGATCGGCATCAACAGCGGCGAGGACTCGCTCATCGACCACGGCGGCGGCGTCGCCAGGCTCAAGGCCGATATCAAGCCCCGCGTCATGGCCCGGTTGAAGACGCTCTACCCCGGCGTCGACGAGGAGATCCTGGTGCGCAACTATTTCCGCGACGGCGTCGGCGCCGCGGCCGCCCGCTGGGTGGCGCGCAACTGGTCGGCCAGGGCGCCGGCCTATCTCTATTGGTTCGAGCACGTCGACGAGGCCGCGCTCGCCCAGCGTGACCGCGCGCCGCACGGCGGCGAGATCTTCTACGTCTTCGAGACGCTCGGCCAGCAGCCGGCCGGCATCGGCGCCTTCCCGCCGACCGCCGCCGATCGAAAGGCGGCGGCCGAGATGCACGCGCGCTGGATCGCGTTCGCCAGGACCGGCGATCCCAACGGGGAGGGCCTGGCGCCCTGGCCGGCCTGTTCCCGCGGGCGGGATGCGTGGATGGTGTTCGGCCAGGACGGCTCGGGCGCGCGCGACTTCCTGATGCGCAAGCCGCTCGACTGGTACGACCGGCGCACCGCGCCGCTCCTCCTCATGCTGCGCGCGCAGGCGAACTGGCGTCGCCTGCTGCGTTGGCTGGCGGTGCTCGGCCGCCCTCAAGCGCGCCGCGACACGGGTGGCCAGACGGCATGAGCACGGGCGTGAGCGAACGGCTCGGTTTCGCGACCAAGGTCTCCTATGGCCTGGGCGCGCTGGCTCAGGGGGTCGGCGCGGTGGCGGTGTCGACCGGGCTCATCAACTTCTACCTGATCTCGGTCGTGGGCTTGCGGCCCGCGGTGGTCGGGGTGGTGGTGCTGATCTCGCTCATCATCGACGCGATCGTCGATCCGGCGATCGGCCGGTGGTCGGACCAGTTTCGCTCGCCCTGGGGGCGGCGCCATCCCTTCATGTATGCGTCGGCCCTGCCGATCGCGCTCGGCATAATGCTGCTCTGGCGCCGTCCGCCCGGCCTGTCGACCGACGCCATGGCGATCTACGCGCTGGCGATGCTGGTGCTGGTGCGGCTCGCCGGCGGGTTCTACCAGATTCCCAGCGACGCGCTCGCGCCGGAGCTGGCGCCGGACTACCACGAGCGCACCAGCCTGATCAGCTGGCGTTGGTTCTTCGGGCTCGCCGGCAGCGTCGGGTTGGCCGTCGTCGCGGGCGCCGTCTATCTGCGCAAGGACGCCTCGCACCCGCTCGGGCAGTACGATCCCGCCGCCTACGCCAGCTTCGGGGTCATGGCGGCCATCGTGGCCTTCGTCGCCATCCTGGTCTCGACCGCGGCGACCCAACGCTACATCCCGCGGCTGGCCCGGCCCGTGGCCCGCCGCCAGACGGCCGCCCAGTCGCTGCGGGAGATCGCCTCGATCCTCTCGCATCCGTCGCTGATCGCGATCATGGTCTCGGGCCTGATCTCCGGCGTGGCGAGCGGGATCTCGGACTCCATCGGCCCATTCATGAACTATTATTTCTGGGGCCTGACGCCGCAGGTCGCCAGCGTGCTGGTCGCGTTCGCCGCGCCGGCGGCGCTGGCCGGCCTGTTCCTCGCCCCCCTCCTCTCGCGGGCGCTCGACAAAAAGCGGACGATGATCACCGTCTTCGCCCTCTCGATGTTCGCCGGCGTGATCCCGGTGTCGCTGCGGCTCCTTGGCCTCGCCCCGCCCAACGGCTCGTTCTGGATCCCGGTCATGCTGGTGGTCGACCTGGTGGTGGCCGGCACGCTCGCCCTTATCGGCGTGGTCATCATGGGCTCGATGGTCGCCGACATCGTCGAGGACAGCGCCGTGAAGACCGGCGTCCGCTCCGAGGGGCTGCTGTTCGCCGCCAGGGGGCTGCTGCCGAAGATCACCGGCGGCATCGGCGGGCTGGTCGGCAACCTGATGCTCGAGTTCGTGCACTTTCCCGCCGCCGCCCAGACCGGCCGGGCGGCGGTCGTCGATCCGACGATCATGCGCCACCTGGCGCTCGTCGCCCTGCCGGCCGGGGCCGTGCTCAACCTGATCGCGATCAGCGTGCTGGTCTTCTATCGGATCGACCGCGGCGCCCACGAAGCCAACCTGGAGGCGCTGCGCCTGGCGGCGGCCGGCGTCGTCGAGCCGCCGATCGTACCGCCAACCGCGGCGGCCGCGCTGCTCGAGGAGCCCGCGCCGGTCACGCGTCGGGTGTGAAGGCGAAGCGCTCCGCGTTTCCCACGGCGGCTCGGACGGACCTCGAAACCATCAGCTTCGGATTGGCGAGCCGCTGGCCTATCCTGCCGAGCGACCCGGCGGCGCGGCGCGCGGCCGTCCTCGGCCGGAGCCCCCTTGAAGATCGCCACCTTCAACATCAACAACGTCAACAAGCGGCTGGGCAACCTGCTGGCCTGGCTCGCCGTCGAAGAGCCCGATGTGGTCTGCCTTCAGGAGCTGAAGGCGGAGGATCGGGCCTTCCCCGAACAGGCGCTCAAGGCGGCCGGGTATGGCGCGGTCTGGCGGGGCGAGCGCAGCTGGAACGGCGTCGCCATCCTGGCGCGCGGCGCGCAGCCCGTGCTGACCCGCCAGATGCTCCCCGGCGACCCTGACGACCGCCAGGCGCGCTACATCGAGGCCGCCGTCCGCGGGGTGCTGGTCGCTTCGATCTATCTGCCGAACGGCAACCCACAGCCCGGACCCAAGTTCGCCTACAAGCTGGCCTGGTTCGAGCGGCTGATCGACCATGCCGCCGGCCTCCTCGACACCGGGGCGCCGGTGGTGCTGGCCGGCGATTACAATGTGGTCCCGACCGAGGCGGACATCTGGCCCGGCCACCATGAGCAGGCCAACGCCCTCCTGCAGCCGGAAACCCGGGCGGCCTACCAGCGCCTGCTGGACCAGGGCTGGACCGACGCCTTGCGCGCCCTGCAGCCGGACGGGCCGCTTTGGACCTTCTGGGGCTACCTGCGTCATCGCTGGCCGAACGACAAGGGCATGCGGCTGGACCACCTGCTGCTCAGCCCGGCCCTGGCGCCGCGGCTGGCGGCCGGTGGGGTCGGCCGCTGGACCCGCGGCGTAGAGGGGGCGAGCGACCACGCCCCGGCCTGGATCGAGCTCGATCCGCCCGACTGAGCCGCCGACGCCCCCGCGGGCCGGTCTGGCGATGCTTAGTCCGCCCAGGTTCTGCAGCGGCGACGGGGAAATCGTTCCAGCGCCGGGCCCGGCGGCAGACTATCCTCTCCGACCTGGCAGGTCGCGAAGGGACTGGCGCAGGTTTGCGGAATCGCCGCCGGCGTCGGAGGCTTCGGCTCCGATCGACCCATCCGAGAGTCCGCGCACGAGCCGGCGTGCGATAATACCGCGCGCACCGCGTTCCCAATGGTCAGGCGTCGCATCCTGCGGCAGCCATCCCGACAATGGAATGAGCAGGTAGTGGGCCAGGCCCTCGACCTGAGGCTCATAGGTCGCGCGGACAGCCGCGAGCGTCTGCTCGGCGTCGGGACCGCCGTTCCATTTCAAGCCGACCTCCTCGAACAGCGCCAGCATGCTTTCGAAGTCCGCCGCGCCCAGTCGTGTCTCGGAGGTCGGCGAGCGTGGCGGAATCCAGAAGGACCAGGCGAGTTCGATCACCACCTCGCGCGCGATGGCGAAGGTCATCCGGGCCTGCAACGGCTTGATGTCTTCGACGCCCACGAGGATGAGGGCGCAGGCGTCCATGATCGTGGTCAGAGCCGCCAGCCAGGACTGATCGTCATGCTGGGAGCGATAGTAGGCCAGCATCGGGTAGGACAGATGGCTCTCCAGGAGTTCGGCTCCCCAGATTTCCCAAGCTCGCAGCAGTTCGTCCAGCTTCTCCAGTCCGCCGCTCTCGGCGTGGCGGCGCAGCAATTCGACGGGCGACGGCGGCGAGCCAGCGCGCCCATCCAATTGGATGATGTGCGCCTCGCGGCGGGAAAAGAGCTGATACAGCACCGGCAGGTAGCCGATGACGACGGCGATGAATCCGAAGCCGGTTCCCGCCTCGGCCACCGCGACGATGCGGCCAGCGCTGGTGTGGGGCACCACATCGCCAAAGCCGAGCGTGAAGAAGGTGACGCCGCTCAGGTAGAATTGCGCGGCAAGAGGAGAGCTCGGTCGCCCCCCCAGACGCGCCTGCAGCGCCCATTGCAGCAGGCCGAATCCGACGATGAGCAGCGCCGCCCAGACGGCGAACAGGATCATCATGGCCAGCGGGCCGTAGACGCAGAGGAATTTCTCACGTTGCGCCGGCTTTGGAATGGCTCGGCCGACACGCGCCCAGACCGTCCATGAGCCGACGAAGAACAGCCGCATCAGGCGAGCGCGCCGATGCACCCGGCGCGGCAGAAGCATCACTTCAAAAGCGTCCTGCAGGACCAGGGTCAGCAGCAGACCGGCCAGGACGAGGGCTAGGATCTGGGCGGCCACTCAGACCTGCCTGACGGCTTGGCCGCAACCACCGGGGCGAGCGGGCTGAGACGCGCGATTGGTTTGCATTGAGCTGCTCCAGGGGGGGTGGCGCGCCGCGGTCAGCCGCATCACGGGTCGCGAAAAGGCCCCGGCAGGTCGGGGGACGCCGGGGCCTGGATTGAGCCTAGGTGAGGCGGGCGTCGCAGGCCCAATCGATTTGTAAACCGTCGCTTGGCGCGTGAGTTCCGCCGGGCGGCCCCGAGAAGGTTCAGCCCGTGAAGACGGCCGGCGTCCGTCGACCTCCGGCCGCGCCCGTTGCTCCGTCATAGGCGCCCCACCAATGCCCCCAGGCGGCTCGGTCGCGGGGAAGGTGTCCTCGTAAGGACTTGAGTTTTTGGCGGCCAGGACGGGACTCGAACCCATGACCTTCGGTTTAGGAAACCGCTGCTCTATCCTGCTGAGCTACCCGGCCGCGAGGCAGCGGTCATAGCGCAAAGGGCGGGGGGATGCGAAGGCTGTTGATCGCCTGGACGCTGATCGCGGCGGCGCTGGCCGGCTGCGGCGAGGGCGGCGGCCTCGACCGGCTGTCGGCCGGCGAGCGGGGCAGGGTGGTCTCCGTCCGCTCCGGCGACGAGCTGGTGCTGGACAGCGGCCTCGACGTGCGGCTGGCGGGCGTCGAGACGCCTTGGATGGACGAGCCGGGCGGCCCGGGCGCGCAGGCCTACCTGAACAGCCTCGCCCTCGGGCGCGAGGTGCAGCTGTTCTACGGCGGCGCGCGGCGCGATCCGCGCGCCCGGGCCCTGGCCCAGGTGCGGCTGGACGACGGGCGAACCTGGGTGGAGGGGGCGCAACTGCGCGCCGGCTGGGCGCGGGTGCGCACCTTCGCCGACAACCGCGCGCTGGCGGCGCCGATGCTCAGTGACGAGGCCCATGCGCGGCGCGCCAAGCTCGGTCTCTGGGCGCTGCCGGACTACGAGGTGCGGTTGCCGCAGGAGGTGGGCCGCGACATGCGCGGCTATCAGATCGTCGAGGGCCGGGTGGTCAGCGTCACCCCGGCCCGCGGCGGGACCTATCTCGACTTCAACCGCGCCAGGTCAGGCTTCGCGGCGGTGATCGATCCGCACGCGGTCGGCGACCTGGCGGCCGCCGGTCTGGCGCCGGCCGACCTGGTCGGCCGGCTTATCCGGGTGCGCGGCATGGTCGGCTGGGACGGCCTGATGCGGATCGACCATCCCGAGCCGATCGAACTGCTCAAGGAGCGCTAGGCGGCCTTCTGCAGCGACTTGTTGAGGATGCCGATGGCCGCGTCGCGGTCGATCTGCTCGATGGCCGCCACCTCGCGCGCCATGCGGTCCAGCGCCGACTCATAGAGCTGGCGTTCGGAATAGGACTGCTCCGGCTGGTTCTCGGCGCGGTGCAGGTCGCGCACCACTTCGGCGATGGAGATCAGGTCGCCGGAGTTGATCTTGGCTTCATATTCCTGGGCGCGGCGGCTCCACATGGTGCGCTTGATGCGGGCGCGACCCTTCAGGGTGGTCAGGGCCTGGGTCACCACCATGCCGGCGGCCAGCGCGCGCAGGCCGGCGGTCTTGGCCTTCTTGGTCGGCACGCGCAGGGTCATCTTCTCGTGGTCGAAGGTGATCACATAGACTTCAAGGCTCAGCCCGGCGACTTCCTGGTTCTCGATCCCCACCACCGTGCCGACGCCGTGCGCCGGATAGACGACGTGATCGCCAAGGGAAAAATCGTGAGCGCTCTTGTTCATCATTGTCCTCTCAAAGTCCAAATCGCCCCACCAAGGGGCTGGACCGTCCTTCAGGCCGCGACGGGCGACAGCACAGCGCCCGCAAAAGGAAGCGGGCGGCCTGGACCCGGTTTGCGAATATCGCTTACGACACCCTTCGCCTTCGATCAGGCGCGCGTCAGCTAGGACGGCTAGTCTTCAACCAAGACGCCAAAGCGCAACCTGCGCTCCACGCCAACAGACAACCTATCACAAAGTTGAGCCGGATGAAAGGGTTGCGACGCCGCAGCCCCCGGGGCTCACGAGCCCTTGCCGGGTTTTTCGCTGAAATATTTCTCGAACTTGCCGGTCTCGCGCTCGAAGTCGTCGGCGTCGGCGGGCGGCACGCCCTTCAGCGTGATGTTCGGCCAGACCCTGGCGTATTCGGTGTTGATTTTCAGCCACTTGCCGTCGGGCTCGTCCTCGGTGTCCGGCTTGATCGCGTCCACCGGGCATTCCGGTTCGCAGACGCCGCAGTCGATGCATTCGTCCGGGTGGATCGCCAGGAAATTTTCGCCCTCGTAGAAGCAGTCGACCGGACACACCTCCACGCAGTCCATGTATTTGCACTTAATGCAGGCGTCGGTGACGATGTAGGTCATCGATAACTCGTCAAAAGGCCGGCCGGCCGGAAGCCGCGTCTATTTGGGCGATGCACGGCGCTTGTCAATGCGCAGTCTGCTCATCACCCGGCGAGGGATTCTGCAAGGGGGCGTAGAGGCCCCTGGCTTCGTCCGCCGGCCCGCGCCGCTCGCCCAGCTGTTCCACCCGGACCGCGATCAGCCGGCCGCCCAGCGCAAAGACCAGGCTGTCGCCGCATTTCAGGGTCCGGGCGGGCTTGTCGACGCGGCTTTCCGCCTGGCCGCGGGTCAGCCGCAGCCGGCCGGCCTCGACGAAGCGGGCGGCCAGGGAGCGGGTCTTGAAGAAGCGCGCGCGCCAGAGCCAGACGTCGACGCGGCAGGCGCCCTCCTCGTTCATGAGGCGGCGGCGCGGCGCGGGCGCCGACGCCGGGGCCGGCGCTTCGGCGCGGGGGTGAGGGCGGCCAGCGCCGCGAAGGGCGACGGGCTCGCAGCGGCCGGCTCGGCCGCGCGGGGCTTTTGCGCCTGGCCGCGCCGGCGCCAGGCGGACGGATCATCGGCCGCGGCCTTGCGGGCGCGGGCATAGCCGAGGCCGCGCAGCATCTGGTCGGCCTGCGGCCGGCTCAAGCCGAGGGCGGCGATGACGGCGTCGTCGAGGACCGCCGCGCCGCCCGCGCGCGGCGCGGCGCGCAACGCCCCGTCCAGCCGCTCCAGCGCCTGCACCGGCGCGGCAAGCCCCGCTACCGCCCGCAGGCCGAGGGCCGACAGCGTGGTCGCGGCCGGCGCGGGCTCGGGCAGGGCGGTGACGGCGTCGGCCGCCGGCCGCCAATGCGGCGACCAGAGCGCCGCGAAGGCGGTGGTGAAGGCGATGGCGTCGGCCTCCAGCAGCCGGGGCAGGAAAAGGCTGAA
Source organism: Caulobacteraceae bacterium (assembly GCA_036272595.1). Classification (GTDB taxonomy): domain Bacteria; phylum Pseudomonadota; class Alphaproteobacteria; order Caulobacterales; family Caulobacteraceae; genus Poindextera. Next base: position 40,054 of record DATAYM010000083.1, read on the forward strand.
GGCGCCGAAGCGGACGCCGAAGCCGCGCAGGATGCGCCGCTCCACCTGGCTCAGCGTGCGCACGTCGGCCTCGACCGGGGCGCGGTCGATGATCCCGCCCGCCTCGACCAGCCGGTAGGCCAGGCCGCGCGCCAGGCCCTTGATGCGGCCTTCCGACACCGCCGACTTCAACGCCCGCAGCGGCGCGAGCCGCCGCGCGGCCTCGGCGGCGACGAAGGCCTCCAGCCGCCGGGTCGCCCGCTCGCGCGCCGGCGCCGGACCCAGCTGTCCCAGCAGCCGGACCCGCGGCGAAAACAGGCCGCCGCCGCTCAACTGGCCGGTGGCCTGGCCGCGCCACAGCACCATGCCGTTGGGCAGGATGGAGAAGGCCTCGTCGGCCTCCGCCGCCAGCCGTCCCAGCCGCCGGGCGACCTCGGGGCCGATGGCGCGTTCGGCGGCGGCGCGCAGGGCCTTGTCCTCCAGCGCGCTGGCGCCGCGCGCCGGGTCGAAATGCGCGCCGGTCAGGCGGCCGACATAGTGGCCCTCGACGGTCACCGCGCCATCGGCGGCGATGCCGGCCAACAGCGTGTCGCTGACGTGCAGGCCGCGCATCAGGGCGCTGGTGCGCCTGTCGATGAACCGCTGCATCAGCCGCTCGTGCAAGGTGTCCGAGAGGCGGTCCTCGAGCGCGCGGGTGCGGCCCTGCCAATGGGCCGGGTCGCGCAGCCAGTCGGCGCGGTGGGCGACATAAGCCAGGGTGCGCACGCTGGCCAGCCGCGCCGACAGGGCGTCGATGTCGCCGTCCAGCCGGTCGAGGCCGCGGAACTGGCCCTGGGCCCAGTCCTCCGGGATGCGCCGGTCGCGCTCCGTCAGGTGGTGGAAGACGGTGCCGGCGAAGCGGGTGTGGTCGTCCAGGGTGGTCTTGCGGAAATCCGGGATCTGGCAGACGTCCCACAGCCGGGCGAGGTTGGAGCGGTCCTTGGCGCGGCGGCGGACGTCCTCGTCGCCGGCCAGCCGGTTCAGCACCGTCTCGTCCAGGCTTTCTTCCGACAGCTTCAGCCCGGCGCGCGGCGGCGGGGCGGTCAGCGAGCGCTGCAGCTCGGTCAGCGAATCGAAATCCAGGCGGCTGTTGCGCCACTCGGCGGCGAGCACCGGCTCGAAGGCGTGGTTCTCCACCTGGGCGCCCAGGTCCGGGTCGATGTCCGGGCAGTCGCCGGTGACGCCGAAGGTCCCGTCGCGCAGATAGCGGCCGGCGCGGCCGGCGATCTGGCCGATCTCCTGCGGCGCCAGCCAGCGGGTGCGGCGGCCGTCGAACTTGCGCAGGCCGGCGAAGGCCACATGGCCCAGGTCCATGTTCAGGCCCATGCCGATGGCGTCGGTGGCGACCAGGAAATCCACCTCGCCCGACTGGAACAGCGCGACCTGGGCATTGCGGGTGCGCGGGCTGAGCGAGCCCATCACCACCGCCGCGCCGCCGCGCTGGCGGCGGATCAGCTCGGCGATGGCGTAGACCGCCTCGGCCGAGAAGCCGACCACGGCGCTGCGGCGGGGCAGGCGGGTGAGCTTGCGCGGGCCGTCATAGGTCAGGCGCGAGAAGCGCTCGCGGCCGACGATCTCGGCGTCGGGGCAGAGGCGGCGGATCAAGGGCGCCATGGTCGCCGCGCCCAGCAGCATGGTTTCCGACCTGCCGCGCGCGCGCAGCAGCCGGTCGGTGAAGACGTGGCCGCGCTCGGGGTCGGCGGCCAGCTGGATCTCGTCGACCGCCAGGAACTCCACCGCCCGGTCCAGCGGCATGGCCTCGACGGTGGCCACGTAATATTGCGGCCGCGGCGGGACGATCTTCTCCTCGCCGGTGATCAGCGCCACCGAGCGGACTCCGCGGGCCTTGACCACCCGGTCGTAGATTTCGCGGGCCAGCAGCCGCAGCGGCAGGCCGATCATGCCCGAGGCGTGGCCCAGCATGCGCTCGACCGCCAGGTGCGTCTTGCCGGTGTTGGTGGGGCCAAGCACGGCGACCAGCCGCGACGGCGCCGCTCCGTTCGAACGACCGCTCATGGACGGAAAGTGGAGGATTCCACCCGCGCAAACAAGCGCGGCGGGGCGGCGAAAGCGCGCCTGCGGCTCAGGTTAAGAAGCGTGGTAAACGGCTCGGAACGGCGGCGAAACGAATCATGTCCGAATCAGCGACCCCCGCCGATTCGGCCTTTGTTCCCTACGAGATATGGTAGCCGAACCGCGAACAGACACAAGCCTCAAGCCTTCGGCCGCTGGCCTGTGACCACCACCTTCTTCAGCGCGATGTCGGCGTGGCCGATCTCCGTATCGGCGTGCAGATTGACCATCACCCACGGCCCGCTTGCGCCCATCTGGCCGAAGACCATGGTGATCGGGCTGGTCAGGCCCTGGTTGCGCTGGTCGGGCGGCTTGGGCTTGAAGCCGGCCACCTCGACATAGCGGACGGTGCATTGGGCTCCGTTGACCAGGCCCATGGCCCTGTCGTCGGCGGTGAGCGCCGCGGGCTCGGCGCGGCCGAATTCCAGGTCGTAGAGCTGCTTGCCGTCGAAGAAGCGGTCGGGACCGCTGCAGATGGCCTGGGCGCTCGGCGCGACGGCGACGCGGACGAACTGGGTCAGCGGATCGACCGCGGCCAGCTTCTGCGCCAGGGTCGCGGCCGGCTTGCCGAGATCCGAATAGGGCGGGGTGGACTCGACCAGCACGTTGCCCGGCGTCCAGTTCACGTGCACGTGGCGCACCCGCTTGCCGTCGTGATGGATATAGCTGAAGGCGACGGGATAGGCCCGGCCGTCGGCGCCGGTGCGCCCTTGCGAGTCGGCGACGATATCGACCCGTTTCAGGGCCCGCAGGATGCCGTAGCTCTTCATCACGACGCCGGTGTTGAAGCCGCCGGGGATGGCGCGGCCATCGGCATGGATCACCAGCACCTTCACCGGCAGCAGGTTCAGCGCATAGAGCGTGCCGTCGTAGTCGAGGCTCATCTGCAGCGGCGCGGGCGGCTGGGCCATGGCCGGGCCGGCGAGCGCCAGCGCCATCACAGCCGCAATCCGGGCGGCGAAAAGAGCCGGTCGGGCGTTCATCTCGAAGGCTCCTCTCAAGCTTGACCTGGCCCGCGGCGACGTCCTGGCCACGCCGCGGGGCGATTTTGCGGCGACGCTCATGTCTTGACGCGGCGAGCGGCCTTCGCCTATACCGCCCGCTCTTCGGCCTGGGCTAGTCCCACGGCCAAAAACGCTTTGCCCCAAGAAGGTTTCCTAAGATGTCGCGGCGTTGCGAACTCACGGGCGTCGGACCGATGGTCGGGCACAATGTGAGTCACTCGAACATGAAGTCCAAGCGCCGCTTCCTGCCGGCGCTGAAGACCACCCGTCTGCAGTCCGAGGCGCTCGGTCAGGGCTTCAACCTGCGCATCACCAATGCGGCCCTGCGCACGCTGGATTTCCGCGGCGGCCTCGACGCCTACCTAGTCAAGGCCCGCGACGACCAACTCTCCGCCCGCGCCCGCAAGATCAAGCGCCAGCTCAAGGCCAAGCTCGCCGTCGCACCGACGGCCTGAGATATCCGCTCATCCCCGCGAATGCGGGGACTTAAGGTTTTCAACCACGAACGAACACGAAAAACACGAACGGGGCCAGATTGGCCGATGCGGCGACGCTGAACGTTCGTGTGGGTTCGTTTTCCTTCGTGGTTAAAATTCTCTTGAAGTCGGCGGCCAGCCAAGCCCGAATGCAAAAACGCCTGGGTCCCCGCGTGCGCGGGGATGAGCGGTATTTTTTGAGGGCGCCGCGGCTACTTCAGCGTCTCGTCGAACAGTTTCAGCATTTCGCGCCAGTGCCGCTCCGACGCCGCCTCGTTGTAGACCGGCATGTCGGGCGGGGCGTAGCCGTGCTTGGCGCCGGCGTAGATCTCGACCGTGTTCTCGACGCCGGCGACGGTGAGGGCCTCGCGTAGGCGGTCGGCCTGTTCCGGCGGGAAGCCGGCGTCCTCGTCGGCGCCCGCCACATAGACCTTGGCCTTGATCTTCGGCGCGAGCAGGTGCGGGCTGTCCGGCGCGTCGGTGGCCAGGCGCCCGCCGTGGAAGGCGGCCGCGGCCGCGATCCGGTCGGGATATTCGCCGGCGGCGCGCAGGGCCAGGCCGCCGCCCATGCAGTAGCCGGTGACCCCGACCTTGTCGCCCTTCACCTGCGGCTGCTTGGCCAGCCAGTCCAGGAAGGCGCCGGTGTCGCGGGTCGAGCGCACCGGATCGGTCGAGGCCATGAACTTGCCGAAGATGGTGCGCCGCGCCTCCTCGTCCTTGAACGCCTCGGCCATGTTGATCGGCTCGTAAGGCCCGGCGCGCCAGAACATGTCGGGCAGCAGCACGTAATAGCCGTGGGAAGCCAGGCGCTCGCACATCTGGAACAGGGCCGGGCGGATCGCCGGCGCGTCCATGTAGAAGATCACCGCCGGCCAGGGGCCCTCGCCCTCGGGGTGGAAGGTGTAAGCGCGGGCCTCGCCGTCGGGGGTTGGAATGGCGACCTGTTGCATGGCTTCAAAATCCCTTTCTGGTTCAATCGGCGAGGAGTTCCGGTCCGGCCGCGTGCACGTCGGTGCAGCCGGTCAGCGCCAGCGCGACGAGCATCTCGGCGCGAATGACGGAAATCACATGGGCGACGCCGGCCTCTCCGCGGGCGCCCAGCGCCCAGGCCCAGGCGCGTCCGATCAGGCAGGCGTCGGCGCCGGAGGCCAGCGCCTTGACCACGTCCAGGCCCGAGCGGACGCCGCAGTCCAGCAGGAGGGTGAGGTCGTCGCCGACCGCGTCCTTGATCTGCGGCATCATCGAGATCGTCGAAGGCGCGCCGTCCAGCTGGCGGCCGCCGTGGTTGGAGACGACAATGCCGTCGACGCCCGCCTTCACGGCCTCGCGCGCATCGTCGGCGTCCAGGACGCCCTTGAGCACCAGCGGCCCCTTCCAGTGCTGGCGCACCCAGGCGATGTCGTCCCAGGTGATGGAGGCGTCGAAATTCCGCCCGATCCAGCCCCAGAAGTCGCCGAGGCCCTTCGCCTCCGGCACGGCGGCGGCGATGTTGCCGAAGGCGTGCGGCGCGCCGTTGATCTGCACGTCCCACAGCCAGTCCGGATGGGTGATGCCGTCCCAGACCCGCTTCAGGCCGGCGAAGGCCTGCGGCGGACCGGACAGGCCGCTGCGCATGTCGCGGTAGCGGGTGCCGGGCACCTGCAGGTCGACGGTGAACAGCAGCACCGGGCACTGGGCGGCTGTGGCCCTGGCGATGTATTCGACCATGAAGCCGCGGTCCTTCAGCATGTAGAGCTGGAACCAGGGCGGGGCGACCTTGGCCACCTCGTCGACGTCGCAGATGGTCAGGGACGAGAGGCAGAACGGGATGCCGGCGGCCTTGGCCGCCCTGGCCGCCTGGGTCTCTCCCCGGCGGGCGTACATGCCGGCCATGCCGATCGGACCGAGCAGCAACGGCATGTCGAGGTGCTGGCCGAACAGCTCGGTTTCCAGCGAGATCTTCGAGACGTCCTTCATGACCCGCTGGCGTAGCCGCAAGGCCTGGAAGTCGGCGGTGTTGGCCGCCAGGGTCTGTTCGGCATAGGCCGCGCCGTCGACGTAATCGAACAGGATCTTCGGCAGCCTGCGCCGCGCCGCCTCGCGATAGTCGGCGACGTTGACCGGCCGGCTCAACGCGGCGCCTCGGCGACGTCGCGCAGAGTGGTGCGGCGGGGGGCGGGCGGCGGGGGCGGCTGCACCGAGGGCGGCGGCTGCAGGTCGGCGCCGAAGCGGCCGTGGCGCTTGGGCTCCTCGTCGAACAGCTCGGCCAGCTGGTCGGTGATCACTCCGCCCAGCTGCTCGACGTCGACGATGGTCACCGCGCGGCGATAGTAGCGGCGCACGTCGTGGCCGATGCCGATGGCGATGAGCTCCACGGGCGAGTTGTTCTCGATCTCGGCGATCACGGTGCGCAGGTGCCTTTCCAGATAATGGCCGGAATTGACCGAAAGGGTGGAATCGTCGACCGGCGCGCCGTCGGAAATGACCATCAGGATGCGCCGCTGCTCGGGGCGATGGATCAGCCGGTGGTGCGCCCAGAGCAGCGCCTCGCCGTCGATATTCTCCTTCAGGAGCCCCTCGCGCATCATCAGGCCGAGATTGCGCCGGGCGCGGCGCCAGGGGGCGTCGGCGGCCTTGTAGATGATGTGGCGCAGGTCGTTCAGCCGGCCTGGCGACGGCGGCTTGCCGGCCTTCAGCCAGTCCTCGCGGGTCAGGCCGCCCTTCCAGGCGCGGGTGGTGAAGCCGAGGATCTCGGTCTTCACCGCGCAGCGCTCGAGGGTGCGGGCCAGGATGTCGGCGCAGACCGCCGCGACCATGATCGGCCGCCCGCGCATGGAGCCGGAATTGTCGATCAGGATGGTGACCACCGTGTCGCGGAACTCGGTGTCCTCTTCCTGCTTGAACGACAGCGGCGCGGTCGGGTCGATGATCACCCGGGTCAGCCGCGCCACGTCCAGCATCCCTTCCTCCAGGTCGAAGGTCCAGGCGCGGTTCTGCTTGGCCAGCAGCTTGCGCTGCAGCCGGTTGGCCAGGCGCGAGACCACGTTGGAAAGGCTGGCCAGCTGCTGGTCGAGATAGGCGCGTAGCCGGCCCAGCTCCTCGGCGTCGCACAGTTCCTCGGCGCCGACCACCTCGTCATGGGCGGTGGTGAACACCTTGTAGGGCGGCTCGCGATTGCCGGGGTCCTTGACGTCCGGCCGCGCGGCCTTTTCGCCGTCGCCCATCTCCACATCGTCGTCGGAGGGCTCGGCGTCCTCGTCGGCCTCGGCCTCGGTGCGCTGTTCTTCCGAGCCGTCGGCGTCGCGGTCGGAGGACTTGGTGGAGTCGGGCTCGGCGCCTTCGCCGTCCTGGTCGTCGTCCTCGCCCATGTCGTCCTGGACGTCGCGGGGCATTTCCGGCGTGTCGTCCTCGCCGGAATCCTCGGCGTCGTCGCCGAACTCCTCGCCGAGATCCAGATCCTTGATGATCGAGCGGGCGACCCGGGCGAAGGCGGCCTGGTCTTCCAGGGTGTCGGCCAGCCGGTCGAGGTCGGGGCCGGCCTTGGATTCGATCTCGGCGCGGTGGCGATCGACCAGCAGCTTGGCGGCGTCGGGCGGCGCATCGCCGGTCAGCCGCTCGCGCACCATCAGTCCGACGATGTCGGCCAGGGGCGCCGCGGCCGGATCGTCGAAGCGGTTCAGGCCTTTTTTCTCGATGGTGGATTCCAGCGCCGAGGTCAGGTTGGCGCGCACGCCGGCCAGGGCGTTGGCGCCGATGGCGTCGATGCGCGCCTGCTCCACCGCCTCGAACACGGCGCGGGCCTGCAGCGACTGCGGCCGCAGCCTGGCGTGGGAGGCCTCGTCGTGGTGGGCCAGGCGCAGGGCCATCTGGTCGGCAAGGCCGCGGATGCGCGAAGTCTCCTTCGGCGACAGGTCGCGCGGCGGGTGCGGCAGCACCGCGTGGTTGCCGGTCAGCTGCGGCCCGTCGCCGGAAAAGGTGACCTCCAGATCCGGCTGTTCCGCCAGCGACCGCGCCGCGTGCGCGATGGCGCGCTTGAAGATCTCCGTCGGGTTCTCGCTCTTCGTGGCCATGGCCCGCCGTCATAGCCCGACGCGTCGCCGCGGCGAAAGCGCGAACTGGTCTTTGCCGTGGGGGCGCCTGACGATGGGGTGACGAATGTCTGTTGGCTCGGGCGCCCCAAGGCCACAATCCACGACCAGAGCGAACCTTGATCAGCCGGTCGATTGCTGGCTGGTGAAAACCGCCAATTGCGCCTCGAACGCCCGCTGGAAGGCGGGGCGGGATTCGGCGCGGACGACGTAGGCAATGAGGTTCGGATAGTCGTCCAGGATTCCCGATACCCGCGAGCGGAACAGCACGCCCGCCATCATGAGATCGCCGGCGCTGAAGGCGCCGTCGAGCCATTCCGCCTCGCCCAGCCGGGTGGAAAGCTCGCCCAGCGTTTTTCGGGCGCGCGCCTCGAGCAGCGGCTGGCGCTGCTCGAACCAGGGCTTGTCGCGCTCCAGCAGCTTCGCCATACCGAATTCGACCAGCGGCGGCTCCACGGTATTGAGCGCGGCGAACAACCAGCCGACGGCGCGCGCCCGGGCGTTGGCGTCGTCTGGCAGGAGGCCTGCATGGCGCTCGGCGATGTGCAGCACGATCGCCCCCGACTCGAACAGGGCGAGATCGCCTTCCTCATAGGTCGGAATCTGCCCGAAGGGCTGCCGCGCGAGATGCGCGGGCTGCTTCATTTCGGCGAACGAAACGAGGCGAACCTCATAGGGCTGGCCCACCTCTTCGAGCGCCCAGCGCACGCGCAGGTCGCGCGCCAGTCCCCTGCCGCGGTCGGGAGAGTTTGCGAAGGCGGTGATGGTCGGGGTCATCGTCTCTCACCTTGATTTGCGCCGGCCGCCGGCGCCGGAACGACGAACGGCGCCGGCGCGAGCCGACATCCACCGCGCTTTTTTCAAGGCGGATCAGGCGACCTACTTGCCGCCGTGCGCCAGATAGGCGGCGGACTCATCGCCGACGATGTCGACCAGGTTACCCATGTTCAGGTCGGCGTCGATCAGATGCAGGCCCCAGGTCTTCTGCACCTCGCCGCCGACGATCAGGTCGCCGACGATGTCGTTGGTCCGCGCCCCGCCCGGCGTCGGATGGACGGTGATGGCCAGATAGACGCCGTGAGCGTCCGAAACGCAGGCGGCGGTGAGCAGGCCGGGGACCTCGACGAAGGGCGTGTCGATCGGCTTCGGCGGGGTGATCCAGGCGACTTTCGGGCTGGTCGCCGCGGCGATCTGGCCGGACGCGGTGGTGAAGAAGGCCTTCTCCTCGCCCGAGCCGCCGCCCGGCGCGGCCGGATTGACGCAGGCGGCGATGGTTCCGTCCTTCGCGCGGCCCCGGCCGAAGAAGCTGTTCGGTGGCGGCGGCGAGTCGGCGCGGAACGAGGAATAGGCGATGACGCAGCCCAGCTGGCTGGCGGAATGGCAAAGCGGGATGGTCTTGAAGGAGCCGCCGACATCCTTGCCTGGCGGGACCTGCAGGGCCGTGCCCATCAGGATCGCCGAGATGACGTGCGCCTGCACCGGCTTGCCGTCGATCTCCCTGGCGATCAGCTCGGTCAGGACGTTGGAGCCCTGGCTGTGGCCGATCAGGACCACGCCGCGTCCATGGTTGTCATGGGCCAGGTATTCGTTCCAGGCGTCGCGGACGTCGTTGTAGGCCAGCGCCGGGTCGGCGGGAATGGGGCGACCGATCATGAAGCTGGTCAGCGCCGTTATGGTGACCTGCCGATACATCGGCGCATAGAGGCGGCACTTGGCGCCGAAACGGGCGAACTGGTGCAGCACCACGGTCTTTTCTTCCGGCTCGATCGTCATGCTGGCGTTGCCGCCGGGGTCCCGGGAGACCGTCGGATAGACGTAGAAGCAGTCGATCGGCGGGTTCGGATCGGGGTGGAAACGGTCGATCGAGGTCGCGCCGTCGGCCTGGATCACCGTGGCGTCCAGATCGACCGTGCAGGCGTCCTGGCGGCCCGGCCGGCAGAGCCATGTGGCGGGATCGGCATAGTCGTTCGCGGCGGTCGGCGCGGCGGCCGCGCCCGGCGCCTGGGCGTGGACGACGAGGCCGGCGCCGCTCGTCAGCGCGACGACGAGCGCCAGCAGAACCGGTTTGATCATGCTGTCCCCGATGACATCAGCCCTTATGAGAGCCTCGGATCATCGCGCGCGGCCTCGGCGGCGTCCAGGCTCTTCGTCCGGCCGAAGCCTTCGGCTAAGGTCGACGAAACGACCGTCGCGGTGAGGAGGAGGCGAGGATGATCGGCTTCATCATACGGGTGCTGATCGTGGCGCTGGGCCTGTGGGTCGCGGCCCACATCGTGCCCGGCATCCACGTCTCGTCCTACAAGAGCCTGCTGGCCGCGGCCCTCTTGCTCGGCATCGCCAACGCCGTCATCCGGCCGATCCTGGTGATCCTGACCTTGCCGATCACCATCTTCACGCTTGGCCTGTTCCTCCTGGTGATCAACGGCCTGATGCTGGAGCTGGTCGCCCTCTTCCTGCACGGCTTCAAGGTGCACGGCCTGATCGCCGCCATCCTGGGCGCGATCGTCGTCGGCCTGACCGGCTGGGTGGCCTCTTGGTTCATCGGCCCGACCGGCCGGTTCGAGGCCTTTCGGCGCTACTAGCCGCGGCGCAGCTGGATATCGACGCCGCTGGACTGGTGCGAGACCAGAAGGCTGTTGCTCCAGCGGTTGAAGTCGATCAGCACCTGGCCCTGGCCGTCGACCAGAGCCGCGCCGTCGGTGACCGGCCGCCAGCCGACGACGCCGGACGGCAGCACCTGGCCGCAGTCGGCGGGAATGTCGGCGCGGTAGACGCCCTGGGACACCATCTGGGCGCCGAGCCTGACCTTGCAGACCCCATGGCCCTTGGTTTCCAGGGTCCAGCCCTGGGCGGCGGCGTCGGACACCGCCAGCGGCGTGCCGACCTGGTCACGCGCCATCGCGTTCATGTCCTGGGCGCTGGCGGCCCCGGCGAAAAGGGCGATGGCGGCGCCCAGCCCAACGCCAAACCCAATCGATGTCTTCGAATCCATGGCCTCGTCCTCAGCGGTCCAAAGGGAGACACGGATAACGCGACAACCGGGCCTTACGATCCCTGGGCGAAGCCCTGGTCGGCCAGCCAGTCGGCCATCAGGTCGATCCAGCGGTCCACCGGCAGGCCGCGCCGGACCATGCCGAAGCCGTGGCCGCCGCGGGTGAAGATGTGCAGCTCGGCCGGCCGGTCGGCGTTGGACCAGTCGGCGTAGAGGCCCTCGACCACCTTGAACAACATGCGGTCGTCCTCGGCGATGGTGGTGAACAGCGGCGGCGCGTCGGCGGCCACCGGCCGGCCGCTGGTCTCGCCGCCATAGATCGGCGCGACGAAGGCCAGGTTCGCGCCCTGCGTCATGGCCACGTCGACGGCCAGGAAGGCGCCGGCGGAAAAGCCGATCATGCCGATGCGGTCGGGCTCGACGCCCCACTGAGCGGCGCGCTCGCGCACCAGCTCGACCGCGCGGACGCCGTCGTCGCAGGCGATCTCGCGGGCATAGGCCGTCGACTTGCTGCCCCGGGTCAGCTCGGCCAGGGCCCGCGGCGCATTGGCCGCCTGTTCATAGGGCGACGGTCCGGCCGGCGGCTGGCGGCTCTGGGCGAAAGCCGCCGGATCGTCCGGCGTGCCCATCACCCGGTACTTGAGGAGGAAGGCGGTATAGCCCCGCGCCGCCAGCCACTCGGCCAGGTCGACGCCCTCGTGCCGCCAGGCCAGGATGCGCCAGCCGCCGCCGGGCGCGACCACGACGCCGATCCCGTTGGCCTTGGCCGGATCGGGCTGGAACACGGTCAAGGTCGGATCGGAGATGTTGCGCAACATCTCGGTGTCGACCACCCCAGCGGCGGGGCTGATGAAGACGGCCTCGGGACCGACATCGGCGATGGTGCGCGGCGGACCGTCCGGCCAGAGCCGGATCACCTCCTGGGCGGCCTTCAGTTCGGCGCTGACGTCATCGGCCATGGCGGCGTCCTCTGGATTTTGCTTTTGATGACTGTCGCGCAAACCCGCGCCGCCGGAAAGGCCTTCGTCGAGCGCCGGCCGATCGACCAGAAGAGGACCCGTCATGACTCATCCCGCCCTCGCTCCCGGCAAGACCGCGGTGATCACCGGCGCCGCCAGCGGCATTGGCCTGGCCGCCGCCAAGACCCTGGCGGCGCGCGGCTTGAACGTCGTGCTGGCCGACCGGCACGAGACGCCGCTGGCGCAGGCCCATGCGGCCGTGGCGGCGCTCTCGACGCCGGAGAAGGTGGTGAGCGCGCTGACCGACGTGGCGCGCTTCGATGATCTGCAGGCCCTGCAGGACAAGGCGAGCTACGCCTTCGGGGCGGTGAACCTGCTGATGAACAACGCCGGCGTCGGGGCCAATCCGGGCAAGCCGTGGGAGGACCTGGACGGCTGGCGGCGGCTGATGGAGGTCAATCTCTGGGGCGCGATCAACGGCGTCCAGGCCTTCGTGCCCTGGATGCTGGCGCAGGACGAACCCGGACTGGTGGTCAACACCGGCTCCAAGCAGGGCATCACCCTGCCGCCGGGCAACAGCGCCTACAATGTCTCCAAGGCCGGGCTGAAGGCCTATACCGAACTGCTGGCGCACGAGCTGCGCGGGGCGGCGGGCGATCGCATCAGCGCCCACCTGCTGATCCCGGGCTCGACCTGGACCGGCATGACCCGGCGCGGGGCGGAGAAGCCGGCTGGCGCCTGGACCGCCGAGCAGGTGGTGGATTTCATGCTGGAGGGCCTGGAGCGCGGCGACTTCTACCTGCTCTGCCCGGACAACGAGGTCACGCGGCGGCTGGACGAGCGGCGAATGGCCTGGATGGCCGGCGACATCATCGAGAACCGCCCGGCCCTGTCGCGCTGGCACCCCGACTATGCGGACAAGTTCGCGGATTTCATCAAAGGCGAGTGATCAATTATTCCGTCATGCCCCGCTGTAGCGAAGCGGAAGGCGGGGGACCCATACGCACTGATCGGAGTCGGTGAGCGTGGGTGGCCCGAACAAGTCGGGCCATGACGGATTTCGTGATGCCGTTGGGTCAGGCTGGCCTTGGCGGCGGTTTTGGGCTGATGATCGCGGTCAAGGAAGACTCGAAAAACGCCAACGGGAGGCGACCCATGCGCACCAACGGCATCAACCACCTGGCCCTCGTCTGCCGCGACATGGCCGAGACGGTGGCCTTCTACACCGGGATCCTCGACATGCCGCTGGTGAAGACCGTCGCCCTGCCGGACGGCGGCCAGCACTTCTTCTTCGACTGCGGCGGCGGCAACCTGCTGGCCTTCTTCTGGTGGGAGAACGGCCCGCCGGCCGCGCCGGGCGTCGCCTCGGTCGAGGACTTTCCGACCAAGCCGATGAGCGCCGTCGGCTCGATGAACCACGTCGCCTTCACCGTCGACGAGGACGAGCTGGAAGCCAACCTGCAGCGGCTGAAGGACAAGGGCGTGCCGGTGCTGCCGGTGGTGGTCAACCACGACGACTCCAAGGCCGGCGCGTCGCGCGAAATGCATCCCGGCGTCTTCGTCCGCTCGGTCTATTTCACCGACCCCAACGGCATCATGCTGGAGTTCGCCGCCTTCACCCGCAAGCTGACCGCCGAGGACGTTCGCCACCAGCCGGCCCGCGCCGCCCGGCTGCAGAAGGCGTAAGCGGCGGTGCCCCGCCTTCGCCAGGTCCCGCGCGCCGAGGCGGGATCGAAGACCATCACCCGCACCTACGAGCTTCTGTTCGGCGACCGCGACCCGGTGGCCGAGCCGGGCACCGACACCGGCACCCCCGGCGACTGGTGGACCGTCTTCGCCAATTCGCCGGACGTCTTCGACCACGCGGTGCGCGGCTTCGCCCTCTATCGCGATCCGTCCCGCAAGCTCGATCCGGTGCTGCGCGAGCTGGGCCAGACCCGGGTCGGCTGGGCCAAGTCCAGCCAGTTCGTCTTCTCCCAGCACTGCAAGTCCCTGCGCGGGCTGGGCGTGCCTGAGGCCAAGATCGCCGCCATCCCGTCCTGGCAGGTGGCCGACTGCTATTCTCCGCAGGAGCGGGCGGTGCTGGCCTATGCCGACTGCCTGGCGCTGTCGGCCGGACGCACGCCGGACGCGGTGTTCGAGGCGCTGAAGGCCTTCCTGAGCGACGAGCAGATCCTCGAATTCACCTACATCGTCTGCCTCTACGACATGCACGCGGTGATGAGCCGGGCGCTGCGCACCGAATTCGACGACCGCGACGACCCGATCGTCGAGGTCGCGGCGCCGCAGGGCTTCAGCGCCCGCGACTTCCTGGACACCGGCCGCCGGCCGCGCTGACACACCGCTCTGAGGGGGGCGTCATGAAACGGACCTTGCCTGGTTTCGCCGCCCTCGCCGCGGCGCTCGTCCTCGCGCATCCGGCGCCCGCCCAGACGCCCTCGTCCGCCACCCATCGCGAGGTCGCGGTTCCGGGCCTCGAAAAACCGGTGGACATCGTCGTCGACCAGTGGGGCATCGCCCACATCTTCGCCGGCGGCGTCCACGACGCCTTCTTCGCCCAGGGCTACAACGCCGCCCGCGACCGGCTGTGGCAGATCGACCTGTGGCGCAAGCGCGGCCTCGGCCGGCTCTCGGCGAGTTTCGGCCCGGCCTACGCAGCCCAGGACCGGGCCGCGCGGCTCTTCCTCTATCGTGGCGACATGGACCAGGAATGGGCGTCCTACGGTCCCGGCGCCAAGGCCGACGCCCAGGCCTTCGTCGACGGCGTCAACGCCTATGTGACGGCGGTGCGCGGCAACGCCGCGCCCCTGCCGGTGGAGTTCAGGCTGACCGGCAGCGCGCCGGAGCTCTGGAGCGTCGACGACGTCGTCCGCGTGCGCAGCAACGGCCTGACCCGCAACGTCGATTCCGAGGTCGCCCGAGCGCAGGTGGCCTGCGCCGCTGGGCTCGGCGCCGACCGGCTGCGCCGCAAGATCGAGCCGCCGCATGCCCTGAGCCTTCCGGAGGGCCTCGATCCCTGCGACGTCCCGGCCGACGTGCTGGCCGACTACAAGCTCGCCACCGAGGACGTGACCTTCCAGCCGCCGCCGGCCGCCAGCGCCGCCGCCGAGGACAACCAGCACCTCGCCGATCTGGCCGCCGAAGCCGCCGCCGAGGGCTCCAACAACTGGGTGGTCGCGCCGTCGCGCACCAGCACCGGCCGGCCGATCCTGGCCAACGACCCGCACCGCGCCCTGGGCGCCCCGTCGCTGCGCTACATCGTCGGGCTGAATGCGCCGGGGCTTTCGGTGATCGGCGCCGGCGAGCCGGCCCTGCCGGGCGTCTCCCTCGGCCACAACGACAGGATCGCCTTCGGCCTCACCATCTTCCCGATCGATCAGGAAGACCTCTACGTCTACGCGCTGAACCCGGCCAACCCGCGCCAGTACCGCTACGATGGCGGCTGGGAGGACATGCAGGTGGTCCACCAGACGCTGGCGGTGAAGGGCGAGGCG
The DNA here is from genome assembly GCA_036272595.1 of Caulobacteraceae bacterium. Taxonomy (GTDB): domain Bacteria; phylum Pseudomonadota; class Alphaproteobacteria; order Caulobacterales; family Caulobacteraceae; genus Poindextera. Next base: position 55,137 of record DATAYM010000083.1, read on the forward strand.
CCCCGCGACATCGAGCTGGACTTCACCCGCCACGGGCCGGTGCTGAAGATCGACCCCATCGCCCACCGCGCCTTCGCCATCCGCACCATCTGGTCCGATCCGGGCACGGCGGCCTATTTCGGCTCACTCCGCTACCTGACCGCCGGCGACTGGAGCGGGTTCAAGGACGCCATGTCCCACTGGGGCGCGGCGACGCTGAATTTCGTCTACGCCGACACCGGCGGCGATATCGGCTGGATCGCCGCCGGCCGCGCGCCGGTCCGGCCCAACTGGGACGGGCTGATGCCGGTCCCCGGCGACGGCCGCTACGAGTGGAAGGGCTTTTTGAGCCAGGACGAACTGCCGTCGTCCTACAACCCGGCCAAGGGCTGGTTCGCCACCGCCAACGAGATGAACCTGCCGGACGGCTATCCGGCCGAGCAGCGCAAGGTCGGCTTCGAGTGGTCCGATCCGACCCGCGCCAACCGGATCAAGTCGGTGCTGGCGGCCAACGCCCACGTCAGCCTGGCCGATTCCATGGCGCTGCAGACCGACGACTATTCGATCACCGACATGCGCGCCGTGGCCCTGCTGAAGCCGCTGACCGCGTCCGATCCGGCGCTGGCCAGGGCGCTGGCGCTGCTCAAGGCCTGGGACGGCCGTGTCGCCGCCGAGAGCGCCGCGGCGGCCATCGCCGAGGTCTGGGTGAACAAGCACCTCGGCCCGGCGGCGGTGCAGGCGGCGACGCCGGCGGCGGCCCGCGCCCTGGTCGGCGCCGGCTCGCCCGACGCGGTCATCTCCTATCTGGAGGCGCCGGACGCGGGCCTGGGCGCCGATCCGAAGGCGGCGCGCGACGCCATCCTGCTCACCAGCCTGAAGGCCGCCGTCGACGAGCTCAGCGCCCTTGAAGGCGCCGACATGGCCGGCTGGACCTGGGGCCGCCTCCACCACGCCGCCTTCGTTCCCGCGGTCGCCGTGCTGGCCGACCCGGCGACGCGGGCGCAGATGACGCTCGGGCCGCTGGAGCTGCCGGGCTCGGCCACCACCCCGCGCGCGGCCACCTACCGGATGGAAGATTTCGCCGCCATCGCCGGCGCCTCGGTGCGCATGGTGCTCGACGTTGGCGCCTGGGACAACAGCCGGGTGATCAACACCCCGGGCCAGTCGGACGACCCGTTCAGCGCCCAGTACCGCGACCTCTTCCCGCTGTGGGCCGGCGGCCAGTACGTGCCGCTGCTCTATTCCCGCGCGGCGGTGGACCAGGCGGCGCGGCTGGTGATCCGGCTCGACCCGGCGCCTTAAGCGACCTGCCCGCCGATGTGGCCGAGCACCTGGCCCATCGGCGCGCACCACACCGGCTGCGCGGCCAGCCAGTCAAGCACCGCCTGGTGGGTGGCGATGGAGGTGTCGCCGGGGCCGGCGCGCTGCTTCACGATGTCGTGGAAGACCAGGATCGCCCAGTCGCCGCGCTTCATCGCCTGCCGCACATAGGCGACGGCCAGGCCGGGATCGTCCTGGTCGTAGGTGGTCGCCGAGGCGCGCAGGCGATAGGGGTCGGCGAGCGCGTAGCCTGGGCTGTTCGGCGCGTCTTCGTCGCAGGTGCGCGCGCCGCGGAATCCGGACGCCTTCAACAAGGCCTCGTAGCGGGCCAGCTGCCGGTTCGCATCGCCGGCGCCCAGGTTGGTGGCGCTGCACGGATAGGCGAACAACCGGTCCGGGTTGGGGCCGAAATTGTTGTCCAGCCAGGCCTGCATCGGCGCGATCTCCCGCTGCGCGAACGAGGCGGCGGTATAGGGACGCAGGTCGCAGGGATGGCTGACCGTGTGGTGGCCGACCTCGTGGCCGCCGCTCCTGGCCAGGGCCGTCCAATCGGCCAGGCGCGCATCGGCGTTTGCAAGGGTCAGGAAGAAGGTCGCCCGCAGGCCGGCGGCGGCCAGCGGCGCCGCGGCGTTGTCCAGCTGGCTGTCCAGGCCGTCGTCATAGGTCAGGCTGACCGCGGCCCTGGCCCCGTTCGGCCACGGATGGGCCGGCGCGCCCGGCACCCGCGCGAGCGCCGGACCGCCCAGCAGCGCCATGGACAAGCCGGTGCTGATCGTTCGGCGTGTGAGCATCCGGTCCCCGACCCCGCAGGAGTCAGCCATGCCCGGCGCCGGGTCCCCGCGTCAACTCGTGCAGCACAATGGCCGAGGCGGCGGCCACGTTCAGCGAATCCCAGCCCCGCGCCATCGGGATGGCCAGGGTGCGGGCCTGGTCCAGCACCGCGTCCGGCAGCCCCGCCCCCTCGGCGCCCAGCAGCACCGCCGCGCGCGCCGGCCGGCGCACCCCCGCCAGCGGCTCGCCGCCGCCGGGGCTGAGCGCCAGGGCGCTGAAGCCGGCCCGCCGCAGCAGCGCCAGCGGGTCATCGCCCGCCGGCAGCCGCGCGAACGGGGTGCTCAGCGCCGCGCCCACCGAGACGCGGATCGCCTTGCGATAGAGCGGGTCGCAGCAGGATGCGTCCAGCAGCACGGCGTCGGCGCCGAAGGCGGCGGCGTTGCGGAACAGCCCGCCCATATTGTCGTGGTTGGCGATGCCGAACAGCGCCAGCACCAAGGCGCGGGCTCCGAGCCCGCTCAGCAGCGCCTCGGCGTCCGGCTCGGCCGGCCGCAGGCCATGGGCCATGACGCCCCGATGGATATGGAAGCCGACGATGGCGTCCATCACCGGCTGGCCGGCGGCATAGACGGGGATCTCCGGCGACAGGTCGTCGATCAGCGTCGCCAGGCGTTCGACCCGCTTTTCCGCCACCAGCAGCGACGAGGCGCGGCAACGGCTCAGCGGCCCCAGCAGCACGCGCAGCACCACCTCGCCCTCGGCGATGAACGCGCCGCGCCGCCCGACCAGGTCGCGCTCGCGCACCTGGGCGTAGGGGGCGATGCGCGGGTCGGCGGGATCGGCGATGGGGATGATGGTCGGCAAGGCGCGACCTTAGCCGCGCCGCCGCCAAATAGAAGGCCTCGGTGGCTGTTTCCGAGGCCCTCCATACGCAGCGGCCTACTGGGGACGGCCGCTAAACGGGGAGGCTGCGCTGCTTCGCCTGATTCGCCAATGGCGGTCGCCTCGTTCGTGCACAGCCCAGCGGCGTTCATGCACCGGTCAGTGGATGGCGAACACCTTGGCGATCATCGGCGTGTCCACCACCACGTGCGGGGCGATCGCATGATAGGCGATGGCGTGCACCCAGGCGTTGCCGGTGCGCAGGGTGACGAAGCTCTTGAACATGCCCGGCCCGGTGTATTGCAGGAACACGAACAGCAGCGACAGCGCCGTCTCCCTTGGCGTCGCGAACACGCTCCAACCCTCCACCAGGTGCATCAGCGCATAGGTCAGGCCGCCCAGGATGACCGTCGCGGTGATTGAGCCGGTGAGCTTCAGATAGCGCGGCAAAAGGATCGCGTAGATCAGCACCATGGTCGGCAGCACCGTGCCTAAGAAGAACACCACAAAGGCGAGCGGCGCGGCCAGCAGGAGCTGATGGGGCGTCAGCCGGAAAATCCCCGGAAAGGCCAAAAGTTCGACCGCGCTCTCGATGGCCCCGATCACCACGATCAGCACCAGGTCGGCGCGCGGCGCGGCGGAGACCAGGTTGAGCTGGACGTTCGCATAGCGGCGGTGGAACCAGAGGTAAGGGACCACGGCGTAGACCAGGAAATTGTAGCCCATCCAGGTCCAGGCCTCGCCGGGCGAGGCCAAGGTCGAACAGCCCACCAGCGTGCCGGCGATGTGGAAACTGAACGGCCGGTAGCCCAGGGCCGGTCCCAGCAGCCAGCCGCCGACCTGGCCCAGCATGGCGTAGGCGAGCAACGCCGCGATCTCGCGGGCGGCCAGGGCCTTCGAGGGCGCGCGGGCCGCCATGTCGGGGATAGCCCGCCGTCGGGTCATCCACCAGACGACCCCCATCAGGCCGAACACCTCCAACAGCCCGAGGCTCGGCCCGGCCATCTGGGCCGCGAACGGCTGGCCCGCCAGCGCCGGCCGGTCGAAGGGCAGGGCGCCGTCCGCCAGCAGCAGGGCCAGGCCATTGGCCGCCGCCCAGCCGATCGCGCCCCAGATGACCAGCGGGCTGAGCCAGCGCGGTCCGATCGGTCGGTCCCAGGATATGTCCGTCGCCATGCCGCCCTCCATAAGTCTCTGGCGGGAGACATTGCATCTTCCGGTGTCTCGGTCCAGAGACTTATCGATGCAGGCGTCGTTTTCGAAAAGCGGCCGCGACCGGTCCCGCACTGAGGCGAAGCTGCGCGAGGCAGTGCTGAACGTGCTGGTCGAGGGCGGCTTCGGCGCGCTCACCCCGACCGCCGTCGGCAAGGCCGCCGGTGTCGATAAGATGCTGATCTATCGTTATTTCGGCGGCATGGACGGGCTGATGCAGGCGGTCGCGGACGGCCCCGGCGTCTTCCCGACCTTCGAGGAGGTCTGCGGCGGCGACCCGGCTGCGGCCCGCGCCTTGCCCGTCCCCGAACGCGCCGCCCTGGTGCTCGACAACATGGCCCAGCTGCTGATGGCGCGGCCGGCGGTGCTGGAACTGATGGTCTGGGAGCTGGTCGAGCGCAACGCCCTCACCGCCATCACCGAGACCGCCCGCGAGACCATGGGCCTGAGGATCGGCGCCGAACTGTTCGCCGACGTGGCCGAGCCCGAGCTGGTCGGCGCTGTCGGCGCCCTCCTCTCCGCCGGCGTCATCTACCTGGCCCTGCGCCGGCGCAAGATCCGCTGGTTCAACGGCATCGACCTGCGCTCCGATGCCGGCTGGGCGCAGATCCGCACAGCGATAGCGACGATGACCGCCGGCCTCGGCTAGGCGGGCGAGGGGATAGATCACCCGCAGATTACGGCGATTTATCTTGGCTCGGCGCCCGTCCGGCGCGACAAAGGGCGCCTCGACGGGGGGCCTCGTCGACGTGGAGCCTGACACCTGATCGCTCTCATCGCGGCCGCGGCGGTTCTCGCGCCGGCCTTTGAAATCCCCAGCCTGCCGCCGATCCGGCGGGACCCGCAGATCACCTATGTCGACCGATCCGGCGCCGTGCTCGGCGTGCGCGGCGGCAGGTACGCGCCGCCGGTGGACCTGGCCAGGCTGCCGGCCTACGTGCCGGCCGCCTTCGTCGCCATCGAGGACCGGCGCTTCTATTCGCACCCCGGGTTCGACGCCATGGGCATGGCCCGCGCCCTGGTCACCGACCTGGGACAGGGCCGCGCCGCGCAGGGCGCCTCGACCATCACCCAGCAGCTGGCGCGCAACCTCTTCCTCACCTCCGACCGCACGGTGCAGCGCAAGGGGATCGAGCTGGTCTACGCCGTCGAGCTGGAGCAGAAATACACCAAGCAGCAGATCCTCGGCCTCTATCTCAGCCGGGTCTATTTCGGCGAAGGCGCCTATGGGATCGAGGCGGCGTCGCAGCGTTATTTCGACAAGCCGGCCGCGCGCCTGACCGTCCGCGAGGCGGCCATGCTGGCGGCGCTGATGAAGTCGCCGACCGACTACAACCCGATAGAGCATCCGGACCAGTCGGCCGAGCGCACCAACCTGGTGCTCGACGCCATGGTCGAGACCGGGGCGATCACCGCCGCCCAGCGGGCCAGGGCCGCGGCGCAGACGCCCAGGGTCCGGAAGCTGCCGGCCAACGGGCCGGCGCAGTATTTCGTCGACTGGCTGCAGCCCTGGACCGAGGCGCAGCTGCGCGGCGCGCACCAGGACGTGGTGGTCGAGACCACCCTGGACCTGCCGACCGAGGAAGCCGCCGGCGAGGCGGCCAGCGCCACGGCGGCGCGTTTCGCCCGCGCCGGGGTCAGCCAGGCGGCGCTGGTGGCGCTGGACGGCCAGGGCCGCATCCGCGCCATGGTCGGCGGCGTCGACTATGACGCCAGCCCCTACAACCGCGCCGTCGACGCCCATCGCCAGGCCGGCTCGTCTTGGAAGCCGTTTGTCTACCTGGCGGCGATGGAGGCCGGGCTGACGCCGGACACCACGGCGGTCGACGAACCGGTGACCATCGCAAACTGGTCGCCGCGCGACTTCGAGGCCAACTATCTGGGCCAGATCACCCTGCAGACGGCGCTGGCCCAGTCCATCAACACGGTGGCCGCCAAGCTGGCCGACCAGGTCGGCCGCCCGGTGGTGGCCGCCGACGCCCGGCGGCTGGGCATCCTCACCCCCATCAACACCGACCCGGCCATGGCGCTGGGCACCAGCCTGGTTACGCCGCTGGAGATGGCCACCGCCTATGACGCCTTCGCCAACGGCGGCAATCGCATCGGCGCCTATGGGGTGGAGCGCATCCGCATCGCCGGCGGTCCGACGATCTATCGCGCCCCGCCGCCGCCGATGATCCCGGCCATCGCCAATCCGGCGTTGAGCGAGCTCGACCAGATGCTGCGCGCGGTGGTCGCCTCGGGCACCGGGGTGCATGCGGCCATCCCTGGCTATGACATCGCCGGCAAGACCGGCACCACGTCCGACTACAAGGACGCCTGGTTCTGCGGCTTCACGGGCGGCCTGACCACGGTGGTCTGGATGGGCCGCGACGACAACGCGCCCATGCGCGGCGTCACCGGCGGCTCGGCCCCGGCGGCGTTCTGGCGTGCGTTCATGGTCAGGGCGCTGCATCGCCTGCCGGTGAGCGCCATCCCGGCGGGACCGGCCGCGCCGCCGCCGGTGGTCCCCACGCCGGTCGCCAACGCGCCGGTCGGCCCCGCCCCGCTCGGCCCGCCGCCGATGGGGCCGCCGCAGTCCTCCTCCCCGGAAGACATGGGCTTCAGCCCTCCGGCCGAACCGGACTAAACGTCGCTCTTTTCCCGTCATGGCCCAGCTTGTCCGGGCCACCCATGATCACCGTCGTCCATCATCGGGCAGGTCTGTTGCAGCGTGCTAAACCCGGCCCCATGACCACCCTCTATATCGACGCCGACGCCTGCCCGGTTAAGGACGAGGTCTATCGGGTGGCGGACCGCTATGGCCTCTCGGTATTCGTCGTCTCGAACAGCTGGATCCGCGTGCCGCCCGGCCCGCGCGTCACCTCGGTGGTGGTCGAGGACGGGCCGGACGTGGCGGACGACTGGATCGCCGAGCGGGCGGCCAGGGGCGACATCGTCGTCACCGCCGACATCCCGCTGGCCGACCGGGCGCTGAAGGCGGGCGCCCAGGCGATCCATCCGGCGGGGCGGGTGTTCACCGCCGACTCGATCGGCGCGGCCCTGGCCTCGCGCAGCATCGGCGAGCACCTGCGCTCGATGGGCGAGATCACCGGCGGGCCGAAGCCGTTCGCGCCGGCCGACCGCTCGCGCTTCCTGCAGGCGCTGGATACGGCCGTAGTGCGGGCGCGCAAGGTCTGAAATTTCCAAGTCCGCTTGCGCCAAGGCCGAGCTGTCGCGTATCCAGCCTCCCGCGCCGGGCGCGGCGTGCAACGCGCCGCCCCAAAGCCCGGCGCCGGCGAACCCTCAAAGGATGATGGCGTGCAGACTAAGCGGCTAGGCAAGAGCGCGATCGCGGTATCGAAGATCTGCATGGGGACGATGACCTTCGGCTCCCAGGCCGACGAGGCGACCGCGTTCCGCATCCTCGACAAGGCGCTGGACGCTGGGATCAACTTCTTCGACACGGCTGAGAACTATCCGGTGCCGCCGCGCGAGGAATGGGCCGGCCGCACCGAGGAGATCGTCGGGCGCTGGCTGAAGACCAGGCGCCGCGACGCGGTGATCCTGGCCACCAAGGTCTCCGGGCCGAGCCACGGCTGGCTGAAAAGCTCCCAGCGCGCCGGCATGACCGCGCTCGACCGCCACAATGTGGTCCGCGCCATCGAGGCCAGCCTCACCCGTCTGGGTACGGACTATATCGATCTCTACCAGACCCACTGGCCCGATCACGGCGCGCGCTACGAGGAGGCGCTGGGCGCGCTGGACGACCTGGTCCGCGAGGGCAAGGTGCGCATCATCGGCTGCAGCAACGAAACCAGCTGGGGACTGATGAACAGCCTGGCCGTCTCCGACCGCGAAGGCTTCGCCCGCTACGACACCATCCAGAACAACTACAGCCTGAACAATCGCCGCTTCGAGGACGAGCTGGCCCAGGTCTGCCGCCAGGAGGGCGTCAGCTTGATCCCCTACTCGCCGCTGGCGGGCGGGGTGCTGTCGGGCAAGTACAACGGCGGCCAGACGCCGGACGGCGCGCGCTTCTCCAACTACATCAAGCTGGGCGGCCGCCAGGCGGTGATGGCCCAGCGCTTCGTCAACGAAAAGACCCTGGCCTCGACCGAGCGCTTCGCGGCCATCGCCGCCGAGGCGGGCATGTCGGTGGTGACCCTGGCGACGGCCTGGAGCAAGCAGCCGGACTTCGTCGCCTCGACCATCGTCGGCGCGACCGGCGAGGACCAGCTCGACGACATCCTGGCCGCCGCCGACCTGACGCTGGACGCCGAGGTCCTGAAGAAGATCGACGCGGTGTCGAAGGAAATCCTCTACCCGATGGGCTGAGCGGGGACGGCCGGGTCAGCCGGCCGCGGCCAGCCGCTCGGAATATTCACCGGGATCGCCGACCCGCTTGCGGGTGACCTGGCCGAGGCCGTCGAGGATGGACTGGCGCTGCGGGCCGGACATGGCCGCGCCGGCGATGCGCAGCAGCTTCAGCGCCTCGATGTGCACGTCGATGGCGTCCCAGGCGCGGATGTCGAGCTCGTGGCTGAGGTCGACCAAGCTGCAGAAGCAGCGGGCGGCGTCGTCCAGGCTGCTGCCGGGCAGGAACAGCGCCATGTCGATGATGCTGGAGCTCAGCCGGTAGAGGTCCTCGAACGGTTCGCCGGCGCGGCCGGCCGCGTGCGGGCCGTAGCGGGCCTCGATTTCCGCGATCGCGGCGTCGAGGGCGGCCAGCGCCGGCCCGCGCAGGGTGTCGAGGGCTGAATCGGCCTGCTTCAGCGCCTGGTTGGCCGAGATCCCGCCCGGCTGGAAGGCCAGCGTCGCCAGCCGGCTCTTGACCTTGAATTTGCGCACCTTGCTCACAGGGCGACCTTCGGGGCTTGAATGGGAGAGATCAGATCGTCGTCCTCGTCTTCGGCCGCCGCATCCAGGTCCTCGGCGCGTCGTCCGCGCATGCCGGCGGGCGGGCCCTCGGTCTTGAACCGGCGGTCGAGCCCGCAATAGGTGTCGGATTCGATGAACATCCGGTTTTCGCGGCCGACCCAGAAGATGCGCTCCAGGATGACCTTGGGAGTGATCGGCTTGGCGATGATGAAGTGGGCGCCGCAGTCGCGCGCCCGGGCGACCTGGGAGATGCGGGTATGGCCGGTGATGATGATCGCCGGAATGAACCGATTGGCCTCGATGGCGTGGCGGCGCAGCCATTCGATGAAGTCGTAGCCGCTTTCGTCGGCCATGTTGGAATCGGTCAGGATGAAGTCGACGACCCGCTCGGCCAGCACCGTGCGCGCCTGGCCGGCGGTATGGCAGCGGGTGATGCTGCGCGCCCCGAAACCGCCGATCACCTGGGACATGATGTCCAGGAAGAAGGGGTTGGGATCGATCAGCAGGAACTCGATCTTTTCCAGGTTGATCTTGTCGCTGGCGAGAACGGAGCCGTAGCCGGCCATGGCTTATCCTCGATTCGGATCCGCTGGCGGGCCGGCGAGGCGCGTGGCGGCGGCGGTGGCGAACCAGGCCGCGACGATGAAGTGTTGGGCAGCCGACATGATCTCACCCCGTACGGCACAGCTAACGAATTGTGATTAACGAAGCCTTGGCGGGGCCTGGGGCGGACCGCCGCAGGTCGCTGGACGCTACGCATTTTGGGGACCTTAGCCGGTCCAGGCGGCGACGCGCTTTTCCATCCAGGCCTTGACGCCCTCGCCATAGTCGGGTTGGCGGATCATGTCCTCGAGCAGGCGCTCGGCTTCGGTGACCGCGGCCGCCGCGTCGCGGTGCAGGTCGCGGTAGATCTGGTGCTTGGTCGCGCGGGCCGAACCGGGCGCGACGTTGTCCGCGAGCGTGCGCGCATAGGCGGTGACGTGGCCGATCAACGCATCGGCCGGCAGCACCTTGTTCAAAAAGCCCATGGCGTAGGCCTCTTCGGCGGTGAAGACGCGGCTGGAGAGCAAGACGTCATTGGCGTGGGTCAGGCCCATGATCCGCGGCAGCACCCAGGAAAGGCCGAACTCCGCCGGAAAATTGTAGCGGCCATGGGCGGTGGTGAACTTGGCCCCGGCCACGGCGAAGCGCAGGTCGGCGAAGGCGGCCAGCACCAGGCCGACGCCGGCCGCCGCGCCGTTGATGGCGGCGATCACCGGTTTGCCGACGCCGAAATGGTAGGCGAAGCTGGCGTCGAAATGCGGATCGACGCCGAAGCCCGGGCGGGCGATGTCGTCGTCGGTCCCGGCGTCGTAGCGGCCCTTTTCCGCGTGCCCCTCCAGCGCCCCCAGGTCGGCGCCGGCGCAGAAGGCGTTCCCCTCCGGATCGCCGGTGACGACGATGACGCGAACCTGCGGGTCCTGGTCGGCCTCAAGCAGGCTCCAGCGGTATTCGGTGTGCATGCGCCCGGTCCAGGCGTTGCGCCGCTTCGGCCGCGCCAGGGTGATGGTGGCGATCCGATCGACGACCTCGTACCGCGTCGCCTTCAAGTCCATGGCCGCCTCCGGTGCAAAACTCCCCGGGCCATCTGTTGCGTCCGGCCGCGGCTCCGCAAGTGGAAGTTTGGCCGCCGCGCGCGCCGCGCTATGCTCCGGCCGATGAGCGAGCACGATCACCACGATGACTGGAAGCATTCCGGCGTGCGGGTCGTTCCCGCCGGCCAACTCGACCCCAACACCGCCCAGACCCCGGGCATGAACCGCGCCGCGGCGATCAATTTCGCCCGGGTCGGCGCCGAGAAGCTCTGGGCCGGCACGGTGACCATCCACGCCGGGGCCAAGACCGGCGCGCACCACCACGGCGAACTGGAAAGCGTCATCTATGTGCTGAAGGGCCGGGCGAGGATGCGCTGGGGCGAGGCGCTGGAGTTCGTCGCCGAGGCCGGGCCGGGCGACTTCATCTATGTGCCGCCCTTCGTGCCGCACCAGGAGATCAACGCCTCCGACAACCAGCCGCTGGAGTGCGTGCTGGTGCGCAGCGGCGGCGAGGCGGTGGTGGTCAATCTCGACATAGCCCCGGCCGAACAGCCCCAGGCGGTGGCCTGGATCGACTCCATCCACAAGGCGCCCTGACCCATGGCCAACTCCCTTCGCCGCCTCATCGACCTGCCCGGCGTCGACGACCTCGAATACAAGGCGCTGATGAAGCCGGCCTATGCCCGGCCGGAGGGCCGCGCCGAGTTTCCCGAGATCGACGCGGTGTCGATGAACCTGTTCGGCATCACCGCCGACCAGGCCGACGAGGTGGAGCGCCCGGCCGGCTGGGACGGCATCGACACGCAATCGGTCCCGCAACAGGTCGAAGCCTTCGAGGCCGCCGGCTGGGACATGACCGACGCCAAGCGCCGGCCCCTGCGCATGTTCAATCAGTTCAACGTGCAGCTCTGGCTGGCCCTGCGCGGCGTCGCCGGCCAGCTTCCCTTCGTGCCCGAGGACGACAAGCCGGAAGGCTGGGTCACCGCCCTCGAGCGCGACGCGGCGCGGTTCAGGAAGCGCTGAGGCGGCCGCCCGGAACCATAGTTGGGTGGGATTTGACCTCCGGTCCGGACCGGCCTAGCCTGACGCTATCGTCCGAAAAGCCGGAAAGGAGGGTTACGCCATGACTGATCTTGTTCGCGCCGCCCTCCGAGGCGTCGCCGGCTAGGGGCCTGCGCGGTCCTGAAAGGTCGGCGGCGAAACGCCAATCCGACCTTCAAGGACCACGCCATTGATCGAACAATACGGCTGGAGCGATGCGCTCTGCCAGGACTTCGCGCCGCACGCGGCGCAAGGGCGCGCGCCCGGGCGGGTCACCGTCCAGCAGCGCGGCCTCTACATCGTCGCCACCGATTTCGGCGACCTCAACGCCCAGCTTTCCGGGCGCCTCATGCACGAGGCGGAGGAGGCCGGGCATCCCGCCGTCGGCGACTGGGTCGCGGTGGCGCCGCGCCCTGACGAAGGCGCGGCGACCATCCACGCCGTGCTGCCGCGCCGCACCGCCTTCCTGCGCAAGGCAGCGTATACGGTGCAGGACGTGCAGGTGGTGGCGGCCAATGTCGACCTGGCCTTCCTGGCCGCCTCGATGAACGCCGACTTCAACCCCCGGCGGCTGGAGCGTTACCTGGCCAGCGCCTGGCAGAGCGGCGCGCGCCCGGTGGTGGTGCTGACCAAGGCCGACCTCTGCGACGACGCCGAAGCCATGGTCGCCGCCGCCGAGGCCGTGGCGATCGGTGCGCCGGTGCTGGCGGTCTCGGCCATGACCGGCGATGGGATGGACGGCTTGGCCGCGCATCTGCGGCCGGGCGAGACCTGCGTGCTGGTCGGCTCGTCCGGGGTGGGCAAGTCCACCCTGGTCAACGCCCTGGCCGGCGCGGTGCTGATGGATACCGGCGGCATCCGCGAGGACGACGCGCGCGGGCGCCACACAACCACCCACCGGGAGCTGGTCCTGCTGCCGGGCGGCGCGCTGATCCTCGACACGCCGGGCATGCGCGAGCTTGGCCTGATGGACGCCGGCGACGGCCTGGAGGCGACCTTCGAGGATATCGAGGCCCTGGCCCGCGACTGCCGCTTCAACGACTGCGGCCACCGCAACGAGCCCGGCTGCGCCGTGCGCGAGGCGCTGGAGGCCGGCGTGCTCGACGAGGCGCGCTGGCGTGGTTTCCAGAAGCTGCAACGCGAGCTCAGCTTCCTCGAGCTGAAGGAGGACCGCCTCGCCCGCGAAGCCAACCGCAAACGCTGGGTCGCCGTCACCAAGGCCAACCGCGCCAGAGCCAAGAGCCGTGGTGATTGGTGACCGCGTTTCAGCCGCAACCGCCGCCGCGCGGGAGCCCCGCGGCGCGCTCCTATTCTCCGTCATGGCCCGACTTGGTCGGGCCACCCATGATCACCGTCTAAGATCAGTGTCTATGGGTCCCCCGCATTCCGCCGCTTCGCGGCTACAGCGGGGGATGACGGCTTAAGGATCGGTGGCTCGGACGTACGATTTGCCGCGCCCTACTTGCCGCCGCCGTGCAGGTTCAGCAGGTCCAGCATGTCGCTGGCGTGCTCTTCCTCGACCGCCAGGATGGATTCGATCATCGTCCGCGTGCTCGGGTCGTTGTCGCCGAAATAGCGGATCAGTTCGCGGTAGTGGTCGACGGCGATGCGCTCGGCGATCAGGTTCTCGCGGATCATCGCCACCAGGTCCTTGCCGGTCTGGTATTCCGACGCCGAGCGGCCGGTCAGGGTCTCGGGGTTGAAGTCTGGCTCGCCGCCGAGCTGGTTGATGCGCTCGGCCACCGACATGGCGTGTTCCTGTTCCTCCTTGGCGTGGGTGGCGAACTCCGCCTTGACGCCTTCGCTGGCCAGGCCGCTGGCCATGATCGAGTGCTGGGTATAGCGCAGCACGCAGACCAGTTCGGTGGCCAGCACCGCCTGCAGGATCTCGATGGTCTTCTTGGCGTCGCCGACATAGCTGTCGTTGACCGGCCCGTCGGCGATGTTCTGGCGTGCGCGATCGCGCAGGGTCTTGACGTCGCTCAGGAAGGGGGTGTCGCTCACGGGTGGCTCCGATGCTCGGTTGAATGGTCCTTGGGCGCGCCGGTCACCCCGTTCCAGCCTTCCTCCGTTCGCCGCCGACGGGCGCGGGGTGCTTCCAGCGCTCGCCTTGGCCTGTCGCCGCGGCGAACTGATAGCCCGCGAATTCCCAATGCGGCAGGGCGTCGAACCAAGCCTCCAGAAAGCCCTTTCGGTCGTTCTGGTGATCGAGATAGTAGGCGTGCTCCCATAAATCGCAGACGATGAGCGGCGTCAAATCCGTTTGCAGCACGGTGTCGTCCGCGTCGTGCGTCGACTGCACCTTCAGGCCGCCGTCCTTGTCAGCGACCAGCCAGACCCAGCCGGAGCCGAAATGCGCCGCGCCCTCGCTCACGAAGGTCTTTTTCAGCTCATCCAGCCCGCCGAACGCCGCGTCGATCGCCTTGCCGAGGTCGCCGGCGGGCCGTTCGCGATCCGGCGTCATCGACGACCAGAAGAAGGTGTGGTTCCAGGCCTGGGCGGCGTTGTTGAACAGTTTCTTCTCGCCCGCCTTCGCGGCGTCGGTGATCGCCTGCTCCAGGCTCTCCGGCGACTTGCCGGCCTTTTCGAGCAACTCGTTCAGCGTCTTGACGTAGGTGGCGTGGTGCTTGTCGTGGTGGAAATGCATGGTGCGCCCGGAGATGACCGGTTCGAGCGCGTCATAGCCGTAGGGCAGGTCGGGCAGGGTAAACATGGCGGGAGGCTCCTTTGCGGAGGGTAACCCGCCGCCGCCCGCTTTGGTTCACAGGTCTCGCGGCCAAAACACCCTTAGTCTTCGGGAGACTGCATCGCCAATTCGCAGGCGCGGATGGCGCCGCCGTCGGGGTGCTTGTAGGTGGCCTCGAAGCTCGCCGTCTGCACCAGGTGGATGTCTTCGCCCTGGCGGACGATCACCGCGCCGCCGGTGAACTGCTGCGGCGTCGCCGCCGGTCCCTGGAAGACGCCATCGCCGGGCACGTACACCGCCAGGCACAGGTCCTCCCGGCTTCGCCGATAGAGGCCGTAGCCGTCGATCCCGGTGTCCGGCGGCGCCGGGGTCATGGCGCTGGCCACCGCCGCCCGGGTCGAATTGTAGATGGCGAGCTGGCCAAGCCGCTCGGCGGCGAACGCCAGCACCGCCTTGAACTGCGCCAGGGTCAGGTCGTGCGGATCGTCGGCGAATCCGGCGACCTCGGCCTGCAGCCGCCCGGCCTGGGCCGCGGTGATCAGGCCGAAGATCACCACCTCGGTCCCGTCGCCATGGGCGGCCTGGAAGCACTGGTCGTCCGGATTGAAGAAGACCACGCCGCGGCCGGTGATCGGTTTGCCGGACCAGTCGAGGAAGGGCTCGCCCGCGTCCGGCGGCACCAGCGGCTCGCCGCCGTCCTTGAAGGCGGGGACGGGGATGACGAACCTGAGGGTGTCGGAGACCACCGGCGTGCTCGTCTCCGGTCCAAAATCGATCTGATCGTGTCGGATCAGGCGGGTCAGGCGACCGCTCTCCGCTGGGAACGGCCTTCACCCTAGAGCGGGTTGCGGAAAAGTGCGAAGCGGTTTTCCGCCCGCGACCCGTGTTCGCCTAGCGCAGCCACATGCGCCGGTGTGGCAGGTCCAGGGTGAGCACGAGACCGTTCCAGGCCGGGCCGCCGATCACCCCGGCATAGCGGGGCCCGGCGTCGGCGCCGGGCGGGGTCTCATCGGCGAAATTGACCTGCGGCGCGATGATCTGGCGGCCGGCGACGTCCAGCGCGTCGATCCGCCCGCGCTCGATGGTCGACTCGCCGGCGACGCCAAGGCCGATGTCGCGGGTCCCGCGCGCGTCGCCCAGCGCCGAGCGGGCGAAGGGCGCCCAGAATTCGACGGCGGTGTTGGAGCCGGTGTCGATCTCGAAATCGCCCGCCGCCGCATGGCCGCCGAGCCGCACCTCGGCCGCCACATAGGGCGTCGCGCCGAAGCGGATCGGGGTGGCGTCCGCCGGCGGGGCGGCGTCGCGCGCCATGGCCAGGGTCTGGTCGCGGTAGTCCAGGGTCAGCACGAAGCCTTGCAGGAAGTCCTCGCCCAATATGCCGGCCAGCGGCACGCCCATGGCGCTGGAGGCTTCGGAAAGGTCGGTGACCACCGGCGATATGCGCGCCCGCGGGCCGCCGGGCAGCGCCAGATCGACCGTCTGCCCCTGCAGCGCCATCACCTCGCCGCCGCGCCCCTCGATCCGCCGCGTCCGGCCCAGCTGCACGCCGGCGGCGCTGGCGAAGCGCGGATCGAACACGCTGGCGGCCGCGCCGGTGTCGAGCAGGAAGAGGCCGCTCGCCCCGTTCACCCGCACGTCGACGAAGACCAGGCCGTTCTTGAAATCCGCGCCGATGGACGGCGTCTGCGCCGCGGCCGACCGGCCGAACAGGCCCGCGCCGATCAGGCAGACGGCCAGGGCGAAGCGCGCGGCAAAAGGCATAGCTCGATCACGCCGGCGCCGCCGTGGCCTTTTCGTGACGGCTCCTAGGTCACCTTGGTGCGCGTCGCCGCTTCCGGCAGGTCCGAGCCGAAGGCGCGCTGGAAGAACTCGGCCACGGTCGGCCGCTCCAGCTCGTCGCACTTGTTCAGGAAGGTCATCCGGAAGGCCAGGGCGATATCGCCGGCGAAGATGTCGGCGTTCTGCGCCCAGGTGATCACCGTGCGCGGGCTCATCACCGTCGAGATGTCGCCGTTCATGAAGGCGTTGCGGGTCATGTCGGCGGTGCGGACCATGGCGGCGATGGTGCGCTTGCCGGCGGGGTTGTCGTAGCCGGGGTTCTTGGCCAGCACGATCTCGTTCTCCACGTCGTGGGCGAGATAGTTCAGGGTGGTGACGATCGACCAGCGGTCCATCTGGCCCTGATTGATCTGCTGGGTGCCGTGATAGAGCCCGGTGGTGTCGCCCAGCCCGATGGTGTTGGTGGTCGAGAACAGCCGGAAATAGGGGTTGGCGCGGATGACCCGGTTCTGGTCGAGCAGGGTCAGGCGGCCGCCCGCCTCCAGCACCCGCTGGATGACGAACATCACGTCCGGCCGGCCGGCGTCGTACTCGTCGAAGGTCAGCAGGATCGGCCGCTGCAGCGCCCAGGGCAGCATGCCCTCGCGGAATTCGGTGACCTGCTTGCCGTCCTTCAGGACGATGGCGTCCTTGCCGACCAGGTCGATCCGGCTGACGTGGCTGTCCAGGTTGACCCGGATCATCGGCCAGTTCAGCCGCGCGGCGACCTGCTCGATGTGGGTCGACTTGCCGGTGCCGTGGTAGCCCTGGATCATCACCCGGCGGTCGAACGACAGGCCGGCGCAGATGGCCAGCGTGGTCTCCGGATCGAAGCGGTAGGCGTCGTCCAGGTCGGGCACGTGCGGGTCGCGCGTCGAGAAACGCGGCACCTGCATGTCGGTGTCGACGCCGAACACGTCGCGCACGGACACCATCTGGTCGGGAACCAGGGTGATCAAATGGTCTTCGGTTTCTTCGCTCAGGCTAGGCATGGCGGATCGATTAGCGGTTTAGGCAAGGATTGCAAACCGGGGGAAAGCGCAAAACACCGCGCCCGCGGCTTTTGCGGGTCACGCCATCTTGGCTTTGCGCAGCGCCTGATAGGCCCGGATCACCCGTTGCAGCTTGTGCTCGGCGGAGCGGTCGCCGCCGTTGGCGTCCGGGTGGCAGCGCTTGACCAGTTCGATATAGCGGGCGCGGATCGCCTGCGGCTGGGCGGTGGCGTCCAGGTCGAGGTCGGCCAGGGCGCCGCGCTCGATCTTGCCGATCTTGCGCTCCTGCGCCGCCTGTTCGGCGCGGCGGCGGGCGGCGGCGAACAGGCCGAACGGATCGGCGAAGGCGCGGTCGGTGGAGCTGCGCGCCGCCATCGCCTCGCGCGAGCGCCGGGACGCCTCGAAGGCCCAGGTCGGCCGCTCGCCGGTGGCCGCGCCGGCCTGATAGGCGCGCACCTGGGCGTCGTTCATGCCCGAGAAGAAGTCCCAGTGACGGTTGTAGTCGGCCGCGTGCGGGGTGCAGAACCAGTAGTGCTCGTTGAGCAGGTCGCGCGATTTCGGGGCCCGGGTCTGGGCGGCGCGATTGCAGCCGGGATGGTCGCAGGCGCGCTCCCCCGGCTTCAGCGCATTGACATCGTGCTCGCGCGCGTCTTCCTCCGGCTTCGGCGGACGAACCCGGATGTCGACGAATTTGGGCCTGTATTGAAACGCGCCGGTCATGTCCCGAAGTATGCGTTGGAAGCTTTCGCTTTCAAGAATTGACAGTGATGAATTTGGAGCCGACTCTGATGGGCGCCGCAACCGAAGCTATTCGAACCAAGCTCGAGGCGGCGTTCGCCCCGCAACGGCTGGATATCGAGGACGACAGCGCGCGCCATCAGGGTCACGCGGGCGCCTCGCCGGGCGGGGAAAGCCACTTCAACGTCGTCATCGTCGCCCGCGCTTTCGCGGGCTTGAGCCGGGTGCAGCGTCAGCGCGCCGTCTATGCGACGCTGGCCGAGGAGCTGGCCGGGCCGGTGCACGCGCTCTCGATCAGGGCGCTGGCGCCCGGAGAGCCTTAGGTAGAGGCGGAGGGCTAAACGGGCCGGCTTTCAAGCCGACCCGTCCGCATTTCCGTCAAGTCGAACCAAATCGGATCGACGGCCTGATGCTTGTTAGGCGCTCGCCAGCTGGCCCGCCGCGGTCTTGCCGCTGCGTCCATCTTTTTCGAGCTCGTAGCTGATCTTTTGACCTTCGTGCAGCGAGCCGAGGCCCGCACGTTCGACGGCGGAGATGTGGACGAAAACGTCGTTGCCGCCCGCGTCAGGTTGGATGAAGCCAAAACCCTTTTGGGCGTTGAACCACTTCACAGTTCCGGTAGCCATATTTCGTATATTCCAGTGCAAAAAGTACACGCCGCACCAGTCGGCGACGCGGTCAAAATTTCGGAGAGGATCGAGGGGCAGGTCCGGGGCTCGACCTTGATCGAGCAGGGATAGCGACCGAACCTAAACGTCATTCGACCTTGCCAAGTCGCATAGATTTCCACCAATCGCAAATAGTTTCGGCGGCGGGTAGTGTCTCAGTTTGAAATTCGGTCCCTTAGATGCCTGCGTCCGTGACCTGATCGTGAAGAAGGCCCATCAGGTAGATTTCCAATTCGGAGCAATCCAGATTGCCCTCCGCCCAAGCGCGATCCGCGCTTCTGAGCGCCGCATAGTAGGGTTTCCGGTTTTCGCGAATGCGCTCTGGAACGATTTTTTTGCCTGGGATCAGGCCGCCTGATCGGGCGCAAAGGAGGTAGTAGCAGATTGCGCGAGCGGTTCGCCCATTGCCCTCAATGAACGGGTGAATCCAATTCAGGCGCCACAGCCCGTAGGCCGCGAGGGAGGTCGCCCGTTGTCCAAACCAATTTTCATGGATCGTTGAAATAAACCGATCCATGAGTTCCGGGACACGATCAAAATGGGGCGGGATATGATCGCCGACGTAAATCGGCTCCTCACGAAAACGGCCGCCAAACTGGGAGATGTTGGCGACCGCTACGTGATTCAGCGCCCAGAGCGTGTATTTATCGAAAGAGGTGTGGCCCTGGATGAGGCCGATCTCGACGCAGTTCGTGAGAAGGTCGTATTGCCTTATGAGATTGCGGTTTTGGACCTCCGCGTAGAGCGCGGGGTTTTCGCTTTCGATTACGATCATAGACAAGCCGCAGGTTGATCCCGCGCGCCCCTTCTTTGTCTACGCGCCAATTAACTTGTTATGCGCGGACGCCTTGCGAACGGAGTCTTTGCTGCTGTCGGAGTCTGCGGGCGCGTTGCCGTAGGCAAAACTAACCCGCTGCTCCGCTAGCTGCTCTTCGCTCACGCCGGCCTTAACGGCCGCGGCAAGCAGATGGTCTAGCTCCGCATTTTCCGGCGCCACCCTTAAAAAGGATTTCCTGGTGGCCATGAGTCTGCTCCTGTTCAGCGCACATGCTGCCCCCAAAGCGTTAACGGCCCTTACCGCAGTCCGGGTCCATCTAAAGCTATATGTGGGGTCGGCGTGGCGGCTTTGGAATAGAATCGTATCACGTAACGCGGGCGGCCCTCTACGCCTGATTTGAAAGCCCGCGCGCCTTGTAGGGGCCGCGCTTACCGGGCTGCGGTCGGTTCGCTTCGATCCGCTCGGCGATGTCTTCCATCGTCCACAGCGTGGCGCTGATCCCGGCCGCCATCGCCGGCGTCACTTTGAGCGTCTTGTGGATGCGGACGAAATTGTAGAAGGCGAAATAGAGCGCCAGCGCGTGAATGTGGTTGTCCAGCTTCTTGCTGAAGGCGTTGGTCAGGCGGGTGAAGCGGCGGTTTTGCATGCGGATCGAGAGGTTCGCGCGCTCGACGTAGCTCGTTGAGATATGGGCTTGGTCGGGGTCGCCTTCGATCACGTTCTTCTTGACGGCGGTGCAGACTGGCGGGCTGTAGCGGCCACGCGCCGACGCCGGGTCCGTGCGATAAATCTTCTGGATCGTCGCGAAGTCCGCGTCAGAGCCGAAGGCTTCCTCAATGGCGTTGATGTAGGCGTGATGGCTGTCGGTGGTGATTTGCAGCCGCTCGTTCGACACGCGCGCCCGGAGATCATCGGCGAGGATCAGGGCGCTTTCGCCTGACCGGTCTCCCACGAAATAGCTGACCATCAGCTTCGTGTCGGCGTCCAACGCCGTCCACGTCCACACGTCGCCAGCGCCATCGACCGGAGCCTTGGCCGTGGCGACGTTGCGTTGCTTGCATCCCACGAATGACCAAATTTCGTCGATCTGACAACGGTTTACCTGAACGTCGCGGACCAGCTCGTCATGCAGCGCCAGGCAGGTCTCGCCGGCATCGACCAGAAGCTTGGTCACGGTGTTGATCGACACGTCGCAAACGCGGCTGATCGACCGCATCGAAACGCCCTCGCAGAGCATCGAGAGGATTTGGACGCGCTTGGCGAGAGGCAGCTTGTTCATGCCCCTCTTATCTGAACTTTTTGCTTGTGTGTCAAGCATGATGTTCAGTCTAAATCGTCGAACAGGTCTGCTTGCTGACCGAACGGTGACGCCTCCGGAAAGGCCCGTCGAAAGGCTCTCTCGAACGCGCCCTTGTCCGGAGCGGATGCCGCAATGCCGACCACCTGCCACAGGTGCGCCTTGAGCGCTGGCATCCCGAGTTCGTCCGACAAGAACTGGAACATCTTGTAGCGTCGCCCCCCGTTCGAATAGACAACCGGGTTCTTCGCCTCCAGCTCGGCAAGGATGGCCCCGTTGCTGTTCGCCAACGGCGCATAAATGTATTTCCGGATGAACTTGCTAAAGAACCGCGGGTGCTTGAACGACTTCGGGTCGAGGCGCTTCAATCCATAGAGCCTGTACATGGAATCGAAGAGCCGCTCAGGGAACTCCGCCTCCCACGTCCTGAACTCCTCGCGAAGAAACTGATCCCATAGCTCGCGGTATTCCTCGCGACGCTTGTCCGCGATGAAGCCGGTCGCCTCATCGATCAGTCCGATAATGCCGATCTTGGCGGCGGACCTGACTATGAACTCAGCTTGTATTCCCAAGAACTGCTGCGCAGATGTTAGCAGGTTCCGTCGGGCAGCGTCAATAATGGCGTCGCAAACCTCAATGAAAACCTCGGCGCTGTATCCATGCGCCGGATCCCCGCTCAAGGGGTTGAATTCTATGGGCTTGTCGATTTTTTCGCGCAGTTCTTGGCCGATTGCGGATCCCAGGCCTTTACTTGAAATCATCTTCATGAAGGCGTTACCGCCCTCAGATTTCAACCCAAGAGCCCGCGCCATTGCTCGCTTGTGAATCAGGCGCCGTCGATCCTCTAGGACGTACACGTCGATGAGCGTGTCGCCGATCTTCAGCGACCCTTGGCTGACCGCCTTAGGAAGGCCGACAGGTTTGCTGTGCCGCGCCAGGGCGGCTTTCCGGGCTATCGCGCTCCGGGCGCTGGGTGTGAGCGCCAGGGCGCGAGCGCGTCCACCTTGGCTCTGCGGGGTTTTTGCGTCCACGGCGAATCGCCTCCTGCTTGCTTAGCGGAGGGATCGCACCTGCTTGCTGCCGCTGCAAGCAGAAAAATTCGCGAGGCTCATATTCGTGCTTGCTAAGAACCCCACCGCTTAGCCGCAGCCCTCTTGGCGATCTCCGACCGTTGGGCGGGCGTGAGCGCCTTCGCCCTAGCCGCCCCGCCCTTCTTGCCGCCCCGGCTATGGTGCGCCTTGTCGGCCGGCGTGGCGTTGTCCTCGACCTCGCCCGTAGCGATCTTGGCCACCATGATAGCCGCGCCGATCACGTCGCCGGGGCGCTTCTCTCCGTTAGGGCCTTTAGGCATGCCGCACCTTCCCAGTTTTACCGCACTTCGGACATTTGGGGTTCATGCGGGCGATTGACCCCCTTGGGGCCGCGCGGTCGCTGGCTGCGGTGTCGAACCCCTCTAGCTCGTACCGCTCCCAGTTCGCGCTATAGGGGGCGTCGTTCTCTGACAGAACGATGAAGCCGGCATGTCCGCAATCGCAGACAATCGCCTCTTTGGTCCGCATGGTCATGGGGGCATGATAAGGCGGGCGCTCCGCTGGCGCCATGCTTGTCAACCGTCTCTAATTTCAAACTGAGACACTACCCGGCGGCGCAACCGGCCGCCGGCCGCCAAGAGGTCCCATCTGGGTCCTTCTCCCTCTTGCGGGAGAAGGTGGCGGCGAAGCCGACGGTTGAGGGGTCGCACTCCGGCTTCAGGGTGGCGTCGAAGCTTCAGCTGAGAGGGGAGCAAAACCCCTCATCCGACCTCCTCCGGAGGCCACCTTCTCCCGCAAGAGGGAGAAGGAACAGGTGGTGAACTCTCGGGGGGAGGCGGCCAACCCGCGCCTCAGCTCCCGCTCTCCGCCGCCTCGTCAAGCCGCGGCGAGACCTTCAGGGCGGTGATCTGGTTGCGCTGGCGGCGCATGACCTGGAAGCGGTGGCCGTAGAAGATGAAGGTCTGGCCGACGTCGGGGATGGCCTGGGCCTCGTGGATGACCAGGCCGGCGACGGTCACCGCATCGTCGTCGGGCAGGTCCCAGTCCATGGCCCGGTTCAGGTCGCGGATGGTCACCGAGCCGTCGACATTGGCCGAGCCGTCCGGCTGGCGGCGCACGCCCTCGGCGACCAGGTCGTGCTCGTCCTCGATCTCGCCGACGATCTCCTCGATGATGTCCTCCAGGGTCACCAGCCCCTGCAGCGCGCCGTATTCGTCCACCACCAGGGCGAAATGGGTGCGCCGCTTGCGGAACTCGGCCAACTGGTCCTTCAGCTTGGTGGTGTCGGGAATGAACCAGGGCTCGCGGGCCAGCGCCGCCACGTCCAGCGCCTCGATGCCGCCCTCGACCGTGGCGACGGCGCGCAGCAGGTCCTTGGCGTGCAACACGCCGATGATGTTCTCCGGCTCGCCGCGATAGAGCGGCAGGCGGGTGTGCGGCGCGGCCAGGGCCTGGCTGACCACCTCGCGGGGCGGCAGGTCGACATCGAGCATGGAGATCGACTTGCGGTGCACCATGATCTCTGAAACGTCCATGTCGGCCAAGTCGAGCACCCCGCCCAGCATGCGCCGGTCGCCGCCCTCCACCGAGCCTTCCGAGTGGTGGTACTCGACCGCGCCGCGGATCTCCTCGTGCGCCTCGGCGGCGCCCGGCTCCAGATCGACATCGACCCCGAACAGGCCGAGCGTGCCGCGCACGAAGGCCTGCACCGTCCTGACCACCGGCCCGAACAGGAAGACCGCGACCTCGGTCGGGCCGGACAGCCAGCGCGCCACGTCGTCGGCGCGCAATATGGCCAGGGTCTTGGGCAGCACCTCGGCGAACACCAGCACCAGGGCGGTCATCACCGCGGTCGCGATCGCCACGCCCAGCGCGCCGGGGATCAGCCGGGTCAGGACCTGGGAGGTGAGGGTGGTCGCCAGGATGTTGATCAGGTTGTTGCCCAGGAGAACCGCGCCGATCATCGTCTCACGGTCGTCGAGCAGGAGGTTGACCCGGCGCGCCGCAGCGTCCCCGTCGCGCTCCAGCTGGTGCATCCGCGCGCGGCTCGCGCCGGTCAGGGCGGTCTCGGCCGCCGAGAACAGGGCGGAGAGGGCCAGGAGGCCGAAGACGATCGGCGCCAGCGCCAGGAGGGCGGTCACGGCCGCGCGCCCTCGGCCAGCAGGAAGTCCCTGACCGCGCCGGCGTCCACGTCCTTGGCCACGAAGGCCTGGCCCAGGCCGCGGGCCAGGATGAAGGTCAGCCGCCCGTCTGCGGCCTTCTTGTCC
>DATAYM010000084.1:0-60578 GCA_036272595.1 Caulobacteraceae bacterium
GCAGTCGGGCCACATCCGCGAGATCGGGGTCGAACTCTACCAGCAGATGCTGGAGGACGCGGTCGCCGAGATCCGCGCCACGTCCGGCGCCGGCGAGATCAGCATCGACCGGGGCTGGTCGCCGCAGATCAACACCGGCGCGGCGGTGCTGATCCCCGAGCATTACGTGCCCGACCTGAACGTGCGGCTGGCCCTCTACCGGCGCCTGTCGGACGCCGAACGGCCGGAGGATCGCGAGGCCCTGGCCGCCGAGATGATCGATCGCTTCGGGCCGCTGCCCGAGGAGACCGGCCAGCTGCTCAAGGTGGTGGCCATCAAGGGCCTCTGCCGCCAGGCCAACGTGACCAAGATCGACGTGGGGCCAAAGGGCGCGGTGGTCACCTTCCGCAACAACACCTTCGCCCACCCGACCGCCCTGGTCGCCTTCATCCAGAAGAACTCGCTGCTGTGGCGCTTCCGCCCCGATCAGACGGTGCTGATCAAGGGCGAATGGGAAACCCCGGACGCGCGGCTGAACGCCGCCGAACGCATCCTCACCGAACTGGCCCGGATGGCGGGAGCGGCTTAGGCGCGCTAGGCTCAAGGCTCCCCAGCAAGAGGAGCGGTCCCGTGGCGCAAGAGCTTGTCTTCTACACCAACCCGATGTCGCGCGGCCGCATCGTGCGGTGGATGCTGGAGGAGGTCGGCCAGCCCTACCGGACCGAGATCATGGACTTCGGCTCGATCAGGACGCCGGACTACCTGGCGATCAATCCGATGGGCAAGGTGCCGGCGATCCGGCACGGCGACACCGTGGTCACCGAGGGCGCGGCCATCTGCGCCTATCTGGCCGACGCCTTTCCGCAAGCCGACCTGGCGCCGCCGCCGGGCGCCCGCGGCGCCTATTACCGCTGGCTGTTCTTCGCCGCCGGCCCGATCGAGGCGGCGACCACCAACAAGTCGCTCGGCTTCGAGGTCAAGCCGGAGGCCGAACGCATGGCCGGCTACGGCAATTTCGCCATGGTCATGGACGCCATGGAGACGGCGGTGTCCGGTACGCCCTACGTCGCCGGCGAGACCTTCAGCGCCGCCGACGTCTATTTCGGTTCGCAGATCGGCTTTGGCCTCAGGTTCGGCTCCATCGAAGCGCGGCCGGCCTTCCAGGCCTATTGGGACCGCATCAGCTCACGCCCGGCCGCCCGGCGCGCCAACGAGATCGACGACGCCCTGATCCAGACCTAGCGGGACTCAGGACGCCGCGGCCTGGGCGGCCCAGTAGGCGTCGCGGATCAGGCGCTTGTAGAGCTTGCCCGTCGGGTGGCGAGGCAGCTCCTGCATG
The DNA here is from genome assembly GCA_036272595.1 of Caulobacteraceae bacterium. GTDB lineage: Bacteria > Pseudomonadota > Alphaproteobacteria > Caulobacterales > Caulobacteraceae > Poindextera. The sequence goes on from DATAYM010000084.1 coordinate 1,319, forward strand.
AAGTCGAGCACCCGCGGCGCCTTCACATGTGAGATGTTGGCGCGGCAGAAAGCCATCAGCTCCTCGCGCAGCTCGTCGCCGGCCTCGGCCCAGTCGAGCGGCTGGATGACGGCGATGACCTGTTCGCCCATCTCCTCGTGCGGCCCGCCGACCACGGCGGCGTCGGCCACCTTGGGATGAGTGATCAAGAGATTCTCCAGCTCCTGCGGATAGATGTTCACCCCGCCGGAGATGATCATGAAGCTCTTGCGGTCGGTGAGGTAGAGATAGCCTTCCTCGTCGACCCAGCCCACGTCGCCCAGGGTCGACCAGCCGTGCTGGTTGCGGCTCTCGGCGGTCTTGGCGGGGTCGTTGTGGTATTCGAACCCGCCGCCGCCCTCGAAATAGACCCCGCCCTCGGCCCGCGGGGGCAGGGGATTGCCGTCCTCGTCGCAGATCTTCACTTGCGCCATCAGGCCCTTGCCGACCGAACCCTTGTGCTGCAGCCATTCGGCGGCGCTGATGGCGCAGAAGCCGTTGCCCTCGGTGCCGGCGTAGTATTCGTGCACGATCGGACCCCACCAGGCGATCATCTGCTCCTTAACCGGAATCGGGCAGGGCGCGGCGGCGTGCCAGACCGACTTCAGCGACGAATAGTCGTAGCGGTCGCGGGCTTCCCGCGGCAACTTCAGCATACGGACGAAATGGGTCGGCACCCATTGCGCATGAGTGACCCGGTACTGCTCGATGTACTTCAGCGCCAGTTCGGGATCGAAGCGCTCCATCACGATCACCGTGCCGCCGAGCTGCTGCACCGCCATCGACCAGCGCAGCGGCGCGGCGTGATAGAGCGGCGCCGGCGACAGATAGACCATGTCCGGCGTGAAGCCGTAAAGCATCTGGCCGAGCATCCCCAGGGGGTTGGGGGTCGTGCCCACCGCGCCTTCGGGCAGCGGGTGCTTGACCCCCTTCGGGCGGCCGGTGGTGCCCGACGAATAGAGCATGATGCCGCCGGGAGATGGGTCGGCGATCGGCGTCGGCGGGAAGGCGTCCCGCGCCGCCTCGAAGCTCTCGTAGCCGTCGGCGGTCCCGTCGCACATGAAGCGTTTCACGTCGGAGATGAGCGGATTGAGCGCCAGGGCGACATCCTCGACGCTCTTCGAGGCGATCAGCACGCGGCAGTTCCCGTCGCGGATGATGTATTCGGCCTCCGCCGCGGTCAGCTTCGACGAGATGCAGGTGCAATAGACGCCGGTGCGCTCGGCCGCCCACAGCACTTCGAAATAGCGCGGGCTGTTGTCCATGAAGACGGCCATGCCGTCGCCGCGCTTCAGGCCGAGGGCGCGGAACAGCTGTGCGCCCTGGTTGGCGCGGTCGTCCAGCTGGCGGAAGCTCACCGTCTCGCCGCTGCCGGCCATGATGTAGGCAGGCTTGTCCGGGGTGGCGACCGCATGGCCGATGGGGTGCGCGGGCGGCGGGGCGACGTCGGTCATTTCAGGCTCCGGTTCGAAACGGTTCGGGGAGAGACATCGGCGCTCTAGCCCGGCATGGGCGGCAGCTGAAGCTCCCGCCGCGCGGCCATGTCGCGATAGAGGGCGAGGATGCGGCGATCGAGGCCGGTGTCGATCGCCGCCTCCACCGCCTCGTGCAGGCGGATCAGCCGGCGGCGCAGCTCGGCGTTGGCGGTGTCCAGCGCGGCCAGCGAATAGTCGCCGTCGCCGACCTTGCCGGCCGAGGCGAGCGCGCCGTCGAGCTTGGCGTCATAGGCGCCCGCGGCCTCCGTGAGCAGGGCGCGCAGGGCGGCGTTTTCCCAGACTCGCGTGGCCGCGCCGGTGGCGCATTCCTGGGCGGCGAGCATGTCGAGCAGGGCGGCGACGCCGACGGTTCCGGCCATGAACGGTCCCATCTCCTCGGGCCTGGGCGGCGTGGCCAGCGCCACCACGCAGCCGCCCAGCAGTTCCGGCGCGGTCGGGGTCATGCCCAGTTCTCCGTGGCCACCAGCCGCTCCAGCTGGTCGGCGATGATCTTGTCGTGGCGGCGGGCGGGGTAGGTTCCGCTGAAGCCCAGCACCAGGTCGCGGCAACCGGCCTCGACGAAGGTCTTGCCCGAGGTGGTCCAGATCGCCTGGCCCTTCACCGAATTGAACAGGCTCCACCAGGCCAGCGCCGCCGGATCGGCGATCAGCCCGCTTTCCCCCTCCCAGGCGGCGATCGCCTCGGCGCGGGGCAAGGTTCCGGCCGCGCGGTCCTCGTCGAAATGGCCCCACAGGGGATCGAGGCACCAGGCCAAGTCCTCCAGCGGATCGCCCAGGTGGGCCATTTCCCAGTCGAGGATGGCCAGGATGCGGCCCTGGCCGTCGTGCAGGAAGTTGCCGGAGCGGTAGTCGCCGTGCACCACCGACAGCTTCTGCGCCGGCGGCGGCGGGTTGGCGCGCAACCGCCGCAGCGCCGCCCGGGCGATCGGCTGCGGATGCCGCTCGTCGCGCAGGATGACGCCCTCCCAATAGTCCAGCTCGCGCCGCCAGCAGGCGTCCAGGGGAGGCGCCGCGAAGGCGGTCGCGATCGGCAATCCGGCGGGATCGGTGCGGGCGATGCGGCCCAGGATCTGGAACAGCGACCTGCCGACGGCCTCGGCGTGCGGATCGTAGGGCTTGTAGGCGAAGGGCGAGGAGGCTTTGCCGCCGTCCACCCGGCCCATGATGAAGAAGGGCCGCTCGAGCACCGTGACGCCTTCCTCCAGCACGACCGGCTCGGGCACCGGCGCCAGGTCCTGGAACGACTGGTAGGCGAGGAACTCGGTGGCGCGGTCGGTGTCGATCAGGCTGCCGACCGGATCGCGGCGCAGGATTAGGCCGCGGCGCTCGCCGCCTTCGCGCACCGCGTCGAAACTATAGGTCTCGCGGCTGGCCCCACCGGGGATGCGCGAGACGTTCTCGACCGTGACCGGCGCGTTCCAGAAGGCGGAAAGATAGGCGGCCAGGGCCTCGGGCAGGGTCAAGGGCGTCTCCGAACGTTTCCTCAGCGAGGCCTCTATTGTGCCGCGACCCCGTTCGACATAACATTCGTTACTTCGAAACCAATGTCAAAGCCCGCGAATGGCGCTGCTGACCTCTTCGACGCCGCTAGACCTGCTCCTGACGGAGCGTCGCCGCAAGCCCACCGACCTGACGGTGCGCGACTGGCTGGAAGCCGGCCAGGCCTTGCTGAAGGAGGGCGGCCTCAGGGCGCTGAAGCTGCGGCCGCTGGCCGACGCGCTCGGGGTGTCCACGGGAAGCTTCTACCACCACTTCGTCGACTTCCCGGCCTATCAGGCGGCGCTGGCCGACTACTTTTCCGGCGACCAGATCCGCCGGGTGCTGGCCGAAGCCGACGAAGGCGCCGATCCGCTCGGCCGCATCGAGCGGCTGGTCGGCATCGTCGTCCGCGAAGGCCTTTCACAGCTGGGCCTGGCCATGCGCGCCTGGGCCGAAAGCGACGTGCGCGCCCGGGCGGCGGTTCAGGGGCAGGACGCCGCTGTGCTGGCCTTCCTGACCGAAAACCTGCGCGGCCTGGGCTTTGCGGAAACCGAAGCGCGGGTGCGGGCCTACGCCCTGGTCGCGGTCGCGGTCGGCCTGGGCGTCATGCACGGCGCCAACGGCCTTTCGCCGGCCGAGCTCAAGCACGGCCTGTTCGACCTTTTGTGCGCGCCAGAGCGAAATCCGATCAGCAAGAGATGAAAAGGGAAACGTCCATGTCCACCGAGCGGAGCGAGGCCATCGCCGCGGTCGTAGACCCGAAGGCGCACGCGGACACGCCGCGGCTGAACGACGCCTATGCCTGGCTGCGCAAGAACGATCCGCTCGCCCTGGCCGAGGTCCCCGGCTTTGACCCGTTTCGCATCGTCACCAAGCATGCCGACATCCTGGAGGTCAGCCGCGACAACACGCTCTTTCCCTATGGCGACTTCCCCTCGACCCTGGCGCCGCACCATGCGGTCGAGCGCGGCCGCGAGGCCCGCGCCCAGGGGCGGCCGTTGATCTACACGCTGGTGCAGATGGACGAGCCGGACCACATGAAGTACCGCGCCCTGACCCAGGCCTGGTTCATGCCGCAGAACGTCCGCAAGCTCGAGGGCCGCATCCGCGAACTGGCCCGCGAGGCGGTGGCGCGCATGGAGGCGCTGGGTGGCGAGTGCGACTTCGTCAGCGAGGTGGCGCTGCACTTTCCGCTGCATGTGATCATGCAGATCCTGGGCGTGCCGGCGGGCGACGAGCCGCGAATGCTGAAGCTGACCCAGGAGCTGTTCGGCTCGACCGATCCCGACCTGAAGCGCAAGACCACCGCCGCCACGCCTGAGGAAGAAGCCGTCGAGATGCAGGGCGTGCTGATGGACTTCTTCAACTACTTCAACGCGCTCACCGAGTCGCGCCGCGCCGATCCGCTCGACGACGTGGCCAGCGCCATCGCCAACGCCCAGATCGACGGCCGGCAGATCTCGGCCTTCGACGCCGTCTCCTACTATCTGATCATCGCCACCGCCGGCCACGACACCACCTCGTCCTCCACCGCCGGGGCGCTGTGGGCCCTGGCCGAGCGGCCGGCCGAGCTGGCCAAGGTCAAGGCCGATCCCGGCCTGATCCCCGGCCTGGTCGATGAATCGATCCGCTGGACCACGCCGGTGCGCCACTTCATGCGCAGCGTCGCCGCCGACACCGAGTTGCGCGGCCAGAAGCTCAGCGCCGGCGACTGGTTGATGCTCTGCTACCCGTCCGGTAACCGCGACGAGGAGGTGTTCGAGGACCCCTACGCGTTCCGCGTCGACCGCAGTCCCAACCGGCACCTGGCCTTCGGCTACGGGGCCCACGTCTGCCTCGGCCAGCACCTGGCCAAGATGGAGATGCGCATCCTCTGGGAGGAGCTGCTGCCGCGGCTGAAGTCGGTCGAGCTGAACGGCGCCGCCAAACTCTCCGAAGCCAACTTTGTCAACGGCCCGAAGGCGCTGCCGATCCGCTACGCCTTCGCCTAGAGCGTTGTCCGTTTAGGCTGGAGCATATCCGGCCGCTTTGAAGAAGTTGGCGCATTCGGCAGGAGAGAACTCGTCGAGGATGAGGCCGATGCGGTTCCAGAGGGCGTCGACGGAGCGCTCGGCGGCCTTTCTAAGGTGGGCCTTGAGTTTGGAGAAGGCCATCTCGATGGGGTTCAGGTCCGGGGAGTAGGCCGGCAGATAGAGCAGGCTGGCGTCCTTGGCTTCGATCGCCTGGCGGATCTTGGGGCTCTTGTGGGAGCCGAGATTGTCGATGACGACGATGTCGCCAGCCTTGAGGGTCGGGGCGAGCACCTGCTCGACATAGGCCCTGAACCAGTCGCCATTGATCGGGCCGTCCAGGACCATCGGCGCGGTCAGCCCATCACAGCGCAGGGCGGCCACGAAGGTGGTCGTCGTCAGCGGGCCAGGGGGACCTTGCCAAGCAGCCGGCGACCGCGTGGAGCTCGGCCGTAGAGCCTGGTCATGTTGTCCTTGGCCCAGGTCTCGTCGATGAACACCAGCCGATCCGGGTCGAGATCGGGTTGCCGCTCGCGCCACAGAGCCCGCGCCGCGGCGACGTCAGGTCGATCCTGCTGGGTGGCGTGCAGGCTTTTTTTTGAAGCTGAGCCTTTCTCTGGCGCAGAACCGCCACACCGTCCCGTAACCGACTTGCAGACCCCGTTCCGCCAGCTCCCGACGCATCTCCTCCAGCGTCAGGTCCGGCTGGGCCGCGATCCGCTCCAGCAGCCACTGGCGATGCTCTCCCGCCACCAGCGGACGCCGCCGGCCGCCCATGGGCATCGGCGCAACGCTCCCTGTCCGCCGATGCTGCTCAACCCAGCGAATGACGCTGCTCACCCCAACGCCGAACCGACGCGCCGCCTGCCGCCGGCTCGCGCCTGCATCCACCGCCGCTACCGCGCGAATGCGAAGATCATTGGAAATCGGTCCGCTCATCGAGGCTGGCCTCCTCCCAGCCAGCATCTTGAATCACAATTCGACCAAACCGAGAATCCCCCCGATTCAATTAAGCCGGACGACGCTCTAGCCTCGCCCCCAAGCGACCTCGTTGGCGCTCGTTCAGAGATGGCTGACGCTGTGCCTGGCGTGAGGAAGCGGTATCGACGGCTGCGGCTGGCCCGGCTTGATCATCGAGGTGTACGGGCGGGGCGCGAAGTAGACGCCAGCCGAGACGATTGCGGCTGCGATCACCGCCAGGATCAGCCAGACGCCGAGGCGCGAAAGCAACGCCGTTCCGCGGCGGGTCGACGGTGCGCCCGGGTCGGCCGTGTACTTGGTCTCTTCAATCCGGTGCGTATTGGCCAATAGCCTCGGGGCTCCACATAGCCCTCGCCGCCCGCCGGTAGGGAAACGGGGCCGCCGGGCTTGGGTTCCGTGACCCGCGACCTCGATGTCCGGCCTGGCGGACGGCCTGGGCCTTAAGCTGCGCGCGTGGCTAGGAGACGGGCGACCTCGACCGAGAGCTGCTGCTGGGTGAAAGGCTTGGCCAGGCGGGGAAGGTCGACGGGCGAGTCCGGAGGAAGCTCCGCGTACCCCGTGGCCAGCAGGATAAGGCAGTTCGGGTCGCGGGCCCGGAGGCCGACGGCCAGATCGACGCCGGTCATCCCCGGCATGGCGTGGTCGGTAATGACGAGGTCCGGACTGAGTCCGCCCTCTATGGCCGCCAGCGCCTCGGCGCCGGAATGCGCTTCGATGACCCGGTGCCCCAGATCCTCCAGCAGCGCGGCGGTGCTGTTGGCGACCAGCAGATCGTCGTCGACGAGCAGGATCTTGGCCGGCTCCATCACCGCCAGCGCCGAGTCTTGCAGGCTTGTCTCCTCGACGGCGCTCTCGGCCACCGGCAGCCAGAGATCGGCCCTGGTTCCGACGCCAAGCCGGCTCTCCAGCCGCAACGCGCCGCCCGACTGGCTGGCGAGACCGTGCACCATCGAAAGTCCGAGACCCGTCCCCTTTCCGACGCCCTTGGTCGAAAAGAACGGCTCGACCGCGCGGGCGAGGGTGGCCGGGTCCATGCCCGCGCCGGTGTCCTGGATCGAGAGGCGCGCGTAACGCCCGGGCGCCAGCCCCAGTTCGTCGCCTGATTGCGCGAAGACATCGTCGAGCGAGATCGTCACCACCCCGCCCGCCGACATGGCGTCGCGCGCGTTCACCGCCAGATTGAGCACGGCCATCTCCAGCTGGTTCGGATCGACGCTGACCGGCGGCGTCGGGCCGCACCTGGTGATCCTCAGCTCGACCAAAGGCCCGACGGAGCGCTCGATAAGCCCGCGCAGGTCTTCCAGCAGCGCCCGGATGTCGGTCGGACGCGATTGCAGTTCCTGCTTGCGCGCGAAAGCCAGCAGTCTCTGGGTCAGGGTGGCGCCGCGGCGTGCGCCCTCCATCGCCCCGTTCAGCAGCCTGGCCTGTTTGGGATCGTCGCCGCCGATCTTGGCCAGCAGGTCGAGGTTGCCGATGACCGCCATCAGCAGGTTGTTGAAGTCGTGCGCCACCCCGCCGACCAACTGGCCGATGGTCTCCAGCTTCTGGGCCTGCAGCAGCGCCGCCTGGGCGCGTTCGCGGCGTTCGCTTTCGGCGCGAAGTTCGGCGTTGGCCTGCTCAAGCGCCCGCGTCCGCTCCGAAACCAGGCGCTCCAGTTCCTCGGCCGCGCCCCGCTGCGCTTCGAGATAGGCGCGCGCCTGGTATTGCCGGGCGCGGCCGCGCTGCGCGGTCAGGATCGCCGCTTGCAGTGAAATCGCCCGCATCGGCCGCTCGAGGAAGGCGATATTGTGCAGCCGCTCCACCAGGCTTCTGCGAAACTCATGGAATCGGCCGCCTTCGTTGCGATTGGTCAGCACGATGAAGGGCTGGTCCGACCACGGCGGCTGCCTCGCGACCCAGGCGGCCAGCACGCCGAGGGCCGAGCCGTAGAGCGCCTCCTCGGTCAGGAGCACCACGTCCGCATTGGAATCCAGCTGGACGATCAGTTCGCGCACGTCCGCGCAGACCCTCGGCTTCAGCCCGACGCGCTCCACAAGCGTGCAGCAGGCCTGGGCGTCCCTTCCGATCGGGGCGAGGATGAGGACGCAGGCGCGGGCTGTTTCAGGCTCCTGAGACGTCATCGTCTTCCAACAACGGGCTCTTCTCCCCGTTATAGATCGGCGTGCCGGAGAATATGCCGCTGAAACCCACAAGCGGGGGGCCAAGCTTGACGCCGTTGGCGCTCAACCTGAATTCGCGGATAGCGTGCTCGTGCTGGCCGCTGCGCTTCTTGACCACCGAGAGCGCGCGCCGCACGCGCCCGTCATATTCGAAGTAGCGCAGCATCAGGACGGCGTCGCTCAGGTAGCTGATGTCCAGCGGCGTATCCATCGGTCCGACCAGGCCGTGCTGCGCCAGCACCAGCAAGGTCAGCACCCCGAGCTGACTGAGGTAGCTCAACAGCTCGTGCATCTGCAGGATGAGAAATCTCTCGTCCGGCATGGCGTTCAGGTAGCCGTTCAAACTGTCGATCACGACGATGCGGGCCGCGTCCTGTTCAACGGCGTTGCGAACCAGGTGAGCGAATTCTCCGGGCGAAAGCTCGGCCGGGTCGATCTGCTGAACGCGAATGAGGTCCTGGCCGATCGCCCACTCCAGCGGCAGGCCCAGCGTCTTGGCGCGGGCGTTCATCGTGCCCTTGCCCTCGTCGAAGGCGAAGATCACCGAACGCTCGCCGCGCTGCGCGGCGGCGATGGCGTAGGTCAGGGCGATGGACGATTTGCCGACGCCCGCCGCGCCGATGAGCAGCACGTTGCTGCCGCGTTCGAGGCCGCCGCCCACCAGCGCGTCGAGCTCGGGGTTGCCGCTGAGGACGACGTCGCCCTCGAAGTCCTTGTGGTGCTCGGCCGCGACCAGTCGCGGATAGACCTTCAGCCCCCCATGGTCGATGGTGAAGTCGTGGAAGCCGCCCCTGAAAGGGATGCCCCGCATCTTGACGATGCTCAGGCGCCGCCGCTCGGCGCCGTAGGCGATCGCGAGCTGCTCGAGCAGCACCACGCCGTGAGCGATGGAATGCAATTGCAGGTCGTTCTGGTTGGAGGTCAGGTCGTCCAGAAGCACGACCGTGGATTTTCGGCCTGAGAAGAAATGTTTCAGCGCCAGGATCTGGCGGCGGTAGCGTAGGGGGCTTTGTGCGAGCAGCCGAAGTTCCGAGAGGCTGTCCACCACCACCCGTGTCGGATTGAGCGCCTCGACCTTGTCGAATATCAGCTGGCTGGTCTCGCTGAGCTCCATCTCCGCCGGATGCAGAACCGTCAGCTCCTGGCTGGGGTCTAGGCTGGTCTCGGGCGGCACCAGTTCGAATACGAAAACGCCGTCCAGCGACCAGCCGTGCCGGCGCGCGACGAGGCGCAGTTCGCGCTCGGTTTCCGAAAGGGTGATGTAGAGCGCGTGCTCGCCGCGGCGAGCGCCCTCGAGCAGGAACTGCAGCGCCAGCGTGGTCTTGCCGGTCCCCGGACGCCCCTCGTAGAGATACATCCGCTCCGGGTCGAGGCCGCCGCCCAGTATGGCGTCCAGGCCGGAATTGCCGGAGGAAATCCTCGGAAGCTCTTCGTCGAGCTCGTCGATCACCGCGCCCGCGTGCTCGTCGTTCATGGCGATCCTGACCTCCGGGCGTCGCGGGGAGGACGCCTCGTTCCGACCGCGATTGCTCGCCCCCCAGGTGTTATCAAATCAACTCGGTGTTCGCGCTTCAAGCTGCACATCAGGCTGTCTCCCTGACAAAAGGGATGCTGGACGCCGATCGTTCCATAAGGGCGGATCGCGCGACCGAGCCGGCGGCGCAATCGGCGGCGGCCGCGCCGCCGAGGCTTGAGGGGCTTTCGGGAACGAGCGCGCCAACCGGGCTTCGGCCAACCGCCGATGTCCGCTGTCGGCGTTGGCGGACCGGCCCTGTCGCATGGCCGCGGGGTGTGCGAATGAGGAAGTCTCTGACGCAATTTGAGCGAAGGCGCCCGATGTCGACCAATTCCGCAGCATCCGATCCTCTGCGCGCGGGCTTCGCGGCGCCGCCGAACGCCGCGCGGCCAAGGGTCTGGTGGCACTGGATGAACGGCAACGTGACGCTGGAGGGCATCCGCAGGGACCTGGAGTGGATGCATCGGGTCGGCGTCGGCGGGCTGCAGAACTTCGACGCCCACCTCGTGACGCCGCAGGTCGTGGAAAATCGGCTCGTCTACATGACGCCGCCCTGGCGGGCGGCGTTCCGCTATGCCGCCGGGCTTGCCGAAGAACTGGGGCTGGAGCTGGCGATCGCCGCCTCGCCGGGCTGGAGCGAGACCGGCGGGCCATGGGTGCCTCCGGCGGACGGGATCAAGAAGTATGTCTGGAGCGAGGTCGACACCGACGGGCCGTTCCTGGGCGTGCTGCCGAGCCCCCCGGACGAGACCGGCCCGTTCCTCGACATGCCGATGGCGCGAGACGGCATCGCCACCGAGACCGGGCGCGTGCGGCCGAGGCACTACTTCGACACCGCGGTCATCGCCTTCCCCGCGCCCGCGGCCGTCAGCGCCTCGGCCGCGGTTTCGGCCAGCGATGCGGCGGCCGATCTGGCCGCCTTGGATGACGGGCGCCTGACCACCTTCGCCGATCTGCCCGGTTCGACGCTTGATGCGCCGTCCTGGCTGAAGGTCGATTTCGACGCCCCGACGACGATCTCGGCGGCGACGCTGGGCGTGATCTTCGCACGAGACGCCGAACTGGCGGCGGTGCTGGAGTCGAGCGACGACGGTCAGGCGTTCCAGCGGTTCGGCGAAATCCCCTGCAGCGGAATCCCGCAGCAGACGGTGAGCTTTGCGCCGGTCACGGCCAAGGTCTTTCGCGTGCGCTTCGAGCCGTTCCGTGAGACCGACGGCATACTGCGGCTGGGGAGCGCCCCGGGCGCGGACGTGGTCACGCTCGGCGGCCGCGGTCGGGAACGAAGAATCCGCGTGACGCGCCTGGCGCTGCACGCCGGTCCGCGCGCGCACCGGTTCGAGGAAAAGGCCGGCTTCGGCCTCGTGCGCGACTATGACGAGATCGCCGGGCCTGTGGTCGCGAACGGCGCCGATGCGGCCGAGATCGTCGATCTGACGGGAAGCCTGTCCCCGGATGGGCGGCTCGCATGGACGCCGCCGGATAGCCGCCGCTGGCGCATCCTGCGCTTCGGCGCCTCCCTGACCGGCAAGGAGAACCACCCGGCGACGGTGGAGGCGACCGGCCTGGAGGTCGACAAGCTCGATGGCGCTGCCGTGGAGCGCTACATCGACACCTACCTCGACATGTTCGCCGAGACGGCGGGGCAGGCGCTGTTCGGCGCCCGCGGCGTGCGGGCGCTGCTCAACGACAGCATCGAAGTCGGCCCGATGAACTGGACCGGCGATTTGCCGGCGGAGTTCGCGCGGCGGCGCGGCTATGGCCTCGCCGGCTGGATGCCCGCCCTGGCCGGCTATGTGGTGGGCGACACGGCGAAGACGGACGCCTTCCTCTACGACTTCCGCCGCACCATCGGCGAGCTGCTCGCCGAGCGGCACTATGGGCGGATCGCCGAGCGGGCCCACGCGCGTGGCCTTATCCACTACGCCGAGGCGCTGGAGGACGGCCGGCCCTCGCTCGGCGACGACATGTCGATGCGCCGCTACGCCGACGTCCCGATGGGCGCGATGTGGACTTACCGGCCCGAGCTCGGGCCGAGGCCGACCTATGTCGCCGACCTGAAGGGCGCGGCCTCCGTGGCGCACCTCTGGGGCCAGAACCTGTGCGGCTGTGAGTCGATGACCGCCGCCCAGTCGCCGTGGGCGTTCGCGCCGGCGGACCTGAAGCCGAACGTCGACCTGCAGTTCGCGCTGGGCGTCAACCGGCTGATGATCCACACCTCCGTGCACCAGCCGACCGAGCAGAAGCCGGGCTTGTCGCTCTACGTCTTCGGCCAGTACTTCAATCGCCACGACACGTGGGCGGAAATGGCGCGTCCATGGGTGGACTACCTGGCCCGCAGCGCCTTCCTGCTGCAGCAGGGCCGCTACTTCGCCGACATCGCCTATTTCTACGGCGAGGAAGGGCCGCTCACCGGCCGGTTCCGCGACCGGGTCTGCGACGATGTTCCCGAAGGCTACGGCTACGACTTCGTCAACGCCGAGGCGTTGCTGACCCTGCTACGGGTCGAGGACGGGGTGCTCACGACACCGAGCGGAATGACCTATGCCGCGCTCTACCTCGGGGGCAGCAGCCGGCGGATCACCTTGCCGGCGCTTCGGCGGCTGGAAGCGTTGGCGGCCGCCGGCGCGGCGATCGTGGGTGAACGGCCGGAGGGCTCTCCCAGCCTCGCGGACGAGCCGGCCGAGGTGGCGGCGGCGATCGAGCGGCTCTGGGGCGCCGGAGCCGAGCGCGGGATCGTCGCGACTGGCGACCTGGGCGCCGCCTTGCGGGCGATGGACGTCGCTCCGGACTGGTCCCACGACGGGCCGGCCGGGGCGCTCATGCTGCTGCACCGCAAGCTTCCGGACGGCGACCTCTACTTCGTCAGCCATCGCCAGTTCGCCGCGGCGCGGTTCGAGCTGACGTTCCGCATCGCCGGACGGCGGCCGGAGATCTGGCGGGCCGATCGGAACGTCGTCGAGCCGGCGATCTGGCGCGCCGCGGCCGGCCGCACGGCCGTTTCGCTCGATCTGGAGCCGAACGACGCGGTCTTCGTGGTCTTCCGCGAGCCGACGACGGCGGCGTCGAGCGACGCGGCGGCTCCGGCGATGACCGAACTGGCCGTCGCGGACGGCCCCTGGGAGGTGACCTTCGAGCCGGAGCGTGGCGCGCCGGATACGCTGGATCTTGAACGGCTTGCCTCGCTTTCCGAACATAAGGATCCGGGCGTCCGCTATTTCTCGGGCGTCGCGATCTATCGCGGCGCCTTGGTCCTCGCGGCCGCGCCGGAAGGTCGCCTCTGGCTCGACCTCGGGCAGGTCGGCGATGTGGCCGAGGCGTTCCTCAACGGCCGGCCGGTCGGCGCAAGCGTGCTGGCGCCGCACCGCTTCGATGTCACGGACGCGGTGAAGGCCGGCCCAAACGCGCTGGAGGTGCGTGTCGCCAATGTCTGGGTGAACCGCCTGGTCGGCGACAACCAGCCGAACGCCGGGAAGGTCGCCTTTGTGACCGTGCCGACCTACCTGCCCGACGCTCCGCTGCGGCCGTCCGGGCTGATCGGCCCCGTTCGGCTGCTGGCGCAGGCCTAGGCGCGGCGGCCTTGGCGAGGCCGTCCCGTGGAGGCGGCTCCCTGGCTTCTGGTGGCAGAATGCCGGTTCCTGCGCCATCATCGGCCTTATGGCCGTGAGCGCCGGAATCCTGGTCCATCGCGCCACCCCGGCCGGCCCGGAAGTCCTGCTCGGACATCTGGGCGGACCCTTGTGGCGCCGGCGGGATGCAGGTGCGTGGGGCATTCCAAAAGGTCTGATCGAGCCCGGCGAGGACCCGCTCGCGGCCGCCTTGCGGGAATTCGCCGAAGAGACCGGGCTTGACGTTTCCGGGACGTTCCGGGCTCTGCGGCCGATCCGGCAGAAGGGCGGAAAGCGCGTGCTCTGCTGGGCGGTGGAGGCCGACCTCGATCTCAGCGGTTTCGCGCCCGGCGCGTTCGAGATGGAATGGCCGCCGCGCTCCGGCCGACTCCAGCGCTTTCCCGAGATCGACCAGCTCGGCTACTTCGCCGCCGCCGATGCGCTCGTTCGAATCCTGCCGGCGCAGCGACCGCTGGTCCTCGAGGCTCTCGGGATCGTGGCCTAGACTAGGCTTGGCGACCGGCGCGAGCTTCGGTGAGCAGCCGGTTGCAGCGCATCCACATCTCCAGGCGCTGGACCACCACGGCGCCGATGCCGAACAGGGCCACGGCGTCGGCGATGGCGCCGGCCTGGGTCTCCAGCGAGCCGGGCTGGCCGACGGTGGCGCCCGGCAGCGCCAGGCGGATGGCGTAGCGGGCGGCGAACAGCACCGCCACCAGCACCACGCCGACCGGCGAGGTCTTGCTGGTCAGGTCGTGGGTGGCCGGATCGATGCTGATGTGGGTGAGCCGGCCGCGATACCAGCCGACCACCCCGCCGGCGGCGAGGGCGACGGCCAGTTCGGCCATCACCAGCGGGCTGGGCGTCTGAGCGGCGGCGAACATCGAGGCGCCGGCGCAGATCAGCAGCACCGGCAGGACCCACATCCGCTCGACCTTGATCTTCCGCGCCATCATTCCCCGGCGGATGACCAGGAGCAGGATCAGCAGCGGGATGATGTAGGGAAGCAGCGGTCCATACTGGCTGGGCACGCGGAGACTCCGAAACTAGCCGGCCTTCAGCTGTAGCGCGGTGGCGGCGGCGCGCTCAAGCGCATGGGCGGCGTTTTCGCCGGCTTCGACCTCGGCGACGCCGACGTCGAATTCGACCACGAACGGCGGGCGGCTTTCGCCGGCGTCGAAGGCGGTGCAGGCGATGACGGCGCAGATCCGCTCGCCGGCGGCGCGGGCGGCGGACAGGTTGGTGGCGGGCAAGGCGAGGGCGAAGACCTCCGGCCCCAGCCGCGCGGCGGTGTCTTCGACCCGGATCAGCCGGCCGATCATCGAGCCGATCTGCGGCACGGCGCGGTCGAGCCAGCCGCCCTTGCGCGCGATGGCCAGCTCCGGCCGGTCGGCGACCCTGAGCACGCACAGCGACAGCGGCCTTTGGCGCAGGCGGCTGGCCTGCACCAGCCGCGCCAGGTGGGCCGCGAACAGGTCGCGGGTGAAGAGCCCGGTCGGCGCGTCCATCAGGCCGGAGCTGCGCGCCCTTTCCAGGGCGTGGCGGATGGCGTTCTGGCGGCGATAAGCGGCGGCCAGTTCGATCACCCGCTTGGCGGTGTCGAGGGCCGGGGTCTCCAGCGTCGCCAAGTCGGAAATGCCGCGGTGATAGGCCTCGGCGATGCCGATCTGCGCCGGACTCTGCAGATAGAGCAGGGCGGGCACGTGATAGAGCCGGGTGTTGCGCCGCATGCCGGTGGCGATCGACAGGGCTTCGGCCTGGTTGTCGCCGGCCCACAGCGCCACGGCGTCGAAGTTGCGCTCATGCAGATAGTCGAAGGCGGTATAGGCGGTGAAGGCGCCGACCACCTCGGCGCCAACCCGGGCCAGGGCGTTGGAGAGGGCGAGGAACTCCGGCGCGGGCTCGCCGACGGCCAGCACCTTCAAGGGGCTCGCCGCCTCCTCGGGCAGGTCCAGCCGGCGGCCTCGCTCGGCAAAGGTTTCCAGCCGAAGCTCGAACTCTTCCTCGGCGATGGCCATGCGCACCAGGGATTCCAGCCGAAGCGCCGCCTGGGCCGGGTGCAGCGGCGGGGCCAGGGTCAGGTCGATGTTTTCCGTCGATTGCCCCGGTTCCGGCTCGCCGATGGCGATCACCGGCAGGCGGCGGGGCGCGTAAGCGGCTTTCAGCCGGCGGGCGAGGGTGGGGGCGTCCTGCGGACCGGCGGTGGCGTCGACGATGGCCGCCTCGATCTCCATGTCGGCCAGCGCCGCCAGGGCCGCATAGGGCCCGCGCGCGGTCACCGTGCGCCAGCCGAGCCGGTCCAGCCCCTCGGCGAGGGGCCCGGCCAGGGCGTCGTCTCGGGCCACGATCAGGACGCGCGCTCGGACCGGCAATATCTCCCCTCTCGACTTGACGCTGCGGCGCCGTTTCCGGCGCGGGGCAACTGGACTAGCTTGCTCGCAAGACTCGGCCTTCGGCAACCATAGCAGAGGGCCCGCGTCGCGGTAGCGGTTCAAAAGCCCGCGCAAACCTTGGATAGATCAAATGGGCAAGGGCCCCCTTTCCGGATTGAAGATCGTCGAGTTCGCCGGCATCGGTCCGGGCCCCTTCTGCGGCATGCTGCTGTCTGACCTGGGCGCGGACGTGGTGCGCATCGACCGCAAGGGCGGGGGGCGCGGCTCGAAGTTCGCCGTCACCGAGCGGGGGCGGCGTTCTGTCGCGCTCGACCTGAAGACGCCGGCGGCGATCGAGGCCTGCCTGACCCTGCTGGAGCGCGCCGACGCGACCTTCGAGGGCTTCCGCCCGGGGGTGATGGAACGGCTGGGCCTGGGTCCGGAAGTGGCGCTGAAGCGCAATCCGAAGCTGGTCTATGGCCGCATGACCGGCTGGGGCCAGTTCGGGCCGCTGGCCCAGGCCGCCGGCCACGACATCAACTACATCGCCCTGACCGGCGCCCTGGCGGCGATCGGCGGCGACAAGCCGGTGCCGCCGCTCAACCTGGTCGGCGATTTCGGCGGCGGCGCGCTCTATCTGGCCTTCGGGCTGCTGGCCGGGATCATCCATGCCCGCGCCACCGGCGAGGGCCAGGTGATCGACTGCGCCATGACCGACGGCTCCGCCTCGCTGATGGCGATGTTCTACGGCATGCTGGCCTCGGGCGCCTGGCGCGACGACCGCAGCGCCAACCTGCTCGACGGCGGCGCGCATTTCTACGATGTTTATCAGTGCAAGGACGATCAGTGGGTGTCGCTGGGCTCGATCGAGCCGCAGTTCTACGCGCTGCTGCTTGAAAAGGCGGGATTGGACGACCCGCAGTTCAAACAGCAGATGAGCCGCGACGACTGGTCGGAGCTGAAGCAGAAGCTGGCGGCCGTCATCAGGACCAGGACCCGCGACGAGTGGACGGCGCTGATGGAGGGCACCGATGTCTGCTTCGCGCCGGTCATGGGGCTGAAGGAGGCGGCGAGCCATCCGCACAACGCCGCGCGGCAGACCTTCGTGACCATCGACGGGGTGGTGCAGCCGGCGCCGGCGCCGCGATTTTCGGCGACCCCTGGCGCGATCCAGGCGCCGCCGCCGGCCGTCGGCGCCGACAACCGGTCGGCGTTGGCCGACTGGGGTTTTGAGCCATCGGCCATCGAGGCCCTGGAGGCGGCTGGGGCGCTCTGAGACGGATATTCTCGTTGGCGTTCAGCCGCGGTTCAGCATTTTCCAACCAGGATGAACGCTGATCGGTGGTCGTCTTCTCCCCCGTCCCTCCAGGCGGCGATCGGTCCGGGGACTTAACGGTGTCCTCAAAGCGCGGCGCGTCGCCCCCGATCGGCGACGCGCCGTTCTGATTTTGAGCGTCGACAAAGGCGCTGCCGCTGCGGCTATGTGCAGACCATGGACCAGCCCTCCATCCAGGCGCTCGACGAAAACCCGATCCACTGGGTGGTGCGCGCGGCGCAAGTGACCTGGCGCGCGCTCAGGCGGCTCTGGGGCCGCGACGTCATGCTCTATACCGGCGGCGTGTCGTTCTTCGCCCTGCTGGCGGTATTTCCGGCGGTGGCCATCCTGATCGGCATCTACAGCGTGCTCTTGACGCCGCAGCAGGCGCTCAGCCAGGCCGACGCCTTCGCCCAGATCATGCCGCCGGGCGCTTTCGCGCTGTTCCAGAACGAGCTGCTGCGCCTCTCCCAGGCGCCCATCCGGCTGGTCTCGACGCAGAGTGTCCTGGCCCTGGTCATCGGGCTCTATGCGGCCCATCGCGGTTTCAAGGCCCTGATCGCCGGCCTGTCCTTCGTCCATGACGAGGAAAGGCCACGCGGATTCTTCAGCTTCAACCTGCTGGCCGCCGGCGCCCTGGTCGCCGCCTTCGCCTTGATGACGCTGACCTCGGGGCTGTTCCTGGCCTTCCGGGTCGCCCGCGCCGACCTGCACGTGCCGCTGCACCTGGGCCTGTTCTACAGCGAATGGACCTGGGCCTCGCTGGGCCTGACCGTCGGCCTGACCCTGGTCTACCGCTTCGCCATGTCCAGCACGCCGGTCGCCTGGCGTCCGGCGCTGGTCGGCGGCGTCGTCGCCGCGGCCCTGTCGCTGGCGGCCTCCTGGGCCAGCGCCGTCTACGTCAAGCAGTTCGCCCATATCGCCGCCACCTACGGCTCGGTCGCCGCGGTGGTGGTGATGCTGGTCTGGCTGTCCTGGAACGTGAACGCCGTCTTCTTCGGCGGCGCCCTGGCCACCGAGCTGGAGCTGGCGATCAAACCGCCGGCGCGGGCAAGGCGCGTTTCCGCACAAGGAAGCTGAGCCCGGTATCGGCTTCCCCGGCCTCGACCAGTTCGTGTCCGGCCTCGCGCACGAAATGCGGCACGTCGATCCGGGCCATCGGATCGTCCGCCAGCAGCCGAACGCAGGCCCCCGCCGCGGTCGCCTCCAGCGCCCGCCTGAGCCGCAGGGTCGGCGTCGGACAGCGATGCCCGCGCGCGTCGATGGTGATGGGCTGGCGCCGATCCTGAACTTCAGACGGGTGATCGCCCATGGCCGCACTTCCCATCGGCAAGCCGCCTCGGCTTGTCATGAATCCGCGTCTTTTAAACCACGAACGAACACGAACGAACACGAACGGGGCCGACTGGCGACGTCGTCGAAGCTGAAGGTTCGTGTGGGTTCGTGTTCGTTCGTGGTTCAAAATTCTCCCGGACTCCGCAGTCGCGCCAAGGCGAAAGCAAAAAAGTCCCGTATCTCCGCCTGCAGGGAGGAGGGGTTCTCTAAGCCGCGACTTTTCGACTCAACCGCTTGATCGCCGGGGCCAGGGGGCGTTCGGCTTCGGCGTAGTCCTCCCAGGCCGGACTCCTGGCGATCAGCTCGGCGGCCGTGCGCACGGTGAACCGCATCGGGTCGAGGCCGGCGCGGACCTGGGTCCAGGTCAGCGGCATGGAGACCGGCGCGCCGGGCCGGGCGCGGGGCGAGAGCGGGGCCACCGCCGTCGACGTCAGGTCGTTGCGCAGATAGTCGAGAAAGATGCGCCCGGTGCGCAGCTTCTTGGCCATGTTCAGCACGTAGCGGTCGGGGCTGTCGGCCACCATCTGGCGGCAGACCTCCTGGGCGAAGCCCTTGGCGGTGGCCCAGTCCAGTTTCGCCGCCGCCAGCGGCGTGACCACATGCAGGCCCTTGCCGCCGGTGGTCTTGCAGAACGAGACCAGGCCCAGGCCCTCCAGCCGGTCGCGGATCTCGCGCGCGCCCTCGATCACCGCGTCGAAGCCCACTTCGGGCGCCGGATCGAGGTCGAACACCAGCCGGCCAGGGGTCTCGGGCTCGCCGGGGCGGCAGTTCCACGGATGCAGCTCCGCCGCGGCGATCTGGGCGGCGGCGGCGAGCGCCTCCGGCCGGTCGATCTGCAGATAGGGCGCATGGTCGCCCGAGACGGTGACGTATTCGAACAGGCTGGAGGCGCCCTTCATGGCGTGGCGCTGGAAGAAGTGCTGGCCGCCGATGCCGTCGGGGATGCGGATGATGGAGCAGGGCCGACCCTGGATGTGCGGCATCAGCCAGCCGCCGACCGCTTCGTAATAGCGGGCCAGGTCGAGCTTGCTCACCGGCGCGGCGTCGCCGGCGGCGTTCGGCCACAGCGGCTTGTCGGGATGGGAGATGCTGACGCCCATGACGATGGCCGCGCCGCCGGCTTTCGGCTTCACGATCTCAGCCTTCGCGACCGGCGCCGGGGTTTCCGCCGCGACCTCGTCGGCGGGCTTGTCTTCGCGCAGGCCCTTGAAGGCCGCCTGGCGCACCATGCCGGAGCCGGTCCAGCCGGCGAATTCGATCTCGGCCACCAGCTCCGGCCGCGCCCAGTGCAGGTTCACGCCCCGCCGCGGCGCCTCGGGGCCGCTGAACGGCGAGGTCTTGACCTCCACCGCCTTCAGCTTCGGCAGGATGCGCGAGACCGTGTCGCGGCCGAAGCCGGTGCCGACCTTGCCGAGATAGACCAGCTTGTCGCCGCGATGGACGCCGACCATCAGCGAGCGCAGCTGACCGGCTTCGCCGCTCCAGCCGCCGATGACCACCTCGTGGCCGGCGCGGCACTTGGCCTTGGTCCAGTCCTCGCCACGGCCGGAGCGATAGGGCGAACCCAGCCGCTTGGAGACGATGCCTTCCAGCGACATGCGGCAGGCGGAACTCAGCATCGCATCGCCGGCGGCGGTGAAATGGTCGACATAGCGCAGGCGCGGGCTGTCGGCCTTGGCCAGCAGCTCCTTCAGCCGGGCTTTGCGCTCCTCGAGCGGCAGGTCGCGCAGATCCTCGCCGTCCAGGAACAGCAGGTCGAAGACGAAGAAGATCAGGTCGCCGGTCTTCTCGTCGGCCAGGGCCGCCTGCAGGCCGGCGAAGTCGGGCGCGCCGTTGTGGTCCAGCGCCACGATCTCGCCGTCCAGCATGCAGTCGGGCAGGGCGGCGGCGTCGGCGGCGATCTCGGGGAACCGCTGCGTCCAGTCGAGCCCCTTGCGGGTGCGCAGGCGCGCCTCGCCGGCCTCGGCGCGCAACTGGACGCGATAGCCGTCGAACTTGATCTCATGCGCCCAGCCGCCGCCGCCGGGCGGCCGATCCAGCGACCGGGTCAGCTCGGGCTCGATGAAGTCGGGCATGGTCATGGCTGTCTTGGCCCTCGCCTTGGCTCTCGGCTCGGCTTTCGATCGGGACGCCGCGCGGAGCTCGGCGGCGTCGCCACGGTTGCTGTTCCAGACCGCGTCGGCGGCTCCCGACGTCCTCGCCGCCAGCATGAAGGGCTTGGGTCCTGGCCCGTGTCCGGCCGCGATCTCGGCCATGGTCCGGCCGGAGGCCACCGAGCGGTCCTCGGCCAGCAGCGCGTCGTGGTCGCCCTCGCGCGCGCCGGGATCGTGGTGCTTGATCAGCAGCCAGTTGACGCGCTTGCCGGCGCCGAACCGGTCGTTCTTCATGCGCACCAGCACATAGCCACCGTGCAGGCGCTGGCCCTCGACCACGAATTTCAGTTCGCCGGCCTTGAGCTGGGCCTGGGCGGACTTGCGTCCCTCCGGCGCCCAATAGCCGCGGTCCCACAGCTGCACCGTGCCGCCGCCGTACTGGCCCTTCGGAATGGTTCCCTCGAAGTCGCCATAGTCGAGCGGATGGTCCTCGACCTCCACCGCCAGCCGCTTGTCGTGGGGATCGAGCGAAGGCCCGCGCGTCACCGCCCAGGACTTGAACACCCCGTCCAGTTCCAGGCGCAGGTCGTAGTGCAGCCGGGTGGCGGCGTGTTTCTGGATGACGAAGCGCAGCCGATTGGCCGGTGCGACCCGCGTTTCGCCGCTCGGCTCCTTGGTCAGCTCGAAGTCGCGCTTGGCCTGGTAGGTTGAAAGTTTGCGGTTTGCCACGGGAACATTCCTCGACAAGAAGACTAATCCCATTGAGATCGGGGCGGTTCCTGAAAAATGACGACTGAATGACCCCAGAATGACAGCTGGCCAGATCATCGAGACAAACGCCCCGGCGCGGCTCGATCGGCTGCCCTGGAGCCGGTTTCACTGGCTGGTGGTCGGGGCGCTGGGCACGGCCTGGATTCTCGACGGTCTGGAGGTGACCCTGGTCGGGGCGTTGTCGGCCGCCTTGAAGGACCCGCGCGCCCTTGGCCTAAACGAGGCGCAGATCGGCCTGACCGCCAGCGCCTATCTGGTCGGCGCCATTCTGGGCGCGGTCGGTTTCGGGCGGCTGTCGGACGCATTCGGCCGCAAGCGGCTCTTCCTGGTCACGGTCGGCCTCTATCTGGCCGCGACAGTGGCCAGCGGGCTGAGCTGGAACTTCGCCTCGTTCCTGGTCTTCCGCCTCCTCACCGGCGCCGGCATCGGCGGCGAGTATTCGGCGATCAACTCGGCCATCCAGGAGCTGATCCCGGCGCGGCGGCGCGGCTTCACCGACCTGGTGATCAACGGCAGCTACTGGGTCGGCGCGGCGCTGGGCGCGCTGGGCACGGTGGTGCTGTTGAACCCGCGCGTGCTGCCCGTGGCGTTCGGCTGGCGCATCGCCTTCCTGCTCGGCGCGCTGGTCGGCCTGATCGTCATGGCGGTGCGCCGCTTCCTGCCGGAGAGCCCGCGCTGGCTGATGACCCACGGCCGCGTCGCGGAGGCGCAGGCCGTGGTGGCCGACATCGAGGCGCGGGTGAGGGCGGCCGGTGGCGAGGTTGAGCCCCCCGAGACCGCGCCGGTCATCCGGCTGCGCATGCATCCGCGCGGCGGCTGGATCGACGTGGCGCGAACCTTGATCGTCACCTATCCGCGCCGCACCTTCGTCGGCCTCAGCCTGATGGCCAGCCAGGCCTTCTGCTACAACGCCATCTTCTTCACCTACGCCCTGATCCTCGGCCGCTTCTATGGCGTGCCGGCAGGCCAGGTGGGCTGGTTCCTGCTGCCGTTCGCCGCCGGCAACTTCCTCGGGCCGCTGCTGCTCGGCCGCTTCTTCGACTCGATCGGCCGGCGGGTGATGATCGCCGGGACCTACGGCCTTGCTGGCGTGCTGCTGGCGATCACCGGTTGGCTGTTCGCGCGCGGGCTGCTCGGCGCCGTGGAACAGACCGCGGCCTGGACGGTGATCTTCTTCTTCGCCTCGGCGGCGGCCAGCGCCGGCTATCTGACCGTCGGCGAATCCTTTCCGATCGAGATCCGCGCCGTGGCCATTTCGCTGTTCTACGCCGTCGGCACCGGCATCGGCGGTGTCGCCGCGCCAGCCATCTTCGGCCGGCTGATCGCCGAAGGCTCGCGGCCGCACATCTTCTGGGGCTACCTGTTCGGCGCCGCCGCCATGCTGGCCGCCGCGGCCATCGAGGCGCTGCTCGGCCTGGACGCCGAGCGCCAGCCGCTGGAATCGGTGGCGGCGCCGCTGTCGCTGGCCGACTGACTACTCGGCCATGGCCTCGCCGGAGCCGCCGAATTCGACCGGAAAGTCCTTCAGCTTGGTGAGGCCGTCGCGCATCGGCAGCACGGTCTCGGCATAGTTGACGTGCACGCCGGGCGTGAAGTCCAGGGTGGGCAGGGTGGCGGCGAACACATCGATCAGGCCCAGCGGCGGGTGGTTGGTCATCAGATGGCCGCCGCACTTGGCGCAATACTGCCGCTGGCTGAGCGGAGTCTTTGCGAAGGTCGCGACCTGGTCGGCGCCGGCGGTGACCCGGACCGCTTCGGGCTTCCAGAGGCTGAAGGCGTTCACCGGTCCGCCGGACCAGGATCGGCACGAGGCGCAATGGCAATAGCCCATGGCTTCCGGCTCGCCGCTCGCCTCGATGCGGACCGCGCCACAGAAGCAGCTTCCAACATGTGTCATGTTTTTCCCCGTGTTGTGCGCGTCGCCGCTCCACCGGCGGACGCGAGCGCCCATTCAAGCGCCTGACTGGCCGCCTGAACAAGAGCCGCTAGGTCTCGGCGGCGCCCGCGGCTAGTCTGCGCGCCCGCCAATTTTCCGCCCAGGACGCCTCGGAATGCCGTCTCCGCCGATCGCCATCGATGAGGCCGAGCTGTTGGCCACGATGCGCACGGCGCTCGGCGATCCCGGGGCGCGGCTGGGCGAATGGCGCGTGGCGCGTGTCTTCATCCCCGTGCGCGCCGGCTTCAACGGCGGCGTCTTCCGGGTCGAGGTCAACGCGCCGCCGGCGGGCGTCTCGCCGCCCTGGAGCTGCCTGGTCAAGGTGATGGCGCCTGTGGGCGACAATCCCGACTATGACCACCCCACCGGCGCAGCCTATTGGCGGCGCGAGGCGGACGCCTACGCCTCCGGCTGTCTCGCCGGCCTACCTGGCGGCGTTCGCGCCCCGGCCTGCTACGGCGTGCATGTCGCCGACCGCGCCGCCCGCATCTGGCTCGAAGAGGTCGTCGACGAGTATGGCCAGCAGTGGCCGCTGCCCCGCTTCGAGCTGGCCGCCCGGCACCTCGGTCAGTTCAACGGCGCCTATCTCTGCGGCGTCCCGTTGCCCCGCTTTCCGTCGCTGCAAAAAGTCCCGTTGGCGACCTACATGGCGAGGACGCCGGAGAAGCTTGCCGAGATCGAGCGCGTCGAGGCCGCGGATGATCCGCTCTGGCGCAGCCTATTCCCGTCGCCGATCACGCCACGATTGCGGGCGTTGAGGGCCAATACGGCGCGTCTGGTGCAGGCCCTGGACCGGCTGCCGCAGACCCTCTGCCATTACGATTACGCCGAGCACAACCTGTTCTCGCCGGCCGGGATCGGCCAGGGCGAAACCATCGCCATCGACTGGGAATCCATCGGCGTCGCTGGGGTCGGCCAGGACGCCGCGGTTCTCGGGATTCTGCCCTTCCTCAAGGCGATGATCGCGCCGGACCGCGCGCCCCAGCTCGTCGAAGCGGTGTTCGAGGCCTATCTGGCCGGACTGCACGACGCTGGTTGGACGGGTGATCGCGGCCTGGTCCGGCTGGGTTTCGTGGCGGACGCCGCCCTGCGCTGGGGCTTCAACGCCCCGCCGGCCGCTCCCATCGTCAATCCCGCCATCGCCCGCCGCGACGAAGGCCGCACCGGCCAGCCCTTCGAACACCTGGCCGTCGGCCGCGCCGCGGTGAGCAGGGTGCTGCTGGATATGGCCGACGAGGCGGTCAGGCTGCTGGATCGGTGAGTAACGTCCTGGCGCCGCTCTCCAGCGGAATCAGGTGACGGACGCGCGGTCTACGGCCACGCGGCCGGATCGCTGCCGAGGGGGCGGGTGGGCCGCTTCCATTGCGGCGGGGTGGCCGACATGCGCACCGCCGGGCGCAGGTGGGTCATCGGGCCAAAGCCGCTGTCGCTCTTCATCGCGTAGCCGTCGATCTCGTCGCCTTCCAGCGGGACGTTGGCGTCCAGGCGCCCCTGGCCGGCGACGCCCAGGCCCCGAACCCACATGCCGGTCTGGGACAATGAGGCCCGCACCATGTAGCTGCCGCCATAGAGGGCGCGGCGGTGCAGGGCGACCAGGGCCCCGAAGGCGGCCAGGAAGCCGGTGGTGTAGTCGCACACCGCCGCCGGCTGCAGCTGCGGCCCCGCCTCGCCGCCGTGGACATGGGCCATGCCGGTGACGGTCTGGGCCAGTTGCTCCCAGCCCGGCCGGCCGCGCCAGGCGCCCTCGTGGCCATAGGCGTTGATCGAGACATAGATCAGGCCGGGCCTGAGCGCCGCCAGTTCCAGCGGCCCGAACCCCATCCGCTCCAGCACCCCGACCCGGAAACCCTGGCTGAAGACGTCGGCGTCCTTCAGCAGCGCGCGCAGGGTCTGGCGGCCGTCCTCGGCCTTCAGGTCGACGAAGCAGGACAGCTTGCCGTGGTTGGTGTCGGCCACGAAGGCCGGCGCGAACGGCAGATCCGGACCGGCGACGTAGAGGACGTCGGCGCCGTATTGCGCCAGGGTGCGGGCGCAGGTCGGGCCGGCGAGCACGCGGGTCAGGTCCAAGACGCGGACGCCCGACAGCGGCGCCTCGCCGCCCTTGGCCAGCGGCTCGGGCGGGCTGTCGGCGATCTTGATCACCTCGACCACCGGGCGGGCGGCGAGGACGCGGCCCTGGTCGGAGGCGTCCCATTCCTGAGGCGTGCGCACCATGGCGCCGCAGAGGCCGGCCTCGGCGATGGCGTTCTCCAGGTCCATGGCGTCCCACTTCAGCACCGCCGCGTGGGCGGCCTCGCGTTCGGTGGGAACGCCGAGCAGGGCGCACAACCGGTCGGCGCTGGGCGGAAAGCTGGGGTGCAGGAAGACGTGGCGGCCGTCGCGGGTGGGCGCGAAACCGGCGATGGCCAGGCGGATGGCATCGGCGCCGGTCCCCCGCGCCGGCGGCGCGCGGCTGGCGTCGTCGAAGCGCTGGAAGCCGAAGCCGCCGAGGCCGGCGGCGGCTTCGCGGGTTCCCGCCGTCACGGTCTGGCGCGCGCCGGAACGCAGTGTCCACAGATCGGCGGCCACGGCCCCGCCGGCGGCGAGCGCCGCGGCGGCGGCCTCTTCGGCATGGAAGCGAGTGGCCAAAGCCGGCGGGCCGCCTTCGAACCGGACGAAATCCGGCGGCTCGCGCGCCGCCAGGATCATCAGTTGGGCGAAGGCCTGCTCGGCGGCGGTCATGAACTCATCCCGGATCGTCCAGGCTGAACACGTCGACATCTTCGCGGTAGGCGAACACCTCGGCGTAGCGTCCCCAGGACACCACGGCGTTCAAGGTTTTCTCCGCATAGTCCTCGCTCATGAAGTCTTCGAGCTCGTCGCGGAAGCGGCGGGCCGGGGCCTGGTGCGAGGTTCGGTCGTCCAGCACCCGGCGAATGTGGGCGGCCAGCGGAACATAGGTCAAGAGATGCTGGGCGAAGAGCTGCTTGCGCGCGTCGACCTCGGCGACGGCGTAGCGCTTGCCGGCGGTGGTCAGGCGGATCATCCGCCCCTCGATCTCGGCGAAGCGCATCAGCTGCAGGGTCTCGGCGATCGGCAACAGCTCGTCCGCTTCCAGCTGCAGTTCGCTGGCCAGGGTCGGCAGCTCGGCCTTGCCGTCGTGGGGCGGCTGGCTGAGCGACTCCATCATGCCGGCCAGGGTGTTGGTGGAGATGTGCGGCAGCACCATGCCGATGCCCATGCCGGGAAAGGCGCCGTCGCGCACCGGCTGGGCCACCGGCCGGGCGGTCATGCGGGCGTAGATGTCGTCGACCAGGGCGCGGAAGGCCGGGTCGAGCCGCTTGCGCGGCTGCGGCAGGTCGACCTTGATCTCGGCGATGATGTGGCCGGGGTTGGAGGCGAAGACCAGGATGCGGTCGCACATCAGCACCGCCTCCTCGATATTGTGGGTGACCATCAGGATCGAGCGGATCGGCATGCGGCCTTCGCACCAGAGGTCGAGCAGGTCGGTGCGCAGGGTCTCGGCGGTCAGCACGTCGAGGGCCGAGAAGGGCTCGTCCATCAGCAGGATGGCCGGCTGCACGACCAGGGCGCGGGCGAGGCCGACCCGCTGGCGCATGCCGCCGGACAGCTCCTTCGGATAGGCAGTCTCGAACCCGTCCAGGCCGATCAGGTCGATGGCGGCGATGGCGCGCTTGCGACGCTCGTCGGCGGCGACGCCTTGCGCCTCGAGGCCGAGCTCGACGTTCTGCAGCACGGTCAGCCAGGGGAAGAGGGCGAAGCTCTGGAACACCATGGCGACGCCGTGGGCGGTGTCGTCGCCGGGGGCGTCGCGGACCATGACCGTGCCCTCGGTCGGCCGGATCAGGCCGGAGATGGCGCGCAGCAGGGTCGATTTGCCTGAGCCGGACCGGCCCAGCAGGCCGACGATCTCGTTCGATTTGAGGGACAGGTCGACCTGGTCCAGCACCACCAGGTTTGCGCCGGCGCCCTTGCCGTAGACGTGGCGCACCTTGCGCACCTCGACCAGGTTGACGTCATCGCGCGTGGGGGTCTCGGTGAGGGTCATGGGACCTTGCTCCTCTTAGTCCAGGCGCAGGCGACGGGCGGCGAAGCCGTAAAGCGGCCGCCACAGCGAGCGATTGATCAGGATGATGAAGAAGGACATCACCGCGATGCCCAGCGCCACGCGCGGATAGTCGCCGTTGCTGGTGGCGTCGGCGATGTAGGAGCCCAGCCCAGCCGCCTCGACCTTGGTGTGGTTCCAGTTGACCACCTCGGCGACGATGCTGGCGTTCCACGAGCCGCCGGAAGCGGTCAGGGCGCCGGTGACGTAATAGGGAAAGATGCCGGGCAGGGCGACGTCGCGCCACCATTGCCAGCGGCGGACGTGGAAGATCGACGCCGCCTCCTTCAGGTCGGTCGGCAGGACGCTGGCGCCGGCGATGACGTTGAACAGGATATACCACTGGGTGCCGAGGATCATCAGCGGCGAGAGCCAGATGTCCGGCGACAGGCGCAGCGCCACGATCGCCCCGACGGCGATGGGGAAGAGCACGTTGGCCGGGAAGGCGGCCAGGAACTGCGCCACCGGCTGCACCCGCTCGGTCCAGACCGGGCGAAGGCCGATCCATACCCCGATCGGCACCCAGATGACGCTGGCGATAGCGATCAGCACCAGCACCCGGATCAGGGTGAGCACGCCGTAGCCGAAGGCCCGCATCACGTCCGGCCATCTAAGGGTCTCGCCGACATAGCGCACCACCAGCCAGGCGCCGCCGATGGCGCCCAGGATGACGGCGGCCAGCCACAGCCAGTCCAGCGCCTGGGCCAGCAGCGGGTTCAGCGGCTTCGGCGGCCGAATGCGCGGCAGCTTCGGCAGCGGCGGCAGCTGGTCGAGGGTGCGCGGCACGGAGCCGAACAGCCGCGGCAGAAGCCGCATGCGCATCAGGAGGTCGTAGAACCAGGAGGTCGGCGGGTCCTGCGAGGCGGTCTGCTCGAAGCGGAACTTGTCCGCCCAGGTGACGATGGGCCTGAACAGCAGCTGGTCGTAGAGGATGATCACCACCGCCATGGTCGCCACCGCCCAGACCACCGCGCGGGTGTCGCCGCGGTCGGTGGCCGCCGCCAGCCAGGAGCCGATGCCGGGCAGGGCGACGGTGGTCTTGCCGACGGTGATCGCTTCCGACGCCACCACGAAGAACCAGCTGCCGGACATCGACATCATGGTGTTCCAGACCAGGGCCGGAGTCGCGAACGGCAGCTCCAGCCGCCAGAACCGTTTCCAGGGCGAGAGGCCGAACTGGCGCGCCGCCTCGTCCAGATCGCCAGGCAGCGTCTTCAGCGACTGGTAGAAGCTGAAGGCCATGTTCCAGGCCTGGGCGGTGAAGATGGCGAAGATCGCCGCCGCCTCGACGCCCAGCTCCTGGCCGGGGACGAGGCCCATGAAGAAGGTCACGGTGAAGGTCAGAAAGCCCAGCACCGGCACCGACTGCAGGATGTCCAGGGCCGGGATGATGACCAGCTCGGCCTTGCGGCTTTTCGCCGCCAGGGTCGCCACCACGAAGGTGAACAGCAGCGAAAAAGCCAGGGCCACGAACATGCGCAGGGTGGTCAGCACCGCATAGCCGGGCAGGCGGGCGATATCGAGGCTGATCGGCGCCGCCGACAGCTGGCTCAGCGGCCGGCCCATCTGCTGGGCGCCGTGGGCGATCAGCACCGCCAGGCCGGCGATCAGGAACAGGGTCATCAGGTCGGCGCGGTTGGGCGCCAGCCGCCGGCGCGCGAAACGGGCGAGCAGGGCGGGACTCATGCGCTCTGGAGATTGAAAGGCCATGAGCCACCTGGGTCGTCTTAAGTCGGTCAGGATTGGGTTCCCGCCGAACCGTCCAGGTGGTTCGCCGCGAGCGCCGCGGTGGTATGCACCGATAGGCGCGTTTGTCCATCACGCGCGCGTGACAGGCCTCAAACGAGCCCTCGACCCTCGCCCTGGCCGCCGGTCCGGGCGGCCAGGGCGGACCAGCCGTCATCAAACGGTGAAACAGCACCGTTAGTTTTTGGGTCACCACAACCCGGAGACGCCACGATGACTGACGCCGCCCTGTCCGCCGACGTTCTTGAGCCCGGCGAGCCGAAGCTGGACGAACGGCCGCCGATCGCGGCGCGCATCGTCTTCATCGTCCTTCTGGTCTGCGGGCTGGCCTATGGCGTCTACAGCCTGCGCAGCGACATCACCGGCGTCGGCGAGACCGTCGCCTTCGGCGTCTTCGCCCTGTTGGGCGTGGCGCTGCTGATCGCCCTGGCCTTCGAGTTCGTCAACGGCTTCCACGACACCGCCAACGCGGTGGCGACGGTGATCTACACCCACTCGATGCACCCGGTCGTGGCCGTGATCTGGTCCGGCTTCTTCAACTTCGTCGGCGTGGTGCTGTCGAGCGGCGCGGTCGCCTACAGCATCGTCACCCTCCTGCCGGTGGAGCTCATCCTGCAGGTGGGCAGCACGGCCGGCTATGCGATGATCTTCTCGCTGCTGCTGGCCGCGATCATCTGGAACCTCGGCACATGGTGGCTGGGCATCCCGAACAGCTCCTCCCATGCGCTGATCGGCTCGATCATGGGCGTCGGCCTGGCCAACCAGCTGATGGCCCCGGTGGGCCAGGCGACCTCGGGCGTCGACTGGTCGCAGGCCGGCAAGGTGTTCCAGGCGCTGCTGTTCAGCCCCGTCGTCGGCTTCATCGCCTCGGCGCTCCTGCTGCTGCTGA
This sequence comes from Caulobacteraceae bacterium, assembly GCA_036272595.1. GTDB lineage: Bacteria > Pseudomonadota > Alphaproteobacteria > Caulobacterales > Caulobacteraceae > Poindextera. The sequence goes on from DATAYM010000084.1 coordinate 31,143, forward strand.
TGAAGTTCGCCATCCGCGAGCCGCAGCTCTACCAGGAGCCCAAGTCCGACGCGCCGCCGCCCTGGTGGATCCGCGGCCTTTTGATCCTGACCTGCACCGGCGTCTCCTTCGCCCACGGCGGCAATGACGGCCAGAAGGGCATGGGCCTGATCATGCTGATCCTGATCGGCGCCGCGCCCACCGCCTACGCGCTGAACCGCACCATGCCGGACGCCACCGCTCCGGCCTTCGAAGCCGCCGCGACGAAGGCCCAGGCCGTGTTCGCGGCCCACTCGACCGGCGCGCCGCCCGTGGTCTCCATCGACGCCGCCCGCAGCACGGTCGGCGACGCCCTGCGCACCCAGAAGGTCAACGATCCGGCCGTCTATGCCTCGTTGGCGACTCTTTCCGGCGACATCGCCGCGCAGGTGAAGCAGTACGGCTCGATCAAGCACGTTCCGGCCGCCGCGACCCCGAACCTGCGCAACGACATGTACCTGGCCAGCGACGCTACCCGGCTGCTGACCAAGGGCAAGAACAGCCTGAGCAAGCCCGACGCCAAGACGCTGAAATCCTTCCAGGGCGGGCTTGAAACCGGTACGCGCTTCATCCCCACCTGGGTCAAGGTCAGCGTGGCCATCGCGCTCGGCCTCGGCACCATGGTCGGCTGGAAGCGGATCGTGGTCACGGTCGGGGAGAAGATCGGCAAGACCCACCTGACCTACGCCCAGGGCGCCTCGGCCGAACTGGTCGCCGCAGTGACCATCCTCGGCGCGCAGGTCTATGGCCTGCCGGTTTCGACCACCCACATCCTCTCCAGCGGGGTGGCCGGCACCATGGCCGCCAACGGCTCGGGGCTGCAGGGCCGGACCTTGCTCAATATCGCCCTGGCCTGGATCCTGACCCTGCCCGCCGCCATCGCGCTCGCCGGCTCGCTCTACTTCATCCTCCGGCACGTGTTCTAAAAAGACCGCGGATCAAGCGTCCCTTCTCCCGAAAGCCGAGGCAGAAGGGACGCTAGACCGGCCGCGGAACCCCCGGCCTGCCTATTCCGCACTCCAGGGCCTCGCGGTCCCAGTGGGCGGCGTTGGCGGCGGCTTCGTAGGTCGAGGTCAGGAAGGCCAGCAGGGCGGCCTGTGGATCGTCGGCGGCGCGGACGGCCTCATAGGGCAGCAGGTATTCGCCCAGAGCCGCGTCGTAGGCCGCGCCCGCTGGCCGCACCGCCGCATCGCGGAAGCCGGCCGGCTCCGGATAGGCGTAGGCATAGAAGGCCGGGTAGTCGATGCCGCCGCCGCCGGGCCAGAAGCCGGCGCTGCTGACTTCGTGCGAATAGGCCTCGCGCACCACCGCGTCCGGCAGGTGCGGCACGCCGCCGGGGTGGGGCGGCGCCGGCCGGCCGGAGAAGCGGGTCACCGCCAGGTCGAAACTGCCCCAGAAGAAATGCACCGGGCTGGCCTTGCCGAGGAAGCCGGTGCGGAACAGCTTGAACACCTGGTCGACCCGCATGAGGGCGCGCCAGAAGTCGCGCGCGACGGCCGCATCATAGACCCGCGGCGCATGGTCCTGCGGGAAGGCGACGCACTCGGCGATCTCGCTCGGCATGGTGTCGATGACCACCGGGACTCCCGCTGCCGCCAGCATGGCCATCACCCGGGCATAGAAGCCGGCCGTCGACTGCGGCTCCAGCGGCGTGCTGGCGTCGCCGCCGGTCGATGTGCGCAGGGTCAGCGCCGACGCCACGAAATCGAACTCCAGGTCGAAGGCGCCGGCCGGGTGCGGGATCAACGAGGTGGCCAGTCCGCGGGCGGTCACATAGAGCGGCACATGCCAGGAATGGTTCAGCCATGGCGTCTGGACCAGCCGCACCTTGCCGACCACCTGGGTCCAGAGCTGCAGCGTCTCGCAGGTCGCCTTCAGCGTCGCATGGGAAAGCGCCGGCCATGCCGCGCCATCGGCCCGTTCCGTCCGCATGATCAGTGTCCGATGTTGGCCTCGATCCAGGCGGCGAAGGCGGCCATGAATTTGGTCAGGAAGGTTTTCGTCGTCTCATTGACCACGTTCCCATCCTCGTCGAACAGGCCGGCGGCGCCGCCGATATAGGCTTCGGGCTGCTGCATGGCCGGAACGTCCAGGAAGACCAGCGACTGGCGCAGGTGGTGGTTGGCGCCGAAGGCCCCGAGCGCCCCCGGCGAGACGCTGACCACCGCCCCCGGCTTGCCGGACCAGACGCTGCGGCCATAGGGCCGCGAGCCGACGTCGATGGCGTTCTTCAGGAAGCCGGGGACCGAGCGGTTGTACTCCGGCGTCACGAACAGCACCGCGTCCGCATCGCGCACCTGGTCGCGGAAGGCGGCCCAGGCGGGCGGCGGCGAGGCGGTCTCCTCGTCCTCGTTGTAGGGCGGTAGCTGGCCGATCTCGACGATCTCCAGGTGCAGGTTGTCGGGCGCCAGCGCCGCCAGGGCGTTGGCGGTCTTGCGGCTGAAGGAGGCCTTGCGCAGGCTTCCGACCAGGACGGCGACTTTTCGTTGGGTGGCCATGGGCGGCTTCCGTGCGGCGTGATGTCCCAGGTCTTAACCGATCGCTGGCCCCGAGGCGATGATCGGCGGCCCTGGAAATCGCCATGATAAGGCTCGCATCGGCGCGGGCCGGGCGTCTAGAGTGGCGCCTCGATGCGCGGTCCGCGGCTCAACGCGGACGCCGCAGGGGAAAAGCATGAGTAGATTCTGGATCGCCCTGGCTTTGTCTCTGGCCGCCGCGCCGGCCATGGCGCAGTCAAGCAACGTCCAAAAGTGCGTGAGCGAGGATCCGGACACCGCCATCGCCGGCTGCACCGCCATGATCCAGGCGGGCGGCCTGGACACCGCCCACATGGCCGGCGTCTCGGTGATCCGGGGCAATGCCTACAGCGACAAGGAACGCTACGATGAGGCCGTCGCCGACTATTCGAAGGCCATCTCGCTGAAACCCGACGCCGTCGCCTATGGCGACCGTGGCCTGGTCTACCTCAAGCAGGGCAAGAAGGACCTGGCGCTGGCCGACTTCCACACGGCGCTGAAGCTGGACCCCACCGACCAGACCTCCCTTGACGGCCTCAAGCGCCTGGGCGTCAGCCATTAGGCGGTGAAGCCAGCCGCGCCGCGTCGTCGGGCAGGTAGGCGTCCTTCAGCCCGACACCCGTCAAGCGCAGGCGCCGCGCGGCGTTGACCAGCCAGGCGATACGGCCGGCCGCCTCCTCGATGGAGAGGCCGCCGGCGCGGATGTTGGAGACGCAGTTGCGCTCGGAATCGAGCCGCCCGACGGCGGGATTCCAGGTGATGTAGGCGCCCAGGCTGGCCGCGGCGCTCAGCCCCGGCCGCTCGCCGATCAGCACCACCACGGCCTGGACGCCCAGCCGGGCGCCGATCTCGTCGCCCAAGGCCACCCGCGCCTGCCGGGCGACGACGATGGGCGCCGCGGTCCAGTCGGGCAGCCTGGCGAGCAGGGCGTGGACCAGGGGAGGGCCGCAGTCGGCGACGGCGGCGGCGGACAAGCCGTCGCCGAGCACGATCGCCAGGTTCGCACCGCCAGGCATAAGACGCTCGCCTTCCGCCAGGGCCAGCCTTCGCCCGAGGTCGGGGCGGGTCAGATAGGCATGCCGGCCGCCGGCCTGGCTTTCGACGACGAGGCTCGGCAGGCCGTCCAGGGCCCGCAGGACCGCCTCGAGCGGCAGCGGGTGGCGCACCGCGTCCCGCGCCAGGGCATGGGCGTATTGCAATTCGAGCATGGCGCCGGTCGGCAGCGCCTCGCCGCTGCGGCCGAGGCCGATGCGGGCATCGGTGGCCGCCCGCAGCCGCGACCACACATCGCCGCGAACGGAGGTGCGAACCGGCGGCCGGCTCACAGCAGCGCGGTCGCGTGGTCGAGCAGCCGCCGGGTCTCGCCGCTCAGCGCCCGCGGCGACAGCCGGCCCTGATCGTCGAAGATGCCCAGCGCGGTCAGCCAGCGCTCGAACTCCGGCGCCGGCCTCAGCCCCATCAGCGAGCGGGCATAGGCCGCGTCGTGGAAGCTGGTGGACTGGTAGTGCAGCATGATGTCGTCGCCGCCGGGCACGCCCATGATGAAGGTCACCCCGGCCAGGGTCGCCATCGACAGCAGGACGTCCATGTCGTCCTGATCGGCCTCGGCATGGTTGGTGTAGCAGATATCCAGCCCCATCGGCAGGCCGAGCAGCTTGCCGCAGAAATGGTCCTCCAGTCCGGCGCGCAGGATCTGTTTGCCATCGAACAGGTATTCCGGGCCGATGAACCCGACCACCGAATTGACCAGCAGCGGCTCGAACCGCCGCGCCACCGCATAGGCGCGCGCTTCCAGGGTCTGCTGGTCGACGCCGTGGTCGGCACCGGCCGACAGCGCCGAGCCCTGGCCGGTCTCGAAATAGGTGACGTTGCGGCCGACCTCGTGCCGGCCCAGCGACAGGGCCGCGTCCCGGCCCTCGGCCAGCAGCGCCAGATCGACGCCGAAGCTTGCGTTGGCGGCCTCGGTCCCGGCGATCGACTGGAAGATCAGGTCCAGCGGCGCTCCAGCCTCGATGGCGGCCAGGGCATTGGTGATGTGGGTCAGAACGCAGCTCTGGGTCGGAATGGCGTGGGCCAGCCGCAGCTCGTCCACCAGCCGCAACAGCCGCACCGTCGAATACACATTGTCCGAAGCCGGGTTGATGCCGATCACCGCGTCGCCGCAGCCATGGAGCAGCCCGTCCAGGATCGAGGCGGCGATGCCGGCGGGGGAGTCCGTGGGATGGTTGGGCTGCAGCCGCACCGAAAGCCGGCCTTCCAGGCCGATGGTGCCGCGAAAGCCGGTGACCACGCGACATTTGCGGGCCGCCGCCACCAGGTCCTGATTGCGCATCAGCTTGGAGACCGCGGCGGCCATTTCCGGCGTCACGCCCGGCGCGATGGCGGCCAGGGCGGCGCTGTCGGCCGTCTCGCCCAGCAGCCAGTCGCGAAAGCCGCCGACGGTCAGGTGGGCGATGGGCGCGAAGGCCGCGGCGTCATGGCCGTCGACGATCAGCCGGCTGACCTCGTCCGCCTCATAGGGGATCACCAGCACGTTCAGGAAGGCCGCCAGTGGCAGGTCCGCCAGCACATGCCGCGCCGCCACCCGTTGCGCCGCCGATTCCGCCGCCACCCCGGAGAGCCGATCCCCCGACCGCTCCGGCGTCGCGGCCGCCATCACCGCCTTCAGGTCGTCGAAAGCGTAGCGGGTGCGGTTGAGGGTGGTTGCGTACACGGGCGGAAGCTTGGCGTCTGGAACGGCGCACGTCCATCCCAATGCGGCCAGCGGGCCCGCGTTGCGCGTGTGCAAGCGCGCGATCGATATCGCCCCGACGTGACCCGCGACCATGCTCGAAACCAGTGTGGTAGAATTCAGGAGAGAGCCGGGCCATCGCTTCTCCGAACGGGCGCCTCGCAGCGATAATTTGGCGCCATCCCGGAGCCGAGAGAGAAAGGCTGAGCATGAACCCGATCATCGCCATGGCGGAGGCCTACGACTTCGCCGCGACGAAACACATCGACCAGAGACGCAAGGGCGCGGCCGCGGAGCCCTACATGAACCACCTTGCCGAGGTGGCGGCCCTGGTGGCGATCGGTTCTGGCGGCGCCGATGCCGAACTGGTCATCGCCGCGGTGCTGCACGACACGGTCGAGGACACCGACACCACCCCGGCCGAACTCGCCGAGCGCTTCGGCCCTCGGGTCGCCGGCCTGGTCGCCGAGGTGACCGACGACAAGTCGCTGCCCAAGGCCGAGCGCAAGCGGCGGCAGGTCGAGCACGCCGCCCATGCCTCGCAAGCCGCCAAGCTGATCAAGCTCGCCGACAAGACCTCCAACCTGCGCGCGCTGCTGGCCAGCCCGCCGGCCGACTGGGGGCCGGAACGCAAGGCGGAGTATGTGGACTGGGCGGGCAGGGTGGTCGCCGGTTGCCGCGGCGCCAATCCGTGGCTGGAATCCCAGTTCGACGCCGCCGCCGCGCAGCTGACGCTGGCCCTGGCCTGACCTGCCCCGGCCGAGCCAACCTCGCCCGGTCTTGATCCAGCGCCGTCCAGGGTCATTCTCTTACCCGTGGACAGGAAAGCCGCGCGCCGGTGGAGCAGGGGATCTTTGGTCGAGATGCGAAATTCGCAGGACTGGATGTGGGCCGGAGCCCTGGACATGCTGGCCCGGACCGAGCGGCTGCACCGGCAGTTCTTTCAGCCGTCGGCCTCGCAGCCGAGCCGGCCGGCCTGGGAGCCGCCGGTGGACGTGCTGGAGACCGAACACGAGGTCCTTATCCTGGCGGCGCTTCCGGGCGTCGCCGACGCGCAGGTGCAGGCGGCGATCGACGGAGCGGATCTGCTGATCACCGGCGAGCGCGCCGTGCCCGAGGCGCTGAGGACCGCGGTGATCCATCGGATGGAGCTGCCGCAAGGGCGCTTCGAACGCCGCGTCGCCCTGCCGCGCGGCCGCTACGACCGGGTGGCCCGCCAAATGATCAACGGCTGCCTGGTCGTCAGCCTGACCAAGGCGCGGTGAGCCCAATGCCAGACGACAACACGCCTTCCGACAACACGGCTTCCGACAATACGGCCGCGGCCAACCCGGATCAGGCCGCCGGGCCGGTCAAGCCGCTGCCGTCCGACGCCTTCCTGGTCGTGCCGGTCCGCAACGTGGTGCTGTTTCCGGAGATGATCGCGCCGATCACGGTCGGCCGTCCCCAGTCGATCGCGGCGGCCCAGCAGGCGGTGCGCGAGCAACGCCAGGTCCTGGTGGTGCTGCAGCGCGACGACCAGGTGATCGAGCCCGGCCTCGCCGACCTCCACGAGATCGGCGTGGTCGCCAACATCCTGCGCTATGTGACCGGCCCTGAGGGCGAGCACCACCTGATCTGCCAGGGCGTGCAGCGGTTCAGGATTTCGGAGCTGCTGGAAGGCTGGCCCTACCTCGTCGCCCGCGGCCTGCACGTGCCGGAGCCGACGGGCGGCGGGCCGGAGGTGGAGGCGCGTTTCCTGAACGTCAAGCAGCAGGCGCTGGAAGCGTTCGAACTGATCCCGCAACTTCCCGAGCAACTGCGCCAGACCGTCCAGGCGATCACCGCGCCGGGAGTCCTGGCGGACATGACCGCGACCTATATCGACGCGCGACCTGAGGAAAAGCAGGACATCCTCGAGACGGTCGACCTCTCGGCGCGCCTGGACAAGGTCTCGGCCCTGCTGGCCAACCGGTTGCAGGTGCTGCGGCTCTCGGCGGAGATCAACCAGCGCACCCAGGCCGCGTTCGGCCAGCGCCAGCGCGAGGCGGTGCTGCGCGAGCAGTTGGCGGCGATCCAGCGCGAACTCGGCGAAGGCGAGGGCGGCGAGGAGGAGATCGCCGAGCTGAGCGCCGCCATCGATGCGGCGAAGATGCCGCCGGAGGTCGAGGCCCAGGCCCGCAAGGAGCTGCGCCGGCTGCAGCGGACGCCGGAGGCCTCGGTCGAGCACGGCATGATCCGCTCCTACCTCGACCTGCTGCTCGAACTGCCCTGGGCGCCGCCGGAGCCCAAGCCGATCGACATCGCCGAGGCGCGCCGCATCCTCGACCAGGATCATTTCGGCCTTGAGAAGATCAAGGAGCGCATCATCGAGTACCTGGCCGTGCGCAAGCTGGCGCCGGCCGGCAAGGCGCCGATCCTCTGCTTCGTCGGTCCGCCGGGGGTGGGCAAGACCTCGCTCGGCCAGTCGATCGCCCGCGCCATGGACCGCAAGTTCGCGCGCATCAGCCTTGGCGGCGTGCACGACGAGGCGGAAATCCGCGGTCACCGGCGCACCTATGTCGGCGCCCTGCCGGGGAACATCATCGAAGCCATCCGCAAGGTCGGCGTCCGCGACTGCGTCATCATGCTCGACGAGATCGACAAGCTGGGCGCGGGCATCCAGGGCGATCCGTCCGCCGCCCTGCTGGAGGTGCTCGATCCCGAGCAGAACGCCACCTTCCGGGACAATTACCTGGGGGTCCCGTTCGACCTCAGCCAGATCGTCTTCATCGCCACCGCCAACCTGCTCGACACCGTCCCCGGACCATTGCGGGACCGCATGGAGATCATCGCGCTGGCGGGCTACACCGCCGGCGAAAAGCTGGAGATCGCCAAGCGTTACCTGACGCCGAAGCAGCTCAAGGCGAACGGCCTGACGCCCGACCAGGTGGAAATCGACGACGACGCGCTTCGGCTGATCATCACCGCCTACACGCGCGAAGCCGGGGTGCGCAGTCTGGAACGCGAGATCGGCCGCGCGCTGCGCCACGTGGCCGTGCGGATCGCCGAGGGGTCGGCGAGCCATGTCCGCATCGCCGCCGGCGACCTGGTCGAGCTGCTCGGCCAGCCGCGCTTCGAGAACGAGGTGGCGATGCGGACCAGCATTCCAGGCGTGGCCACCGGCCTGGCCTGGACGCCGGTCGGCGGCGACATCCTGTTCATCGAGGCGGCGAAGAGCCCGGGCCGGGGCCAGCTGATCCTCACCGGCCAACTGGGCGACGTCATGAAGGAAAGCGCCCAGGCGGCGCTCAGCCTGGTCAAGTCGGAGAGCGCCGGCCTGGGCCTGGACCCCGCCGAGTTCGCCAAGAACGACATCCACGTCCACGTGCCGGCCGGCGCGACGCCAAAGGACGGGCCCAGCGCCGGCGTCGCCATGTTCATGGCCCTGGCCTCGCTGCTGACCGGCCGCAACGTGCGCAGCGACACGGCCATGACCGGCGAGATCAGCCTGCGCGGCCTGGTCCTGCCGGTGGGCGGCATCAAGGAGAAGGTAGTGGCCGCGGCCGCGGCCGGCCTGACGCGGGTGATGCTGCCGGCCCGCAACCGGCGCGATTTCGACGAGATCCCGCGTGAGGCGCGGGAGAAGCTGGAGTTCGTCTGGCTGGAAAAGGTCGACGACGCCGTGGCGGCGGGCCTGGAGCCGACCGCGGCCGAGCCCGCGGCGACAGGTGAAAGCAAGACCCGGGAGCAGCAGCGCCAGCCCGTAAGCGCCGCGCCGCCATCGCCGACGGATCACTGACCCGAGGGACGGTCAGGCCGCCTCGGCGCGGGCCACCGGGGCGCGGCAGGCGCGCAGGATGAGGGCGAGGACGATGCAGGACAGCGCCGTCAAGGCCGCGTCGGCGAACAGGCCACCGTTGAGCCCGTGCGCCGTGAAGGCCGCGCCGTCGATCATCTGCATATAGGTCAGGGGGACCGAACTGGAGGCGAACAGCAGCCCGAACTGGGTCGCGGCCAGCGGATTGTCCTCGCCCAGGGTGTTCAGTGCGATCAGGTTGGAGACGGCGAACGCCGCCGCCTGGAAGAGGTTCTCGCCCAGCAGCGCGATCCCGAACAGCAGGGGGGTCCTCGGCAGACCGATCAGCGCGAAGCTGAAGCCGGCGCCGACGAGGCCGAGCACCAGATAGAGGACGCGGGGTCGAAGGCCGGCGCCGAGCCTGGGCGCGACGAGGCTGCCGATCACGCCCGCCACGGTCACGCCCGCGCCGCCGATCAGCCCGGCCAGGACTTCGCCGGTGTGGAAGTCGCCGGCGAAACCCGACAGCGAGTTGGTCAGGGCGAAGGCCGTGGCGGGGAAAATGAACAGCAGCAGGGTCCAGAGCACGATGGGCTTTCGCACCACGCGGCCGACGTCGCGGGCGAAGGCGACGAAGCCTTCGCGGGCCAGCCGCGCGTCGGGGGGCGGGCAGGGCGTCGTCAGGAAGAGCGGGAGCGCCAAAAGGCTGAGACCGCCGAGCGCCAGGGCGCCGAGGGGCTGCGGCAGGCCGCGGAAGACGGGGATGGCGATCGCCGCGGCGAGGCCGCCCGAGGCGATGTTCACCGCCGCGAACCAGGACCCGAGCGCGCCCTGCTCGTCGCGGGCGACCAGTTCGCCGAACCAGCCGCCGCAGGCCGCCGAGACCAGGTAGGCGCCGAGGTTGGATGCGAAGAACAGGATCGGCAACAGCTCCAGCCGCCGGACGCACAGAAAGGCCGCGGCGCAACCGACCCCGGTCACGAGCGTGAAGATCACCGCCCAGGTCCGCCGCGAGACTCCCCAGTCGAGAATCGGAGCCAAAAGGAAACTGACGAACCCCGGGGCCAGCGCCATCGACGTGATCGCCGCGATCCGCGTCTCCGGCGTGTGCTCGGCCGCGAGCAGCTGCGGCATGGTGATCAAGAGCAGCGCGGCGTTGATCCCCAGCGGCCAAAAGCCAAAGCCGAGCAGCCAGACCGGGGGATGGACGGATCGTCGACTCATCGCCGTGCACATTAGCTCAAGCGTTCGCGTTCACGCGCCTCCTGGCGCGCGGCGGCCCGAGGGCTCGCGCTCGAACGATGAGGTCAGCGATCACGACCGGCGCCGCCGGGCCCGGCCGTGCTAAGTTGGCCGCTTTCGTGGGAACGCGGCCATGGTCCTGGAAGCTGCCTGGGTTGAGGCCATCGGCACGCTGCTCACCGGCGTCGCGACCATCCTCGCCGGAATCGCGGCGCTGCGCGGGCTCAACGCCTGGCGACTCGAGACCGTCGGGCGACGCAAAGCCGAACTCGCCGAAGAGGTGCTGGCGCAGTTCTATCGCGCCCGCGACATCCTCACCTGGGCGCGCTTCCCGATCCGAAGCGACGACCGGGAAGTGGCGGCGCCGGCCGGGGAGACGGCCCATGACGTCAGCGAAAGACGCCGCGCCTTCGCACCGGTGGAGCGGCTGGCCCAGGAGAGCCAGATCTTCTCGGACCTGCAGGCGAGCCGGTACCGGTTCATGGCCTATTTCGGCGAAGAGGCGGCGCGTCCCTTCGACGAGATCCGCGCGTTGCAGTCCGAGGTCATTAGCGCGGCCGACAAACTGATCCGGGCGCAGGGCAAGCCCGAGACCCTCGAGACGAAGGCGGGTCGGGACGCCTGGGAGTCGGCCATCGGCTGGGGCGCGGCGGAGGACCGCGTCGCCCAACGGCTGGCGCAGGCGGTGAAGGATATCGAAGCCGTCTGCCGACCGCTGATCGACGAGCGGACCTCGCCGACTTGGTCGCCGAACCTGACCCGCACCCGACGCCCGACCGCCGCCGGAGCGCGGCGCGGCCGGGCCGCTTAGGGCTGGGAGGCCGGCCCGCGGGCCGCGAATAGTACGGACTTGGCCCTGGCGGACGGGGTGGGATTCGAACCCACGGTGGGCTTGCACCCACGGCGGTTTTCAAGACCGCTGCCTTAAACCACTCGGCCACCCGTCCTTAGCGCCGCCCCCCATATCAGGCCCTATTGAGCCGCTCCAGCCGCCGAGCGCTTGCGCACGGGCGCGAAGCGGCCAATGTGCGGCGGGCATGGCCAAGGGACGTTTCATCAGCCTCGAAGGCGGCGAGGGCGCCGGCAAGTCGACCCAGGCGCGGCTGCTGGCCGACCGGCTCCGCGCCGGCGGCCGCGAGGTGGTGCTGACCCGCGAGCCGGGCGGCTCGCCGGGGGCCGAGGCGATCCGGGCGCTGCTGGTCGAGGGCGCGGCCGATCGCTGGTCGGCCATCAGCGAGACCCTGCTGATGTACGCCGCGCGCCGCGACCATATCGAGCGCCTGATCGCCCCGGCGCTCGAGCGCGGGACCTGGGTGATCTCCGACCGGTTCTTCGACTCCACCCGCGCCTACCAGGGCGCCGGCGGCGGCGCGCCGGCGGCGCTGATCGGGGTGCTGGAGCGCGAGGTGGTGGGGGCGGTGACGCCGGACCTGACGCTCATCCTCGACATGCCCGTCGAAGCCGGCCTGGCCCGCGCCGCGGGCCGCGCCGGCGGGGAGGGGCGGTTCGAATCCAAGGGCCTGGACTTCCACGAGCGGCTGCGCGCCGCCTTCCTCGACATCGCCAGGCGCGAGCCGGAGCGGTGCGCGGTGCTGTCGGCCGAGGGCGACCTGGAGGCGGTGGCGGCGCGGATCTGGGACGTGGTCGCCGCGCGGCTGGGGGACGGGATCCTTGGCTGACGCGATCGAGATCGCCCATCCCCGCGACGTCCACGCCTATGAGCGCGGCGAGGCGGTGGAGGCGGCCTTCGCCGGCGCCCTGGCGCGGGGGCGGCTGCACCATGGCTGGCTGCTGACCGGGCCGGAGGGGATCGGCAAGGCGACCTTCGCCTATCGCGCCGCGCGGCGGCTGCTGGGCGCGGCGCCCGATCCGGCGTACGGGCTGCTCGGCGCCTCGCCGGACGACCGCGTCTGCCGTCAGGTCGCGGCCCGCTCGCATCCGGACCTGATGGTGCTGGAGCGGGTCGGCGAGGACGGCAAGGTGCGCAAGGTGATCCCGGTGGAGGAGGCGCGCCGCCTGCCGGAGTTCTTCTCCAAGTCGCCGTCCATGGGCGGATTCCGCGTCGCCATCGTGGATGCGGTGGACGATATGAATCCGAGCGCCGCCAATGCCTTGCTGAAGACATTGGAGGAACCGCCCGAGCGCGGCGTTCTGTTCCTGATCAGCCATGCGCCAGGGGGCCTTCTGCCCACCATCCGCTCCCGCTGCCGCGGCCTGCGCTTCGCGCCGTGGCCGGAAGCCGAGGTCGCCGCCTTCGTCCAGGCCCGCGCGGACCTCTCGGCCGAGGAAGCGCTGAGCCTGGCGCGGATGAGCCGCGGATCGCCGGGACGGGCCCTGGACCTGGCCGCCAGCGGCGCCGTCGCCGTCGACAAGGCCGCCCGAGAACTGGTCCGCCGCCTGCCCGAGGTCGATGTTCCGGCGCTGCAGGCCCTGGCCGACGGGTTCCGCGGCGGGGAGGGGATGCAACGGTTCAGCCTGCTGTTCGACCGGCTGAGCGACCACGTGCGGCTGCGCGCCGAACTGGCCGCGGCCGAGGGCAGCCGCGACAGCGACCGCTGGGCCGAGGCCTGGTCGAAACTCGTCGCTCTGCCACGCGAGGTGGAGGGACTCAACCTCGACCGCGCCGACGCCTTCTGGACCGCGCTCGGCGACCTTCGCGCCGCGGCCGGGAGCTGATCGTCGAAGATGCTGATCGACAGCCACGTCAACCTGACGGCGCCGCAGTTCGCCGAAGACCGCGAGGCCGTCATCGCCCGCGCCCGCGAGGCGGGGATCGGCCTGATGGTGACCATTTGCGATCGGGTTTCGGCGTTCGATCCGGTGCGCCAAATCGCCGACACGCATGGGGACATCTGGTGCAGCGTCGGCACGCATCCGCACGAGGCGAAAGAAAATCTTACGCTCAGCGTTGACGATCTTACCAGCCGTGCACAGGGCCGCGTCGTCGGAATCGGGGAGACCGGGCTGGACTTCTTCTATGACCACAGCCCACGCGATGCGCAACGCGCGATCTTTCTTATCCACATAAAAGCGGCGCGTGAGACCGGCTTGCCGCTGATCGTGCATTCCCGAGACGCCGACGAGGAAATGGCTGAAATCCTTGAGGAAGAACACGCCAAGGGGCCGTTCAAGATCCTGCTGCACTGCTACACCAGCGGCCCGGAGCTGGCGCGCCGGGCGGCGGCGCTGGGCGCCTGGTTCTCGGTCTCCGGCATCGCCACCTTCAAGGCGGCGGAGGCGGTGAGGGCGGTGATCCGCGACATGCCGCAGGACCGCATCGTCGCCGAAACCGACTGCCCCTATCTCGCGCCCGTCCCGATGCGCGGGCGGCGCAACGAGCCGGCCTTCCTGCCTCACGTCCTGGCCAAGCTGGCCGAGGTGAGGGGCTGGGGCCTGGACGAGGCCGAGGCGAAGACCGAGGCCGCCTTCTTCGCCCTGTTCGATCGGATACCGCGCCCATGAGCACAGAGCCCATGAGGAACGCGCCCGTGAGCGGCCAGCTGGAGTTCACCGTCCTGGGCTGCGGCTCCTCCGCCGGCGTGCCGCGGGCGGACGGCAATTGGGGCGTCTGCGATCCGGCCGATCCGCGCAATCGGCGCTCACGCTGCTCGCTGCTGGTGCGCCGCCCGTCGCCCGAGGGCGCCGAACAGGAGACCACCGTGCTGGTCGACACCTCGCCGGACCTGCGGCTGCAGACCGCCGGCGCCGGGGCCAGGCGGCTGGACGCGGTGCTCTACACCCACGACCACGCCGATCAGGTGCACGGCATCGACGACGTGCGCGCCTTCGCCCTGCGCAACCGTCGCCGCACGCCCTGCTACATGGACGCCGCCACCCACGCGACGCTGATGCGGCGGTTCGGCTACATCTTCAAGGGCGAGGCCGGTTATCCGCCCATCTGCGACGATCATCTGATCCCGGCGCACGGGACGCGCTGGGCGATCGAGGGGCCGTCGGGCGCCGTTCCGGTGGTCACCTTCGACCAGGACCACGGCGGCGTGCGCTCGGTCGGCTACCGGTTCGGCGACGTGGCCTATTCCAGCGACGTGGTCGGCCTGCCGCCGGACGCCATGCGGGCGCTCGCCGGGCTGAAGGTCTGGATCGTCGACGCGCTGCGCTACACGCCGCACCCGACCCATGCGCATCTGGCCAGGACGCTGGACTGGGTGGCGGAGCTGAAGCCCGAGCGCACCATCTTGACCAACATGCATATCGACATGGATTTCAAGACCTTGCAGGCGGAACTGCCGCCAGGCGTCGAACCGGCCTATGACGGGCTGCGCTTCCGCGTGCCGCACGAGGAGGCCGCGGAATAGTCATCGGCCAAGACGGCTGCATCAAAATTGCCGATAATCTATCTTAGACGCAATGTAGATGTAGCAGCAAAATGCAAATGTCAGTGCCGAGCAAGTTAGAGACGTCAGTCTCCCCGACCATCCGCCGGTCCATGGGAGATGACCTTCATGCCGGTGCGGATCATGAGCGATGCGGAGCTGACCAAGTACGAGATTTTGCGAGACGTGGACCTCGAGCGGATGCCGGTGCGCGCCGCCGCCCAGGTCCTCGGGCTCACTGAGCGACAGGTCTGGCGACTGCTGAAGGCCTACCGCCTCCGCGGCGCCGATGGCCTCATCTCGAAGAAGCGCTGCCAGCCCAGTAACCGCAGGACGCCCGATGACGTGCGCCTGGCGGCTATGGCCATCGTCAAGGAGCGCTACGCCGACTTCGGCCCGACGTTGGCTGCCGAGAAGCTCCGCGAGCAGCACGGCCTCACTATTTCCCGCGAGACCCTTCGGGTCTGGATGCTTGAGGCCGGCCTCTGGGCGGACCGCGTGAAGCGCCGCGGCCGGGTCTACCAGCCGCGATATCGGCGCGAGTGCGTCGGCGAACTGGTCCAGGTCGACGGCTCGGAGCACTGGTGGTTCGAGGATCGCGGGCCGCAATGCACCCTGCTCGTCTTCATCGACGACGCCACCAGCCGGCTGATGCACCTGCAGTTCGTCCAGTCGGAGTCGACCTTCGCCTATTTCAACGCCACCCAGCGGTATCTTGAGCAGCACGGCAAGCCCGTGGCCTTCTACACCGACAAGCACGCCGTCTTCCGGGTCAACAAGCCCAGCGGCCTGCACGGCGATGGCATGACCCAGTTCGGGCGCGCCCTGAAGGCGCTGAGCATCGAGATCATCTGCGCCAACTCCAGCCAGGCCAAGGGCCGCGTCGAGCGAGCCAACAAGACCTTGCAGGACCGGCTGGTGAAGGAGCTTCGCCTCGCCGGCGTCAGCACCATGGACGACGGCAACGCCTTCCTGCCGGGGTTCATGGCTGACTACAACGCCCGCTTCGCCAAGGCGCCGTTCAACGACAAGAACCTGCACCGGCCCATGCAGGATCGGGATCGGCTCGACGAAGCCTTCACCTGGCGCGCCGAGCGGACGCTGTCGCAGTCCCTCACGCTCCAGTACGACAACATCCTTTTCATGATCGAGCCGTCGGAGTTCGCCCAGGCCGCGATTGGCCGCCGGGTCGAGGTCGTGGACTTCCCTGATGGCCGTCTGGAGGTCCGCTACAAGGGCCGCAGCATGCCCTATCGGACCTTCGACAAGCTGAGGCGCGTCACGGAGACGGCCGTGCTCGAGAACAAGCGCCTGGGCGGCCTACTCAATCTGATCCGCGAGAGCCAGCAGACCGAGCCGCCCGGCATGCGCACCAGCAAGGGGCCGAAGCGCCGCGACCAGACCAGACACATGTTCAGCGTGGGCTGAGCGTCACAGTTCGACCCCGTCGCCGCGGCTTTTCGGCAATTTGGATCGTTGTGGTCCTCCTTTCCCCGTGCAAGCTTGGCGAAATGGAGCACGGCCTAATCAGCGAATGGCAAGAACCGCGCCGGCTAGCTTTGCTGGCGGAGTTCTTTGATACTGAAAGAAATTCTGGCACTCGCGTGCCCGATGAGATCTTTCTTGCAAGGGTGAGAGAGGCTTTTTGGCCCACTAACGTCTGGTGTTACCTCCAAGAAGTTCTGGCGATCACCAGCCATGCTTGCTCTCTTCGCGCAAATCTCGCTCCGCAGCTGTTAACGGAGTTAGTCGACCCGATGCTCGCAGGAGGCTTTGAAGAGCCAGAGGACGCGGGGCGTTGCATCGACAATATTCTGGCCGAGGCAGCGCCTTATGTTCCGCTTTCAACAGCGGGGCGTCGATGGCTCGAAGCCAATATTGAATTCGTAAAATCCTTGCTTGTCGCTGAACTTCGGAAGGCAATACCGGCTGGATCGTAGTGGGTCGGCGGGCATCCAATCAGCTCGCATTCTGGCCAAGCCGCCGATGAACAACCTACGTGCCTCGCGCGCCTACCGGCGCACTCGGAAAACAAAGACATAGCTTCAACGGCGGTGCGGAGGGGAGCGGTCGGGCTCTGCGCGGTTGGAGGGCTCCGCGCCCGCCCGCTCCCCTCACCTATCCCACTGCGACATCTCTAAATGGCAGCAGGCGCGACATCTCTAACCGGCGTAGACAACGGATGTAGCCGCCCTTCAGCATGGATCGACAGTATGAGCGAGCCCGTCGTCTGGACCTATGATTGGGTGCCCGAAGGCCCCCGCGGTTTTGTGCGCGACATACGGCTGAGGTGGGCGTGCGAGGAAGCCCAGCTTGCCTATTCCGTGCGAACCGTCCCCTTCGACGACCGCGGTCCCGCCCATTTGGCGCTTCAGCCCTTCGGCCAGGTCCCGTTCCTGAGCGACGGCGAGCTCGAGATATTCGAAAGTGGCGCGGGGCTGCTGCATCTCGCCCGAAAAAGCGAAAACCTGATGCCGCGCGATCCGGTCGGAGAATCTCAAACGCTGCAATGGACGATCGCCGCGCTCAATTCGATCGAGATGGTTACGGTTCCCTGGTGGTTCCTGGAAGTGACCGGCGCGAGCGACAATCCTCTTACCGGCTGGTTGGAAAGCCGCCTCGACCACATGGAGAGCGTCCTGAAAGAGCGGCAATGGCTGGCCGCCGACCGCTTCACCGCCGCGGATCTGCTGATGGCCGACGCCCTTCGCGTCACAAGAGTTCGCGCTTTCGGCGATCGACCGGCGACGGAATCCTATGTGACCCGGATCACGGAGCGCCCCGCGTTCAAGAAGGCCCATGCCGACCAGATCGCGCACTTCGCGGCCGCCGATAGGACGCGCTCGTAGTCCCTAGGGGCGCCGGCTTGCCGTCCGCGGCAATTGGAACGGCGCCTTCGCAAGCCCGTTGAGGGACAGGACCCTGGGCGGAGGCCCGGCATGATCACCGGTCTCAATCTGGCGCGGCTGGCGAAACTGATCGCGTTGCTTGGGTTTGTCTTTCCGTGGGTGCTCGTATCCTGCGCCGGCCAGCCGGTCGGCCGCCTGACCGGCATCGACCTGGCCACCGGCAACCAGCTAGGCCGTCCGGACCTGTGGGTCGTCCTGTCGCTGGCGGCGGTGGTTCTCGGACTGGTCGTGAGCTTCCTGCTGACGGGGCGCCGGGCGATCGTCGCCATGGCCGCCGCCGCGATCGTCGCCCTGGCGGCCAGCGTCGTCGGCGTGTCGGACATCGGCGTCACGGCCCAGAGCGCCGGCGCCGCCCCGGTCGAACGGCCCGTCAACGCCGTCGGTCAGGTCGACCTGCAGTACGGCTACATTATCACCGTCGCTGGCTTGCTGACCGCGCTCGCCGCATGCGGCGCCGCCCTGGCCAGGCGCGGGTCCAACACCGCGCCCCCGTGACGGCGCGGCCAGCCCGCCGCCCTGCCCGTCCCGCAGTCGCTGGACCTTAAACGGCTCTGTGGATGCCGGGGAACGCCGCCTGGAGGGCCGTGGCGACCTCCTCGGCGACGACGATCTCGACCTGATCGAACAGGCCCACCAGCTCGCTCGGATCCTCGGCGGCCTTGGTCGCCCAGTTGCTCCACCCGAAGGCGTCGTCGCCGCCGTCGCCGTAGGCCAGCAGCGCGAACCGGCGGCCGTCTTCCAGCCCCCAGAACTCCACGGGCGAGCCGGGATGCTGCTCCAGCCAGCCGTACATCCCCTCGAGCCGGTCATCGCCCGCATCGATCGTCAGACTGGTCATGGTTTGTCGCCTTCTTCCACCGGCGCGCCGCCCTGCCCTCGGACTTAGGCCGGCGCGGAGTCACTTTGATGGCGCGGCCGGCGTCCATGAAGCCGCTCGGTTCCGGACCGAGGCTTGCGCGCTCAATCCCTCAGCATCGCCGCGCCGGTCCGGGGATTGGCCAGGCCGACATTCTCGGCCGCCTGGATGCGCCAGGCGCCATCGCGCCGGGTGACGACCACCAGCAGCAACGTATCCACCTGATGCGGACCGGCGGGATGAGCGACGCCAATGCTGAGGCGGCACCAGAAGTGCACGACCGCGACGCCCTCGGCGATCACGTCGATCCCGATGATCTCGTTCTCCATCGTGGAGTCGCGATAGATCGTCTCATGAATCCCACGATGGAGCGCGACGATCCCGTCCACCCCGCGCGTGAAGGTGGCGAACCGGTTCACGAATGTGGCGTCGTCGTGAAACAGGGCCCCAAACGCTGTCATGTCGTGGTCGTTCCAGGCCGACTGGAACGCCGCCGCGACGTCCGCTGGCTGGAGCATCTGCGCCATAAGACCCTCCCCGATCGCCGGCAAATCGCCGCTCGAGTTGGACCATGCGTAAAGGATAGCGGATTGCGGGACCAGGGCCGCCCGGATAATAGGTTGATATCAACTATTGTCAGGGAAAGTCATGGCCAAGGATCAGACGCTCACGCCGGCCAGGGAATTGGCGGCGAAGAATAGCGCGCGGTTTCCCAACGAGAGCGCGGAATATCGCGCCGCGCGCAACGCCCTGCTGGCCGAGGAGATCGAGGTTCGCCGGCATATCGAGCGGGTGGCGGAGCAACGCCGCGCCCTGCCGCCGGGCGGCGAGGTCACCCAGTCCTTCCAGTTCGAGGGTGAGAACGGACCGGTGAGCCTCGCCGACCTGTTCGGCGATAAAGAGACCCTGTTCCTCTACAGCTACATGTTCGGGCCGCAGCGCGCCCGGCCCTGCCCCATGTGCACCTCGCAGCTGTCGGCCCTGGATGGCGAGGCCAAGGACATCGAGCAGAACATCGCCATGGCGATCGTCGCCCGCTCGCCGATCGAGCGGCTGACCGCGGTCAGGAGAGAGCGCGGCTGGCGCGATCTGAAGCTCTATTCCGACCCGAGCGGCGACTATACCCGCGCCTATGTCAGCGCCGAGGACGCCGACGTGCCGGCGTTCAACGTCTTCACCCGCCGCGACGGGGTGATCCGGCTGTTCTGGAGCCATGAGATGGGTTTCGAGACCGCCGACCCGGGCCAGGATCCGCGCACCGCCAATGAAACCATGCCGATCTGGAGCATCCTGGACCTGACGCCCGAAGGGCGTCGGCCGGACTGGTACCCGTCGCTGAACTATCCCGACTGACCGGCGCCGGCCGGCGACTTCGCGCTTGCGGGCTCCGGGCGGCTCGGTCCACCTAGGATCGCCCGCCATGGAGTCCGAAAGCCGATGCAGCCCGCGCCCAGCGACGCCGATCCCCTAGCCCGCCTGCTGGCCATCATGGCGCGCCTGCGCGATCCGGACGGCGGCTGCGCCTGGGACCTGGAGCAGACCTTCGCCACCATCGCCCCCTATACGATCGAGGAGGCCTATGAGGTCTCCGACGCCATCGAGCGGGGCAGCCTCGATGAATTGCGCGACGAACTGGGCGATCTTCTGCTGCAGGTGGTGTTCCATTCGCGCATGGCTGAGGAACGGGGCGCCTTCGCCTTCGCCGATGTCGCCGAAGCGATCTGCGGCAAGATGATCCGCCGTCATCCTCATGTGTTTGGCGAGGCCAGCCACCGCAACTCCGCCGAGCAGACGGTGGCTTGGGAGGCGATCAAGGCCGAGGAGCGCGCCGCCAGGGGCGAGGTGAAAAGCCTGCTGGACGGGGTGCCGAGCGCCCTGCCCGCCCTGACCCGCGCCGAGAAGCTGACCAGGCGCGCCGCCCGCGTCGGCTTCACCTGGGCGACGCCGGAAGCGGTGATCGAGAAGCTGCACGAGGAGCTGGGCGAATTGGCCGTCGAGGTCGCCGCCGGCGACCGCGCCAAGATGCGCGACGAAATGGGCGATGTGCTGTTCGTGGTCGCCAACCTGGCCCGCATGCTGGAGATCGACCCGGAAGACGCGCTGCGCTCCACCAACGCCAAGTTCACCCGCCGCTTCAACGCCATCGAGCAAGCCCTTGCCGCCAGGGGCAGAACGCCCGAGCAATCGGACTTGGCGGAAATGGACGGCCTGTGGAACGCGGCGAAGGCGGCGGAGCGCCCTTAGACCTCTCGCTGGAGCGTCGCCCCGACTACTCGCGAAGCGGCCAACGGCGCAGGACGATATGTCTCGCCTCTGCCTGGATGCTGCGCACGAGGCAGAACTCCCCGACGGTCCAGCCGATCGGCGCGATGGTCCGTCTGTCGAGCATCGGCGTATGCGCCAAGGTCACGTGCGGGCTGAAGGACCACTTCGGGAACAGGCGCGGCGCCAGGAAGTCCAACCCGGCGCGGATCTGCCGGAAAACGGCTTTCAGCTCCGATCCGCCCTGGCCTGGGATCATCACCAACGGCCCGCGAGGCTCCGAACTCCACCGCATCAGCTGATCGCACATCACCTCGAAGCGGCGATGATTCACCGCATCGCCGACCTGGAACAGGATGTCGAAAAGCCAAGGTTGGACAGCCGCGAAGTCGTCTATCGGGTGAAGCGTGAAATGAAGATTGGAATGGGGTCCGCCTCTGAAGCCATTCTCGCCGATCACCTCGCGCGCCAGTCGGTTCGCGGACGCCGCCGCGGGTTCGTCAAGGTGGACGAGGAAGAGCACCATGTCGCGTGGCGCGAAGCCATCGCCCGCCGAGCGGTTGCGTCGTCTTGCCCGGGGCGGCTCATCGAATAAGAATAGTTCGGACATGCCGCTAAGCCTTTGTTCCTTATCGATCCAGGCGACAGAGCCTCAGCTCCCTTCCACCCGCCCCCACGCCCGCAGGGCCTCGATGGCGTCGCGGGTGATCCAGCCGCGCCAGTCGTGCCTGGCCTTGGTCCAGGCGGCGGCGTCGACGAAGCTCCAGTCCCAGAAGACCGGCCAGCCGCCGTCGGGCTGCTGGGCGGCGACCAGGGCGTCGAGAGCTGCCTCGATGCGGTCGGCCAGGGGCGCCGCCAAGAGGCTCGCCGGCGCCGGTGCGAGTTCCAGCACCGCGGCGTGCGGATCGGCCGGATCCGAGGCCAGGGCCGAGCGGGCGACGAGGTCGGTCAGGCGCTGACGCAGGTCGGCCGGCGCGCTCTCGGTCTCGGCCAGGCGAACGGCGCATTTGAGGTCATAGGCGCCCTCGATGACCTCGGTATCGGCGAGGGTTCGCCGCATCCGCGCCTCGGCGGCCTCCACCAGCGCCGGCGGGGCGTCGGCGCGCCAGGCATAGAGACAGGCCAGCAGTTCGGCGCTGGGGTTGAAGCGAAAGCCGTTCCAGCTCTCCGCCAAGTCTCGCGACCAGGCCCACCAGGGCGCGTGCGGGCCCTCGTCCACCGCCGCGGTGATGATCGGCCAGACGCCGGCGTCGCAGTCGAAGCTCGCCTCGAGCCAGTCCAGGGCGGCTCTGACCATCGGATGGCCGCCGCCGGCCTCGATGCGGCGCAGGAAGCGCAAGCCGACGCTGGCGCCGATGGCGCTGGAGGCCGGCGTCGCCATGTCCGGCTCCAGGCCGTGGCCGAAGCCGCCGTCCGGGTTCTGGTAGGCCGCCAGCGCGGTCAGCACCGCCTCGGCCGGGCCCTCGCCCAGCTCGTAGCGCAGCAGGGCCGCGTCGAGCGGGCGCCCGTGGTCTTCAACGAAAGCGCAGGCCCTGTGGAAACCCGCATTGGACAGCAGCACGGTCATGGCCCCCTCGTCTGGAGGGCCTCACCCTAGGCTTGCCGAATCATGCTCGCAAGAACAAAAAGAGAACAACCCGCGCCCTACTCCGCCGCAGCCCTCACCAGGGCGTCGGGGAACAGCCGCTCGAAGCGGCCAAGCGCCGGGCCGTCGAGGCGCACCGACAAGCGTACGACACCGTCGTCCTCGTCTTCGCGGGTGAGGATGCGGCCATGGCGATAGAGCCAGGCCATGGCCTGGCCGTCGCCGGCGCCCAGCATGGCCTCGACCGGCTCGCCGGAATCGATCCGTTCGGCCAGCCCCCGCAGCAGCGCGGCGGTTCCAGCCCCGGTCACCGCCGAGATCGGAAAGGCGGCCGGCTCGCCGGTCCTGACCCGCCTGGCGCGGGCCATCAGCACGCCCTGGTCTTCGGCCGGCAGCAGGTCGATCTTGTTCCAGGCCTCGATCAGCACCTGGCCGGCCTCGGCGCCGGCGTCCAGCTCGGCCAGCACCTTGCGGACATCCTCGGCCTGGGCCTCGCTGTCCTCCCCGGCGATGTCGCGGACATGGACGATGACGTCGGCCTCGCGCACCGCCTCCAGGGTGGCGCGGAAGGCTTCGACCAGCTCGTGCGGCAGGTCGGAGATGAAACCCACCGTGTCCGACAGCATGGCCGGCCGCCCGTCGGGCAGGCGCAACGCCCGCACCGTCGGGTCCAGGGTGGCGAACAGCATGTCGCGCGCCTCGACCTTGGCTTCGGTGAGGCGGTTGAACAGGGTCGACTTGCCGGCGTTGGTGTAGCCGACCAGGGCGATGGTCGGGTGCGGCGCGCGGCGGCGGGCGTCGCGTTGCAGCCGCCGGGTGCGGCGCACCTCGGCCAGTTCGCGCTTCAGCTTGGCGACCCGGGCGGTGAGCAGCCGCCGGTCGGTCTCGATCTGGGTTTCGCCAGGGCCGCTCATGGCGCCCAGGCCGCCGCGCTGGCGCTCCAGGTGGGTCCAGGTCTTGACCAGACGCGAGCGCTCGTAGGCCAGCCGGGCCAGCTCCACCTGCAGCCGGCCTTCGCGGGTGCGGGCGCGGCGGCCGAAGATCTCCAGGATCAGGCCGGTGCGGTCGATGACCTTGACCTTCCAGGCGCGCTCCAGGTTGCGCTGCTGGATCGGCGTCAGGGCGTCGTCGACCACCACCACGTCGACGCCTTCGGCGGCGCAGCGTTCGCCGATCTCGGCCACTTTGCCCTTGCCGAACAGGGTGGCGGGCGCCGGCGCGCGGATCGGGACCAGCTCGGCGCCCTTGATCTCCAGGTCGAGCGCCTGGGCCAAGCCGACGGCCTCGTCCAGGCGCAAGCCTGGGTCGCGCGGGGTCTGCGTTTGACCGGACCCGTGGCCGGACGAGCGGACGGGGTGGAGGACGAGGGCCGTCTCGACGGGCGGCCGGTGGTCGATGCTACGTGAGTTCAATCGTTGTCCTGATCGGGCCCGGGCTCATAGAGCTGAACCGGTTGGGCCGGCATGATGGTGGAGATGGCGTGCTTGTAGACCAGCTGCGATTGGCCGTCGCGGCGCAGCAGCACGCAGAAATTGTCGAACCACGAGACCACGCCTTGCAGCTTGACGCCGTTGACGAGGAAGATGGTGAGCGGGGTTTTCGACTTGCGAACCGAGTTCAGGAAGGTGTCCTGCAGGTTCTGCTTCTTTTCCGTGGTCGTCGTCATGGCGCGCTGGCGCTCCTTGTTGTTCTCGGAAGCCAAACGCTTCCACACACGAGTTCGATCTAGTCTGGCTTTGCGGACCCCCGCAACCGGCCATCGCCTCAGCGAGCGGTCGCGCGGGCGTTTTGCTCATATAGGGCGCGCAGGCGCAGACCGACAGGTCCCGGCTTGCCGTCGCCGATCGGATGGCCGTCGATGCGGGTCACCGGCATGACCAGGGTCGAGGCGGCGGTCATGAAGGCTTCCCGCGCGTTCCTGGCGTCTTCGATGGTGAAGGGCCGCTGGGAGACGGCGATGCCTTCCTCGGCGGCCAGATCGATCAGGGTCTTGCGGGTGATGCCGCGCAGGATGTTGGCGTTGGTGTCGCGGGTGCGCAGGGATCCGTCGGCGTCGATGATCCAGGCGTTGGTCGAGGCGCCCTCGGTGACGAAGCCCAGCTCGTCGACCATCCAGGCCTCTTCCGCGCCCGCCTCGCGCGCCGCCTGCTTGGCCAGCGCATTGGGGAGCAGGCCGACGGTCTTGATGTCGCAACGGCCCCAGCGCTGGTCGGGCTGGGTGATCACCGCAACGCCCTTCGCCGCCTTGGCCTGGGCGGCGGCGTAGTCGACCAGCTTGCCGGTGACGACCAGGGTCGGCGGCGTCGAGGGATGCGGAAAGGCGTGGTCGCGCGCCGCCGTGCCGCGGGTGATCTGCACATAGACCGAGCCGTCGCGGATGCGGTTGCGCCGGATGGTCTCGCGCATGACCACCAACAGCGCCGCCTCGCTCATCGGGGGGCGGATGCGGATCTCGCCCAGGGAGCGCCAGAGCCGCTCCAGGTGGCCGCCGGCGTCGGCCAGCCGGCCGCCGAACACCGCGAAATACTCATAGACACCGTCGGCGAACTGGAAGCCGCGGTCCTCGATGTGCACGACGGCCTGCCCATGCGGCAGGTAGCGGCCGTTGACGTAGGCGACGCGGCCCATCAGGCGTCTTCGTCCTCGTCCATGCGCGCCGGCGCGACGCCCAGCGACTTCAGCTTGCGGTGCAGCGCCGAGCGCTCCATGCCGATGAAGCTGGCGGTGCGCGAGATGTTGCCGCCGAAGCGGACGATCTGGTTCTTCAGATATTCCCGCTCGAACACCTCGCGCGCGTCGCGCAGCGACCGGGCCAGGATGCGTTCGGAGCCGATGTGTCCGACGTCGCCGGCGGCGGCCACCTCGGCCGGCAGCATCTCGGCGGTGATCGGTTCGGCCGGGTCGCCGGCGGCCAGGATCAGCATCCGCTCCACATTGTTGCGCAGTTGCTGGACGTTGCCCGGCCAGCCATGCACCTGCAGGATGGCGATGGCGTCGTCGCTCAGCTTGCGGCGGGCCAGGCCGGTGGCCTCGGCGATGCGCTCGATGAAATATTCCAGCAGCTCGGCGATGTCCTCGCGACGCTCGGCCAGGCCCGGCACATGCACCGGCACCACGTTCAGCCGGTGATAGAGGTCCTCGCGGAAGCGGCCGGCGGCGATCTCCTCACGCAGGTCGCGGGAGGTGGACGACATCACCCGCACGTCGACCTGCACCTCCTGGTCGCCGCCGACGCGCCGGAACCGCTGTTCGACCAGCACACGCAGGATGCGGCCCTGGGTCTCGCGCGGCATGTCGGCGACTTCCTGCAGGTAGAGGGAGCCGCCGTGGGCGCGCTCGAAGACGCCGATCTTGCGCGGACGGCCGCCCTCGCCTTCCTCGCCGAACAGTTCCAGGTCCATGCGGTCCGGGGTCATGCCGGCGGCGCCGATGCCGATGAACTCGGCCTTGGCGCGCGGGCTGGCGGCGTGGATCAGCCGCGCCACCAGCTCCTTGCCCGAGCCCGGCGGGCCGGAGATCAGGAGCCGGCTGTTGGCCGGGCCGAGCTTGCCGATCAGCTGGCGCACCTGCTGGGCGGCGGCGGAGCGGCCGATGAAGGTGTCCGGGGCGAAGGTCTGCTGGCGCAGGCGCCGGTTCTCCCGCTTCAGCTGCGCCTGTTCCAGCGCCCGCTCGACCACCAGCAGCAGCCGGTCGGACTTGAACGGCTTTTCCAGGAAGTCGTAGGCGCCGCGCTTGATGGCGCTGACCGCGGTTTCGATGTTGCCATGGCCGGAGATCATGATCACCGGCAGGTCGGGGTCCAGCGACTTGACCAGGTCGAGCAGCTCCAGCCCGTCCATGCCGCCGCCCTGCATCCAGATGTCGAGGACCAGGAGGGCGGGCTTGCGCGCGCCGAGACTGGCCAGGGCGGCCTCGGAGTCGGCGGCGGTGCGCACCCCGTAGCCCTCGTCGGACAGGATGCCGGCGACCAGTTCACGAATATCGGCTTCGTCGTCGACGACCAGGATGTCGGCGGCCATGGGACTGCTACTCCGCGGCTGTTTCCACCGAAGCGGTCGGCTCGACCGTCTTCAGGCGAGGTAATCGAAGGACGGCGCGCGCGCCCGGACGCGTGGCCGCGTCGAACAGCTGCAGCGCGCCGCCATGGTCTTCCATGATCCGCGTGACGATGGCCAGGCCGAGGCCGGTGCCCTTCTCGCGGGTGGTCACATAGGGTTCGGTCAGCCGGTCGCGGTCCTTGGCGGGCAGCCCGACGCCGTTGTCCTCGATCTCGAAGCAAAGGTCGTCGTCGCCCGCGATCAGCCGCGCCTTGATGCGGCCCTTCAGGCCCGGTTCGGCGACCCGGCGGGCCATCACCGCTTCGCCGGCGTTCTTCAGCACGTTGACCAGGGCCTGGCCGATCATCCGCTCGTCGCAGAGCACCGGCGCCGCCGGCAGCGGCTCGACCAACTCGATCTCGGTGTCCGGATCGCCGACCCGCTGGGCGAACACCGCCTGGCGCAGCAGCTCGGCGGCGTCGATCGGCTCGAACTTGGGGGTCGGCATGCGGGCGAAGGCGGAGAACTCGTCGACCATGCGGGTGACGGCGCCGACCTGGCGGATTATGGTGTCGGTGCAGCGGTCGAAGGTCTCCAGATCGCCGGTGATCTCCTTGCGGTAACGGCGGCGCAGCCGCTCGGCCGACAGCTGGATCGGGGTCAGCGGGTTCTTGATCTCATGGGCTATGCGGCGGGCGACGTCCTTCCAGGCGGCGTTGCGCTGGGCGGTGACCAGGCGGGTGATGTCGTCGAAGGTCAGCACCAGGCCGCCGTCGGCGTGGCCGCTGGCCCGCACCCGAAGGCGGCGGGTGTCGTTGTCGCGCGCCACGTCGACCTCGGCTTCGGCGTCGCCGCCATAGCCGGCCGCCTCGGCGACCACCGCGGCGAACTCGGGCGCCGCGTCGGCCAGCGGCTGGCCCTGGGCGCCGTCCATCGGCAGGCCCAGCAGCACCAGGGCCTGGCGATTAGCGGACAGGATGCGGCCCTGCCGGTCGAGGCTGATCACCCCGGCGCTGACGCCCGACAGCACCGAGTCGATGAACTGGCGGCGGGTTTCCGCCTCGGCGCCGGCGGCGCGCAACGCCGCCTGCTGGGTCTGAAGATCGCCGGTCATCCTGTTGAATGAGCGGGCAAGATCGCTCAGCTCCTCAGGCTCGCGTCCAACGTTCACCCGCGCGGTCAGATCGCCGCCGGCGATGCGGTCGGCGGCCTGGATCAGCCGGGCGACCGGGCCGGAGATGCTGTTGGCCGCGGCCATGCCGACCCAGATGGCGCCCACCAGCAGCAGGACCACCGTCTCCAGATAGGAGAGCTCCAGCGCCGCCTCGATGCGGCCGCGGTTGGCGGCGGTGTCGCGATAGGCGGCCAGTGAGCTCGACGCTTCGCTGAGCTGGGTCAGGATGCCGTGCTCGACCGGCCGCGCCACGTACAGGTAGGCGTCCTGGAAGCCCTTCAGGCGATAGAGGGCGCGGATCAGGTCGGTGGAGTTGAACACTGGCGCCTCGATGTCGCCGGTGTCGGCGACTTTGAACGCCGACGGCGGCGGCGCGAGGTAGGGCGGCGCGGAATCGACCTCGGCGCGGGCCAGGATGCGGCCGTCGCGGTCGATCAGATAGGCGGCGGAGAAGTCGCTGAGCGAGGCCTGCAGCGACAACAGGTGGCTGAACTCGATCGGCCGTTGCTGCAGGGCCGCCGCCGACTGGTTTAGGCCATCGGCCATGCCGGCCATGTTCTCGCCGATCGAGCGCTTCTGGGCCCGCACGTAGGATCCGGCGACGTTGGCGGCCTTCTCGACCACGGTGCTGACCCGGTGGCTGAACCAGCTATCGACGCTCTGGTTGACCAGGACGCCGAAGACCAGGGCCACGACGATGGCCGGCGCCACGGCGGCGGTGGCGAAGATGGCGACGAAGCGCAGGTGCAGGCGCGCCCCGGCGTCGCCCCTCTGGGCGGCGACCAGGCCGAATACCCGGCGCATCGTGACGATGGCCACCACCCCGATCAGGACCAGGTTCAGGCTGAGGACGATCAGGATGGCGCGGCTTGGCGGCCCGACCGGCCCGGTCACCGGGGCCGAGGAGGCCATCCAGACCGCAAGCCCGACCATGGCGGCGGCCAGGGCGAACCCGACGCCGAGCGGCGAGCCGGGCGCCATCCGGTCGCGCCAGGCCAAGCCGCGGCGGCGCGGCGGCGAACCCGGGTCCTGCTGCGGTGAAGTCGCGTCGGCGGCCATGGGCCGCAAGCTACGAGGGACTGTGCCCCCGTTTCAACAGGTATGTTGCGAAAACATCACCGTTTACCGCGACTCATCTCCACACCCAGGTCCTGGATCTTCTTGCGCAAGGTGTTGCGGTTGAGGCCGAGGATCTCGGCGGCGCGCAGCTGGTTGCCGCGGGTGGCCGCCAGCGTCAGCTGGATCAGCGGCCGTTCGACCTCCTCCAGCACCCGGTCGTAGAGGCCGGGCGGCGGCAGGCCGTCGGGCTCGTCGGCGAAATAGGCCGCGAGCTTGCGCTCGACCAGCTGGGAGAGCGTCTCCGGCCCCTGCTGGCCGTCGGCCTGCGGCTGCTGGTCGGCGACCTCGCGCTCGACGATCCGCGCGGTGATCAGGTCCTCGCCATAGAGCGCGCAGACCCGGCGGATCAGGTTCTCCAGCTCGCGGACGTTGCCCGGCCAGCGGTGCAGCTTCAGCCGGTCGAGCGCCGCCGCATCGATGGTCTTGGCCGGCAGGCCCTCGCGGTTGGCGCGCAGCAGGAAGGCCCGCGCCAGGTCGGGGATGTCCTCCGCCCGGTCGCGCAGCGGCGGCAGGCGGATGGGGGCCACGTTGAGGCGGAAGAACAGGTCCTCGCGGAACAGCCCCTGCTGGATCAGCCCGCGCAGGTCGCGGTTGGTCGCCGCGATGATCCGCACGTTCGGCCGCCGGTTGGTCTTCGGGTTGAGCGCCGGCTCAGAGCCGTCGATCACCCGCAGGAGCCGGGTCTGGGCGTCGAGCGGCATGTCGCCGATCTCGTCGAGGAACAGGGTCCCGCCGTCGGCCTCGACCAGCTTGCCATAGTCGCCGTCCGCCTTGCCGAAGAGCTCGGTCTCGACCCGCTCGCGCGGGGTGGCGGCCAGGTTGATGACCACGAACCTGCCGTCCCGCCGGCGGCCCATGTCGTGCAGGGCGCGGGCGACCAGCTCCTTGCCGGTGCC